>JBJMGK010000099.1:0-17724 GCA_045807925.1 Bryobacteraceae bacterium | reverse complement strand
TGGCTGAATCTGGTCGAACGCTGGTTTGCTGAGATCACCAACAAGCGCATTCGCCGTGGTATCTTCCGCAGCGTCAAAGAACTGGAAAGCGCTATCCGGGAGTACATCGATGTTCACAACGAAGATCCCAAACCGTTCGTCTGGACCAGAACGGCAGACCAGATCCTGGCGAGTATTGCGCGTTTCGCTCAACGTACCAGCGTTGTTGGCCGATCATCTTGATTTATGTCACGAATCAATGTGACAGGAGACTAGAAGGATGTGTGATAAGCTTCCCACCCGAAGGGCGGTGAGCGTCTGATGAGTAAGTTATCGAAGGGACTCGGTCGGCGGAATTTCCTGAAAGGTGCGGGCGCGTTGGCGGCCTCGTCCTTCTGGGCGGATGAAGTGCTGGAAGCACTTCCGCGTAACACGAATACAAACTCCAAACCTTCGGAGTTGAAGATAACGGATTTGAGGGTGGCTACCCTTGCGAAGGCGCCCATGACCTGCCCGCTGGTGCGCATCGACACGAATCAAGGCATCTACGGCCTCGGCGAAGTTCGCGATGGCGCCAGTGCCACGTACGCGCTGATGTTGAAGAGTAGGACACTCGGCGAAAATCCCTGCGAGGTCGAGAAAATCTTCCGGAAGATCAAACAATTTGGCGGACAATCGCGGCAAGCAGGTGGCGTGTGCGGCGTAGAGATGGCGCTTTGGGACCTTGCGGGTAAGGCGTTCAACGTGCCGGTGTACCAGATGCTCGGGGGCAAATACCGGGATAAGGTTCGAATTTACTGTGACACGACCGAATCGGAAGATCCGAAAGTGTACGGCCAGCGTCTGAAGGCGCGCATGGATCAGGGGTTCACGTGGCTCAAGATGGACCTTGGAGTCGATCTCATCCAGAACGTACCGGGTGCGCTGACACACCCGTTGGGTATGGATCCCACGCGCGATGTTTTCTGGAAGGAGCACCCGCTGACGGGCATCGAGATCACGGACAAGGGCCTCGACCTGATGGCGGAGTATGTTTCGGTGGTTCGATCTCAAGTAGGTATGGATGTGCCTCTCTCGGCCGACCACTTCGGCCATATCGGCGTGAACTCTTGTATCCGGCTGGGCAAGAAGCTGACGCAGTTTAATATGGCGTGGCTCGAAGACATGGTTCCGTGGTACTACACCGATCTGTTGAAACAGATTTCGAGTGAAGTGGATATTCCGATCCTGACTGGAGAAGACATCTACCTGAAAGACGGCTTCAAGAAGCTATGCGAAACGCACGCGGTCGATATCATCCATCCCGATCCGGGGACCTCGGGCGGCGTTCTGGAAACGAAGCGAATCGGTGACATGGCCGAGGAATATGGCGTGGCGATGGCGGTTCACTTTGCAGGAAGCCCCGTTGCCTGCATGGCCGGCGTGCACTCCATCGCAGCCACCAGCAACTTCCTTGCCATGGAAAATCACTCGGTGGATGTGCCCTGGTGGGATTCGCTGGTGGAGGGTGTCGAGAAGCCGATTGTGAATCATGGTTACATCACCGTGCCTGATAAGCCGGGGCTGGGGGTCACGCTCAACGAGGATGTCGTGAAGCAGCATCTCCTGGTGCCCGGCTATTTTGAGCCGACTCCGCTCTGGAACAACGAGAAGTCCTCTGACCGGCTATTTTCCTGACATAAGATCTGAAGTTACGGATGATTAAACAAACGACCTCTTCGCGCCGGCAGTTCCTCGGGGGCGCAGCGCTCGCGGTTCTGCCCGCTTCATACTTGCGCGGGATGCCGATCCCGAAGATCAAGAACGTCTCCGTCATCTGTACGGCCCCCGCAACCGTCCGGCTGGCGATGGTGCGGATTGACACGGATCAGGACGGCCTGTACGGTTACGGGTGCGCGACGTTTACGCAGCGCGCGGACCTTGTCGTTGCTGCCGTTGAACGCTACCTGAAGCCCTTCCTCTTGGGACGTCCGACCGATGCCATCGAAGACCTATGGCAGGCCATGTACAACTCGTCCTACTGGCGGAACGGGCCTGTCCTGAACAACGCGATCAGCGGGGTCGACCAGGCCCTTTGGGATATCAAAGGTCGGCAAGCGGGTATGCCTGTTTACGAGTTGCTTGGCGGGAAACAGCGGCGAGGGGCCATGATCTACTCGCACGCGTCCGGGCGCGAGATCTCGGAGACGCTTGATCAGGCTCGCAAGCTGATGGCGCAAGGAATCAAAGTGGTCCGACTGCAGGTTGGTGTGCCCGGTATGGCCGCTTACGGCGCGGCTCCGGTGGTTACCGCGCAATCACCCAACGTCTCCCCTGAAGATGAAATCTTCGAACCGCTGCCGTACGTGCGTCGCACTCTGCAACTGTTCGAGGCGGCACGTAAAGAGCTGGGGAATGAAATCGAACTGCTCCATGACGTGCATGAGCGAGTACCGCCCCGGCTTGCCGTTTCCTTTGCGAAGGACATGGAGCAATTTCGGCTCTTCTTCCTGGAGGATGCGCTATCTCCGGAGAACATCGACTACTTCAAGCAGATTCGCGCCAACTGCTCAACACCTCTGGCCATGGGCGAGCTCTTCAATAGCCCGCATGAATGGAGTGGGGTCATCAAGAGCAGCGTCATTGATTTCATTCGTGTCCACGTTTCCCAAGCGGGCGGTCTGACGCCCAGCAGGAAGATTGCTGCGCTCGCCGAAGCCTTCCAGGTGAAAACCGCCTGGCACGGACCGGGAGACGTTTCTCCCGTTGGGCACTGCGCCAACGTCACGCTTGATCTGGTCTCAACGAACTTTGGGGTGCAGGAGTGGACGTTTGCCAACGAACGCTTGCAGGATGTGTTCGAAGGCTATCCGGTCGTGAAGGACGGATATGTCTATGCGAACGAGAAGCCGGGCTGGGGCGTAGAGATCAACATGAAAGCGGCAGCGAAATACCCGTTTGGCGCTGAGACTGGGTCGCGCAAGATCCTGAATGGCGGATGGGGCGTAGTCCGTCGTTCGGACGGCAGCGTCATCAACCAGTAACATTCGCGGAAGCTGTTAGCTTTTGTGAATTCAGTACTTACTATCTTGACCGCGCCGCGGAATGACTATAGAGGATCCTGCCAGTCTAGATGTGCCGTTCCATGGGGCAGCGCGGATCTCCTGGACACGCCACGTCAATTGCAACTGGCTCTGAACTTTATTTTTAGTTCCCGAGGGGCCAACTCGTCGCGAGTTTCTTCCGCTTGAAAGATCGGGCAAAGCCCTCGAATGCCCACGACATGGCCGTCGCGCTGGGGGTTCGCTTTGGCGGCGCCGTCTATCTCCTTCTGAAAGCCTGCGCGAGCTTCGACGCCGTTCCCGTCCAGATCGAGTTGGATTCCCTGGTGCATTTGTTCGCTCAGCGGTATCCCGCGCACCTGCGGCGCTTGCGCAGAAAGGATTGTCGCGGCAGCAAAAGTGCTGAAAAGAATTGACAGCCTGGCGGCATCGGTGAAATTATGTCAAACCGGGCGAGTACTTCAAGGCATGACGATCGGACGATGCATATAGCGAAGCTTGTTGTTACAAAGATGGACGATTAAGGCTGACCGGCCAGGAAACGATGTACATCTATTCGGTTTGAAAGCAAAAGGGAAGTAACAGAAAGGAACACGAATGAAAGACTTCACAACGTACCTGACCTTCGATGGAAACTGTCGTGATGCGATGACGTTTTACAAAAAGTGCCTCGAGGGTGAATTGGACATTATTCCGTTTTCTCAGGCTCCTAATCCCATGCCCGCGGAAGCTAAAGATCGTACGATGCATGCCCGACTGACGAAGGGCAAGGGAACCATTATGGCGTCCGATACCATGCCCGGCATGCCGTTTACGCTCGGGAACAACTTCTCCATCTCCCTTGATTGCGATACCGCCGAAGAGATTGAAAGGCTATTCAATGCCTTCGGCGAAAAAGGGAAGGTGACCATGCCGCTGCAAAAGACATTCTGGGCAGCTCGTTTCGGCATGCTCACAGATCAGTTCGGTATCAGTTGGATGTTCAACCTCAACGAGGCTGGGCACGGGTAAGGGTAAGCGGCCGGGCCTGAGGTCGTTTCCTCACCAGGCCTGTTTGTAGAGTTGAACAATCTCGTCGGCCGAGGGCACGACGGGATTGTTCTGGGGACTACCCGAAGCGACCGCGTCACTAGCCATTTTGGGCAGATGACTCTCGAATTCGGATTGAGATCTCCCGACGTAATCTCGCAGCCTCAGGACGCCGAGCTGATGATTAAATTGCTCGAGACCCTCTATGAGTGCGCCGCATGCATCATCGTCGTCCTGATCCTCTGAAGCGAGACCCATTTCTCGGGCGACACGCGCATATCTGGCGGGAGCGCCGGGGACGGAGAATCGGGTCACTGTCGGAAGCAGCACTGCATTCGACAAACCATGCGGCAGGTGGAAGACCGCCCCGATCGGCCGGCTCATCCCATGGACCAAGCACACGCTGCTGTTCGTGAACGCCATTCCACCCTGGCACGCCGCCAGAGCCATTGCTTCCCGAGCCTCCCGGTTCCCGCCTTCTCGATACGCAACCGGCAAATAACGCGACGTGAGCCGAATGCACGACACAGCCAGACTGTCGGTCATGCCGAAGGCCTTCTTGGAGACGAAGGCTTCGATGGCATGAACAAGAGTATCGATCCCGACGTGAGCAGTGAGGGACTGCGGCATCGTTAGGGTAAGTTCATAATCGACGATCGAAGTTCGCGGCATGATCTTTCGGTCTAAAATCATCATCTTCACTTGCCGCGCGGTGTCCGTGATGACAGCCGCCTTTGTCGCTTCGCTGCCCGTTCCCGCCGTTGTGGGAATGACTACGAGCGGTATCCCCGGCTTTGGTATCTGATGGTAACCCTGAAACTGAGACAGCGGACCTGGGTTTTCGACAGCGATCGAAATGATCTTGGCTGCATCAATCACGCTGCCTCCTCCAACGGCTACGAGTGCCTCGGCTCCGCACTGTCGCAGCATCTCTAAGCCCGCCAGCACGTTGACGTCCGTCGGGTCTGGCTGAACGTCAGAAAAGATCGTCGCTTCGATGTTTTCGTTTCGAAGCTGGCTCTGAAAGGTGTCGATCACCCCGGTTTGAACGAGGTGGTTATCGCTGACGACGAGTATCCGAGCCACGCCCAAACGCTTCAGCTCTTCCGAAAGCCGGAACCGGGCGCCAGCTCCGAACAAAACGGTAGGCGGCGTATCGAAGCTGTGTTCCATGTTGACAGCTTACGCGGTCTCGAGTTCCCCCGGATCGATCTCGATTTCAGCTTCGTCCTCGAGCCGGGTACTCGCCAGAGTCTCCACTCCAAACAGTTTCGCAATTTCGTTCTCTGCATAGCGCGTCAGATCGTTCCGCAACCGAAGCAGAGCCAGGTCTTTCGCTTTCGCCTCGAGCATGACGTCCACCTCAAGCGGGCCCATCATGCGCCAGAAATTGATGAACTCGAACGGGTGAATGAAATCGGCGTGCCCAGTCCAGACAGGAGGAAGCAGAACGCTCTTCTTTCTTCCTGTTTTCGGATTTTTTCGCTTCGCCTCTCGCATTTGAGTACGAGGGGAAGAGAAGTGCAGCTTGGGTCGAAGCTCCGAAGGCCATGTGGCGAGAAACCGCGCGAGCGTGTCTCGGAGGTCGAGCCGTTCGGGGTTTAAACACCAGAAGTGCTGAACGTCAAAGATGAGGCGCACGCCTGTGCGCTTATGGATCTCCAACACATCGGCTGCGCTGTAGCGAATGTCGTCGTGTTCCAGCACCAGGCGGCGCGAGACCTCGCCCGGTAGACGATCCCAAGTCCTGCACCAGCGATCAATCCCGCTTGCCTTGTCCCCATAAGAGCCGCCGGCATGAATGACCAGAACGGCTTCGGGTCCCTGCTCCATGCGGTCCAGGATCTCGGCCTGAACCCGCAAATCCCAGATGCTCTTTTCCCGAAGCGATTCCTCCGGACTGTTCAGAACAATGAATTGAGAAGGATGGAACGAAAGGCGCAGGTTGAGATCACGCGCCCGCCTTCCAAGGGCCTTCAACTCCTTCCGGCTTTCCGCCACCTGATTGTGAAATTGCGGAAGATCCGGGTGAGTGGCATACGGCGCCAAATCCGAAGACATGCGATACATGGAGATACTGTTCGCTTCCAGGTAGTCGAAGACGTGCTGCAGGTACTCAAGCGAGGTCTTGAGGTGTGGATTGGACTGCCACCTTCGCGTGTCATTGCTCTTTATTCCAGGCGCCCCGAGGACAGAAACAGGGAACCCGATCCGTAAACTCATCGAGGATGGAGATGCCATCCGGTGAGCGGCCCGTTCAAGAAAACTGCGGCCTCCGGCAGACCCGTGCCATCGGCTCCAGGGGCGGTTGATATTCTGAAATTTGCCCCTGACAATCCGGCGATTGGTGGAGGAGGCTGCCCGTGTGCAAGCTTGGCCTCAGCGGCGGAAAGCCTTTGCTTTCTCACTTCCCCTTCTGCTCCTGATTCCATTTCCCGTCCACCCATCCGACGGCGTTGTCATGTCACTGGTCAGCATCCTGAACGATGAGCTGAACCGTGAGTTCTCCGTTCTGCGGTCGAAGGCGGATCCAGCCGCATACTACATGGCGTATGAGGTGATCGAGGAGCAGAATGATACCGCCTCCGCCACGATGGGCGCTCTCCTGCAACATACGAGGAACCATTGGCGCACGGTGGATACGACCGTTCGGGTGGGCACTCCGGCCTTCGACAATTACCACCCATATAAAGGTCTGCCGATTCGATTTACCTCCCCTGCAGTGCTCACTCTCGACGATAACTCGAATGCGATCCGGCGGGCGTTGTGGTCCGAGACCGATCGGGTTTATCGCGCAGCCGCACGTCGTTTCTCACAGGTCACTACCGATCAGCAACTCATCGCGGAGGAGAAGGAAAAAAACGCGGACTTCTCGACGGAGTCTCCTGAAAAGTTCACAAATCTGCCGGAAACCGTCAGCTATGACTCGGACGCATGGGCGGGCAAAGTGCGCGCGTGGTCAGCGAAATTCAAGTCGCACCCTCATGTCCTGGGATCTAACATAAACTTCTCGGCTCGCCGCGAGATCCGAACCATCGTAAGCACAGAAGGGTCCGCTCTCCAGGGCGGAAGGAATCTGTTCCGCATCGAGGTGAGCGGCGTCGGTATCGCTCCCGACGGCATGGATGTCCAGGCCTTCGATTCTGTTGAGGCGGGCGACCCGGCGCACTTCCCGAAAGACGATGCTATTCAGGCTCGCATCGAACGGGTTGCCGCACGAGTGGACTCGCTGGTTCAGGCGCCACCCGCTGAACCCATTTTTTGTCCAGCCATTCTCTCAGGCAAAGCCGCCGCCGTCTTCTTTCATGAGATCTTCGGTCATCGGATCGAGGGCCATCGCCAAAAGGATGTTTCGGAAGGGCAAACGTTCACTCGAATGCTGGGGCAGCAAGTGCTGCCCTCGTTTATCAACGTCGACTTCGATCCAACCCGTCGAAGCTATAACGGAGCGGAGCTCATCGGGTACTACGATTTCGATGACGAAGGCGTTCGGGCTCGTCCGGTAAAGGTTGTACAGAATGGCGTGCTCGAAACCTTTCTGCTTTCCCGCTCGCCTGTGGGTCAGTTTGTCCATTCCAATTCGCATGGCCGCCGTCAAGCTGGACGGGAGGTCGTTTCGCGGCAGTCGAATCTGATTGTTGAATCCTCGAAGCAACTCAGTCAGGTCGCTCTTCGTGCAGAACTGGTGAGGCAAATCAAGGGACAAAATAAACCCTACGGGCTGTACTTCGAGGAAGTTTCAAGCGGGTACACGACGACCGGGCGCCAGGGACTGCAGGCGTTCACGGTAGTTCCCCTGGTTGTCTACCGGGTGTTTGCGGACGGCCGTCCTGACGAACTGATTCGCGGCGTGGACATTGTGGGGACGCCGTTAGCAAGCTTCCAGAAGATCGTAGCGACTTCAGACCACGCGGAGGTCTTCAATGGGTTTTGCGGAGCTGAGTCGGGCAGTGTTCCCGTCTCGGCGGTTTCGCCAGCCATCCTGGTGTCTGAGATAGAAACCCAGAAGAAGCAAAACCTACAGCGCAGGCCGCCGGTCCTGCCTCCTCCGGGAGAAGAGCGATGATGTCGAGCCGTTTGTTTCCGGTCGCGCTCGTTGCGGTTTCTGCTTGCCTGGTGTGCGCGGCGGATACTTCTAAACAGTTGCCCTCCGACGTGCAGATTCGTGCCATGCAGGACGAATTGGCGCGATCAAAGACGCTCGCCCTCAGCAATCTCGATAAGCCCTACTTCATCCAGTACACGACCAGTGACACGGAGGAGTTTACAGCGACCGCCACTTTGGGCGGGCTGATCAGTTCGACGGCGGCGCACATCCGGCAGCCAAGGATCGACATCCGAGTTGGCGGATACGATTTTGATAACACCAATTCGGTTTACTCGGGCCATGCCAGTTTTGGGCTCTTCCCGCTTGATGACAACTATGCGGCGATGCGTTCAATTCTATGGGCTGCCACCGATTCCCTCTACAAGAGCTCGGCAGACCAGATCAGTCGCAAGCGCAACGCACTGCGGGAAATTGCAGGCGCTGATAAAACTCCGGATTTCGCGCGCGCAACTCCGGTACAGATGATCGAGCCGACGCCTGCGTTCAAGATCGATGCAGCGTCGTGGCAGGAATTGGTCCGGAACCTTTCGGCCGTATTCACGGCGCACGAGTCGATAACGGCTTCACAGGTGCGGTTCAGAAGCATTTCTTCTACCTATCGATTGGTGAATACGGAAGGGACCATCTTGCGTGTTCCGCAACAGCTTTCGGACCTTAGCATCACAGCCAGCGCACTTGCTCCGGACGGAACACGTATCTGGAATCACCACTTTCTGACCGGCATGATCCCCGCTCAACTTCCTAGCCCGGAAACTCTGCACGCCCTTGCGCAGAAAACGGCGGAGGAAACGGATGTTTTGCTGAAGGCGCCCAAGGGAGAGCAGTACGCAGGACCGGTTCTGTTTGAGGGCGAAGCATCGGCCCAGATGGTGGCTCAGGTGTTGACGGACGCGCTTCGGCTACAGCGTAAGCCGCTGGCGCCCCCGGGCTCGAACAGCCCCGCAACGCAGATGATTGACAGCGTGTGGGAGGCCCGGCTTGGCTCGAAAGTTGTCCCTGAGTGGCTGAGCATCTCGGATGATCCGACACAAGAAACCTTTGAGGGGGTTGTTCTCGCCGGGCAGTATCGGGTGGACGATGAAGGCGTACCCGTCCGGCCGCTGGTTCTCGTCGATAAAGGTATCCTGAAAGACTTCCTGTTGAGCCGGCAACCGGTGCGGAAATTTAACGGTTCCAATGGGCACGGCCGCTTGCCCGGCCGGTTTGGCAACGAAGAGGCGGTTATCGGCAATCTTTTCGTTGAAGCCCAGGGCGGAGTTCCGGAAGATCAGTTAAGGCAGAGGTTGATCGACAAGGTCAAAACAGCCGGCTTGAAATACGGGTTGATTATTCGTCGTTTGGATTTTCCTTCAACTTCTAACTTCCAGGAACTGCAATCTCTTGCCCGCCAGATGCAGAAGAGCGGCTTCGGCAGAACGCTGAACGCGCCTCTACTTGCATACAAGGTATACCCGGACGGGCGCGAGGAACTGATCCGCGGTTTGCGATTCGGTGAATTTAGCGCGAAAGATCTACGCGACATTGCGGCCGTTTCAAGCCGGCGTTACGTATTGAATTACGTGAACAACGGCACCAGCCTGAATATGGCGGATGTGGCGTCAGATGCTACCAGTTCTTCCGTGATCGCGCCCTCCATGCTGTTCGACAGCGTTGACCTGACTCCCGCCGAAAACGAAGGCGGACGGCTCCCGACCGTGCCCCCGCCGAGCCTGGTTTCGCAGTAACACCAGATGCGCATTCTGAGCAGGGCGATTTTTCGCGAGGTATTGGCGAGCGCGATTCTGGGAACGCTCCTTTTTGTCTTCGTCCTGTTTCTGCGAACGATTGAACATCTTTCGGTTCTACTGGTTCGCGTCTCCGCGCCTGCCGCCGTTATCGGAAAGCTCTTGCTGTACGCGCTTCCGGCCACGGTACCATTCGCGTTGCCGTTGGGCGTACTCGTCGGCATTCTTGTCGGGCTCAGCAGAATGTCCGCCGACAACGAGATCGTCGCCATGCGGGCGGCGGGCGTCTCGAGTGCAACCATCGTTCGTCCCGTGCTTCTGTTTTCGTTTTGTGCGTTCGGGTTGACCGCGCTTGCGTCTCTTTGGCTTACGCCACTATGCCTTCACCTCGAAACCAAGGTGGCGCGCAACTTTGCAGCGGCGCAACTGACCGGCGAAATCGAATCCCGCATCTTCAACGAGCAGTTCCCCAACACAGTCCTCTACGTTGACGATGTGACGGCCGTTGGCAAGCAAGTCACGTGGCACAAGGTCTTCATCGCCGATACAACGCCAGCCGGTGAACTGGAGCAGCAAGGAAAAAAACGCGGCGAAGGTCCCCGCATTATCGTCGCGCGCCAGGCGATTCCGCATGCCGATGCCGCGAACAACCGGATCATCCTCGAGATGCGGGATGTCCGCAGCAGCGAAACCGATAAAGACGGGAAGGTGATTACAACCGCTGCGCCCAGTCAGCTCGAAGTTCTGCAGGCTCAAAAGCAGGAGGAATTGCAGTTAAATAAGTCGGTGCAGGAAATGGACACGGGGCCGCTTTACAAGCGTGTGTATCGACCTCAGAAGCGTTTGTCGCATGAAGAGTATGTGGACGCTGCCATCGAGTTGCACCAGCGCTTCGCACTGCCGCTTGCCTGTATCCTGCTGGGCCTGGTCGGCGTGCCGCTGGGCATTTCGTCGCGGAAGGGCGGGCGATCCGGCGCGTTCGTCATTACCGTCCTGATTGCGTTCATCTATTACCTGAGCTTCATCACTCTCATCGGACTGGCGCGAAAAGGCAGTTTACCTGTCCCCCTCGCGGTCTGGACGCCAGATGCCGTTTTTGCCCTGATCAGTATCGTGCTGCTGTCACGGTTGGAGAAGCCGGGCGATACCGATGTGTTCCGGTGGCTGCAAAGCGTTGTGAAGCCGGCCCTGATCCGGAACCGCATGCCGCGCGTGCGCCCGAACGGGGCGAAGCCGCCGAGAAAGTATCGTCTTTTCCCGTTCAGGCCGCTGTTGATCGACGCCTATGTCGTGAATAGTTTCTTGTTCTACTTCGGAGTGCTACTGATCTCGCTTCTCGCTCTGATCGAGGTGTTCACGTTTTTCGAGCTTCTGGGCGACATGGTCAAGAACGACATCGATATGTCTACCATGCTCGATTACCTCTTCCACCTGGCACCGAAATTAATTTATGATGTGACGCCGATTGGTATTCTCGTTGCTTCGTTGATCTGCTTCGGCATCCTTACGAAAAACAACGAAGTGACTGCTTTCAAGGCCGGCGGAGTGAGCCTGTATCGGTTAGCCGCCCCGGTACTCGTCGTGAGTTTGACGATCAGCGCCACGTTGTTTGCCTTCGATCATTACTATATTCCGGAAGCAAACCGCCGTCAGGAACGGCTGCGTGCCGAAATTAAGAAAAAGCCGGTTGCCACCTATCTTCGTGCTGACCGCCAGTGGGTCTATGGGCAAGGTTCCCGGATTTACAACTTCCACTTCCTTGACCCGAAGAGCGCAGTCATGTCGCGGGTAAACGTGTACGAGCTCAATCCAAAAAATTTCCAGCTCGTGAATCAGGTTTCTGCACAGCGGGCTACCTGGAACCGCACAGCGGGAACCTGGACGTTTCAAAACGGGATGAGTAAAGAGGCGGGTAAACAGTTTGACAATTACCGGCAGTTTTTTGGGCAATCGGCCTCGTTCCCGCAATTGACTGAGCCTCCCTCCTGGTTCTCGAAGGAAGAAAAGGAATACAAGGAGATGAATTTCAAGGAGCTGGGCCGCTACATCAGCGAGCTAAAGGCCAGTGGGCTGGAGACCACGCCTCTTCGCGTTCAGTACTACAAGAAATTCGCCGTACCTCTCTTCGCGTTCATCATGGCGGTCCTGAGCATTCCTTTCGCGTTCCTGGCCGGCAACAAAGGCACGATGGCGGGCGTTGGAATCAGCTTTGGAATTGCCATTGCCTACTGGAGCGTCAACACCGTGTTCGAACAAGTCGGTGATCTGAACCAGTTACCGCCCGCGATGGCTGCCTGGTCTCCCGACGCGATCTTCCTGCTCGCAGGTTTGTACCTGATGGCCAGAATGCGGACTTAGGTAACTCTGGGTTGCGGTATCCCGTCCGAACCCGTCTGAGATCGTACGAGCACGCTCCGGTGTGAATGGCGCGGTCGAGGTCAACTTTCGAAGCCGGCCCGGTAATCCAGCTCCGTATCGCGCGTAATCCTATCGCAATCCGGGAACTTTGCCGCGCAGTGGTAAATACTTCAGTCGCGTTCTCATAAGGCGTGCATTTGTGCAATACAGCGATTTGCTGTGCGGATATTGATTCATAGCTCCCGTAACCGCTCCCGTTGAGGCCGTCGTGGCCGCGAAGAGGGACGCGTTCAAATCGCGCTTTACACGCCGTAGCGTTACTCGAGTCCGGGCTTTCAATGGATGCCGACCTTTTCGCCGGAGGGAATCAGGGTCGCTTTCGCTTGGGACGAGCCGGGTAAACGGCCATCCAACATTTACGTGAAGCTTATTGGTTCCGGCGAGCCCGTGCGCTTGACGACAGGTGAGGCGGCTGATTTTTCTCCGGCCTGGTCGCCAGACGGGCGATATATAGCCTTCCTCAGGGCTTGAGGATCATTCACCACCGCAGTCATGCTGATCCCATCTCTGGGCGGGCCGGAAAGAGAATTGACACGCTTGCATCTGGATGGAATGGAGTTTTTTGAGCACGGAAATTGGGTGCGGGCACCGCCTCTTCTCGCCTGGTCCTCGGATAACAAATATCTACTTGCCCTCGAAGAGGATCCCTCTGCTGGGATATCGCGACTAGCCGGCCAATATGGAATGTGCGGATCTCCGTCGAAAGCGGCCAACAAGCTCAACTAAAACTCATTGGAGACTCGTGGACTGGCAACGCCCATCGCAACCGCCATAGCGGTGACGCTGGACTGGCTCTCTCGCCTGACGGCAGGACTCTCGCGTTTGAGCATACCGTGGATTTTTCTAACCAACCATTTGTTCGCCGCGAGGCTCTCAGCTGACATGCTCCCCATCGGCCCTCCGAGATCACTTCATTTCGACACCGGTTACGTCTCGGGAATCGCCTGCGACGCCCACGGTCAGAATCTGCTGGTCTCGGCCGATCGGCTCTGGAAAGTACCCCTCAACCCGCGACACGAGCTCGCCGCCCTGAACGTGGGCGATGCCAGTCCCAGAGAACTAATTGAAATCGCGTCACGGTGAATTGTGGCGAGTTCCAAGGGGCGGCGGACAGGAATCTCAAGTACTTGCCCTGACACACCGAATGCAGTTCGCGCTTGGAACCCGTGGCGCGTATCTGATTGAGAAGGTATCGCCGACAACTCTGAATTATCTTTTTCGTGACTGATGCGACTAAAGTTCTTGCCGTGCTTCCAGGGCCGGTTTTTCAGGACCGTGGACTCGCTGTTTCGCCCGATGAGCATTGGTTACTGTGCGGGAAGGACGAGTTTGCGGGCAGCCAGTTGATGCTCGTCGAGGGGTTGCGGTGAAAACTGCTCGGAAGTCCTCAATCACGCTCAGAGCAGCCTAGCTTAGTTAGGTCCGGAGACGACCAGGTCGTCCGTACGGGCTTGCATATAATCGCGATCGGCACCTTAGGCTCGAGCCGATCGAAGCGCATCACTACCAATGCCAGCGATACGATTCAGAAGCGTGTCCGGGGACCCAACGGCTTTGTCGGCGTGAACTCTTCCCGTGAGTGCACGCGCGGACAACCGGTCGGCCTCAATCCCCCCAAAAGTTCCGAGTGGCCCGTCTTCTGACAACCTCGGCTGCCAGTCTTTGTTCGGCAATCGATACGTGCAGGAACTCGAACGCCTCCGGTTCATCAGAGTGCTTACAGCGTGGCGGATCAGGAGACTGCGCCGGGACGTCAGAACCGCTATTGCAGAACCTGTTGTCCCGGCGCAGGCGTGATCAGTGGCCGTTATCGTGCGGCACATCGACCGGAGCAACGCAGGTACCGAGATTGCCTGCCTTGTCCTTAACCATAATGGACACGGAATACTGCCGCCCATCGCTGTCGTTGCCGTTTCGAGCCGCAATGAGCGACACCTTAATCGAGTAGGCGCCACCCGCACCCACCGTAATCGCCGCGTTGGCTTTTACCTCCTTGTATTCGTCGTCAACGCGGTACGCCGCTGTGCCGAGATCCAGGCCCGAATCTGCGTCGCTCATACTGCCCGAGACATTCACCTGCACAGACTTCCCGTTCGGGGGCCAAAGGACACTCGGATTGGCTTCGCAGGTGACCTTTGGGACCGTCGTATCACCGCCGGGCGAAGGAGATGACCCAATCGGTTGCCCGGGGCTACCGGGCGTCGGCAGTAATCCGTAAGCGACGACCGTATTAGAGAACGTGGGAACGAAAACCTTACCATCAGCAACAACCGGTTGCCCGAACTTCGAGAACTCTCCCAAAGCATCGCGCGTCGCATTCTGGCCACTATTCCAAAGCTCGGTCGACACGTTCAATGCGTCAAATGCATGAACAACGCCCGACGGTTCCACTGCCCATAGGACACTTGTTCCGGGTAGACCGCCCAGACTTGAAACCGCCAGCATTCCCCCCGCATAACCAGCCGCCGTGCTGCTGTTCGTTGCACTCTGTACAAACTGGCCACCTACCCGCTTGTATGAGCGCAGGATGTCATTGAAGCCCCATACGTAGAACATGGGCGTGGGAACGCTGCTCAGGTAGGCGCTGGAGTGAATCTGGTAGCAGCCGTTTTCACTGACGTGATCACAAACGTGCGTGGCTTGAAAGGATTGAACCGGCGAGCCTCTTTGGCCAAGCGACGAAGGATTCAGCACATACACGATTCCATCTTTGCCGCCCCCGATAAGAAGATTGGTATCCGGCGTCAGGATCGGGCCCCCGGAACTCGGATCTAAATCGTAAGACTCCAATAGATCACTGTTCGGTGGTAGGAACCAGTCGAGGATATTCGCTGACGCCGACAACTTTAGAAATGTGTTTGCAAAGTCGGTATTGCCATCGAAGCTGCCATTCCCGACCATGGCGTAAACGTTTCCGTTCGCATCTCCCACCAATCCACGACCTGATTGCCAGATAGCAGCCTCATAGCCGTTCGGGCTCGTGTTGAAAACACCACTTTGCCGCAGGCTTGTAGCGTCGAATGCCACCACCCAGCCATGGTAGGGCGCGGGATCCGGACCGCAGCTGCCGAAGCCAGCGTAGACGTTCCCGTGACTCAGCAGCAGCCCGGGCCTTTGCACATACCGAGTCTGGTTCATAGTCACTTGATTGTTCGCCGAATCTGTCCCTGTCCCCCTAAATGTGGGCGAAATCGTGACTGGCCCGGCTTTGGTAGCAAGCGTAGCCAGGTCCAGCACAAAGATGCGGTGCGTGTACCCGCCCGAACCGGCGGGAGTCGCTGAAACGACGTAGAGAGAGCCGGTTGCCGGATCAATTACCGGAGTACTCAGAATACCCAGGTACGAACCGGTCGTGTTGAAGTCTGGGCATGGCAATGCGGTCGAGGTGCTTGCCGGAACTGGCGCCCCTAAGCTCACAGTATGTAGCTCCGCCCCGCTGTCCGCGTCAAAAGCGTAGACAAAGTTGCGCATCGTCGCGACGTAAAGCACGTTGTGTGACTGGCCGTTCATCATCATCTTGGGAACGTAGAGCGGCTGGGCGTAAATCTGTCCCTGGACATCGAACGTGGCCACTTTCCCGAAATTCGAAGAGTTTATGTTTGTGATGTTCAGCGCACCCTCAGTTAGGTTGGCCGCTGTTCGTGAATTACTGAATTGAGCAGTAAGAATTGGTGTTTGAGCTTGTGCTGCAAACCCGAAGATTAGAAATAAACATGGATGAAGGGCATACTTGGCCCACAATGGAAAGTTCGGTTTTTTTGAGTGCAAAATTATTTTCTTTTAACGCAACGATTAAAGGCGCCAATATGCGGATAAGCGGCGCACATGACTGCATAGACATCCTAGCCGTTGCAAAGACAACATTCAAGACGAAAATGACCCGGTTCCAGACCACAAAGCAGGACATCCGTCGAAGTTCCGTTGGATGAGTAAGTGGGTATTTAAGTGCGGTCGGCTTGCCGCGGGATTCCACCCGGTCGGGGAATCCGAACGGAAAAAGACACGAACGCGGCGAGGGTGTACGTTCACTACAGGAACTGTGATCGAATCCCCTTCTCGCTTGAGCAGGCCTGAACTGTCCCGGGCGCTGCTGAGGACCATGGCACTCGCGTCCGGCGCCGCGGTTGCGAACATTTACTACAACCAGCGGATGTTGGCCGATATGGGCCGCACCTTTCATGTCACGGCGACGCAGATCGGCTTAGTTGCAACCGCGACCCAGATTGGCTATGCGGCCGGGATGCCGATGTTTGTTCCGCTCGGAGATTTCATCGAGCGGCGCCGTCTCGTTGTGAGCTTGTTTCTTGCCGTGACGTGTTCCCTAACTGCTGCTGCCGTTGCTCGCAATCTGACCTGGCTCATCGCGGCTAGTTTTTTTATCGGGCTCACGACCGTGATCGCGCAGATCCTGATTCCGCTTGCTACCGAACTCGCTTCGCCCGAGCAGCAGGGGCGCACCATTGGCGTCATCTTGAGCGGTGTGCTACTGGGTGCGCTACTGGCCCGCACGCTGAGTGGCTTTGTCTCCGGGCATTCGTCGTGGCGCAGCATGTATTGGATTGCCGCCGCCGCGTCGCTCCTGCTCGCCCTCCTTTTGCGCCTGCTCCTGCCCGAGATTCACCCGCAATCCTACATTGCCTATCCCGAGCTGATGCGCTCCATCTGGGCGATTGTGCGGGAACTGCCGAAATTGGGCCAGGTCTCCTTTATCGCGGGCATGTTCATGGCCGCGTTCAGCGCTTTTTGGACGACGCTCGTCTTTCTGCTCGAGACGCCTCCGTATCACTACGGCAGTCAAACGGCAGGGCTGTTTGGGCTCATCGGAGCGGTGGGCGCGAGCGTCGCCCCGATTTCCGGCCGCCTATCGGACCGACATAGCCCGCGTTTTGTAGTGCGGATTGCAATCGGTACAGTGATGGCGGCCTTCCTGGTCTTTTGGGGATTCGGGTACGTGCTATGGGCCTGGTGCTTGGCGTGATTCTTCTCGATGGCGGCGTGCAGGCGGCGCAAGTTGCCAATCAGACACGAGTGCTAGGACTGCGGCCCGACGCTCGCAACCGCCTGAATACGGTCTATATGATCTGCTATTTCGGTGGAAGCAACTGGCTGGGCACGTCGAGGAAGGCGCACTTATCAGAGAAGGCACAAAAGAACGCACAGTGGAGCTGGATAGGGAACTAACCCGGAATTCTCACACAGGGTCTGGCAAAAAGCCGTCTTCTCTGGCATAAACATATTTGCCACAAGATGTTTCAGCCCAGGAGGAGACGGCTTTCGCTATGACAGAGTGTACCCAATCCCGATTGCCCTTCGCTCACCACGGCAGGCGTGAAGTGGTGGCGGAGTTTAGCGGTGGAACGATGACTTCCGATAGCGGCGCGCTGCTGCTACGGGAAACCGACCGGAGAATGAAACTGCTGGCGCG
>JBJMGK010000098.1:0-17867 GCA_045807925.1 Bryobacteraceae bacterium | reverse complement strand
GGCGCCGATACCAGCATGTGAATGTGATCCGGCGATACTGATCCGCGAACAATCACCACCTCACGGGCATGGCAAATCTGCCGAATCAGATCGCGAGCACGCTCCGCCACCTCTCCGCGCAGTATCTTGTATCGGTACTTCGTTATCCACACCAAGTGATACTTGATGTCGCACACCGCGTGCCCGCTATGTCGGTACTCGGCCATTCCCTCATTCTCGTAGAGAATCGCTCAAAGCTGACCGCCTGAAAGGCGGTGGGTTTAGACCTGGCGATGGAAACTAAATCAACTCTTCGCTGCCGGGTTCCCCCATCTCTGGCGTAGAGCCTATGTGTGTTAAGAAATGGTGGGCGCGCAGGGACTCGAACCCCGGACCTCCTGCGTGTGAAACTTGGCCTTCCTCCCTACGTCCTTGATTCTTTTGGCGGACACCTTACCCGATATTTGATTTGCGCGGCCTGTTCGGCGCTTATTGCACACGGTTTCGCACACGCACCTTCTTCCGCCTCGCAACACTGCTTGTATCCCGGAGCAACGGCATGAAGTCGGCCGACCATGTCTTCCAACAGCTCCAAATTAGCCAACTCCTCGACGAACGCGCCGGTCAGGCTTTCGAAGTCCGGAATCGGCGCCGCATAGCCGATCAAGATGTCGCCTTCGGAGCTCGTCCTTTCATCCTATGCGGACTCCCGATCCGTCGTCTACCGATCGGCACGCTCACCTACTGTCGTCAGAATGGCCGGTTTTGTCTGGAGATCGCTGGACATCCAGATTGGGGCGTGCCATTTGGACAAGACCGGCTTCTGATCCTGTTCCTTGCCACACAGGCCGTGCGGTATCAGACTCGGGAGGTTCGATTCCGCAGCGGAGCCGAGTTGCTGATCGATTGGGGCATGCCGACCAACGGCGCTCACTATAACCGGCTTGTGGGAGCGTTCCGTCGCGTTTTTGGGAGCACGATCTTTTTCGGAAACACGGATGAGAGGAGCAAGGCCGAAGTATGGCACTGCTCCCGAACCCACTTTTTCGACTCCATGAAGCTGTGGATTTCCGATTCCGGCGAAAGGCTAAGTAGCCGTGACAACACGGTCACCTTGTCACATGCGTTCTGGGAGGAACTGCAACAGCATCCGATCCCGATCGAGGCTGACGTTGTTCGTTTGCTTGCGCACAACCCTGGATGTCTAGACCTGTACACGTGGCTGACTTGGCGGTGTCATCAGGCGAAAGGCCCGGAGAGAGTTCCTCTTTTCGGTGGCTATGGCTTGGCGAACCAGCTCGGAGTGCAGGTCTATTCTCGCGAACGGAAATTCCGGGAACGAATGAACGAGTGGCTGAGAATAGTTCGCCTCTACTGGCCCGAGTGTCCGGCAACCATCTCAACCAATGGAGCCTTTCTCGAAGTCGATCGAGCTTGCGCCATATTTCCTCGCACTGCGCAGGCGAAATATCAGCAAGCCCGGGCGATCGCACACGCCTAAGACACAGTTTCCGCTCAGCGGCAATTCCACACAGGAGCTCAGACATGAAGTACATAAACTTGCGTTTCTCAAGGCACATCGCCTACTCGGCGGTTCTGTTCGGCATGACCGCAACGCTAGCATTTGCCCAAACCAGTTCGTTCGGGCAAGCGGCACAAGGAATCGCAACCGAGATGATCGCCATCGCCAAGTGGGTTGGCATCATTCTCTGCATCATTTGCGGCATCGGCCTGATGGCCGGCGGACCTGGCACTATCGCCAAGGTCTCCGGTCTGCTGCTCGGACTGGTGTTCGCGCTATTTGCCTCACCGATCATTACGTGGGTGCAAGCGCTCTAAGGACCCACCATGACCACGCCTGGCGCAAAGGCATTGAACAAGCCACTGCTCATTGTCGGCATTGACCGCAAGCTAGCAGGCCTGGCCTTTATCTTCTCCGTAGTCATCGGAGCAAACGACGGCGGTTCCAAGATCGCCGCCATCGTTCTCTTCCTCGGAATGTGTTTCGCAGGTCGACAGCTCACGCGCAGGGACCCGAACATCTTTCTTGTTCTCAATCAGGTTCGAAAGCAGAAAGCCTTCTACGATCCGGCGAAGAGGCAGAGCAGGAGTAGAGAATGGTAAACCTTCGCAAGTTTCTCAAGCCGTACAAAGATGCAGGTGCCCTGCACAGCTTGCTCCCTATTCGCCGGTTTATTGACCACCAGGTGTTTCTGACGAAGCGGAATCAGGTCGGTGTTGTTCTCGAGTTGGCCGGTATTGATGACGAGTGCCTCACGGACATAACAATCGAGAGCTACAAGCGACGTATCGCTGGGGCATGGCGGTCCCTCGACGAGCGATTCCGGATTTATCAGTACGTGATCAAACAAGACCACGCACCGATTCAGCAAGAATTGGCTTCTTCAGATCCCATTGTCCTTTAGACAATTGGCAATCGCGCCTCCTTCCTCAAATCGAGGACGCACAACCTCTATTCGATCCGACTCTTTCTTGTGATCCTGCTCGATACAGGCTGGCTCGCTCGTGCTCACGGGTTCTCGAATCGAAGTGCCATTCGCAAAGCCGCAGCACAACTCAGGCGTAACCAGACCATTCTTCGACAACACGTGGATTCATTCGTTCGGACCATCGGCGATCTGCTCGGAATCACGATTCTGGAGAAAGCGGAGGCCTTCCAGTCCTTTCGTCTCTTGACGAACCTGGACCAGGACCTTGCTGCGGCCGAGCGACTAAAGCATGACAGCCACGTGGATTTCTACCTTTCGAGCATGCCGGTGTCGTGCACGACCGAAGGCATTCGAATTGGTGACACAAAGGTGGAGGTGCTGTCGCTTAAAGAACCTCCGACCGCCACTTTCCCGAATGTCCTGCGCGATCTGCTCGCGATTAATGGCAACTTCGTCCTTTGCTCCGAGTTCAAGCGGGTTTCGAACGAGAAAGCCATCGCGACGATCCGGACCGCACAGAATCACTTCCACTGGTCGCAGTGGGTATCGGACCTGCCCTCGATCCTCAGTATGGTCCTGAACCGGGGCAAGCGCGACAACGTGATCGCGGACAAGACGGCGCTCAACGATATAGAGGATCTGGACAAGACCCTTGCTCGCATCAAGAACGACGGCGAGTATCTGGGAGAGTTCTCTGTCACGGTTGTCCTGTACGGGTGGGGTGAGGACAGCAAGGTAAAAACCGCAGCAATGGACGTTGCGAAGGTCTTCGGCAACCACGAAGCCTCACTGATCCGTGAGACGTACAACGCACTGAATGCATACCTGTCGATCTTTCCCGGTAATCAGGCCTTCAATCTCCGGCGCACCTGGTTACTCAGTGGCAACTACTCCGACCTGTCGTTTGTGTATGCGCCCTCGATAGGTGAGAAGAGGAATCAGCACCTCGGGAGCGAAAGCTTGGTTGTGCTGGAGACGAATGACGGCACGCCGTATCATTTCAATGTCTACGAAGCTGACCGTTTTGGAGCTTTGCTCTTCGGTGCGCCTGGCGCGGGCAAATCGGTCCTGGCCAACTTGTTCATCGATCACTCCCAGAAGGATAATCCCTACACGTTCATTCTCGACCTCGGCGGCAGTTACCGTCAGATCACTCGCAAACACGGCGGTTCGTATGTGCATATGCGGTTCGGGGATGGTCGGCAGTCGTTCCGAATCAACCCGTTCGTTCTACCTGCGACGGCGGACAACCTGCAGTTTCTATTCACATTCATTCGTCTGTTGCTGACAAATGCCGGTTATGAGCCGTCCGTAGACGACGACCGCGAGCTGTACGAAGCCGTTGAATCGATGTACCTGTTCCATCCGGGCCAGCGCACATTGCGCAACCTGGCGCACGGATTGCCGCCACATCTTGGCTTGGTATTACGGCCGTGGATCGGCGACGGCCAGTATGGCTCGGTGTTCGACAACATCGAGGACACGCTCACGTTTGCGCGGTTCCAAACATTCGACTTCCAAGGCATGGACGAGCTGTATCCGCGCGTGCTCGAGCCGCTGCTGTTTTACATTTTCCAGCGCATAAGCCAAATCGTTTATGATGCGGAGCTCGTCACTGCACCGAAGCAGCTCTGGGCGGATGAAGTTTGGCGCTTCCTTTCGAACAGAACTGCACGGCAGTATCTAGTCGCGGCTGGTAAGACCTGGCGAAAGCACAACGGTGGCATCGGCCTGATTACCCAATCAGCTGCTGATCTGCAAAATGCCGGCGTTCTCGATCTTGTAAACGAGATCTGTCCCACGAAGATTCTGCTGGCGAACCCGGGCGCCGATCTCGCCAGCTACCAACGCATGTTCAAGCTCAACGAACGGGAAGTCGAGCTGTTCGCCCAGCTGATTCCGAAGCGACAGTTTCTGGTGAAATCCGCAATTCGGGCGAAAGTGCTGAATGTCAACCTCGATCCGCACGCGTATTGGCAGTACACTAACTCTCCCTATGACAACGAACGGCGACGGCAAGCGACGGAGCAGCACGGAGTGGAAGAAGGTTTGAAAGTATTGGCCGCGCAGGCCAGGTAGGAGGAGATTCCCTTTTATGAGATTTGGACATGTCGCCCTCGTGCTCTCTTGCTTGGGCATACCCTGTGCTTCCGGAAGTGCGGCTGATGTGAAGGTCATCGCTGGAGACCCAAGCACGGCCAGCCGAACTGTCAACTATCGCGAGACGGACATCATTCCGATCTCAACTGAGATCCGGTTCACGACGCTAATCGAGTTGCCGAAGGAAGAATCGATCCTCGAGGTCACATGCGGAGACAAAGAGTACTGGCCGCTCAACTGGACCGGCAACCTGGCTTACGTCAAGCCAGCCAAGCCAGGCGGTCGGACCAACATCAACCTGATCACCGCAAGCGGGAACGTGTACAGCTTCCTGGCGACGGAGGTCTCACAAGATCCGAACGGCCACGCCGACCTGAAAATCTTCGTGACGCCGTCGGACACGAGCGCGGTAGTGGCAATGAAGAGCAACCCGCGGTTCATCCCCGCTGAGTCCGTTTCGCTCTACAAGAAGCAGGCCGAGGAGGCTCAGGCAAAGCTAGCAGCCGAGGAGGCCGCAGCACGCCAGGCGATCGCCAAGGAACGCGATGCGATCCGGGCAGAGTATCCGGCCACGATCAAGCACGATTACGCATTCTTCCCCCCACCGAAGAACCCGTTCCATGTGACCGCGATCTATCACGACGATCGCTTCACCTACATCGAAGCGGCACCAGAAGAAGCGCCGGCCGTGTATGAGGTCAAGGACGGGAAGCCGAGCCTCATCCAGTACACCTTCAAGGAAGGCCGGTACATGATTCCGAAAATCCTCGACAACGGATACCTTCGCGTCGGCAAGAGCGAGCTCAAGTTTCACAGGGAGACGGCAGGCTGACCTATGCCGGACGAGACCCAGCCCGATATCAAGCCGGCAGGACCGCCGCCGGCACCCGATCCCGAGAAGCTGAAGCCCGCCGGGTTAAGCAACACGTACAAGCGCTACATCTACTGGGGCGTCACGGCGGCTCTGGCCTTGCTCATCTTGGCCAACATCGTTGGACCGAAACAGAGCATTCCTGCAACAGCACCGAATCTCCCCACCCCGGCGCAAAACGAGAATCCGTCACCGGCTCAGATCCGCGACTGGGAGAACAGCCTGAAACAGGCTGAAGCGCAGCTGGAGCAGCAGCAGAAGGACCGACAGCGTCAGCTCGACACAGCGCGCCTGATGCAGCAGAAGGCGCCACTGACTCCCGACGAGCAGCTGCAGCGAGCTGAGGCACTGAGCGAAGCCGCGATGATTCGCCAGCAATACGAACAGAGGTACGGCAACGGAGCAGGACAGTATGGGCAGGTACAACAGAAATCGCAGGCCGAAAACGAGCGGGAGCAGCAGGCCTACAAGTCGCTTTTCGCGGACAACGTCGTCCGGCCGGATGCGAACCGCACCTTCCGTGACGAACCCGCAGCGAAGACCGCAGCGGCTGCATTGGAGCCGACACGAGCGGCAGCGAGGCAGGAACCCGAGTCGAAGGCCGCCGCAGAAGAGAGCAAGCGCAAGCCGCTTGACTTCGACCCGGCTACTCAGCCAACGGTTTGGCTTCCGGAAGGCACAGTGATCGAAGCAGTGCTCACCAACCGCCTCGATGGCGACGCTGTTGGTCCGGTCGACTGCATGGTCACCGGCGATGTGTACCAGACCGGCACACGAGTTCTGTTGGTTCCGCAGGGCGCTCGAGTTCTTGGCGAAGCAAGTGCTGTTTCGTCCTTCGGCCAGTCCCGGCTAGCAGTCGCCTTTCACCGGATCATCGTTCCCGGCCTGCACGCGTATTCGATCCCGCTGGACAAGCGAATGCCAGCACTCAGCCAGGCCGGCGATGTCGGCCTCCATGACAAGGTCAATAATCACTACGCTTCGGTGTTCGGGGCGAGTCTGGCAATCGGGGCGATCGGCGGCCTCGCTCAGATCGGGAACGGCTACAGCGGATTCGGCTACGACCCTTCTGTCGAGATTCGGAACGGGATCACCCAGAGCATGGCGCAATCCTCGTCTCGGGTCCTCGATCGCTTTCTCAATCGCATGCCCACCGTGACCATCCGGGAGGGAACGCGCGTCAAGGTCATCCTTACCGACGACCTGCAATTACCAACCTACGATTCCATGCGCAAAGGAGCGCCTTGATGCAAGCACGTACGGAACGTCTGATTCGCCACTACATTCGGCTGCGACTCACCCCCGCAGTCATCCTGCTCGGGTTGTTCGCCGCCGCCTTTCTTCAGATCATCGGTCTTGCCGTGCTGGGCACACTCGTTCACTTCCTTCGAGCACACGGCTACTGAGGTAATCCATGTTTCACAGACGACTGAAAGTCTCTACCGGCATTCTCCTGACACTCACCGCCATTGCTGTCATCTTCGACATCCCCGCGCGGGCTCAGTTTGGGTTCAGCATCGTCTCGGATCCAACCCAGGAAGCGCACTCGCTCAGGCAGCTGCTGAATGACATCCACAAGCTACAGAAGATGGATGCTCAGATCCAGCAGGCGATTGCCCAATACAACCAGCTTGTCGCGAACGCGAAGTACTTCTCATCGAAGCAGGCTTGGACCGGATTTGGGAACCAGATTGTTCGGAACTGGGCACCGAACTCGTACGGTGCCACTCCGCTCTGGAACATGGCCGTGCTCTTCGGTCCGAACGCTCCCCAAGCCTGGCAGAACGTGATCCTCACGATGCGCCACAACCAGTATCTAAACGGCATGCAGCCGGACAGGAGTCGACAGTACGCCTATGCTGCCACGGTCGATACTTTCGACGGCGCCGGGCCGGCAGCTCTCACCACCCTAGGCAATGCGCGTTCACAGCAGACGCAAATGGCGCAGGCGATCACGAACTTGCAGGCCGCAGTCATGGACGGATCCGCGGGTACGAACTCCGAAGTTCAGCAACTCAACCTGCTTACCTCGGGCACAGTTCAGAACCTCGAGATGCAGCAGACGACCAATAACCTGATCACGTCCCTGCTCGAGCAACAGACCATCGCGAACAAGATTCAGCGGGACAGCCTCGCCGACCACCTGAACTACGAAACCCGGATAGATCAGTATTTAGTCGCGGAAGGACCGCATTGGGGCGGAGCCGCCCAGGCGATCACGGCTGCACGGCTTCAGTAACAGAAAGGGAAACTCAAATGCTATCTGCCATCCAAATCAAGTTAATGCTCGTCATCATCGG
This sequence comes from Bryobacteraceae bacterium, assembly GCA_045807925.1. GTDB lineage: Bacteria > Acidobacteriota > Terriglobia > Bryobacterales > Bryobacteraceae > Bog-105. Next base: position 10,167 of record JBJMGK010000098.1, on the reverse strand, counting down.
CCTGCTCGCCAGCCTAGGTTCGTACCTGGCTTACGAACAGCACCAGCAGCAGATTCGCGAGGCCAAGGTGAAGACTCTATTCCGGTCGCCACAGCCTGACGAGAAGAAGGCTCTCGATGCCGCCAGCAGTTGGGGCAGCCAGGTCAACAAGCAGCGGTTGAAGTAGCCTATGCCTCGCTTCATTCTCCTCCTGACGTTTGCGGTATCCACTGCCGTCGCGCAGCAGATAACGATCCCGGTGAACTCGCAGACGCAGGACTACATCAGCCCGGTCACCCAGGCCATGAACAACCTCGTCATGACCAGCGGCGGAATCTTTCTGCAGACGGGAACCCAGCTGCTTACTGCGATTGGGATCATCATGCTGGTCATCAAAGGGCTTCAGTGGTCCGCGGCGAGCGCCTCTCGGCACCATGCCGAGTTTGACTTCCCGTCGCTGATCCACTTCTTTGCATTGTTCCTGATCGCGGAGGCTCTGCTCCGCTACTACAACACTCCGCTTCCGTGGACGAATGTGAGCGTGCACCAACTCTTCCCAGAAACCGGGCGACAGCTTGCTGCGACGATCGACATCTCGACACTGAACGAGTTGCTGCAGGCCATTCAAAACCTCGTGAACGGCCAAGAGCGTCCAGGCTTCACGGACCTCACTCTTTTGGTCGTGTACTACGGGATCCTCGTCGACATGATTCTGGTCGAAGGTGTCCTGTTCGCCCTGAACATCTTGGCCTTCGTAATGGCCGGCATCGGTGCGATTCTCGGCCCCATCTTCATCCCCTGGCTCATTGTCCAACGCCTGAGCTGGCTGTTCTGGAACTGGATGCAGTTCATGCTGCAGTACAGCTTTTTCCAGGTGATCGCCGCCGCCCTGACGAATGTCTGGACGACGGTCCTTCTGAGCTTCTGGACGAATGCCATCCATGGTGATTACTCCCTGGCCCACCTTGCAGTCCTGATCCTCCCGCTCGGACTGCTCAACATTGGCTTCCTTGTGTGCATCTGGAAGGCCGGGTCGATCACCTCCGATCTGTTCAAAGGAACGGCCTCTGCCGGAGGCAACCTGGCCGGCAGCGTCGCCGGTTCCCTGAGAGGAGCGTTCGCGTAATGAGTGAACCGATGTTAGCCCCCGCCTTGCCCCCAATCGAACAGGCTGCTCATGAGGAATACGAATACTACGGCTCGACCCTCACGACCAACACCGCGCTGAAGGTCATCACGTTGATTCTCAGCCTCGTCATAGCGATTCTCGGCTTTGCTCTGCTGCGGGCGACGAACGCTGCTCTGCATGTTAGGCCAATAGTGATCCGGGTGAACGAAGTGGGCCGTGCCGATGCGATTGCTTACCAGGACTTCACCTACAGACCTCAAGCACCGGAGATCCGGTACTTCCTGACCCAGTTTGCGGTGAACTTTTACTCTCGGAATCACAAGACCGTAGCCCAACGGTACGTGGAAGCTTTGTACTTCGTGGACCGGCCATTGTTCTCCGTCATCGATGCCCGGGATCGCCGCTCGCAATGGCTTCCGAAGTTCCTCAGAAGCTCGGACGACGACCTGGATGTCGTGGTCAACAACGTTGTCATCGAAGAGCTCCAAACCGAGCCATTTCGTGCCCGGGTCGAGTTCACGAAGATCTTTTCGAATTCCGCCGTGGCCGAAACCCGGCGTGAGAACTGGGCGGCGGAGTTCGTTTTCCGGATCAACCGGGACGTTCCGAACGCCCTCATCCTCCACAACCCGCTTGGCCTTGCCATCACTTACTTCCGCGAGGACCAGGCTTTCAACTAACCCCGAAGGAGAACCCAATGTCAGCACCTTTGATTGAACCCGAAGACAAGCACCCGGACGAGAAGATTGAAATCCGGCTTCGGCCCGAAATCGCCCGCGAACTTCGGGCTTACGGCGAGTACACCAGTGGCAGTTCCGTCAGCCATGTTGTGTCGGCTGCGTTGAAGCGGCTGTTCCGGGACGACAAAGGCTTCAAGTCGTTCCGAGATGCCAACCCGAACGCAGGCTCGCCCAAGGTCCAGAACATCCGGAAGAGCAAGTCAACGGCGACCCCAGGCGCAGCCTAAAAGCCGCCGGCAGAAATGAGCCAGCAGTGAGGTCAAAGATGAACCATTTTCAAACCCCAAGTTCAACCTATGGGAGCGACGGTTGTCGCGTCGCGCCAGCAGCATCGAACCCGGCAGAAAGAGGCGGTGCTGCGCACCGGGTGTCGCAAAACGATATGCCACCCCTTCCAGGTTGCTGGCGAGTAACTTGTTGAGCCCTTGCAAAATGTCAATTTCCGGTTTCCAGCGGGAAACCTTTGGGGAAGGATGCAAATTGAAAGCAACCCACCGCACAAAAACACTGACCGCGAGCATCGGAGCGAAGCATACTCCTGACGAAGAGACGTGCATAAAACAGGCCGCGGAGCAAGCCGGATTGACAGTAAGCGAGTGGTGCAGACGGGCACACTTGGAAGCACTTGACGTGAGCCGCGGCGAGCGAATCTTGTTGCAGGAACTACTCGCATGCAGGCGCGTCATGCTCCGGCTCACACTCACGACAAAGCAGGTGACCGAGCAGCACCTGAAGGAGTTCATAGACCAGGCCGAAGCAGTGAAGCGATCCATGGCAGAGAGTCGGATTAATTCTATGCGGAGCTGTAGCCATGACTGATTCAAGCAGGCCCGTTTGGCCCCGTCGTGTCCCTATCTTCCGGCTTACCGGAATGGCGGTAAGCCTTCTTCTGGGTATCTTATTTGTACGCGCGTGGCTCGTCTGGTCGGCAAGCCCGCTGGAGCGTTTCTACTTGCCAACCTACTCGCGACTGAGCCTGTTCAGCCGCTTTAGCTTGCCGATTCTGGGCCACAAGAGTACCGGGTTTCGCGTTGTATTTGTCGGACGATTCTTGGCCACCGATGCCTCGCTCGAGAACGGTACGGCGGCCATCAGCATTCGTGAAATTACAACCAGTCCCTACAGCTTCCGTACGTGGTTGCAGGCCAACATTTACGGCGAGAAATCGCTGGCTCGAGCGCTCGAAGCTCCGCTCATCGGTTTCGGGATCTGTTTTGTCTCGCTGATGTTCGCCGGAGCAAGGCTTGACTGGAAGAGCGACGCGAGAGCTAGAGAAGGTCGGTTGCTGAGAGGCCCCAGTCTCACCAGCCGCTCGCGCTTCAATCGCCTCATTAAGGGCGACGGTCTGCGCTTTCGCCTCACTAGTCGCCGCAACATCTTCGAATGGCTGAAGCCCGGTGATTCCGGCAAAGATTTGGTTATCAAAGGCGATCGCGAAGCCCATCACATCCAGATCGCCGGCGACACGGGCAGCGGCAAATCGACGCTGGTGCGGCAGATCGTTTATCAGATCGCTGCGCGTAACGAAATGGCTATCATCTTCGATCCCGATCGCGAATATATCCGCGAATTCTTTTGTGAAGACCGCGGTGACTGGGTCCTGAATCCAAAGGACGATCGATGCCCCTATTGGCCGATCGGTGAAGAGTGCGATGACGAAGCTGAGGCCACGCCGATTGCCATCGGTCTGTTCCCGGATGAATCAACCCGGCAACAGTTTTTCCTGTCTCACACGCGCGCCATCTTCTCGTATCTGCTCGCGACCTACAAACCGACGGTGAACGAACTCGCGTACTGGATGGCGCATCCCGAAGAGATCGACAAACGAGTTGTCGGCACCGAGCATCAGCACACACTTACCGTGAATGCAGCGCCACAACGCGCGGGTATTCTGGGCAGCCTCAACGAAGCCGGGAAGCCGCTTCGTATGATGCCGACACATGCGGAGGGGCGCAGATCGTGGAGTGTTCGCGAATGGAGCAAGAACCGAAAGGGTTGGATCTTCATCACGTCTACTCCGGACACAATCGACGCCCTCCGGCCACTGCAGAGTCTGTGGCTCGACATGTTGATTCTGAAGCTGCAAACGTCAGTGCCATTGCCCGCCCAGACCCGCGTCTGGATGGTCCTCGATGAGCTCGCATCATTGAATGCATTGCCGCAGTTACACAGTGCACTGACGAAGCAGCGCAAGTCCGACAACCCGATCGTGCTCGGGTTCCAAGGCATGAGCCAGCTTGATGCGATCTACGGGAAGAAGGCCGAGACCATCCTAAGCCAGGCGTACACGAATATCGTTCTTCGCACACGCGAGCCGCGCACCGCGAAGCACTTGAGCGAGCTCATCGGCAAAGCTCAAATCGAGCGGATGCGGGAGAGCAAGCCTTCCCGCCTGTTCGAACGCAAACACGGCAGCTTCAGCACCGAACGCGTCATCGACCCAGTTGTACTCGAGTCGCAGATCCAGGGTCTTGAGGACCTCACGGGCTATTTCGTCCAGCGAGACAAGATTGTTCCGATCCGTTTTCGACCGCAACCGAAACGAAACATTGCTCCCGACCTAATCGAGCGCGTCATTCCTCCGGTCCAGCATCGGCCGCTCGATCCCGAGCCAGTGCAGCCGACTCCCAAGCCGGAACAGCTTTCGATCGGCGTAGACATGCTTGGGTGAACAACATGCTTGATATCTCGAAACCCCTCACAAGCGCCAAAGTTCAGAGCTATTACCGTTCTGAATATTCTTCTGCCTCGAATTCCTACTTCAGCCAAGGTGGGACGTTGCCGGGCGAGTGGCACGGCCAGCTCGCGGTGACCCTGGGGCTATCTGGGGCGGTGTGCGCAGACGCATTCGACCGCTTAGCCGAAGGGAAACATCCCGCAACGGGCGAGCAGTTGATCCAGCGTCGCGACACCATCAAAACGCAATCTGGCGAAGAACTCGGGCACCGGGCGGGATGGGACCTGACCTTCAATGCGCCGAAGACGGTGAGCCTCACGGCACTGGTCGGAGAAGACGAGCGTATACGTGAGGCACACCGCAATGCTGTTCGAGCGGCACTCTCTGAGACCGAGAAATACGTACAGGCGCGCATGGGAGGAAATGCGCCTGCGGAGAACACCGGCAAATGGATTGCCGCAACTTTCGAACACGATACGGCACGTCCGGTGGGTGGCTATCCGGCTCCGCATCTTCACACACACGTGGTCGTGTTCAACATGACGGAGGGCGCGCGTGGCCAAGCCCGATCCCTACAACCGTATGAGCTCTTCAAAGTGCAGTCGATGGCGACGGCGGTGTATCAGAACAAGCTCGAGTACGAGCTCCGCCAGGCCGGTTACAACATCGAACGCGGCCTAAATCACGCGCCGGAAATCAAGGGATACACGCGGGAGTATCTCGACGCGGAAAGCCTCCGCAATGCCGAGATCCAGAAGGAGCTAAAGGAGCGCGGGCTGTCCGGGGCCGAAGCGATCAACAACATCAAACACCAGAATCGCGAGTCCAAGTTGAAGCTCACTCCCGATGAACTCAAGGCGATGCACAAGCAGCATGCAGCAGACTTCGGCGACCAACCGGGCCGGGTCGCGTCGGAAGCTTCGGAGCGCCATACCCGGACTGCTGCTGAAGAGAAAACGCAGGAGAGGGCACAGGCAGCAGTGACCTTTGCGCGCGAGCGGCTTGGGGAGCGCAGTGCTGTCTTCGAACACTTCGAAGTGATCCGGGATGCGCTGCGGCACGTGCAAGGGAAGGTCCCCCTGCCGGAGATCCAGACCGAGCTGGACCGGCAGCTGGGCGAAGCGCGTTTTCAGAAGGTGGACCATGTCCGCCCGAACGCACCGGCCGCACGCTACACCACCCCGGAGCTGGTGCAAACCGAACGCGACGCCATCGAGCGGGTACGTGCCGGGATCGGGCAAGCCAAGCCAATTGCCACGCTCACTTTGCATGAAGTTGGACAGCGGTACAGCACGTTGAACGAAGATCAACGGCAGCTGGTCCGGGACGCGTTGATGACCCAAGATCAGATCTTCGGGATCCAAGGCAAAGCCGGCACAGGGAAGACCACAGCTCTTCGCGCCATCAGAGAAGTGGCCGAAGAGTACGGATACCCGGCCGTCGGGCTCGGCCCGACCTCTCGCGCCGCCAAAGGTCTGAAAGAAGCAGGGATGGAGGCCGACACCATACACGGATTCCTGTTGCGCGGTGCTCAACCGTCAGACGATGCACGTCCACGCCTCTTTTTCGTTGATGAATCGAGCCTGGCTTCCGGGAAGCAGATGCGGGACTTTCTCGAGCGGCTGCAGCGGCAAGACCGCGTTCTCCTGATCGGTGACACCCGGCAACACCAGTCCGTTGAAGCAGGTCGCATCTTCGACGAGCTGCAGCGTGCGGGCATGCACACAGCAAGGCTCAGCCAGATCGTGCGCCAGAACGATGAAGGGCTGCGGACTGCTGTGGAAGCGATGGCTTCCGGGCGGGTCGAGAGAGGTGTCGAGCTGCTCTCTGAACAGAAGCGGGTGAATAGCATTGAACACCGAGGCGAGCGCTTCCGGGCGATCGCGCGCGTGTTCGCAGAATCACCCGAAGGCACTCTGGTCGTTTCTCCTGACAACAACTCACGCCGGGAGCTGAACGCGGCGATTCGCACTGCACTGCGCAATGAGGGCAAGCTTCGAGTGGACATTTATACGCTGCCGGTGCTTATCAATCGCCAGGAGGTTACGGGCGAAGATCGCACCGTTGCATCCTCTTATCGGGTGGGCGACTCGGTCCGCTATACGCGTGGTAGCGACGCGTTGGGACTTGAGGCAAAGAGCTACGCAACTGTCATCCGGGCGGATCACGAGTGCAACCAGATCACGGTTCAGAAGGGTGATGGGACAGCCGTCACCTACGATCCTTCGCGCGTGAAAGGAGTCGCGATCTACTCGCCGGAGCTGCGATCGCTCGCCGTGGAGGAGCGCGTTCAGTTCACTGCGCCCTGGAAAGAGAAATCAATCAGTAGCCGCGACATGGCAACTGTGATGAAGCTCGATCAACAGGGCAACATCACAGTCAAACTCGACGATTCAAGCCGGACCGTCAGCTGGAATCTGAAGGACAACAAGCATATCGATTACGCCTATGCGATGACGTCACATTCGTCGCAAGGTGCCACGGTCGACCGAGCACTGATCCACATCGATACCGGCGACAGCCGCGTGCGGACGCTGATCGCCCAGACACTCGCGTATGTAGCTACGTCACGACCGCGCTACGATGCTCAGATCTTCACGGACAATGCCGATCGCCTCGCAACAGCGCTGTCGCGGAAGCACGAAAACGCGACGGCTTTGTCGCCGGAGCAGATCTCGGATTATTCACTTTCGGTGTAGGTCTCTTATGTCACTTGAGACGATCCTTCCGTTCCTGCAGCCGATCGAACATGTCCTGCTCGACCCCGATGTTTCCGAAGTCATGGTGAACGGCGACGGCAGCATTTTCATGCAGCGCAGTGGCGAGCTCAGTCTCGTCCATGCAGTACTCGAGCCCAAATATCTCGCGAGCGCCGTCAAGCGAATCGCCAGGTCGCTGGGCAATGACATCAGCGAAAGAAAACCTCTGCTTGATGCGCGGCTGGCAGACGGATCACGGGTTGCCGCCGCATTCCCGCCCTGTTCGTTGTCTGGCGTGACTCTGACGATCCGCAAGTTCCGGCCGCACTGGTTCACGATGCAGCAGCTCGTCGAAGTCGGTGCACTCCCGGCGGAACTCGGGCAGCGACTAGCTGAGGCAGTGCTCCATCGCAAAACGATTCTGATTGCGGGTGGAACGGACACCGGCAAAACGACGTTCGCGAAAGCGCTGATCGACCTCATCCCGCAACAGGAACGACTTGGATTGATCGAGGACACGGCGGAGTTGAAGATCGATCATCCCAACGTCTTCCGATTCGAAGCCCGAAAAGAACAGATCGACAACTCCGGGACCAAAATCATTCCGGCCGTGACGATTCGCGACCTGGTCAAAGCAACTCTCCGGCATCGGCCTGATCGCCTGATCATCGGTGAGGTTCGTGGTGGTGAAGCGTTCGATCTGCTGGACGCCTTGAATACCGGGCACGCGGGCTCTATCTCAACTGTGCACGCGAACTCTGCATTGCAAGCTTTATCCCGGCTCGCGACTTTGTCATTACGCGCTGACGTGGATATCCCATACCGAGCGATGCAAGGAGAAATAGGCGACCTCATCGACCTGATTGTCTACATCGAGCGCCGAGACGGACAGAGGCGCCTTGCAGAGGTGCTCGAAGTCAACGGATTCGATGCGGATGGAGGACGCTTTGAAACCACGTCAATCTATGCGAACTAATGGCTCCGCCCTCGCGCGAGTCAAAGCCGTATCCCCAGGCTTCCGCGCTTCGCTTGTGCAGCCCTCCGCTGCGCTTCGCCATTTCCGCTGCGCTACAAGGGTGGGCGATCCCCCTCGGCTTGACTCTTGCTACCCCGGACCTCGCCGGTCTGGCAGGGGTTGCATTGCGCAACCCCAAAATCCATTTCAGAAAGGACCAAAACCAATGACCATCAATCGAGTAACGATCGCAGGTTTCGCCGGCAAGGATGCCCGGAGTAGCTCGACCCAGCAAGACAGGAGGATGACGAAGTTGTCCGTTGCGACAACAAAGCGATACAAGGATGCGGAGGGCGAATGGACCGAGAAAACAAACTGGCATTCCTGCGTCGGATACGGATTGTCGGCCGATTACATGGCCGACATCCAGAAAGGCGACCACGTCTTCATCGAAGGTGAACTCGTCTACCGCGAGTACGAGCGCACGATCGAGACCGACAGCGGTCCTGTAAAGGTTATCTGGCCGCTGACCGAGATCATCGTCGAGAGCGTCAGCGTGATGAACCGCAAGGACAAAGAGGAAAGGAAGGGGGCCGCGTAAGCGGTCCTCGAGTTTGCCATGCGGGAAACATCCGTTTACTCAGTCGAGTGCGTCTGCGGCCACCACATCGAGAGCGAAAGCAGGTCGCTCGTCTGTCCAACGTGTAAACGTCACGTTGTGATCGACTGGCCGGCAAGCATCGAACTCACCACTGACCCCAGACTGGTAAGCCTTCGAAGAGCAGCCTAGCCAGATTGCCGGCGTTCGGCTGAGAATAAACTCGCAGCGCAGCTACGGAGTCGGGCAGTCCGTATTCGCCATAATGCGTTATGCTCAGTCCCTGGGCAAGCAGCGCTGTGAGGTGAGCATGACGGGACCAGATGGGCAGACGCACACAATGACTGTCGAGGCAAATTCCATCTACCACGCGGCTGTTCTTTTCTATGCACAAATCAGCTGCGCCCTCGCCCGGGGTGAAGTTGCCCAAACCCGACATGAAGACAGTGCTCGAGGTGAGCTCGGCATTCCGTGTTCAGCTGAGGGATGCGATGGAGTGGGCGAAACCGGCGAGGCCAATCGAGCGAATTGCGCTAATGGCAAATCAGAAAAGTGTTAAGCCCGGGGGCTACACTGAAACTGCGTGATTCGCATGCAGCCTGCTGGGCGGTCGCGTAAAGACTGGCAGGGCATCGTGTATCCCGCGTCGAAGCCGAAGCGCTTTCAGGAGCTAACCTAATTTCCGACCTTCTTCGATACCGCCGAGATCAACATCACCTTCTACTGCCCGATGCCGACGCACACGGCGGAAAGCTGGGTGAAGAAGGTCGAGAAAAATAACCGATTGAAGTTCACCGGGAAGCTGTGGCAGGGATTCACAAATGGCCGGAACGCCGGCGTGGAGGGCGAATGTCTGGACGCCCACCGATATGTCGCAGCAGATTCCTCTTCATAACCAGCGGATCTATATTTTGTTGTCACAGGCGATCACGTGAGCCGAGGGCTCCATGGACGAGAAGCGCGTTATACGCAAGTGTTGAATCATTGCTTGAACCCATCCTAAGCCCACTTGTTCCCGCCGGTACCAGCGGCGGCATTAACGTCAGTCGCGGCAGAGCGCACACGGTCAGTTCCCGAGGCTTGAAAGCAATTTTCTCCGGGCACGCCTACAGGCGCTTTCGCACCATAACTCAAATGTGATAGTTCAGACTTGATCTGACGAAAGCATTACGCCACAGAGGTCGCGCGCGGAGCGCGCGAGTGACTGTCAGGTGAAGACACAATAGGAAAACGATCCAGTTGTTTGTCGTGCGCTAGTTGCCTTGAATCCAAGAACGTCTGCAGCGGTGTTTTCCCAAAACAATACTTGCCCGAGTGAGGGCGTCTTTGATTGTACTCTTCCAGCCAAGAGTCTAGATCGTTCTGCAGTTGCTCCAAGGAAGAGTACAGC
>JBJMGK010000097.1:0-31474 GCA_045807925.1 Bryobacteraceae bacterium | reverse complement strand
GGCCGCTCAGCAATTGTACGAAGATCTGTATTGTGCCCGTGGCGACATGGAGAACCGCATCAAAGAACAGTTTGTACTGTTCGCCGATCGCGTGAGCGCGGCTACTATGCGCGCCAATCAACTCCGGCTCTATCTGTCGGTGATGGCTTATTTGCTGGTCTGCGGACTGCGCCGTTTGGGACTGCGAGCCACCCATTTGGCCCACGTGCAAGTCGGCACGATTCGTTTGCGGCTGCTCAAGATCGGGCGCAGATTCGCGTGACAGTGCGCAAGGTTTGGGTCCAGATGAGCAGCAGCTTTCCGCTAGAAACTCTCTTCAGCCAGGCTCTTCAGCAATTGCGCTGCTGAACTCATGGTGGCCTGTGGCCACTCGTTCTTTGACAACTCCAAAACAAATTTCACCCACTTACGACTGGTGTCTCTTTCGGCGGCCTTCTGAAGCTCGATTTATCACGTGCTCCCAGTTTTAGCCGACGGCTATTCGGATTCAACGTCTTCGTGAGAAATGGCGGCTAGAGTTCGCCCACCGTACCGCCCCAATCCTCGGGATTTACGTCCGCAATCGATTCCGAGAAGGTCCACACGTGGCCGGCGAAGTCTTCCACGCTGTATTGGCGTTCACCATATGGATAATTCGCAGGAGCGGATAAAGATCGAGCACCAAACGCTAGCGCGCGCTCGTAATGAACATCAATTTGATCCACCCGCACCATCACCGAGCAATTGCAAGCTCGCCCCGAACGATCCCGTGTGCCCAGGACGATGCAGCCGTCACCGAGCTTAAGCTGAGCGCGATGATCCGCAATTTGCAACCGTAGCGCAAATCCAAATGCACGGCATAGCCAGTCGACGGCCCCGCGAACATCGGGGTAGCCGAGCACCGGGATAATACGGCAGGACGGCATAGATCGGTTTTGGAGCATGTGAAAACTGTAACTCAAACACGGCGATGGTGGTGGTTGTTTTCAACCAGTAGATTCCTTGTAAGCAACTGAATAGATGCAACTTACAGACGATCGCCGCGTCTAAACAAACAGAGGAAAACAAAATGGAAGCGCAATGGAGTTTTGGCTTGCGAACCCTGGCCGTGCTGGTCGCAACGGCAGTCTCAGGATTCGCTCAAGCGCAAACCGGCGCAAGAGGACAAGTGGCGGCACTCAGCAATGCGACCTATACGCAGGCGAACGTACCGTCGGGAGCGAATTCGCAATCCCGGAAGACTGCTTATCCTGGCGCCGTTAATTACGTCGAAGGTCAGGCAACGCTGAACGGCGAACCACTCGGGCCCAATGCTGTCGGGTCTGCGGTCGTAGGCGCCAACCAGGTAGTTGCGACCACGAATGGTTACGTCGAGGTGCTTCTAACGCCCGGTGCCTTCTTGCGAATCGGACACAGCAGCGGAGCACGATTCATCTCTGCGGGATTGACCGGAGTCAATGTCGAGTTGACGCGAGGTTCCGCAATGGTGGAAGCAGCCGAGGTAGTGAAAGGCACAAACCTCCACTTTGAACTGAATGAAGTTCCCGTTCAGATTGAGAAGAAGGGCTTGTACGCATTCGATGCCGCGGCAGGCTTGGCTCGAGTACTGGACGGGAAAGCGGACGTACAGCAGGGCGACCGGACTGTCACTCTGAAGAAAGGTGACGAACTATCAACCCTGAACGGCTCGGACAAGAAGCACGACTTCAACATCAAAGCCGAACAGGCACAGCCGCTCTATGTTTGGAGCAAGGTTCGCAGCGAGCATGAGGCTCAAGCGAATCAGCACGCGGCCAACCTCATCCTGGCCGGCGGAAGCTGGTATGGTCCCGGCTGGTATTGGGATCCATTCTGGGCTAGCTATGCATTTATGCCGGGTGCGGGCGTCCTGTACAGCCCGTTCGGTTGGGGTTACTACTCACCGGCATTCTACGGCTTCTATGGCGGCGGCTTTTATCCCCGATACGGCTACTTTGGCCGACCGGGTTATTACCGCGGCTTTGACGGCGGGCATGTCGCCGGATTTCGTGCGATGCACTCCGGTGCCGGTTTCCGCGCTGGTGGCTTTCACGGCGGACGTCGCTAAAAAAGCTATCACCAATTGTCGCGAGAGGCGCTCGATATGCGAGCGCCTTTTTTTTGCTTGCGGAGGACTAAAACCGGAACCGGATTCCAGCCCATGCGCCGACAGGTGCACCAGGGGCAAAGTAGGTCGTGTGGCGGATTGGGTAATCGCCCCCTACTGGCGCGAATGGGCGTGCCATAAAGTTCTTCGCGTAATCGTATGGCGTGGGACCAAGTTGGGCGGCGGTGTAGTAGCGATGGTCCAAGACGTTATTGATCTGCACGAATAACTGCACCCGCTTAGTGAATTGGTAGTGGCCACCTACATTCAAGACGCCGTAACCAGGGGAGAAGCCCTGACCTACGTAGTAAGTGCCATCGGGTTGACTTAGATTATTCTCGTTGCCTCGGGCGTAGGATCGACCCGTGGCGACAAAATTGACATCGACCAGGACCTTCGGAGTCGGTTGGTAATCGGCATACGCCTTCAACAGATTGCTCGGAAGTGAAGGGATTTGATCGCCGGGCAATAGCGAGATGCTGCCCGGCAAACCGGAGCCTCCGGTATTCGAGCTGTTGCTTCCGCCGTTGACAATTTCAGCGCTCTGGTAAGTGGCGTTAAGGAACGTGTAATTGCCGCCTACCGTAAGCTGCCGGATTCGAGTGCTGACGTCCACCTCGGCACCGTTCCGGCGCGTATTCCCGAAGTTGGTGAAGTAGCCGAAACCCGTCTGTTGGGAAGCGACAAACAAAAGATCGCTAAAGTTTTCGGCCCGGAACCAGCCGGCGCTCCAGCGCACCCGACTTTCTTGCGCACTCCGGACGCCTGCTTCCACGGTTCGGGTAAGAACCTGCTTCAATGGCGGATCACTTACGAGTGCATTGGGTAAGTTGCAAGGTTCCGCCGGGTCGGCGCAGCCCAATTCCACTGCGGTCGGAGCGCGGCTTGCCTCGCTATAGCTAAAGTAAGCACTCAGGAAATGGAACGGACTGTAGGTGAGACCCACAGCAGGATTGAAGCGGTCGAAAACATACTGGCCGTTCAGAGAACCACGAGCACCGGTAAGGTCGGATTGCAGGCGATCCTGATTGTTCACCGAGGTCCGATTGTAACGGCCCGATACCGTGACAGCGAGTGATTTGCTGAGGTTCAAAGTATCGCTCGCGTAGAAGCTGAACGTGTTGGCGCGGCCGTGGAGATTCACTCGCGTATCTGCCGGCACACCATCTTGCGTCGTGCTGCCATCGGCAAAGGAGTTAATGGGAGTGATCGTCAGCGCATCAGAATTCAGGTAGCCGAATTGAGAACCCTGCTGGAACGATAAGGTGCTGCGGTTCCAGGCGCCACCCGCGGTGAAGTGATTGCGCGCCAACAGCCAGGACGCCTGAGCGGACAAGCCCCAGTTGTTTTGCTTGTCGTAGGTGTTCGTCAGCAGCCCGGTGCACTTCTCGCTAGGTTCGTCTTTCTCGAGACCTTGCGCAATACAGCGCCAGTAAGGGAACGGCTGAGTGAGAGAATTGCCGGTCGTAGGGAAGCCGCGATATCCAGCTGCGTTCAAGGCACGTATGTCAGCTGGAGACAGATTATAGAGCGACTGATCGAAAGAGTCGTTGTTAATATCGCCATTCGTTGTGTCGGCCCGGATGTAACGAAAATAAGCATTACCCGACAACGTGAGACTGTTTGTCGCCGCGTGGCGAACATTCAGGATCAGAGATGGCGAGCGATTCCACGTGTAATCCGGAATGGTGTAGACGCTCGTGTAATCACGAGCCAGAAATCGGGTGTCTTGGAGGCCATTGCCCGTCAGCCAATTATCCGCGTATCCGAAGCTCAGTCCCAGAGAGGTGTTCCCGTGAACCCATCCCAGTTTGCCGAAAGCCTGACGAACTTCTGATGGCGAGAACTGCCGCCACCCGTCTTCACGGAAGAGATTGCCGGCAGCGTACCAGCTCAAGCCGCTGGCGTTCGACCCGCCGTATTCGAACTCACCGGCGCGTCTCCCAAAGTTTCCACCGCTCAGTTGTAGGGTTCCGCCGGGCTGGCTGTAACCATCTTTGGTCTGGATTGAGATCGCTCCCCCGAGGGTGTTGAGGCCGAATAAAGGATTTGATCCCGGCATAAGCGCCATCTCTGAGATCGCAATCTTCGGGATGAGATCCCAGGCGACGATATCGCCAAAAGGCTGATTCTGACGCACGCCATCGAGGTAAACGGAGATGCCCTCAGGCGTGCCGAGTAAGGAAGACGCAGTGTAGCCACGGTAGTTCACGTCTGGTTGAAACGGATTTCCCTGGTTTTCGTTAATGTGAACGCCCTGAAGCCGCCGATTCAGGAAGTCTGAGAGGTTGAGTGAGCCGCTTCGTGCGATATCGCGTGCGCTGGCCGTCTGAACCGGGGCCGGAATATCTTCAATAGGCAGATCTGTTCCGGGTAAGGGCGTATTTGCAATCACGTCGATCTTCTCTGCCACCGGCGCCAAAGCCATAGTGAACACGCGGGAGACAGCCGCTCCGCTCTCCAACTCGAGCGTGAATGAATGCGTAGCAAACCCGGTTTTCGTGACCTCCACGCGGTACCGGCCGGCCCGCAAATTCGAGAAGGTGCACTTCCCGTCGCGGTCCGTTTCGAATTCCTGGGCGGAGCCGGCACTCAGATTGTGCAACCGCCCGGATACCTTCATGCCGTGACCCGAAGGATCTCTGACGATAATGCGCAACGTCGCGTCTTCCGTTTCTGCTTGTACAGCGGAACCTGAAGCCAGTAAACAGATCGAGACGTAAAGAAGCCAGGCGGAGACTCCCAATCCCCTCCTCCATAAGGTCATACTTTTACATTCCGCAAAGGGGCTGATTGCTCAGTATGAATGGCATCTTCCTAAGGGATCGAAACAGATTCGGCTGCGTTTCCGCTCAGACAAAGAAGGCCCGAAGTAAAAGTGCAATTTTCGTCGAGGTTGGCACGTTGATTCTTTGGCTGAGAACGGCGTAGTTCGCGCGCTCGAGCCTTCCTAAAAGACTGAGATAGATCTGTCGCAGAGCCCAGAGAGAACGCCGGCTCTCCACTTCAATGAGAGACTCGAGCGGAGCGGACTCCTCGTAGTACATCTTTGCGCGCCCGCTTTCAAAGGCCATGAGGCGGCGAAAGCTCTCGTCTTCCTGGCCCGAACGCAGTTGCTCCGGCTTGACGCCGAACCTTTCAAGATCCTCTGCCGGAAGATAGATGCGCCCGGCCTCCGCGTCTTCGCGGACATCCCGAAGAATGTTCGTCAACTGGAAAGCAATTCCACATTTCTCGGCTAACAGCAATGCGCGAACAGATCGGAAGCCGAATACGTAAATGATGGCCAGACCGACCACTGAGGCAACTTGATAACAGTACCGGTAAAGCTCATCCCATGTCTGGATGATTTGCGAGTCCAGGTCCGACGTGATCCCGTCGATCATCTCGTGGAAGAAGCGGTGAGGTATCGCGTACCGCCGCACGGAATCGGAGAATGCTGGCCAAAGCGGGTTTTCTCCCGGGCTGCCGGCGAGCGCGCGATCCAGTTCGACCCGCCATAACGCAATGCTCTCCCGTAGCTTTGCGCGATCGGAATTCGCCGGGTCATCACTCAAGTCGTCGCAAACACGCATGAACGCGTAGATGGCGCACATGGCGTCCCTCTGCGGTTTCTGCAGTAACAGGAAGGAATAGTAGAAGTTCTTCGCCCTTTTGCGCGCGACGTCCCGGCAATACCGGTAAGAACCCTCGAGGGTTACCGGATTCAGAACGGGAGCAATCGCGGCAGGCATCGAAGGAAAATGGCGACCCGCTCCGCTTTGGTGATGTGCGGCCGACTTTGAAGAACGTTGTAATCTTGCGATCTGATCTTTTGCAGGATCTTCAGACCGCCCCGGCTGAATAAGTCGAGATCGAGCGCGAGTCTGCGTTCAACTTGCTGCACGAGCGGAAGTCCCTTACGGAACAGGCCTTCGGCAATATCAACCGCTTCGTGCATGGCCGCCTTGAAGCCGCTGTTGAAGCGCAATTGCCGTAGATCCTCTTCGGAATAACCATGTTTCGCGAGGAGTTGTGTGGGCAGGTAGATTCGATTTTTCATCAGATCCACCGTGACGTCCTGCCAAAAGTTCGCCAACTGAAGCGCAGTGCACGTGAAATCAGAAAGCTGCTGCCGTTCGCGATCCCGGTAGCCGCCCAGATATAAAACCAGGTGTCCGACTGGATTCGCGGAGTTCGTACAGTATTCAAACAACTCCTCGAAATTGAGATACCGGGTCACCGTTTGGTCCTGCTCGAATGCGCAGATGAGACGGTCGAAGGGCTCGGCGGGGATACCGTGGCGCTCAACCGTTTCCCGTAGAGCGACAAAGACCGGGTGAGCTACTTCGCCGCGATACATCGCTTCCAGTTCACGCCGCCACCAGCCGAGCAGGCGCAGACTCTCGGCCGGATCACTGATTTCGTCGCCAAGGTCATCAGCCCAGCGGCAAAACGCATACACGTTGTAGAAATCCTGGTGAAGAGCCTTCGGCAGCAAATAGCTGACTACCTGAAAGTTCTCATAGTGGTGGGTCGCAAGCCATCGAGTGTAAGCTTCGGCATCGCCACGCGAATACGTTCCTTCGCAAGCGGCTGCGTTCTGGATAAACTCCTTCGGCTGCAGTTGTACGACAGGCAAGCTCTTGAGGTCCCGTTACGGGATGATAGCAGTCTTGATGTGACCGTTTCGATGATGAGCCAAGTCGGCCAGCACTTTAGGAAGCGCACTGAGAGGCTCTTCGTGATTGACAAGGTGGCTCGCATCTACGTGACCATCAGCGATGATCTCGAGAGAGCGACGAATGTGTTCCGGCGTGTGATGGAAACTCGCTCTGCAGGTGATTTCCGAGTAGTGAAGCAGTGCCGTGTCGAGCGGAACCTTTGTACCCGCCGGGCAGCCACCGAAGAAGTTGATCGAACCACCCTTACGCACAAGATGCGTTGCAAGCTCCCAGGCGTCGGGGTGGCCGATTGCTTCAACGACAACGTCAGCACCACGTCCCTTTGTACGCATCCTGACTTCTGAAATGAGAGACGTCCGATTGCCCATGAGGATGCCCTCGTCCGCTCCCAGCATCATGGCGCGATCCACCTGCTCCAGCCTCCGGGCGATGACGATCACCCGAGCACCGTAGACTCGTTTCGCAAGCCGTACGAACATCAGACCAATCGGCCCAAGCCCCATGACGGCAAGGGTGTCGCCCGATCTGAGATTGCTCTCGTCGAGCCCTCTCAGAACGCAAGCGAGCGGCTCAGCCAGAGCAGCGTCCCGATAGTGAAGGTGATCGGGAACAACGTAAGTGTTTTTTGCGACGATTCGTGCCGGAACGCGAAGATACTCGGCGTAGGCCCCGTTGTTAAACAACAGATCTTCGCAGAGGTTAGGTTGGCCGCGCTTACAAAAAAAACATTCGTCGCACGGAGCCGAGTTGGCGGAAACAATTCGTTGCCCACCGCGAAACTTTGTGACACCTGCTCCCACGGCTACGATGTCTCCCGCCATCTCGTGCCCGAAGAGCGCAGGCGGCTGAATCATCTTCGCGTGGTAGCCGCGAAGAAATACTTTTACGTCAGTTCCGCAGGTTAACGCGGTTCGAACCCGGACCAGGATCTCACCCGGCTGTAGCGCCGGCACCGGCACGGATTCAAGCCGAACGTCTTCCTTACCGTACAGAACGGCAGCCTGCATCGTTGTAGTTGAGAGGCTAGGGGGAGACGGCAGAAGCGTCGCATCCGCGATCATGCAGTCTCCTGTGGATGGATGACAACTTTCAAGGAACGCTCACTCGGGCGTTGCGCTATCTCAATACCTTTTTCGATTTCGTTAAGGCTCAGGCGGTCAGAAATCAAATCTTCGAGCGGCAGATCTCCACTGAACACAACACGCGCGGACTCTGCCTGCAGGTCAATATCGGCACTATAGGAACCCAGCAGTGTACGCTCCCCAACACATATATCGGAGGCCGTCAATTCCACCCGCTCGGTTTTAGATGTTTGGGCAAATAGGAGTATATTCGCACCCGGTCTGGAAATTCCAACAGCTTGCTCGACGAGACGCGGCGCGCTGGTAGCGACAATCACTGCATCCACACCTCGACCCTCGGTAACACTCTTGACGACGCGGTCCAGTTCCGGCTCTCGTGGATCGAAAGAGAGCGCGCCCAGCGTTTCTGACATCTTCCGGCGGAACTGAATGGTATCGGTCGTAAGAACGTTGGCTCCTTTCTTCAAAGCCAGCATGGTGAAGATTAATCCAATCGGGCCCTGGCCCAGCACAGCAACTACGTCGCCCCGCCCCAGGTTGAGAAGCGAGATTCCCTTCAGGCAAGTATTAACCGGCTCTACCCAGCAAGCACGGTCGAATGAAACGTTATCTGATATTGTCTCAACACCGCTCGCGACAATCCAATCCATGACGCGGACATACTGGGCAAAACCTCCGCCGGCGGGTTCGAAACCAGCAGTGATCCCAACCTTCTTATACGTAGGACACTGCGCATACAGACGTCGGTTGCAATAAAAGCAGTTCCGACACGGGATATGGTGAAAAGCAATAACCTTATCACCCGGCTTAAAGCGTGAGACCCCGGATCCAACCGCAGCAACGACGCCCGCTGTCTCATGTCCATAAATGCGGGGAGGCGGCAATAATCCATACTCGATTTTCTTCAGATCGGTATGACAGACACCGCAGCTGCGAACCTCGACGAGCAACTCGCCGGGACCGATTTGCGGAGTTTCGATCGTTTCAACCAGCACTTGGCCGTCGCCCCGATACACGGCCGCTTTCATCGATGATGGCATCGATTTACTCGATCGTAGCGGGGTCGCCGTTAAGGTTGATTCGACAGCTGACAAGAAATTCTCCCAATGCCCTCGCCGCATCCTGCGATCTTCGCCTGAGGCGGAGCAGTTCGCCCACCATCCACGGATGGGTCAGAACGTAAAGAACAATTTTCCCACGTACGATTCGTCCTTCTGGAGTCCGCATTTTGTTCAGATCGATTCGGAACGATTCCTCCGCCGAATCCGACACCGCTTTGATGCAAAAGAAGGGAACAGAAGCGCGTTTTGCTCCCTCGGCTACCGCGAAGGATTCCATATCAACGGCGATGGCACCGGAGGCGAATAGGCGTGCTTTCTCTTCCCGATTGATTGCCACTCGATCTTGAGATGCAACAACTCCGGTTTCGTGTTCACAAGTTGCCGAGATCGGAGCACAGGGATATTTACTTCCATCGCGGACGTCCAGTACGTCCGTAGCAACAATGATTTGGCGTGGCTGAAGTCCCGGGCGCAGGCCGCCGCAAAAGCCGACGCTGACGATCGCCTCGAGCTTCGAAGACGATAGCTCCGCCGCCGAAATAGCCCTTTTTGCCACTTCGATTGCCTGCGCGACCAGCTTGGGTCCCGCTCCGTTCGCGGCCAAAAGGATACGGCGGCCTTCCAGAATGCCCTCGTACGCATAATCGAGGGGCCATTTCAACTTGCGCGCGTTGATGAGATGTTTCTCGAACGCTGAGAGTTCGGCGGCTTCAGCGGCCACAAACAGGATCGCCATATCAGCAGTAGTTGTTCGCTCGAAACCAGGCGAAAGCGCGGCTCAATGCCTCGTCCACGGGCTGAGGCTGAAACGAAAGCTCTCGAATGGCCTTGGCAGCAGTCACAAACATCTTTTTGCGAGCCATGCGGACAGCCTCAAGCGGGGCCATCGGCTCGCGACCAGTGAGATTCGCCCATCCCGTAGAAACGGCTCCAAACGCCAAAGCGACCGGATACGGGATTCGGGTGCGAGGAGCAGGCTTCTTCGCGATGGCACCCAAACGATTCAGGATGTCCTGCAGGGTGATGTTCTCAGCACCTAGAATGTATCGCTGCCCCGGCCGGCCTCGTTCAGCGGCCAGCACGTGCCCAAGAGCAACGTCCCGGACATCTACCAGGTTCAGTCCCGTATCGACGAACGCAGGCAACCGACCCTGCAGAAAATCCAGAATGATCTTCCCCGTCGGTGTAGGCTTCCAATCGTGGTCACCAACAGGAGCCGTGGGATTCACAATGATCACGGGAAGTCCGGCAGCCGCTTTCTCAAGCGCAACCTGTTCGGCAAGCCACTTCGAACGCTTGTAATGCCCAGCCATATCTTCGATCGACACGGATGAGTCTTCGTCGCCTTCGTGATCTTTGGGCATTCCAATACAGCCAACGGTGCTCGTGTAGACAACCCGATCCGCTCCCGCTCGAAAGGCAGCTTCGAGCAGGTTTTTGGTTCCTCCCACATTCGAATCGTAGAGTTCTTGCGGGTTGCGGCTCCACAGCCGGTAATCGGCGGCTACGTGAAACACGAGGCTACAGCCTGCGACGGCTTTCGCTAAGGATTGAGGATCGCGCAGGTCGCCGTCGATTCGCTCGGCATCAAGCTCGCGGAGCTTACTCGCGGGGCGGCAGAGTGCACGCACCGTGAACCCGCGTTCAACCAGTGTACGAGCGACGTGCCATCCGACAAACCCGGAGGCGCCGGTAACTAAAGCTGTGGCCACGTAAGTTTCAGGACTTCCGGGCACATTCCAGCCCAGTTAGGAACCGTCGCATCGTGAAGTGAGTCCATCGCGCTCGTCAGGCGTGTTCTAACTGCGCGGTGGCCTTAGTGAACTCGGCAAGCGCGAGGAGCGGGAACGTATTGCGGTATTCCGTGTAGGAGAGATAGAAAACGCTGGGGAATCCGGTACCCGTGCAATAATCTTCATCCCAGGTGCCATCGGAGTTCTGGGAACGAACCAGGTAATCTATAGCGTTGTACAAGCTCTCACTTCGGAGATCGCCGCCGGCGAGCAGTGCAAGTATGGCCCAGGCCGTTTGCGATGGCGTGCTCGGGTTCGGCATGAAGCGATTCTCGTCGTAGCTGGAGCAACTCTCGCCCCAACCCCCATCACGATTCTGGTAAGCGCGGATGAACTCAAGCGCGCGCTGAATGCTCGGCTCGGTTTCGTCAACTCCGGCGGCTCGCAGCCCACGAAGAGCAAGGAAGGTGCCGTAGAGATAATTGACACCCCACCGGCCGTACCAGCTTCCATCCTGTTCTTGTGTCTTCAGTAGGAACTGGACGCCTCGCCGGACCGCCTGATGGTTCGGACTCAAGCCGCACACCACGAGCGACTCCAGAACTCGCCCTGTGATGTCGGGGCAAGACGGATCGAGCATGGCGTTGTGGTCGGCAAAAGGCACGTGGCTCAAGATCTGCCAGTTATTATCGGCATCGAAAGCCGCCCAGCCGCCGTCTTTGCCTTGCATGGCAATGAGCCAGTCGAGCGCCCTCTTCTCGCATGCACGCTGAACTACGTCATTGCTGGCCCGAGCTTTTTTAAGCGCCAGCAAAACCATCGCCGTATCGTCCACGTCGGGATAGAATTCGTTTTTAAATTCGAAGGCCCAGCCGGACGGTTCCGCGTTCGGGCGTTTGTAGGCCCAGTCACCCAGACGCCGAACTTCCTTCGAGATCAGCCAGTCCGCAGTGCGAGTGAGTTCGCGTTGAGGCGGGTTTTGTGTTTCCCCAAGCGCGAACGCAGCAATCGCGGTGTCCCACACAGGAGAGAAGCAGGGCTGCATGTAGAAGCCCGAGCTGTCATCCACCATTAACTTGTTGAACTCATCTTCGGCCTGACGTCGCAGCGGATGGTCCGGACCGTAACCGAGAAGGTCGAGCGCCATGATGGCGTACTGCATAGACGGGTAAATGGCACCCAGTCCATCAGAACCGTCGAAGTGCTCCAGCATCCACTCGGCACACTTCCGGATGGCATAATTCCGAACGAAGCGCGGCCCCCAACGCTCCCAACCTTTCAGGAATCTGTCCAGGAACAGGAAGGAATTCCGCCAGGTGAGCGATTTAAGGTCCCACTCCGGCAACATCGGAGCTCCGGGAAGGAATAGCTCTTCCAGGTTAAAGCCGACCGGAACGGGACGTTGCGGGTTCGAGGCATGGACAATGGAGAGCGGAATAACAATCGCCCGAGTCCACGCTGACATCTGGTAGATAAAGCCGAACGGAAGAAGAATCACCTCCGGCGGGATGGAGGGACAAGCAGCACGCGGAAAGAGCCCGAAAAGGCTCAGATTGGTCCTCACGTAGCTATTCGCAGCCTGAAGACCTCCCAATTCGAGGATTCGTGTGCGCAGCCGGGTCATGCGCGGATCGTACGCAGGCAAACCGGCAACCTTCAGGGCGAAATAGGCCTTGATCGAAGCGCTAATTTCCGCGGGGCCGTGCAGATAGATGTTGAAGCCGCCATCGTCCAACTGCCGGGACAGTATCGCCTCGACCGCCCGCTCGACTTGCGGACGGGTAGGCGGATTCCACACTCCGTCAATTGGAGGGTGGAGCCATAACTGGGTCAGGATGTAGTCAGATTCAAGGGTACTGTCGGCCCTGAGCTTCGCCCACCAGAAGCCTTCCTTTGATTGCCGCCTCAAGAGCGACAGGGAAGCCCTTTCGATGGCGTCCACCGCGTTAATCTGCAGCGGTTCTAAGGTTTGCAGGCTAGGCGTCATTTCTTAGGCACAACACTTGGTCAGGGCCGCACGGTATAAAGGCGGGGCGTGAAACTCTCCAGATCAGAAGGGAGCGTAAACCGTACATCCTCTTCCTTGATCTCCGCTTCTTCCAATTCCGAATAACCGCTGTGCTGCAGATGGCTGATCAGTTCCTGCACGAGGTGTTCAGGAGCGGATGCACCCGCCGTGACAGCCACGGTTTGCACATTCTCGAGCATCGAAGGCACTACCTCAGTCGAATCGTCGAGCAAATATGCCGGGATCCCCGCTTTCTCGCACACTTCCACCAAACGGCGCGAGTTCGAGCTGTTTTGCGACCCCACGACCAGGAGCGCCTGGCAAAGAGGGGCGACGGCTTTCACGGCCAGCTGACGGTTTTCCGTCGCATAACAGATATCCTGCGTTTTCGGCCCGACAATTTTCGGAAAGCGTTCCAAAAGCCGCTGCACGATATCGCTAGTCTCGTCGAGCGAGAGCGTGGTCTGCGTCAGATAGACCATACGGTCAGGATCTTTAATGTTCAGCCGGTCGACGTCCTCGACATCGGACACGAGGATCGTGTTTTCGGGAGCCTCTCCAAGAGTGCCAATGACCTCGTCGTGATCGCGATGGCCAATCAGGATTATTGTGTAGCCCTGCTTGGCGAAGCGAACCGCCTCGAGATGCACTTTCGTCACGAGAGGGCACGTCGCATCGATAACTTGCAGGTGACGTTGTTTTGCTTCGGAGCGAACAGCAGGCGAAACCCCGTGGGCGCTGAAGATCACCCGCGCACCTTCCGGAACTTCGCCCAGCTCTTCAACAAAGATCGCTCCCGCCCGGCGCAGTTCCTCAACAACGTGCCGGTTGTGAACGATTTCCTTGCGCACATAAATGGGCGCCCCGTAAAGATCCAGGGCGATGCGAACTACATCAATAGCGCGGACCACACCGGCGCAGAATCCGCGCGGCTTGAGAAGAATGATCTTCTTCACACCGCCGCTCGCCAGATCCCGGCTGGTAGGAATAGCTATATCTTGCACGAGACCTGAAGACGGCATATTGGGGATTGCTTAAGTATAACAAGGGATTGCCCTTTCAGGTATATCCGGACCACTCCGAGATCAAGCCTCCATTCCGACGACCTCGCCAATGCCTAAATCTCGAAGAGCCGGTTCGAGAGTAGCCCGATCACCGACGATCATCCAGATCATTTTTTCCGGATCCAGAAGCTCGCGAGCGCAGGCCTCGAGTTCAGGAATCGTTAACGCGCTCACGCGGCTGACGTAGCCGTGGTAGTAATCGAGAGGCAAACCCAGTTGAAGCAGATCCCCGAACAGATTACCGATAGCATTCGTCGTCTCGTGGGCGCCCGGCAATTCGAGAATTTGCTGCTGCTTTACTTTGTCCAACTCTCCGGGTTGAATAGGCCTCGCGCCGTTCATTCCGCGCAGTTCTTTCAGGATCTCCCGGACCGAATCAGCCGTCTTATCGCCCTGCACGGAGGCATAGGCAATGAACGGGCGCTGACCGCGTGCGGCGTAGAGCACGGACGCGGCACCGTAGGACCAATGTTTCTCTTCCCGCAGATTCATGTTCAGCCGGGCTCCGAATGTCCCTCCGAACACGTTGTTCATCGTCTCGAGTGCCACCTCATTTCGCGGATCGGGCGGCGGCGCAATTGTGCCTGCTATGACCACAGAATGAACTGCTCCCGGCTTGTTCACCAGGTAAATAGCCGGTTTCGCGGGCGGCGCTGCCGGTGTTAAATTCTTGGCTGGAACCCCGCCGGCTTTCCACGAACCGAATACCGCCTCCAGCTTGGGGATAATCTCCTGGGGCGTTGTGTCGCCGACAACCATCAAAGTCGCGTTGTTCGGCCGGAACCAGGACGAATGGTGACGCAACATATCGTCCCGAGTGAGCCCACTCACACTCTCCTCGGTTCCCGAACCCGTTAGCGGCATCCCATACGCATGCTCGCTGCCGAATAGGATCGGCGGTAGAGCCCGGAGGGCCATTTGCAACGGAGTCACTTTCTCATTGGCGATCGCAGAAAGCTGAAGATGCTGCTGCCTTTCGAAATCGGCTTGGGGGAAAGCGGGATTCAGTACAACGTCCGCGAAAAGGTCGAGCGATTCGTCCAGTGTCGCCCTGAGCGCGGAAAGGTAGACGGTGGACATATCCAGGTTTGCTCCCGTGGACAACTGGGCTCCGAGCATCTGCAGCTCGTCGCTGATTTCTAAAGCGCTACGCCTGGCGGTTCCTCCGGTCAGCAAGCTGGCCACGAGTCGAGCTGTTCCCGGTGCAGCCGAGTAATCTGCCGAATATCCCGCGTCTACATCGAGCCAAAGATTGACCACCGGGATTTCATGACGCTCAGCGACAAGTACGCGGAGGCCATTGGACAGGCGCTCCTCCTGAAGTGCCGGGAGCATCAGATCGTGTGGCGCGCCGATCTCCGGAAGCCGATTGCGCCCGTTCGTTGCCGGTTGACCGTTCGAGGTCTCGCGGAACGGCAGCACCTCGAGCGTGTATGCCCCGTCGGAAAGCCACTCTCGGGCCGCATTCTGCACGTCAGCGAAAGTCGCGTTATCGAGGCGCTTTAACTTCTCGCGGTAGCCGTGAGGAGAGCCCAGATAGGTTTGGCTCGAAGCCAGGATGTCCGACTTACCTCCGAAGCCGCCGATGCGTTCGACGCCACGGATGAAGCTGGCGAAGGACTGCGTTTTGACGCGCTGGAGCTCGCGTTCTGTTGGCCCTTCCTGAAGGAACCGGTTGAGTTCTTCGTCGAGCACACGCTCGAGTTTGCGCAGATTCTCTCCTGGCTTCGCTGTCGCCACCACCACGAACTGGCTGCCAATCTCTCGTTCATCCAGGTAGGCAGCCACTTGCGTTGCAATCTGGTCGTCATAGACGAGGCGTTTATACAACCTCGAGTTCTTTCCTGAAGAAAGCAGCGAGGATGTCATCCGAAGGTAATCCGCCGCTGCCGTTCCGTAACCGGGAACGTTCCACGTTTTGTAGATGCGTGCCTGCGGAACACGGTCCTGCACCTGCTCACGGTGCTCGCCCGTCATCTTGGCGATCCAGGAACGCTGATGAGACACAGGTACACCGACGGGGATGTCGCCGTAATAACGCCGGACGAGTTTCTCCGCTTCCTTGGCCGTGATATCTCCTGCGAGCACCAGGACGGCATTCGAGGGAGTGTAATAAGTCCGGAACCATTCGCGAACGTCCTCTAGCGATGCGGAATCAAGATCTTCCATGGACCCGATCACCGTGTGGGCGTAGGGATGGCCGAAGGGATAGGTCGCTTTCACGACAAGATCTTCAACAATGGCGTAGGGCTGGTTATCCCCTTGTCGTTTTTCGTTTTGTACGACACCTCGTTGAAGATCGAGAATCTCCTGACTGATGGTGTTGTAGAAATAGCCCATGCGGTCGGATTCGGCGAAGAGTGCATATTCCAGGGCCGACGAGGGTACGTTTTCGAAGTAATTGGTTCTGTCTTCGCTCGTGGTCCCATTCAGATCGGTGGCGCCAATACGCTCCATCGCCTCGATATAACTTCCCGGCACGTGCTCGCTGCCGCCGAACATCAGGTGCTCGAAGAGGTGGGCAAAGCCCGTTTTGCCGTCTTTCTCGTTTTTAGAACCAACGTGATACCAGCTATTTACAGCCACGATCGGAGTTTTGTGGTCTTCATGGACGATAACGGTCAGGCCGTTGTCTAACGTAAATTGTTCGGAATTGATCTCGGGGCTGGAGAACTGCATGGTGGCTAAAACCGAACGATAGCAGACGATTTCCCCATCGTCGGGAGCTAGAGTAGGAACAAATGTCGAATTGGACGCTGGTCGAGGGCAATCTCGCCGACGGACTTCCGATGAGGCTCTTCATCGGCGAGCGGGACGGGAAGATCGCGGCAGCCAGTCTGTGCGACGATCAACACCCCCGGACCGAAGATGAATTCCTGTGGCGATTTGGCTCGCCTCATAGCAGAGGCTCATCTCCAGAACTCCAGGAGGCGGCCCGACAGGCAGCCGAGTATTTTCTCGGCACACGGACGACCTTCGACCTGCCACTTCGGTTGCGCGGCACCGACTTCCAATGCCGCGTATGGGAGCAGCTCAGGCTGATTCCGTTTGGAAGCACGATCTCTTACGGGGACTTAGCGGAACAGATCGATGCTCCGGCGGCTTTTCGGGCAGTGGGAAACGCCAACGGGCGCAATTGCCTGCCAGTTTTCATCCCTTGCCATCGAGTGCTGGCGGCCGGGGGCAAGCTTGGAGGGTTTACCGGCGGGATCGGTCTCAAAAAGCGGCTGCTCGCTCATGAATCAGCGGTTTTGAATCGGCCGCTCAGCCTATGATTATGAACGCCAATCGGACCTCGGCCTAACTGCGTTTCCAAGATCGAGAAGAACTCCACCTCGTTCTCCACTTCAAAGCCAATCTCCAACCAGAAGAGCTTGGGGGATTCGAACAGCCGTTCCAAACCGGTTGGTAGATTGATCCAGTCTTTCTCGGTCGTTACGAGGCAATCCGCAGAACGGAGTTGAGCCTCACGAAGCATCAGATCCAACTCACCCGGCCGGTAGCGATGATGATCTTTGAACGTCGTTCGGAGAGCCACTTCCAAGCCAAGGGATTCGAGCGTGTTCCAAAATGTCCGAGGATTGCCGAGACCGCAAAATGCCGCCACTCGGGAACCCGGAAGTTGCCCGACCGCTTGGCCGTGAACGTCCCTCCACCCGAGCGTTCGGACTCGGGACCGGAAGACTCGGGCATTCGCGTTCAGTTTTCGCAACCTCTCTGCGATGGAGCGGAAAAGTATGTCCGAATCACACCGCGTTACCACAAACACGCCTGCTCGGCGTAAAGCTCCGAGCGGCTCCCGTAAGCGCCCGGAAGGAACGACCTCATCTCCCCCAAATGGATCCAAGGCGTCGATCAACACGATGTCGACATCCCGTCTGACCAGGCCATGCTGAAACCCATCATCCAGAAGGAAGACATCACGGTCCGGAAATTCGCTCCGGACGAGGTGGCCGACCCGGTAGCGATTTGGGCCAATCCCGACGGGAACGCCGGCACTGCGCAAAAAGATTTGTGCTTCATCGCCGGTAGAAGAAGAGGGAACGTTTGCGCCCGCGGGCAGTGCAAGCTCGCCGGCACTCGCATTCCGCCGATAGCCGCGTGTCAATATCGCTGGCGACCAACCCCGAACGCTGAGCTGCTTGGCGAGGTAGTTCGTGAACGGAGTCTTGCCGGATCCTCCGACCGTTATGCCACCGATGCTGATGACTGGAAGTGGCAGTCGCGGCACCGATGACGCGTAGCGGTCCGAGCGTCTCCGCTTCAGGACCCCGCCGACTGTCCAGAGATAAGCCAAGCCGGACAGGATAGAGCGAACGATGGGAGTTCTGGGTGTTTGGGATCGGCCGAGCAAATGAGCGGGCAGCAGATGGTCGACGATGCGAGCTGAAACACCCGCTTTTTGCTGTACAACATTTTGGGCCCGGTTCCCAATTCGCCGAGCAAAACCGTCGTCCAGCAGCAGCTTACGAATGGTTGGGACCAGGTCCGCACTGCCATGAATCTGAACGACTGCGTTCTCCTCCAGAAAGTCATTTGTGATGGACGCGAAGTTCTGCATTTGCGGACCAACCACGACAGCAGCGGCTGCCGCGGCAGGCTCGATGATGTTGTGACCGCCGCGGGGTGCCAGAGAACCACCGACGAACACCGCATCAGCAAGGGAATAGATGCGCGCCAATTCGCCCATCGTGTCGAGAAGCAAAACACCCGGGAGTGGGAGCTTACGCGAGTCCTGACTTCCCTTCCCGGAGCGCCGTTCGAAATCCAACCCTCGATCGCGCAGCTTGGCAGCTACTTCGTCAAACCGGGCCGGCTGACGCGGAGCAAGAATCAGGAGCAGGTCCGGAATATCCCGTGAGAGCTGCACGAAGGCATCCAGAACAATATCGTCTTCATCGATTTGATGCGCGACCAGGCTGCCCTTTTCGTTTGGGCCAACCGTACTGGCCGCTACCCAGATGTGTCCCGCACCGTAAGTATCAAGGTTCAGTGGTTCGGACGCGGCCGTCGTGTCGTACTTGAGATTGGCTTCGATTCGTAAATTCTCAGTCGGTACACCGAGCTCAAGATAGCGGCGATAATCACTCCGGCTCTGGACGGCAACGACATCCGGCAATCGCAGCACCGGCCTGAACAGCCATTTCCAACGTTGATATCTGGGCCACGCGCGATCGGAGATCCGTCCATTGATGATCACGACGCGCGCACCGGACAGCTTGGCCTGCGTAAACAGGTTAGGCCAGATTTCTGTTTCCAGAATCAGCAACAGTGACGGACGGATCGCGCGAAGCACTCTGCGCACACACGACACGAAATCGAGCGGACTGAAGAAGATGCCGCGGACGAGCGTCGAAGCATCACGCTCCGCGATTGTGCGACCGGCAAGAGTTGACGTCGAGAGATAGAGCGGGACCGACGGATAGCGCTCACGGAGAACGCGCAGCAGCGGAACGGCCGAAGCGACTTCTCCCACCGAAACCGCGTGCAACCAAATAGAGTCGGATGTCGTCCGAGAGAACGATTGGGGAAGCAATCCAAGCCGTTCGGTAAAGCCGGAGAGATATTCACAGCGCTTTGCGATTCGCCAGATAAAGTAAGAAATTACAAATGGCGACGCAAGCAGTTGGATTGAGCGATAGAGGAGAAGAGTGCGCGTGAGCCCGATAGTTCGCTTCGTGATTTCGAGTATAACGTTCGGAGTATTAAGTCTGAACCCCGATTTCAGTGCGGACGAGCCATTCAAACCAGGCCCTGCGGCGAGCTACCCGCATCAGACTTCGGGTCCGGTCACGATCGGCGCGAAAGTCTACAACAAAGAGGAACTCACCGACAGCGCTTTCGGAAAGAAACTCGATCTGCTGAAGTATGGTGTACTTCCAGTCCTGCTGGTGGTGGAGAACAACGGAAAAGAAGCGGTGGATCTTCAACGCCTGGAAGTAAACCTTGTGGCGTCCGACGGCCGCCATGCCCCGGCTGTTTCGCCGGACGAGTTGATTCACCTCGGTTCGCCGAGCAAGCGGCCTGGTATTAAGCAGACACCGATTCCGATGCCGAAGAAGAAGAATCCGCTCAATTCGCCTGAGCTCGTGATGCGATCCTTCTCTGCCAAGATGTTACCCCCGGGCGATTCTGCGAGCGGTTTCTTCTATTTTGAGGCGAAGTCAGAACCGAAAGACAAGCTGTACGTCAATGGCATGCGCGAGGCTCGTTCGGGCAAGGAGATTTTCTATTTTGAGTTTCCGCTCGAAGAGCAGCCATAGACAAATTCCGAATGCACTCCCTCCCTCGGCATTCCCAGGCAGTTCTCGTCGCCCTTACTGTGTTCTCGACGCTCGGGTTTGCGCAGAGCATCGAGAAGATACGCAACGACAAGGTTGTTGTTTACGAAGACAACTTACAGCCGAGGGAGACAGTTTCAGGGTCAAACGAAATGCCCGCTCTCGTTCTGTCCCTCGGAAAGGGAACGCTCGAGATCGTTCCACGGCGAGGAACTGCCGCCACAATCAGTACAAAACCGGGGAGTGTGACCTTCGAGCCCGCCGGTATCCAGGTGGTCAGTAATCGAGGGTCATCGCCACTCCGGATCATTCGCATAGATTTCATCGGCGAGGGTTCGCACGAGCATTGGGGCAGGAGAGGGCTGTCGCTTCACTACAAAGTCTTGCTCGAGAATAATCTCGTTCGCGTTTACAACATCTTCATTCCTGCCAAAAGGAGTGAGCCACAGCACACACATAGAGGCAGGGTTGTGGTTTGTCTCGCCGGGGCAGAGCTGACCCACCGGTTCCCAGACGGGAGGACGGAGGTCTCGACGTTAAAAACTGGCGAAGTGGTGTGGCGAAAGGGCAGTACACACATCGGCCAAAATCACAGTGCGAACAACTTCCATGCGATTGCGATCGAACCGAAGTGAAACAGCATCGCCAGAGGTCCGGAGCGCTCAAAAGCCGCGGTCTTTCGGCCAATTGCAGTAGTGGCGATCTAAGCGGCATTCTGATGGTCGCACCAGAGCCTCTGCGCACTTTCGTGTTTTGGGAGCGCGACTGATGCGCCCAGCTATTTTGCTTTAGCGTTCCAATGCCTCACCTTCTCTAACTGGTCTTCCGGCAGATACATATGAACGGAACCGCAGGACAGGCAGACCGCACAGCGTGGCGCGGCCCCGATGGTGAAAGCGAAGGAGCCGGGATACACAGCTATTTGACTGGTTTGCCCAGTTATCTGTCCATCGAAGAGATTGTCGTTCTGGCACACCGGGCAGCGCGTGGGCATCATAAATTCCATTCTGCTGCATATGCTCACTACTACGATCCGTCAAGCCGTTCAGGTCGACGGCCAAAATCACAGTGCGAACGATTTCCATGCAATTGCGATGGAACCGAAGCGCAACAGAATCTGCCCAGGTCCAGTTAGTGCTCAAGAGCTGGCGGCTTTGCAGTCAATTCCAGTAATTGCGATCTAAGTTGCGACACTGCACAGCTTCAGCCAAGTGTTTGGCCGAAACTGTTTCGGATCGATCGAGGTCGGCAATCGTGCGTGCCACCTTCAGCATGCGATCATGCGCGCGGGCGGAAAGATTCATCCGCCGAACAGCCATTTCAAGCGTCCGTTCACCGCTGTCGTCGAGCGCACAAAGCGTTCTCAGCTGCGCGTGCGGAATCTGAGAATTATAAAACCCGCGTTTCCGTTGCGTCTCTCTTGCTTCTTCCACGCGTTGCCTGATTTCAGCCGACGCGATCCCATCCGTTTTACCCCTGAGCTCTTTATAAGGTACGGCAGGCACTTCGATGTGCATGTCGATACGATCCAGCAGCGGACCGCTCACCTTGGCGAGATACCGCTGGATGATGCCCGGCGTACAGCGGCATTCACGCGTGGAATCGCCGTAGAAACCACATGGACACGGATTCATCGCAGCAACGAGCATTAACCGCGCCGGGAATGTCAGAGTGCCCGCGCTCCTCGCAAGCGTGACCGAGCCCTCCTCCAGAGGTTGGCGCAATTGTTCAAGAACGCCTCGCGGAAACTCGGGTAATTCATCGAGAAACAAAACACCCTGATGCGAAAGGCTCACTTCGCCCGGTCGCGGGCTACCACTTCCGCCCCCGATCAAACCAGCATCGGAAATAGTGTGGTGCGGGGCGCGAAAGGGACGCCGCCGGAGCACTCCAATTCCCGGCGGCAAGACACCAGCAACGCCGTGAATCTGAGTCGCCTCGAGGGCCTCCTTGAACGTGAGCTTAGGCAGAATACCGGCGAAGCGCTTCGCCAACATTGTTTTGCCGGAACCCGGAGGCCCGATCATGAGCAAATTATGGTTCCCGGCGGCTGCGACTTCAAGCGCCCGCTTGGCCATCGTCTGTCCGCGGACATCGCGGAAATCCGGAGCATCTGTTGTCTCCGGGCCGGCTTCGGACAAGTTTGCCGCCGTCGCCGCAACACCGTCGGGCTGATTGAGAAACTGAACAACCTCGGCGAGGTGCCGCAAGCCGAACACGCGTATCCCTTCGGCGACTGCCGCCTCGGCCGCGTTTTCGTTAGGAACAATCAAATTCCGAATGCCGCAGCGCGTTGCACAAACAGCGATAGAGAGCGCTCCGCGGATGGGCCTCAGGCTTCCGTCCAAAGACAATTCACCAGCCATCAGGTAATCGCCTGCGTTCTTAACGACGCCCATAGCACCAAGGATGGCTATGGCCATCGGGAGATCGAACCCGGCACCCTCTTTACGCACGTTCGCAGGAGCGAGGTTGATGGTGACGGATTTGCTCGGATAACCGAAGCCGGAGTTCAAAAGAGCAGATTTGATGCGTTCGCGGCTTTCTTTCACCGCCGCGTCAGGCATGCCGACCGTAACGAAGTCACGATTTGTACCGGATGGGTACATGTCCACTTCGACGTCAACGGTATGCGCTTCAATGCCTTGTATGGCAGCACTGAAGGTTCGGAATAATGCCACGTGAAGCTAGTAGGTGAATGCTTCACCGGATCTCAGTCGCTCTCAGGAATTTGAGCCGACTGGGCTAGCGCCGGCGACGACGGCTGACGCTTCCACCTCCGAGCAATCCGAGATCAAGGACCACTGCGACAAAAATAAAAATCAGCCCTTGCGTTGTCATCGCACCCGGATTGGTTCGCTGTAGGTACGTGTAAACGATGAACGTCAGCGGGAGGAAAAGAAACCCGAGAAGCGGGATGATGACCGTCTGGTAGAGTCCCGTGAAAAATCCGGTAAAAAGCCAAAGCAGGATGATCGCAACTCTTGGGAAAGCAACTGCGAGCAGGGCTAAGAGGCAAGGCATAACTCGACTGGATGTATTCTCCCATCCCGACTGGACAATGTCCGGCTTTGAACCTGATTTTGCAGTAACAGTCGCTACTGCCAGTACTGCCATTGAGAAGTAGCGATAACATATGCGCTCAGCAGCGCGTTTGTGACGGCATGCATCAGGATGCAATCAGCGACCGACCGCGTCCGGATCATCCAGAGGTTGTAGATGATACCGGTGATCAGCCCGACATCCCAATACGGTCCATGCTCGGAAGCAAACAAGATGGCGGTGACCCAGAAAGCAAGCGGCGCATATGTACCCAGTCGCACCTTGTAGAAATCCGGCCGGACCAGCCACCGCATCAGCCAAGCCCGCCAGAAGAGCTCCTCAACCACAGGAACGACTGTGACGGCACGCAGCGTTCTCCAGAAGAGAATCCACCCGCTCTGCAGTTCAGGGGGCCTCAACGAGGAGTGAAGCTTACCGGTGATGATATTCGAAAACGCAGATCCATTCCGGTACCCGGGAATCAGCACATCAGGCGCGATCCACAGGACGAATACTAACGCTCCTACCCCGATGCTCGCCCAAGGGCGGACCGTCCTCAGAGAAAGTTCTGGCGGCCAAGCCCAAAGGCAGGTGGCCGCCAGAACCAGCACCCACACGGGAGCTTCCCAGTACGGACTGATAAGGTGCCTGCCGGAAATCGCCAGGAATAATAAGAACGCGACGAACGGCGCTACGTATCGGAGAGATGGATACTTCTCAACGGAGGTGGCCGCCGCCTCAGTTTGCACCACTCGCGTCAGCCGATCTGGTCGACGAACGAACGGATTTTGCTTTGCTGCTCCGGAGCCGTCGAGCTTTCAAGTGCCTTTTGAGCCTCGTTACGCGCGCCCTGCTTGTCCCCTTCTTTCAGGAGAGCCATCGCAAGGTGTAGATGGAAGGTTGAGTTTTTCGGGCTCTCCTGAACCACCTGCTTGAAAATCTGGAGTGCTTCGGCGTTCCGGTTCTTTTTCAAGTACACATAGCCGAGCGTGTCCGAGATCTCCGGGCTATTCGGCTGCTTCTTCTTAGCTCGTTCCGCCCACGTCATCGCCTGGTCGAGATTCTTGCCGTCATCCGCGTTCAGGAACGCCATATTGTTTAGCGCCAGCCAATTTTCCGGATCCAGGCCAAGGATTCGGTTGTACGTTTCTCCCGCCTTGTCCTTCTTACCCTGTAGCTCAAGAAGCATCGCCTCGTTCAACATGGCATTGACATTTTTTGGATCGACCTTGACGGCTTGTTCGAACGACGAAATCGCCTGATCATAATTGCCGAGTTGGCGCTGCAACATGCCTAGCCGAACCCAGGTGTCGCTCGAATTTGAATTTGTCTTGAGTAGTTCCTGGTAATTGTCGGCCGCGCTTTGAAACAGTTGGCGAGCAGCGGTCGGGTTACTGCCTGCCTGCTGTGCGCCCGCCGTTGTCTCGAAGCTGGCAAGCTGCATGCGATAAGCGGGAACGCTCGGATTCTTATCCACCAAGTCTTTGAGCGCAGCCACAGCGTCACCGCCTTTTCCTTGGGCGAGTTTCACCGCCTGCATTCCGACGTAGCCTCGATTATCCGGCGGATTTGCCTTCCACACTTTCTCGAATTCGGCGTAGGATCTCTCGAGTTGCTTCTGCATCATGTAAAGGCCCGCAAGCTGCAGGTGAGCGTCGTTCATGGTCGGGAAATCCTTGACCAACGCTTCGAGTTCAGTTGTCGCCTTATCGGCTTGATTCATACCGACAAGGGCACGGTCCCGAATGAGGCGCGCGTCCGGATTCTTGGGCGCGACGGCAAGGACGGCGTCAGCCTGCTCGAGAGCCTTGGCACTGTCGGCTTTGTCCGCATAAACCCGACCCGCCAACGTCCGTGCACCCAGGATCACGGCCTGTTTAGGAGCTCTCTCCTTCGACTCGTCCCGAATCGCTTCCAATGCTTCGCTCAGGCTCTTGTCCGGCTGACCGATACCGAAATAGGCTCTCGCAAGCTGGAAATGCAGCGCCCCGTCATTGGGGTTGTTCTGGAGCATCCGTTTCAGGTCATCCACCGACTTGGTAACGGCTTCTTTGGAGTTGTTCTGCATCAGAAGCGCGGCATAGACTTCGGTGGCGGATTTGTCTTTTGGATTCTCGTCTGCAACCTTCTTTGCCAGTTGAAGCGCTTCACCATGGCGATTCGTCGCCTCGTAAACAGCGACGATACGTTGCTGATAAGGTACAGCGTTTTTGGAGTCTTCCTTAAGGCCTGACTGATACTGCTGCAAGGCCAGGTCGAACTTCCTGCTTCGCATGTAGAAGTCACCCAGCATTTCTCGGCCGCCAGGGAAGTTCTTCTTATCGTTCAGCACAGGCTTCATCTCGGCTTCTGCCTCATCGAAGCGATTGTTCGCAAGCAAGTAGTTGCCCAGATTTTGTACTGCAACGGGGCTCGCCGGATCGTTCTTCACACGTTCGCGAAGGATGCTCTCGGCTTTCGCTTTATCGTTCTGCCTGGAATAGAGCAGAAAAAGGAAGTCGTAGCCAGGGGCCCAGGTCTTATCAGAAGCGAGCATGTCCCGCACCAGAGCTTCCGCCTCAGGGCCGCGTTGGGCTTGCGACAGGGCTTCCGCGTACCAGCTAATCAAATCGCGGGAATGAGGACGAATCCGATTGGCCTTCTCAAAGTTCTGAATTGCCGTTGTGCGATCGTTTTCCGCCAGGTTGATCATGCCCTGGATTCGAATTCCGTCGAACGAGTTCGGGTCGTGCTGGAGAATCTTAGCGTCGAGGTCCTTGATCTCTGTCAGGAAATTCTTGTACTGGTTGGGGTTGCTGGCGTAGGCCGCGAGATAAATCTCCGCAAGCTTTGTCTCCGCATCTGTGTTTTCGGGCTTAAGATCGATAGCCCTCCGAAGAAACTTGATTGCCTCCCCGTAAGCTGCGGGATCCTGATAAGCACTATCAATCAGGTTGAGACCCTCACGGTAGTACGCTTCAGCGTTCGTTTTATCTTTTGCGATCGCTTTCTGATACAAAATGGAAGCTTCTTTGAACTTCTTTTTGTCGTGGTAGCGATTGCCGGTTGCGATGAGCTTCTCGGGGCTCTGCATGCAAGCAGTAGAGAGTAGAAACGCACAAACGGCCGTTGCGGTCAGGGCAAACTTCATAAAATATCGATGCTTACTTGGATTGTAGGAGATAGCAGAGGGTTCCGGGAAGCTTTTGGCCTCGAACTCCATGAATTCAGTGGCGTCCTGGGCAGCAGTTCTCACAATCTCGGCTCGTCTCATCGACCTATAATCAGCGAATAGGATGCGAAATCTCGCTTTTTCCGCCTTAGCCGTCCTGAGCTTATCCATCCCCAGCCTCACACAAACTCATCGGCCAACAACTCCTCATCCTCTACACCCGGCGCCGAAAACAAAAGGTCCCGAGCTGCCGGCAGTACCAATACCTACTGAACCAGGGCTGTATGCCGTCATATACACCTCGATGGGCAACATCGTCTGCCGCCTGTACGAGAAGCAGGCGCCCAAGACAGTTGCGAACTTTCGAGGTCTAGCAACGGGCACTAAGGCATGGACCGATCCCGCGACCGGCCGACTGAAACACACACCCCTCTATTCCGGTACTACCTTCCACCGGGTCATTCCTGGTTTCATGATTCAAGGAGGTGATCCGATCGGGACAGGAAGCGGTTCTCCCGGTTATAAATTCGAAGACGAAATAGATCCGAGCCTGAAGTTCGACCGTCCCGGCATACTGGCGATGGCGAATTCTGGCCCGAACACGAATGGCTCCCAATTTTTCATCACAGTCGCACCTGCCGAACACCTGAACGGGAATTACTCAGTTTTCGGGGAGGTCGTTTCGGGGCAAGAAGTTGCAGACACAATTTCCAAGGTGCCAAGGGATTCCGAAGATAAGCCGAACGAACCAGTCAAGATCACCGCCATCGCCATCCGGACAGTCAAGCCACCTGCGAATGGGGCGGCTGCGAAGTCTACCGAAAAGCAGACGCCGTGAAGCGCGGCCGGATCGAAA
This sequence comes from Bryobacteraceae bacterium, assembly GCA_045807925.1. Classification (GTDB taxonomy): domain Bacteria; phylum Acidobacteriota; class Terriglobia; order Bryobacterales; family Bryobacteraceae; genus Bog-105. The sequence goes on along the minus strand of JBJMGK010000097.1, from coordinate 4,428 downwards.
CCGGCCCGGAGCGATCACAGTTCGCTCCAGAAAATTTTCTCATTTAGTTTCAGAGGCTTAGCTGCGCGGTCAGTCCTGCCGCGAAGCACGGGAGCCCTATCTCTTGTTCAGGGTCCGGCGAGCTCAATCGATTCGCGGACCAAGTACGAGGAGATCTGATGAGAAGCGTTGCAAGAGCCTTAGCGTGCCTGACATTGTGGGGCAGTCTCAGCTTTGGACAGTCAACATTCGACGTTACGGGCACATCTGTTCCGCCGGGTCTCCTCCGACAGAATTACGGCACCCTGCCGAAGGGAGTGGGCGCCTTCGACCTGAGCATTTGCAATCTCACCGCCAACAGGCAAACGATTGTAAGCAGCCAGATTTTTCAGAACCTGGTGCAGTCGAATCCCGAAATTCAGCCGATCGGCCGCCAGATTATGCTTGCCGCCATTCTTCATAACCAGGGACACAGCCCAATGACGATTGTGAACGTGGCATTGACTTCTATGACAGGCGTGTTCGCGGTGCTCGGAGCTTCGAAGTATAGCTTGCCGGCCAAATGGGCCACAGGTTTCGCGATCGCTTCACTTACGAGCCAGCCCGTTCTGAATGCGTTACGGCCGATGGTATCGGCTGACCAGCTGCAGAAGTTTGAGAGTCAGGTTTTGGAGCCGGCTTTGGTCCTCGACGCTGGCTCGTGTGCTGAGCGGACCGTCTTCACGGTTGCCGCCTCTTCAAAGGAACGATCTTCGAAGCTGAGTTTTCACGTTCGGTAAATCGTAACCGGTTCGCACATCTGGTGTGCGAGCGACATCCGGTCTGGGCAACCGGATGGCAGGTCCAGTGAACAACCGAATGTGGGATCGCCGGAACGGGCATTCCGGCGTAACGACGGGGCGTCATCGCTCGGGCAAGCAGACGCCCCGTCGTGAAATCCTCCTCGTACCTCGTTAAAGCCGGTTGCAAGAAGCAGTCGCGCATGAAACAGTAAGTCTTTGCCCATATACTCCAAACGTCTTCCTTCCAGGCTCACGCAAAACAAACATTTCCTCGTCCTTTCCGAACAACGTCGTCAACGGCGACAGCTCCTCGATCTGACCATCTCCAATCCGACAGAGTGTTTTGAGGAGTACCCTCACGCAGCCATCAATGCGGCTTTAGCGGAAGTAAAGAGTTACCGTTACCAACCCGATCCGCTCGGAGATCCGGCAGCGCGCGAAGCCATTTGCGATTACTACTACACGCGTGGCGTTGTCACATCACCTGAGCAAATTGTGCTCACGGCCAGTACGAGTGAAGCCTACGCGTACCTCTTCAAATTGCTCTGCGATCCCCAAGACGAAGTTCTGATTCCCATTCCGTCCTATCCGCTCTTCACCTATTTAGGAGCTCTCGAATCTGTCACGTCCATCCCATATCAACTGCGATACGACGGTAGCTGGTATCTGGACTTCAATATTTTGAGAACTGCCATTTCACCTCGCACGAAAGCGGTCGTCACCGTCAACCCCAACAATCCGACCGGCACGCTTTTAAGCTCATCCGCCCGTGACGAACTGTTAAGCATTGCCGCCCAGAACGATCTCGCTGTCATTTCGGACGAAGTGTTCGCGGATTACAATCTAGGCTCGGAGCGCCTGGCTTCCACATCAATGATGGGCAACAACACCGCGATCAGCTTCGTTCTGAATGGCCTTTCCAAAGCCGCTGGGATGCCGCAGATGAAGCTTGGGTGGATTGCGCTCAATGGGCCGCAAACGCAAGTAACGGGTGCTCTGGAACGACTCGAGGTAATCGCCGATACTTATCTTTCCGTTGGAACACCTGTAGCGAAAGCGTTGCCCCAGCTTCTCGCGATTGGAGCAAGGTTGAAAGAGCAAATTCTGCAGCGCCTCAGGAGCAATCTAGCGCTCCTTGACGCGCACATCGCGAATACTGCGGCCCATCGGCTGCATTTCGAGGGTGGCTGGTCCGCAATTATACAGGTCCCCGAAACGCAATCGGAAGAAGATTGGGTGACAGGCCTGATCGAGGAGCACGCAGTCATTACTCAGCCCGGTTACTTCTTCGATATAGGTCGAGGGGCCTACCTGGTCCTGAGCCTGATTACCCCTCCAGCAACGTTCGGAGAGGGAACGGAGCGGCTCTGCGCTTACGTCGCCAAGCGCAGCTGACGCGCCCTATTCGATCGTGAATGGGAAGCGAACTTCCTTCGACGTATTCGCAATTTGGTCACGAACCTTTAGCAGGATGATGTACGTACCTTTAGGGCTATCGTGCGAGGTTGTCAGTGCCAGTTCTCCCGGCAGATATTGTGCCGGATAAAAACTCTCAGCGACGAGTTCGGCCGCGTCTGGGCGATCCAGGTACGGTTTGCCGTCTGGCCTTGTAACCAGCACTTGATACGAAACGTGGTAACTATTCTTTTCTCCGATCTTGAAACCCGTCATAACGAAACGCGCAAAAACCGAATCGCCTGCGCTATATGCGGGGACCTCAACGGATTGCCGGTCGCTCTCCCGACGGAAAAACTGAAAATCCTGTACGTTCAGAGCGCCCGGGCTTTGGACGGTAATTCCTCCGATCTGAAAAGGAATCAGTTTCGATCTTTCGGTTTTCGAGAGGAGATCATTCACGATGACGTGAATCCGAAACTGGCCGGCAGCAACAAACGATGGGATGAGAAAAGAGGCACGCCGTTTCGGAGTCCAGTTCTTGTCCTCGCTGCTCAGTTCCGCCTGAATTTTGTCGCTCACAGGAGGACAGAGCGCGACGCCCTTTTCGTCCTCGGGCATCACCTTGTACGTCATCGAAATTTTGCGCGGCTGTTCCTCCGTTGCAGCCTGGACCTGAAATCCGGCGGTCTGGAACGTTGTATAAACAAACTCACCGGGCTGGAAGCGGTAATCGGGTTGAAGAAACGGAGCATCTTCCGAGTTCTGCACGCCAGCCTCGATGATCGCCAGGGAATCATCGGGTTTCCCCACGGTGGGCAAGAATAGGAAAGTAAGAAGAGCGTAATGACGCAGCCGGAACATGAGATGCGCGTAATGGACGTGAAACTTGACCTGCACCTGAAGGTTACCAATTGAGGCGCTGTTGAACTACAGAGACAGCGTGCTGGCGGGATCCATAAACCGCTACATCAATTTTGAACGAGATCAATGGAAGGCGCTACGAAAGAACACGCCTATCTTGCTGAGCGAGGAAGATCTGGCGTCTCTTCGCGGGATTAACGAGCAGGTCTCGTTGCGGGAAGTCGAGGATATCTATGTTCCGCTCTCCCGTCTCCTCAACTTGCATGTTGCCGCCGTGCGCCATCTCTACAATGCCCGCCGGGAGTTTATGGGTTCGCCTTCTCCAGAGCGAGTGCCCTATATAATCGGCATTGCGGGAAGCGTGGCAGTCGGCAAAAGCACCTTTTCGCGCGTCCTGAAAGCCTCGCTTGCCCGTTGGCCCGACCATCCCCGCGTGGATTTAGTGACTACCGACGGCTTTTTACTGCCGAACCGTTTGCTCGAGGAACGGAATCTCATGAAGCGCAAGGGATTCCCCGAGAGCTATGACCAGAGAAGGCTGCTTCGTTTCCTGGCGGACATCAAGGCCGGCGTTCCGGTTGTCCGAGCGCCGGTTTATTCCCACCTTCAGTACGATATTGTGCCGAACGCCGATCAAGAAATTGAGCAGCCGGATATTTTGATTCTGGAAGGGCTGAACGTGCTGCAATCGCCCGATCGCCAGGGAGACTCATCCCGAGTTTTCGTATCGGACTACTTCGATTTCTCTATCTATCTCGACGCGGAAGAGAGCACGGTTCGATCGTGGTACGTAGAGCGGTTTTTACGGCTGCGGGAGACCGTGTTTCGCAATGAGCTCTCCTATTTCCATCGATACGCCGATCTGACCGAAGCCGAGGCGATCGAAACGGCAACTCGCATCTGGAATGAGATTAATCTTCCGAACTTGCGTGAAAATATAGGACCGACTCGCGAACGGGCTCACCTGTTGCTTGAGAAAGGCAAGGATCACAGAGTAGAGCATGTCAGGCTGCGCTATGTCTGATCGCGTATCAGCGGTCGGCTAGTTCTCTGGGCGGCTCTGCCGCGACTGGGAGCCAGGCGCAGAATGAGCCAAAGTAACTCGATAGACAAATTGTCGCCAGCTTTCGACAGTTGCAGATGCGCGTCTTCATCTAGTGGTCTTGAAGTGAAGAACTTGTGGTAAATGAGTCAAGTTTTTTCAAGCGGCCAGTTTTGCTTCTGCAACCCAAGAGTTCACTTCCTGATCGAGTTTATCGAAGCAGCGGCGGAGTGAGCCGTTGGGGGCGGAAAGCTCGGGTAATATTCTGCCGAGCCCTGGCCGAAGGATGCGAGAGTAGGTGCGCGTGAAAAAGCATGCCGTACGCAATCCGAAGTCGGTCAAGCGGTAGCGGTGACTGTTGGGAAT
>JBJMGK010000096.1:0-21569 GCA_045807925.1 Bryobacteraceae bacterium | reverse complement strand
TTCATCTCGGCAACAACGACCCGCGCCGGAAAACCTTCCTAAGGTAGGCTGGGCACAACCCCCCCAGCCGTCTTCGCGTTCTCTCTATACAAGACCTCCACTCCGGAGTTCCACCAGAATAAAGCTGATGCTAAAAGCAAAACCCTCGGCGGATGCCTTCCTCCTGAACCGAGGGCCCGCTGCCATTTACTCCGGAGCCAACTCCATCGCATCGGCCTTGCATCTTCTCAACGGGCGCGACCCCGCCGAGAATCAATCTCAATTTAAACCCGAACTCCCCACCACCCCCTCCCAACCGGACATTTCTACTTGGCTGAGAATAGGACATTTCTATTTTGCCTTGACAGTTGAATGAGAGTGAGTGATCCTGACGTTACTATCGGCAGGGGCGACAGGTGGTGAGCGGAAAGGCGCTAGAGGTCTACGGCACTGTAGCTCAGATATCAGTGTTTACGGTTGCCTTCGCCCCGAAGTGAAAAGCATCAGTCAATGACCAATGCGGTTGTAGCTTTAAAGACTACGCAAATACGGCACGCTCGCCCTCATCTTGTCGAGATCCATCTCAACGTAGTAATTCTTGATCCCGCCGATTTTCGCGGCTTCGAAGATCCGATGCCAGTCGAGCGTCCCCTGCCCTACGGCAGTGATCTCTCTCGTCTTGGCTGACCATCCTTGCGCGTGCATTGAAATGAAGCGCCCCGGATACTTGGTGAAGTACTCAGCAGCATCATAGCCGCGGCTGACGGTTGAGACCTGAAATTGAAACTTCACCAGCTTCGGATCGAGAAGCTCGAACAGCACGTCGTACGTTCGTTTGCCATCGACGGTCGAGAGCTCGAACTCCTCGTTATGAAGCCCTTGTTGAATGCCGGCCGTGGCGGACTGTTCGGCCATCCTGTTATATTCATCCGCTGCCCGTTTCACATCGTCCATAGTCGGATTCCGCGGTCCATGAAGGCTTGGCACGACCATTTGCGTCAATCCGAGGGTTTTCGCCCATTCGATTCTGCCCGGCAAATCCTTGCGCAGTTCATCCATGTTGAAATGAGCGCTTACGCAGTGAAGATTGTTATCGCCTAAAGCTCTTTGCAGCTCGGCGGGCTTATAGTTTGCGAGTCCCGCAAAATCGGCGTAGCCCGCGGGCGAGCATAGCTCGACGGCTTGGAAGCCGGCCGCAGAGAGCTGTTTCAGTGTCCCCGGAAAATCCTGTGCAATGCCCTTTCTAACCGGGTAGGTTTGGCATCCGATCGGCAGTCCTAGAGGATTGGCGCGCAATTCCAACTCACTTGCCGAGAGCAAGCCGATTCCAGCGCTACGGGTTGCTGTCTTTGAAAATTCTCTTCTCGACATACCAGACATCTCGCCTCCTGAAGTCGCAGACCGCTTTTCATGCCGAACCGGTCTGCGGTATTCTCTCACGCGTTCCACGGAAGTTCGTTTCAGCGGACTACGGTGCTTACTGTTTAGTAGCAATCGGCTTGCTGGCTTCGTCGAAGAACTCTTTCTGCAGCCGCGGAGAGACCTGATCCGATTTGATGGCGCGAATGGCCGCCGCAATGCCATTAGAGCGCTGTTGCATGAGCGCTCTGCCGCGCTCGGCATTGGCACCAGCAGCATCACCTTGATAGTGGTTCGGAAACTTCGCGAACCACCAAATACCCGTATATACGTTCGAAGGTAGATCAAGGCGGTTCATGTCGCGACCGGATTCTTCGGCGGCACGCTCGGTATGCACAAGATCAGGTCGGTGTGCCATCACGTTCGCGATTTCCGCCTCTCCGGCGTGCCCATCAACACCAGCTTTCGAAGCTTGTGTTCCAGGTACGGGAGTCATGCCTGCCGGATTCTGGTTCATGATGGTGTAAACGACGTAATCCTTTGGCGTTTCGAGTGTCGTTTGCGCAAAAAACTGGATGAGATTCGTGTTGCCCCCGTGGCCGCTAACGATTGCAACCTTCTTGCACCCGTTGCGCCCCATCTCGGCCGTTGTCTCCTGCAACAATTCGAGTTGCAAATGCGTGCTGTAGGCGATTGTGCCTGGTTGATGTTTCGCTTCAAAGATCTGACCGAAATAGTATTCCGGGAAAACGATGGCGTATTCTTTCTTGACCGCCTCGAAAGTTGCGTACCGAACGTTCAACAAATCCGTTCCCATGGGTCCGGAAGGCCCGTGTTTCTCGATGATCCCAAACGGGAGAATGCAGACTCCCTTCGCCTGGTCGAGAGCCTTCACAAAATCCTCGGCCGTCAAGTCCTCCCAATTGGGTGAAAGGTTTTGAGCAGTTCCGATAACGGCGAGGGCTGCCATGGATGCAATGAGCTGGAACATTCGCATGATGCATACATATCAAAGTGAGTGCTCTCGATCCCAGCACTTCCCTTCTCTGTTCCCTGTCAGGATGCGGCAGGCCCGGTCGACAGCTCTGCCGAACTCGACGCTCCCAAGGATGGAGTACCAGCAGTACAACAACATTAAATGACACATTCGAGGCGACGAGCACGTTTCCAGAGCGCGCCATATACTATGGTCTACTTTTGGGAGTTTTCCCGAGTATTTCAGGGTGTTGGTCCTTCATCTCGATTCTTGGCGATGGCAGAAAACAGGATCGTCGAACTTCATAAAGGAATGACTTTTGAAATCAACCATTAAATTGTTCCCATCTGCACGCCATCGTTCATTCCGGAGACTCGCCGCGGGAATTGGGATTGCCAGTCTCGTGTGCTTGGCAGTCCACTCGGCAGACTTGTCAGTCGCGGATCAGGCTTCGAAGAGCAGCGCGAATTGGGTGGACTACGGAGGCGGCGAGCATTCCGCGCAGTATTCGGCACTGAAGCAAATCGACAAGAAGAACGTCAAGGACCTACAACTCGCGTGGTTTTATCCGGCTCCTGTGCAGGGCGGACGTTTCGGTTACAACCCCGTTATCGTGGACGGCGTGATGTACGTCATGGGGAAGGACAATTCGGTGGTTGCCCTGGACGCGGTCACTGGTAAAGAGATTTGGGTTCATCCGAACGAATCGGGTGTAACGAACCGGGGCATAAATTACTGGGAGAGCAAAGATCGTTCGGACCGGCGGCTCATCTACGCGGCCAATAACTACCTGCAGGAGATTAATGCTCGTACCGGAATCACCATCCCTTCCTTTGGAAACGACGGCCGAGTGGATTTGAGAGAAGGCCTGGGCCGCAACCCGAAATCCATCGCAAGGATACAATCTGCTACCCCAGGCCGCATCTTCGAAAATTTAGTTATCGTCGGCTCGGCGACCGGCGAAGAGTATGGCTCGCCGCCCGGCGATATCCGCGCGTACGACGTCCTGTCCGGCAAACTCGCGTGGACCTTCCATCCAGTTCCTCATCCCGGTGAGTTCGGTTACGACACGTGGCCCCCGGAGGCGTGGAAATATATCGGCGGCGTGAACAACTGGGGTGAGATGAGCATCGATGAGAAGCGCGGGATCGTGTACGTGCCGACCGGCTCGCCGACTTACGATTTCTATGGAGCTGACCGGCCCGGCGCCAACCTCTTTTCGGATTGCCTCGTCGCCATCGATGCTCGCAGCGGAAAGCGTCTTTGGCATTTTCAATTCGTTCATCACGACCTCTGGGATTACGACGCCGTGATGGCGCCCAAGCTGCTGAGGGTGAGGCATAACGGCAAAATCGTGGACGTCGTCGCGCAAGCGACAAAACAGGGATTTCTGTATGCGTTCGACCGTGTTACCGGCGAGCCTCTCTGGCCAATCGAGGAACGTCCTGTTCCCAAGTCGCAGATGCCCCTCGAGCACGCGTGGCCAACGCAGCCTTTTCCTACCAAACCTCCCGCCTTCGCGCGCCAGAGCTTTACCGTCTCTGACTTGAACCCGTATGTGGATGATCCCAAAGAAGCCCAGCGCATTAAAGATTGGGTCAAGAATGCACGATTCGAGGGCCTTTTCACACCTCCCGGACTCATCGATACACTGCAGATCCCTGGAAATAATGGCGGCGGTAATTGGGGAGGCGGCGCGGCAGATCCTAATGCCGGGTTCGTTTACATCATGTCCAAGGACGCACCGACTGTGCTGAAGCTGGAAACACAACGCCCTCGAAATCCCTTCAACAACAGCCCCGCAGCGCAGGGCGCTGCCTTCTATGAAGCTCTCTGTCTTACTTGCCACGGCATCGACCGCAACGGTCATGCCGGCGTTGCGCCCTCGCTCGTGGACGCCCCGAAACGTCTGGGCGAGAGTGGTATCTCGGCAGTCGTCAAGAATGGACGCGGCGAAATGCCTGGCTTTCGTAATCTGACGGATGAGAACCTCTCGGCCATCGCGACCTACCTCGCCGATCCAAAAGCAGCCGAAGCCGGGCCGGGCGGAAGGAATGCAGAGCCATCTGTTCCTCCCCCGGATACGCCGGGAACGAGATACTGGACCGGATACGGAACTATGGATACGGCGGACGGATTGCCGGCTATCGGGCCTCCATGGTCCACGCTCACGGCCTACGATCTGAATGAAGGCACGGTGAAATGGAAGGTTCCTCTCGGGGTTGTGCCGGCGCTCGCAGCCAAAGGCATCAAGGACACTGGAAGCTATTGGCCGCGTGGCGGACCCGTAGCGACGGCCGGGGGAATTATCTTCGTCGGAACCGGCTCTGATCTTACGGCTCACGCTTACGACCAAGACACCGGAAGGGTCCTCTGGGAGAAGCAACTCAAGTCAGGTCCCGAAGGCATACCGTCTGTTTACGAAGTCGGAGGGCGCGAATACGTCGTCTTCTGTGCGCGTTCCGGGCGCGTGAACGACAACTTGCCACGCAATCCCAATGCAAAAGCGCAGACTTTAGGAGACCCGGAAGCTCAGGGTTATTACGTCTTCTCATTGCCGCAACGCAATGGACCGAAATCGGTTTCGAATTGACCATCACTTCCTGAACGGTGAAACCGTCTACGCGATCGGGAACCATCGTCGATCTGCTTCTGAGGATTTTCTTGACAGACTTACTAAAGGAGGTTAACTTAGTTCAACGTGGATGGCGAATCAGGCGAACCACAGCTCGCCTTCTATGCGAAGTAAATTGCGACGGGAGCCACGTTCTTCAACGAGCTGTAACCGGGAAGGGACCGCGAACGAATTGTTACGGCTGCTGCGGCGCGATTCCCCTGTCTCTCGTGCGGACCTCGTACGCTCTTCCGGTCTGACGGCGCCTACTGTTTCGGCCGGCGTGGCAAAGTTGCTGCGGCGCAATCTCGTCATTGAACTTGGACAAGGTAGTTCGAACGGAGGACGGCCGCCGGGTTTGCTGGAATTCAACACGCGTCACGGTTATGTAGTCGGCGTAGATATCGGCGGCTCCTCCATTCGTGTGGCTCTGGCCGATCTCAAGGGATCGGTGGTCGGGCGTTGGAATGCGCGCTTAAAAGCCGATCGCAGTCCGAGAGTGGTCACTGAAACGGTTGCTGATGCGATCACACAATTGCTGCGACAGCACAAGATTCCAGTGAAGCGAGTCTTGGAAGTGGTTGCCGGCGCGCCCGGTATTACCGACGTAGCCGCAGGTCGCGTACTGTCAGCACCGAACCTTACGCACTGGCATGAGGTCCCCTTTCGTGACATCTTGCAACGGGAACTCCGGATGCCGGTGACGATCGAGAACGACGTGAATTTGGGTGCTTTGGGCGAAGGTTGGCGGGGCGCGGCTCAGGGAGCGGGAAACTTCGTTTTCTTGGCAGTTGGTACAGGTGTCGGAGCAGGTATTGTGCTAAACCACGAGCTTCACCACGGGGCCAAGTGGTCCGCCGGCGAAGTCGGTTACATGCTCCTGCCCGGGCTCCGCAGCGATCCTCTTGGTGCGGATGAATTAGGTGCGCTCGAGAGCGTTGTTGGTGGCAACAGCATCGAGGAGAGCTGGTCGAACTCTGCTGAACCGGTAGATCGCTCCAAAAAGATGAAGGCGACCGAGATCTTTGACCGGGCCGCTCTTGGTGACTCAAATGCACGGCTTCTAATGACGAGCGTGGCCCACTACCTGGCAATGGCCGTAACGAACCTGAGTTTGGTTCTTGATCTCTCGACCGTTGTGCTCGGCGGAGGCGTAGGGGAGCACCCAGCCCTGGTCGAGGCAATCCAGCGGGAGCTGGAAGCAAATGAATTCGCTCGTCCGCAACTAGTGATTAGTGGTTTAGGAGGGGAAGCGCAGATCTGGGGAGCGATCTGGCTCGCGCTGCGCACCTGTGAGGCAACCGGGTTCCGCAGGCGCTCTCTCGAAACAGGGATTGAGGCGTCTGGTCACGCGGCTCTAACAGGAACTTGAAGTTGATCATTTCGAGGACGCTTTGTAAGGCGAATAAATAAAACTTTGGTAGGAAGTGACACTCGCGGGGTTATCGCTGACGTGGGTGACCGGTCAGCAGCCGGTCCGACTTCAACCCGGACGGCCACGAGCCAGCTGCCCGGATCACCGGCGCTCGATTTATGGGATCGTCTTTCACGTGCCTGGTTGCGCGTGGCAGGAAGACGTGCGCCACCCAACCGGAATTAACTGAAAGGGAGATGGTCGTGCAAAAATTCAAGGCTTTCCTGTTCCTCTTCATTTTGCTTGCTCTCGAGGTTCGCGTCGCTGACGCGCAGGTTCTTTACGGTTCTATCATCGGAACCGTCACGGATCCTAGCGGGGCAGTGGTGCCGAAGGCGGAAGTAAATGCGGTGAATCCCCAAACAGGTGAAACGCGAAACGCGACGGCAGACGACGCCGGCCGATATACGATCGCGAATGTATTGCCAGGAACCTACGTGGTCCAAGTCACCGCTTCCGGATTCAGCAAGGCGACGGCTTCAAATGTAACGGCGTCGATTAACACAGTGACTCGCTTCGATGTGCAACTCCAAGTGGGCTCACAAGCTCAGGCAATCGATGTCTCCGCTTCTGCCGCCGTCTTGCAAACCGACAAGGGCGACACTCACACCGAGCTAAGCCCCCGCGAGATGGCGAATCTGCCGTTACCGAACTACCGCAACTTTCAAAGCCTTTTCAGTCTCGTCCCCGGCGCGACTCCTCCGGTGTTCACCAACTCGATCACAGACACACCGCAGCGTCCGCTCAGCACGAACGTAAACGGCACGAACAGAAATAACAACAACACGCGTGTAGATGGCGCGGCGGACGTCTTTGTTTGGCTTCCTCACGCAACGTTATATGTGCCGCCGGAGGAGACCATCGAGACGGTCAACATCACAACCGGCAGCTTTGATGCGGAGCAGGGTATGGCCGGTGGATCTGCAGTGACGATCACCACGAAATCAGGGACCAACGGTTTCCACGGCGTGGCTTTTGCTTACTGGGACGACAATCATCTCGCTGCGCGCAATTACTTTTACTACGGTAACGGCACGCCCTTCAGCCTCCGCAACATCGATGGCGCAACTTTAGGTGGGCCCATCGTGAAGAATAAGCTTTTCTTCTTCGGAAGTTGGGAAGGCACACGGGAACGAACGAACTTCTCTGCGCTTTCCACCGTTCCCACCCAGGCAGCGCGGCAGGGCAACTTCAGCAGTTATGCAACGCCCATCTACGATCCTACAACGGGAGACTCGAATGGAAGGGGCCGCACTGCATACGCGAACGGCATCATCCCAGCCTCGCAGTTCAATCCGATTTCGCTGAAACTTCAAAGTCTGCTGCCTCCGCCCAATCAGGCGGGAACGACGAACAACTACTTTAGCTCCGCAACACAAGCCCTGGATCGTGACAACATCGACGGCAAAGTCGATTGGAATCGCACTGAAAATCACCACATCTTCGGTAAGTACAGTGTCATGAAGGCGCTGGTGAATTGTCAGTTTAGCCTCGGAGCTGCCGGTGGCACGGGCCTGTGCAACGGCAGCGGTGCGGCGACCGCTCCGACGCTCACCCAATTAGCAACTCTCGGGCACAGCTTCATCATTACCCCCAACCTCGTGTTGGACGAGGTGCTCGGCTTCAGCCGCATGGGCCAACACGGCACGGATCAATTCTTTGGCCAGAACATCGGAACGCAGCTCGGTATTCCAGGGACGAATGGCCCGGATCCTCGCCAGAGCGGCTTCCCCATTTTCAACATCACCGGATTCAGCAGCTTTGGTCAAACGGCGAACTACATTCCATTCTTTCGCAATGACCAGACCTGGACCAACAGCCATAACCTTTCCTGGAATCATGGCGCGCATGAATTGCGCTTCGGCTTTGACATGATCCGGTTCCAGTTAAATCAATGGCAGCCGGAGGCGGGCAGCTTTGGTCCGCGCGGCTATTTCACCTTCGACGGGGGCATTACCGCTCTCAACGGCGGCAGATCTCCGAACCAGTACAACGCTTACGCCGCGTTTCTGCTGGGGTTAGATCAATCTGTCGGGAAGACATTGCAGAATCAATACCTGCGCGGACGGGAATGGCAGTTTGGCTGGTATGGCCGTGATCGCTGGCAGGTGACTCGCAAGCTGACCCTCGATCTCGGTTTGCGATACGAGTTGTATCCTCTTGTCACACGCGATCACACGGGTTTGGGCCGCTTCGACTTGAACACCGCCAACATCATCATAGGGGGCCTTGGGAACAATCCCGAAAACGCAGGCGTTACGGTGAGCAACAAGCTGTTTGCTCCGCGTGCCGGCCTGGCGTATCGTGTTTCAGATTCGACCGTGATTCGTATGGGTTATGGAATCAGCTATGATCCGCTGCCGATGTCGCGCGTATTCCGCGACCCATACCCGTTGACGATTCCCCAGAGCTTCGTCGGCGCAAATTCCTATACGCCCTACGCTTCCCTTTCAGCGGGCATCCCGCCTGTTACCGTGCCTGATCTGACTACCGGAGTAGCTCCCGTTCCCACATCCACGGTCATCAGCCGCAGTCCGTTCCCGGGTCTCCTGCATCGCGGCTACATCCAGTCCTACAACTTCACAATCGAGAAGCAATTCCCGGGCGATTTTCTAGTCAGCGCTGCGTTTGTCGGCACCGCGACAACTCATCAGTTTGTCGATCACGAAATGAACTACGGTTCTCCCGGCAGCGGAACTCCGGGTCTCCCTTTGAATGGGACGCTGCGCCGCACTGTCTCAACGCTATTTGAAGACGGGTGGTTGAGCTCGCACTACAACTCCCTGCAGATCGGCTTCAATCGTCGCTTTACCAGGGGCTTGCTCATTAAAGGTGCTTACACGCGCTCCAAGGCTATCGACATGGCTGATGACGACGGACGGGTCAGCCTGTTGTTCAATTACCCTCCGGCTATCGCCCGGAATCGGGCGCTTGCTGGCTTCGACATTCCAAACAACTTCCAGATCGGCGGCGTCTATGAACTGCCGTTTGGTCCCGGAAAGACATATCTGCAGCACGGATTCGCAGGACACGTGCTTGGTGGGTGGCAGCTGAATGGAACCTTCGCGGCTTATTCAGGACTTCCGTTCACGGTGACCGCGTCGGGCACCTCGCTCAATGCTCCAAACAACACCCAGACCGCCGACCAGGTTCTTCCAATGGTCGCCTTGCTGGGAGGCATCGGACCGGGGAACCCCTACTACGATCCGAACGCCTATGCGCCCGTGAACGCAATACGCTTTGGTACCTCTGGCCGCAACACGTTGCGATCCCCGGCCATCATCAACACGAACCTGAGTATTTTTAGGACCTTTCCCATCAGCGAGCGCTTCCATCTGCAGTTTAGAGCTGAATCCTACAACCTGTCGAACACGCCGCACTTCTTGGCGCCGAGTGCGAACGCCTCAGCGGGCAACTTCCTGGTCATCACGAGTGCGAACACCGATCAGCGCCAATTCCGGTTTGCGCTGAAGCTGTCCTTCTAAGTGCCGGCGCAAAAGGAAACACGATAGATCATGAACTGGAGACTCCCATTCAAGACCTTGCCTCTCTCGTGTTTTGCACTGGTGACTCTTTCGTCCCTATGCGCCGGGTCCGGTTTCGATGGCTGTTGGGACATCACAGTCCCAAAGGAGCCGCACGGCCGGGCTTGGTGGCTCAAAATCGAAGGTGCCGATACGGGAAAGCCGTCAGGCGACTTCATCAGCGCCTTCGATGGCAATCTCAACCCAATTGAAGAAATCCAAATCAGCGGCGACCACTTGGTGTTCGGGTTCCGCCCGAAATCCCGCTTCGCAGGCGGCGAGAACGGGACGCGGCACCTCATCTACACTGCCAAGCTTTCTGACGGCAAGCTGCACGGAACATACCAGGTAGAAGGCCAGGTGGCCCCGGCTTTGGAATGGACCGGTACTCGGGCTCCGGTGATTCGGGACGTCGATGACGGCTCCTGGCACGATGGCAATACCGTCAAACTGTTCGACGAAAAAAGTCTCGCTGGCTGGCATCTGCAGGAGCCAGATCAAGGCGCAGGCTGGTCCGTTCAGAATGGCGTGCTTAAAAGCACGGGCAAGGTCAGCAACCTGGTGTCAGACCGCCGGTTCTGGAACTTCAAGCTTCACCTGGAATTCAAGGTTCCGGAAGGCAGCAATAGCGGAGTCGGACTTCGCGCGCGCTACGAAGTCCAGATTAAAGGCGACCATGGATCGGCGCCCGACACCCACAGCACGGGAGCGCTCTATAGCCGGATCGTGCCAAGTAAAGACGCGAGCAAGCCCAACCGTGAATGGCAGGCCTTCGACATTCGCTTGATCGGCCGGCAAGTCACGATTGTCGAAAACGACATCCCGATCATCGAGAAAGCGACGATCGAAGGCCTTACTGCTATGGCGACTGATCCGAACGAAGCAGAGCCGGGCCCGATCAGCCTGCAGGGTGATCACGGCACCGTTGAGTTTCGCAACATTACGGTCACTCCGCTAGTTCACTAGACAATGCAGCGAACAAACCCAAAAACAAGCCGTGCCACGCGTCGCGAGTTCGTGGGAGCTTCCACGATTGCACTCACTCTGCCGGGCATTGCTGCCGCGCTCGATTCAAAGCTAGCCGGTGTCCAGATCGGCGCGCAATCCTACAGCTTCCGCGACAGGCCGTTAGATGAAATGATCTCCGCGATGGTGGAGATTGGGCTGGGTGAATGTGAGCTTTGGCAGGGGCATGTGGAGCCGCCCCGCAGCAAGTCACCGGAATCGAGAGATCAGCTTCGAAAATGGCGGACGACCGTTCCACTCGACTTCTTCGGAGACATTCGCCGCAGGTTCGACCGTGCTGGAATCAAGCTCAGCGCCTATAATTACAGTTTCCGCGATGACTTCACAGACGAAGAAATCGAGCGCGGATTCGAAATGGCTCAGGCGCTCGGAGTCCCGGCTCTGACCGCCTCTTCCACTGTTTCAGTCACCAAACGCGTCGCGCCCGTGGCCGCGAAACACAAGATGATGGTCGGTATGCATGGTCACGATAACCTCGCCGATCCGAATGAATTTGCAAAGCCGGAGAGCTTCGAAATCGCTATGCGCGAATCCAAGTGGATCGGCCTTAATCTTGACATCGGACACTTCACCGCCGCCGGCTATGATCCGTTACCATTCCTCGAGAAGTATCACGATCGCACAGTTACGATCCATATCAAGGACCGCAAAAAGGACCAAGGACCGAACGTTACTTGGGGACAGGGCGACACACCGCTCAAAGCGACCCTCGAATTGCTCAAGGAGCGGCGATGGAACATTCCTGCCAACATCGAATACGCGTACAAGGGCGCTGACACCGTGGCAGAAGTGAAGAAGTGCTACGCGTATTGCAAAACCGTCCTTCAAGCCTAGAGACACGTTGAATAGCCGAAAGAACCAAATATGTCGATGAACCGCCGGAATTTCCTCCACAGCACGGGCGCCGTTTCCGCCCTGGCACTTGCCCAGAACAGTCGGGGACAAACTGAATCAAAACCAGTGTCGGCCAATGATCGTATCCAGATTGGCTGCATAGGGTTCGGCATCCAAGGACAAAGCGACATGAAAACGTCTGTGTCCATTCCGGGAGTACAACTGGTCGCGGTGGCCGACGTTTATGAGGGGCGTCTTACTCTTGCTCAGGAACGGTACGGCAAAGATGTTTTCACAAGCAGAGACTATCGCGAAGTCCTCGCTCGTCCCGGGTTGGATGCCGTGATCGTGGCGACGCCGGACCATTGGCATGCTCGCATCGCTTGCGATGCGATGAAAGCCGGTAAGGACGTATATTGCGAGAAGCCGATGGTGAAAAAGGCGGAAGACGGACACTCGGTGGTCGACACGCAAAAGACTGCCGGCCGCATTCTTCAGGTGGGTAGCCAGCGCGTTAGCTCGATCCTGTATGCCAAGGCCAAGGAGTTGATTGCGAGCGGCGCCATAGGCGAAGTTCACATGATTGAGGCGTTCTGGAATCGCAACTCACCAAGGGGAGCTTGGCAATACTCCATTCCGCCCGACGCTTCGGAAAAGACAATCGATTGGGATCGATTCCTCGGCACCGCGCCCAAGCACGCCTTTGATCCCGTCCGGCTATTTCGCTGGCGAAATTATCAAGACTACGGCACCGGTATCCCCGGTGATCTTTTCGTGCACCAGTTCAGCGGCATCCATTTCGTTATGAACAGCCACGGACCACGCCGAATCTCAGCCATGGGCGGCACGTATTTCTGGAAGGATGGTCGTGACGTTCCGGACCTCATGATGGGCATGTTCGACTACCCAGAGACTTCCGCCCATCCGGGCTTTCAGATCAGCTTGCGTGTAAATTTCGAGGCTGGCAGTGGGGAGGGTTCCGACTCGCAAGGGTTTCACTTCGTCGGAACCGAGGGCGTGATGAGCTTGTCGGTAGGCAACTCTCTGACAGTGTCAAAGCGTTCGCGCGAAGGAGATCCCGGCACGACAGCGGAAACATTCTCGAAAGCAATGGCGCAGGCCATCCTTCAAGAGCACGATGGGAAATACCCCAAAATTGAGCAGACGGCAGCAAGCTTTCAGCCGCAATCGCAAGAAGTCTTCCCGCTTCCGCGCGGATACGTCGAACAGACAGAACATCACAAGAACTTCTATCGAGCTATACGGGACCGGACGCCGGTCGTAGAAGATCCGGTTTTTGGCTTGCGTGCAGCCGGTCCGGCTTTGATGTCAAATGTCTCGTACTTCGAACGGAGGACAGTGCAATGGGATGCGGAAGCCATGAAGATGGTGAGTTAGTGTTTAGCTCCGCGGAGTCAGGCATGATGAATCCCGTCTGATTTCAACCCGAGCACGGAATGTCATCCACAGTCCCTGAAATTTTGTTTCCGCCCGTCCGTCTGCTTTTCGCCGCGATCGCCACATGCCTGCTGGTTTGTGCGCAGGGCCGCGAATATGGGCGATCGATGGTGATTGCGCAGCAAGGCATCGTCGCCACCAGTCAGTCACTGGCTTCGGAAGCGGGGGCTCAAATTCTGTCGCGCGGCGGGTCTGCAGTGGACGCAGCAATTGCCGCGAACGCGGTGCTGGCCGTCACCGAACCGATGATGGACGGTATTGGCGGAGACATGTTCTGCCTGTATCGGGACGGCGCCACTGGAAAGTTAACCGGACTTAACGCCTCAGGCTTTGCACCGCATGCGCTTTCTCCCGAGTTCCTGCGAAAAGAAGGCTTCAGTATCATGCCGACCAAGGGCATTCACTCCGTCACCGTGCCTGGCGCGGTGGATGGCTGGGCCAAGATGCATTCGCGGTATGGCAAGCTCCCCTGGAAAGATTTGTTCGATTCTGCCATCGCCTACGCAGAGGAAGGGTTTCCCGTCACTGAAATCGTCCACGATTCCTGGATGGACCCGGTGACTCTTGACAAGCTGCAGCCCGGCAAAGAATCAGAGCGCCTTTTTTTGCCCGGCGGCAAAGTACCGGAGGTTGGCCAAATCCTCAGGAATCCCGGCTTGGCAAAGGCGTTCCGCTTGGTCGCCGAACACGGCCCCGACGCTTTCTATAAAGGGGAGATCGCGCAGGCGATTCTTGCGACATCCAAACATCAGGGCGGAACGATGACGGCGGAAGACCTGGCCTCGTTCTCCTCCGAATGGGTCGCCCCAATCTCTATCGACTACCGCGGCTGGAAAGTCTACGAGCTGCCTCCAAACGGGCAAGGTATGGCCGCTCTCGAGATGCTGAACATCATGGAGACGCATCCGCCCACGACCGTCTCCCCACTTGATGCGCAGGAAATTCATCTTCGGATCGAAGCGATGAAACTGGCCTACTCGGATCTGCGACGTTATGACGCTGATCCACACTTCTCCCGCATCCCGGTAGATGTCCTTCTCTCGAAGGAGTACGCCAAGCGACGGGCGTCTTTGATCAACATGCAACAGGCCAATTGTGGGGTAACTCCGGGACAGGCGGTGAATGGAGACACGACGTATCTCACCGTAGTCGATCGGAACGGAAACATGGTTAGCTGGATACAAAGCGTTGCCGAGGCTTTCGGATCCGGAGTAGCAGTGGAAGGGATGGGATTCGTTCTCCAGAATCGTGGCTTCGGCTTTACGCTCGAGGCGAACCACCCGGACGTGTTGGCCGGCGGTAAGCGCCCATTCCACACGATCATTCCCGCTTTCATGGAAAAGGGAGATCAACACATCACATTCGGCATCATGGGCGGTCCCAATCAGCCGCTGGCGCATGCGCAATTTGTATCGGATTTGGTGGATTACGGCATGAACGTGCAGGAAGCCCTGGAGACGGCTCGCTGGACGAAACGCTCGGCGCAAGGCTGCGAGGTCTCGATAGAATCCCGCGTTCCGATCAGCTCACTCCAGCGCCTCTCAGAGTGGGGGCACGAGCTTCGCATTCGCCGCGGCTTCACCCTTGAAATGGGTCGCGGTCAAGCCATACTGCGGGACAGCAAAACCAACACGAATTACGCCGGCTCAGATCCAAGGACCGATGGGGCGGCAACGCCTGAGCCTGTTTCACTTACTCGTCATAATGAATCGGCCGGCCGGTGATCCCTTTCGGTAAGACAAGTTTCGGGCGTACTACGCGGGCGGTCGCTGGTTGTCATCAGCTGTAGCGGAACCCGGACTCCTTCCCTCCGAACCTTTTTCACTCAGATGTGAAGCTGAGTATGCAAATTGCAGGTTCGCTAATGTAGTGTCCACGAATTAACTGGACAAACGTTTGCGGCTTATGGGAGCGGTGCAACCGGGCTGGATCTGTTCCAACGTTTGGCGACAGCGAGCGAGTTTGGCGACAATGGAATCGACAGTGGCGGTCCACATGAATGGTTTGGGATTGGCATTCCAAGCAGTCAGAAACTGCTTGATAGCGGTGATGAGATCGTTCACGCTGAAGAAGGAATCGCGGCGGATGCGTTTATTGGTGAGTTCTGCAAACCAGCGCTCAATCAGATTGAGCCAACTGCAACTGGTGGGCACATAGTGAACGACATAGCGGGGATGCTTTCCGAGCCACGCTTTCACATCGGCATGCCCGTGAGTTCCGTAGTTGTCCATAACCAGGTGCAAAGGAGTCTGTCCCGGAAACTCGCGATCGATGCGCCGCAAAAACTTCAGGAATTCCTGGTGACGGTGTCGCTTGTGAAAATCGCCGATGACCTTTCCCTGCAGTAAGTCCAAAGCGGCGAATAGAGTAGTCGTACCGTTTCGTTTGTAATCGTGGGTCATGGTTCCGCAGCGGCCCTTCTTCATGGGAAGACTGGGTTGGGTGCGGTTTAAGGCCTGAATGTGGCTCTTTTCGTCCACACAAAGGACCATGGCCTGATCGGGCGGATTCAAATAGAGCCCCACAACATCGGTAAGTTTCTCCAGAAACCTGGGATCGCGTGACAGCTTAAATGTACGTGTTCGATGTGGCCTGATGTTATGGCTGACCCAGATATTGCTTATTGTCGATTTACTGAGACCCTGATTCGCCGCCATCAGCCGACAACTCCAGTGAGTGCTCACCTCCGGCTTCGCTTGCAGCGTGGCGTCGATCACTGATTTGATACGTTCTGGCCCATACGTCGCCTTGCGACCACGCCCGGCAGCGATTTCCCACAGACCCTTCAATCCCTCTTCCGCGAAGCGCTCCTTCCAAAGGCGTATGGTCTTGCGATTTACGTTCAGCTGCGAGGCGATCGCCGCTTCCGATTGACCGCCCTCCGCAGACAACACAATACGGCACCGCAGAGCAACCTGTTGCGGTGTTCCTTGGGCGGCAAGCCACTGCTCCATTTGCTTTTTCTGAGCCGCTGAAACGGAAATCGGCGGAGTCGAACGCGGCATGGCCTAGCGTACGCCAGCTCCATTTATATGTCCAGCTATTTGTTGGACACTTGACTAGTTCCTCGACTACTTTCGACAGATCACCTCATGAAGCTGGTCTGCCGGTTTTGCCCCCCGTTCCAACGATGAGTTATCTCTTAGACGTTTGCTGCCCAGAGTAGCCGTGCCATAAATATTCGAGAGCTTCAGGCATAGTCTGGGCCTTGACCGCCCGATCAGTGTGTCTTGCGTTGCGAGCGAAAACGAACTGATAACGGTAGCCTTTCTCCGCCAGCACGCGTGCCATGTTTTCGTTGGCTAAGACCCAATCGTGCATGTTATCGCGCATGCTGTTGGGATTCAGGAGGTCACGATCGCCAACCTCCATCCAGATCCGTAACGGTTTTGCCGGACTGTTTGGAATGAGGCTCTCATGAAAAGCCCAGGCACCGTGCGGAGTATCCGGATTGGGCGGCCATTGCTGGTTCACATAAGTCCCCGAATACGTAAGTACGCGATGGTAGAGCTCGGGATGGTACCAGGCCATAATGAGGGCACAGGAACCGCCAGAACTGCCGCCCATCGTCGCCCGACCTTCGGGGTTCTTGGTCAGCTTCACATGGTATTGCCGTTCAACGAAAGGCAGCAGTTCGTTTTCGACGAATTCTGCGTAACGGCCCGACATCGTGTCGTACTCTAAGCCCCGTTCGCTGCCCTGTGCATCTCCGCTGCCGTTGCCAATAGAGATCGCAACCATCACGGGCACCTTTTTCTGAGCGATCAGGTTATCGAGCGCGACAAAGAGACTGTTGTCCGGCCCGTCCGCTCCCACGATAAATGGCGCTTCGGTGCCTGCCACGTACTGCTTCGGAACGTAGACGCTGACTCGGCGCGTATAAGGAGCCGGATGGCTGGTACTGACGATCATCTTGGCGGGATCGTTTGGATCGGGAGTTCCGAATGTGCCCGGGTCACGCGCAATGCCGGGGTAAATCTTGCTGTCTTTCGACTCCATCGTGAACGTATAAACATCGCCCTGCGGAACACCGTCCTGATGACTCATCTCAGGAGCGGGATTGTGAGTAGGTCCAATGATGAAGTTTCCATCCTTGTCAGAGGGCGCATTCGTGCCATCTGACAGTTCGGTAGCCGAAACATAGCCTGCCGTATGTGGATCGCGTGTAGGAGGTGTGGGCCGGGGCGGGCGAGGACCCGCCGGAGGCGCGCTTGTTTGTGCCAGAACCGGAGTGATCGTCAACAAAGACGGTATAACTGCCAACTTCAGAAGCCAGAACACAATATCTCCTTAGGTTTCCGCGATTCCGTGGAATGTACACAGCGAATCAGGATTATTTTATGCGTACTTTAGTCCTAGAACGCGATGTTTAAGATTGAAGGGTGAAATAATGAGCGGCGTAATGTCTTCTCGGGCTGTCCCGTTCCTGCTGTTTGTAGCCGCTGCTCCCGTTGTGGTTGGCGCGCCATCGTCGCTGCAGGGTGGGAGACCTGCGGGCCGAAGAAATTCGTCGGTCGGCTGGGGATCCGGGCTTGGTCCTGGCGCGGCGCATGAGCAATGCTGAGTACAATTACACAATCCGCGACCTGACCGGCCAAGACATGCAGGTCGCAAACCAGTTTCCGGTTGATCCGGCAAACAAAGCGGGGTTCGACAACTCGGGCGAGTCCCTAACCATGTCGCCTGCGCTGCTCAAAAAGTATCTGCAGGGAGCGCGCGAAGTCGCCAACCATATGGTTCTCGCGCCAGATCGGATAGCATTTGCGTCCCATCCCATGCTGGTCGAGACAGATCGGGAACGATACGCGATTTGCCGCATTATCGATTTCTACAATCGTCAGCCGACAAACTACGCTGACTATTTCCGGGCCGCTTGGGAGTACCGTTATCGGAGAGCCTTGGGAAGGCCGGGCGCCACCTTGGCTTCGACCGCTTCTGCGGCCGGCTTGAGCGTAAAGTACCTCCCTCTCGTCTGGGAAATCCTGCACGACAAGAACAGCCCTGGGCCCGTGTTGAAGCTCCAGAACATGTGGAATGCGCTGCCGCCGCCGAACAGTCCGGGAGCTGATCTGGTTCCCGTCAAGTGCGGGGGAATGCGTGACTTTGTCGTTCGGATCAGAAGACGTACGGCCATGCAATACTCGGCACCCGTGGTGAACGGATTACCCGCAGCCTCCCAGCCGCTGCTGAACTGGAACCTCCGCCAGTTTGCACTTCACCGCCGTGACAGTGATCCCGCCGACCTGCGGAACGACACAGATCCGCCACCCCTCATACCGCCGATTCCGCCCTATCCAGGGCTGCACAAGGAAGCGGCGCACCGCTGGGCGGCCTTATCCGCCAAGCAAAGGGCTGGTGACCCGGACGTGGTGGTGCCAGCCTCGCAGCGCAAAAGCTATGAGGCAGCATTTGCGCGTTTCGCGTCTGTGTTTCCTGATGCCTTCTACATCACCGAGCGTGGCCGCTACTTCCCCGACGATTCCTCCGACAAAGGCCGACTCTTAAGCGCCGGCTACCACAGCGTTGTCGGTTTCTTTCGGGACGATAGGCCGCTCACGGAACTGATTCTGGATGCGAACGGGCGTAAGGAGATCGACCGCCTCTGGGACGAGTTCGACTATATCGCCGACTTCACGGCGCGCACCTGGACTCAATACTTCTTCAACCAGAGTGGTGAGGTTCAGGGAAAGGGCGCGGAATCAGGAACCGCTCGCCCGGTTGGTCATGCGATCACGGACACGCCCGTCATCATGGCAATGCGGGATGCCTATCTCGCTAAAGCTCGAGCCGATCGGGCGAATGATCGCATAGCGGCGGAAGCGATACGGGATCACTTCAATCGCATGAACGCGACGCTTCGGTATCTCGATAAAGAGCGTGCGGAAGCTGAGCCCAAACATTTGCAATCTCTGCTGCAGTTTGCGGAGCGGGCTTATCGCCGCCCTCTTACACCGGATGAACGCACCGATTTACTGGATTATTACTCTGAGCTACGCAAGAAGAATGAACTCTCCCACGAAGACGCGTTGAGAGATGCGATTGCCAGCGTTTTGATGTCGCCGGACTTTCTTTATCGGTTCGATCTCTCTGCGGTAAACGAGAGCCCATCTGGTTCGAGACTGACTCCAGCTTCAATGACCACCGACGCGCCATTCCGAAGTGAACCACTCTCTGCCTACTCCCTGGCCAGCCGGCTTAGCTACTTCTTGTGGTCGAGCATGCCTGACCAGGAACTGCTGAATCATGCAGCGGCTGGCGACCTGCTTCGGACAGACGTACTCCTTGCGCAGACCCGACGAATGCTGAAAGACAATCGCGTGATGGGCTTCGCTACCGAGTTCACAGGCAACTGGCTGGGCTTTCGTCAATTCCAGACCAACAACTCAGTCGACCGAGGGCGGTTTCCCTGCTTCGACGATAATCTGCGCGAGGCGATGTTTCAGGAGCCGATTCGTCTCGTGCAGGATGCCGTCGCGAACGATCGTTCGGTGCTCGAGCTGATCTGCGGAAAGGACACATTTGTGAATGCCTCATTGGCCCGGCACTACGGCATTCCGGGAGTGGCAGATGATACGACTCATTGGGTGCACATTGAAGACGCCAGCCGATATGGAAGAGGTGGTCTCCTCCCGATGGCTGTGTTCATGACCCAGAACTCGCCGGGTCTTCGCACCAGTCCTGTGAAGCGAGGCAATTGGGTGGTGCAGCGGGTTCTTGGAATTCGTGTGCCGCCGCCCCCGCCAGTCGTTCCCGAGTTGCCGAGTGATGAATCGACATCGGATCTTCCAGTCCGTGAGATGTTGGCCAAACATCGTTCGAACGCAGTTTGCGCCGGGTGTTACGCGCGATTCGATTCGTTTGGGCTCGCGTTCGAGGGGTATGGCCCGGTCGGTGATGCGCGCACGAAGGATCTTGCCGGTCGACCGATCGATGCAACTGTGACATACCCGGGCGGCGTTTCCGGAGACGGTCTCGAAGGGCTGAAGGCATTCATTCGCGATCACCGGCAGAAGGAATACCTGAACAGCATCAGCCGCAAATTGCTTGCCTATTCGCTCAATCGGTCCTGGCAGCTCTCAGATGAATCTCTTGTCGAGGCGATGCAGGCCCGGCTTTCGTATCCAACGCCAGGTCTAAACCCACCGCCTTTCAGGCGGTCAGCTTTGAGCGATTCTCTACGAGAATGAGGGGATGGCCGAGTACCGACATAGCGGGCACGCGGTGTGCGATATCAAGTATCACTTGGTGTGGATCACGAAATATCGATACAGGATACTGCGCGGAGAAGTGGCGGAGCGTGCCCGCGATCTGATTCGGCAGATTTGCCATGCCCGTGAGGTGGTGATTGTTCGCGGATCAGTATCGCCGGATCACATTCACATGCTGGTGTCGGCGCCGGCTCACATGGCGCCCGCGAAGCTGGTGCAGTACATCAAAGGGCGGTCGTCGCGCCGGCTGCAGGAAGAGTTCCCGAACTTGCGGAAACGCTACTGGGGCCAGCATCTGTGGGCGCGTGGATATTTTTGCGCGACGGTGGGCGCGGTAGATGAAGAGACCATCAAAGCATACATTGAGAACCAAACGTGGGATGAAGATGATCACGGATTCAAGATAACCGCGCCCATCGAGCCTTAAGCCGGCTCTAAGTCGGGAACGCTTCAGACGGCTTCAGCCGTGTCCCTCGACTTTCAGTCGTATCTGAACCTACCGGCTTTAGCCGGTAGTCGTTGAGCGTGGTGTCATCGCGGAGAGACGGTCGCAACGGTGTCGCATTGGACCGATCCGGGTGTCTACGAGAGTCCTGTAGTACGGGCCGTGACATCAAGAGTGCCGGGCAGGCGATGGCTGCCATCGAAACAGCAGGTGGCGCTCTTCACCCTTAGTCGCTATAGCAACCGCCAGATCACCGATCGGCACACTGGGGCCATAGCCGAGAAAATCGGTATCACCGACGCGGCGCAAGGACGAGTCATTCTGAGTTGGGAGACCGTATAGGACCGCCAACCTGGCGCCTACCGTAGGGCTGAGCCACAATATTACCCGAGATTTCGCCTGCGAACCACCCTCTGCGCCGCCGCTTCGATAACTCGATCAACAAGCGAACTAGTCAAGTGTCCAACAAATAGCTGGACATAGAAATGGAGCTGGCGTACGCTAGGCCATGCCGCGTTCGACTCCGCCGATTTCCGTTTCAGCGGCTCAGAAAAAGCAAATGGAGCAGTGGCTTGCCGCCCAAGGAACACCGCAACAGGTTGCTCTGCGGTGCCGTATTGTGTTGTCTGCGGAGGGCGGTCAATCGGAAGGCCTCGCAGCTGAACGTAAATCGCAAGACCATACGCCTTTGGAAGGAGCGCTTCGCGGAAGAGGGATTGAAGGGTCTGTGGG
>JBJMGK010000095.1:0-3004 GCA_045807925.1 Bryobacteraceae bacterium | reverse complement strand
CTTGCTCGAAGATCTCAAAGTAGAAGTTCCAGACGGTGACACCGGCGATGACCGAGAGGCGTTTTCCAGTTGAAGTGAAACTGGAGGACAGGTGTCTGCCCGCGAGGCGCCCAGGTGCGCCGCCGATGAGGCCGTTGGCTCAGGCCGCTTTCGCTATGAAGACGATGGTGCGGCCTTCTTTCTCGGCTTTTTTTTAATCTCCGGCCAGCGCTTGCGCTTCCATTCGTCAATCAAACCTTCGTTGCGCTCCAGGGCGCGGCCCACGGGTTGTTGCACACTCCAATTCAACTGCCGTAGGATGCGCCAAACGTGTCCGGGGTGATAATCCACCTCGAAGTTCTCCTCGATCAAGTGCGCAACCCGTCGAGCAATCCGATGATCAGCGGGCCTTCGCTGCCTGTCCATGCAGTCAATCCAACTCCGGCGAGAGCCGAGATGACAAACAAGCCAAAGCCCAGTCCGCTTACCCCGTTCCTGTTCAACAGCGAAAGTATCATTTCATTTCCTCCTCTTTGGTCCCCCCGTCTGCAATTCCTGTAATTGAGCGATCGCTTCTTCGACCGTGAATCCTTCGGCGCCCACCTTGGCCAGGAAATCGGTGACAAGTTGGCCTAATCGCCGCTCCCGCTCTCGCAAGCCGTTCTCGGGTTTCGCCTGGCTGATGAAGGTGCCGGTTCCTTGCTGGGTTTCGAGTACGCCCCGTATCTCTAGCTCCCGGTAGGCGCGGATCACCGTGTTGGGATTGATCGAAAGATCCACGGCAAGCTGGCGTACTGTTGGAAGCTGATCGCCAGCCTTCTGTGCGCCTCGGGCGATCGCGGCGGTGACCTGATCGATGATCTGACGATAGGCAGGAACACCGGTATCGGCATCCAGGCGGAACTGAAACCGTCTCCGTGACTCGGGCAGTGGTGCCACTAGATATATAGTGTACTAGCGTTATAATGCAACCAAGAAAAAATGTCGCTCCGCGCTGAAGCGATAAGCTCATTACCAGCAACAGATCACTGGCGGCATGAATTCCGTTTCGGAAGGAACTCGACAAGCTCTTACGGGCAGAAAGCGCAGAGGCGTTTGGGCGTGGATTGGTATCTCCGCTTTAGTAACTCTGGTTACTTTCTTGATCGTTGCGGAAATCATGATCGAGCGTGCCGGACCGATCCTAAAGGGGCGGGTGATTGAAACCCTCAGTACCCGGTTCAACAGCCGAGTCGAGTTGGACAGCTTCAACGTTTCCGTGCTGCGGGGTTTGGAGATTAAGGGAGCCCGGCTCAGGATTTACCCGCCTGATCCGGTCGTAGCTGCCGGAGCCAAACAACCGCTCATTGCACTTGATCACTTCTCGTTCCACTCGGGTTTCATTGGACTCATCTTTAAGCCCATGCATCTTCGGGCGGTTAGTGCAAGCGGTCTACACATCAATATTCCGCCTGCCGAGTTGCGTGCGAAGGCGGAGCAATCGCAAGGCCGCAGAGGCAAGATCAAGATTGTCGTTGATGAAATCATCTGTGACGATTCTGAGCTGATTATTGGCACGCTTAAGCCGGATAAAGATCCGAAGCATTTCAGTCTGAAGCACATCGAATTGCACGATGTTGGTCCAAATGCTCCCTGGAGCTATCAGGCCACACTGACCAATGCTGTGCCGCGCGGACACATTCAGGCGAAGGGCTTCTTCGGCCCGTGGAATACATATAGTCCAGGCGACTCTTCCGTCACGGGGCACTACACGTTCGATCACGCCGATCTGAATACGATCAAGGGCATTTCCGGAATGCTCTTGTCCGTAGGCGACTTCAAGGGGCAACTGAACAAAATCGAGGTGGATGGAACGACGGAGACTCCGGACTTCTCGCTCGATACGGCGAATCACCCGGTTCCGCTGCATACAGAGTTTCACGCGATCGTGGACGGCACGAGCGGTGATACGTATCTCCGGCCTGTTCACGCGAAGTTAGGAACCTCCAACTTCACCACAAGCGGCGCTGTCGTCAACATAAAAGGAAAGGGGCACACGATCGATTTGGACGTGGAGGTCCGGGCCGGGCAGTTACGTGACTTCCTTCAACTTGCTGTTAAGAGCGACCCTCCCGTAATGACAGCCATTGTCGCGACCAAGACGAAGCTTCACATTCGTCCAGGCCAGGAGAGTGTCACTCAGAAGTTGAGTTTCGACGGCAATTTCGTTTTGACAAAAATTCACTTCACGAATCCTCACATTCAGGACCAGGTCGACAGCATGAGTCTGCGTGCACGCGGAGATCCGCAGGACGCCAAACCCGGAGCAAAGGACGTGGATTCGCAAATGAGCGGCGCATTTGAAATGAGCAGGCGTGTCATCCGCTTCAAAGACCTGCAGTATACATTGCCCGGCGGCCGAATTAAGCTGGCCGGTGTGTACTCGATGGACGGGCAGCAGTTCAACTTCGCCGGAACGGTATTCACGAAAGCAAGCCTGCCACACATGGTTGCGTCCCGATGGAAATCATTGCTTCTCCGGCCTATTTCGCCGTTTTTCAAGGGACCAAACGGAGGAGCTGCGATCCCTGTGAAGATAACCGGGACCAGGTCAGCGCCGAAATTCGGGCTGGATCTCTTCCGAAAGAACTAGGCCGAAAAGCCTACGGCCAAAGATCATACCTGATAAGCGCCTGTCAATCCATCCCTTCCATCCTGTTTCGCACCAGGCTGAGCCTCATCGCTCACCGCTTCTCCCATGTGAGCCGAAGCGGCTCCTGTGCTCTTACTCGAAATATTCCGCCGCCCTATTGACTTTTCTTACCACGAATGACTGACTCTCCTTTGCAGAACTTGACAAGCACAACTTATATTTCCACCTGCGATCATCGCCTCTGCCGTGTCGCTTGTTACGCGTTGACTCGCGATATTTGTTACCAGCGGAAGGTCGTTGCCTCATGAAAATGTTACCCGTCGAAGTTCGAGATGACGGGCAGCAGAAACGGGAGGCAAATGAGCTTGGCTACCAAGCGGGAACTAATCAAGG
>JBJMGK010000094.1:0-10313 GCA_045807925.1 Bryobacteraceae bacterium | reverse complement strand
CGAACATTATTCCGCGCGCGGAATAATCCACGTTATTCCGACTTCCTGATTATTCCGATTCAGTTCAGTTGTTTGCATGGAAGGACAGAGAAAGCGGCTCCACACGATTTTCACAGGCGGAATAATCGGGAGCCGTCAGGCCGGCTTGGCAGTTCATCGACGCTTGGTGCGCCGGGCGGCCGAGTCGGAATATGCAGTTCCGTAGCCGGCATCAGTCGGAATAATCAGGGGAATCCGTCGTCTCAGCGGGCCGCCCTGACACCGATCTGGAGAGGGCGTAATGTCGCTTCGCGAGCCAACTAGGCTCGCGGAGGAATATCAATGCTCGAACGATTGTTCGACGACGTCTGTATGCGCCAGCAACTACTCGCTGGCCCGATGGGACCCTACCTCGACGGCTTGGTCTCAAACCTCTTGGATCTGGGTTATTGCCATTCGCAGGCACGAAAGATAGTGCGGACGGCAGCGGCACTCGGCAACTGGCTAGCGGAGCGGGGACTGAGCCCGGCTGAAGCGGGCAGGCCCGAGTTGTGCGACTTCATGGCGGTGCAGAGACGAACGCCAGCAGGCCGTCTGGCTGATGGTGCAGTTGGCTGTACACGACTGCCTGGTCTGCTGCATTCGATGGGCATACTGTCGAAGCAGCCTGTGTCGCCGGCCGATCCGATCTTACGCCGATTCGACGAGCATCTTGCCAACGTGCGTGGTGTCACGCCGGGCACGATGGACTCCTATCGGCGGCACCTTCGTTCTTTTGTTGTCGGTCTGTGTGTCGAGGGCGAACCCGATTGGGCGAAGATGACTTCCGCCTATATCGTCGACTTTGTTCTCAGAGAGACCTCCACAGCCCGAGCGGCCAAGGGCCGAATCGTGACCGCCGTGCGAAGTTTTCTGCGATTTATGGCTTGCGACGGCACTGTTTCACCTCAGTTAGTACGGGTGATTCCAAGAGTCCGCCGCTGGCAGTACGCCGACTTGCCCAAGCATCTCACTGCCGCTGAACTCGATACCGTCCTGAAAGCCTGCCAATCGGAACAGTATGGAAGCCTGCGCGACCGCGCCTTTATCGCACTTCTGGCGCGGCTCGGTGTGCGCGCGGGTGAGCTGCGTCATCTCCGGCTAGAAAATATCGATTGGGGCGAAGGGCTCTTACACATTCAACAGAGCAAGTCTGGCTATGGCCGCACGCTACCACTGCCCTCTGATGCGGGCACTCTGCTTGCAAACTACATTCGCCGCGAACGGCCGCACACAGAGTACCGTGAGATCTTCATCACATCTTTGACGCCACGGAGGCCGCTCGCAGGATGCGGGACGAGCACTTTTGTCAAAGTCTTCCTCCACAAACTTGGCTTAAACGGTCCAGGACGGGGACCGCATAGCTTTCGGCACACCGCTGCAACCTTGATGGTGCAGAACGGTGCACCGTTGAAGCAAGTAGCCGATGTTCTTGGACACCGGTCGCTGCAGACCACTGGCATTTACATCAAACTCGATGAGCCCTCCCTTCGAGAGGTTGCGCTGCCGTGGAAAGGGAGTGCCCGATGAATCGAACCGAACTGCAGTATCGGCTCACTTCGTACTTGCACATTCGAGAAGCGCTGGGAGTGCCGGTCGGGGCCGATTCAAAGGTGCTCGCCAACTTCATCGACTTCGCTGGTACGCAGGGAACCACCGATTCAGTTACCACCAAAATAGTTTTCGATTGGATGGATGCCACAAGCAAGGAGCGCTACGGGAACGCGGCAAAACGCCTCGGTCTGGTGCGGCAGTTTCTATTCCACCTCAGTGCCGCTTTTCCGGAGACGCAAGTTCCTGAAACTCGCCTGATCTCCGGGCGCAGGCGGCCGACACCGTTCGTGTTCACCGCTGGTGAAACAGAACTGCTGCTCAAAGGGGCGGCACAGTTTGAGGCGGGGAACTTCTTCTCCGTGGTACTGCACACCATTCTCGGCTTGATCTCGGCCTGTGGACTAAGAGCTTCCGAGGCGCTCGGGCTTGATCGCGCCGACGTCGCGCTGCAGGATAACCTTGGCACCCTGCTGATCCGAGAATCGAAGTTTGATAAATCGCGGATCGTTCCGCTTCACTACTCGACGGCCCAGCATCTCGCAGACTATGCCGAGCGGCGGGACCACCTCGCCAGCCGGTTGCGAACAACGGCATTCTTTGTATCCCGCCGTGGGCGGCACTTGTCGTACTGCACGTTACGGCAGTGCTTTCGGATTATCGCCGATCAGGCCGGCATAGACGCCCGACCGGGCGGCAAGAAACCAACGCTTCATTCCTTAAGGCATTCGTTTGTCGTGGCGCGCTTACGTTCCTGGCATGAGCAAGGTCTGGACGTGCAAAGTCGATTGGCGCACTTGGCCACCTACCTCGGTCACGTGGATTTTCGCGAAAGTTATTGGTACATGACCGCCACGCCCGAACTGCTCAGTGCAGCAGCAGCCGAGTTCAGACCTCCCGCGTGCCTAGGAGGTGAGCGATGAGAACGGCATCGCACTTCTCCTCCTTGGTTCAGTGTTTCTTCACCCAGCATCTCTGCGAGCACAAGCAGGTCAGCCCAAGAACTATTACGGCTTATCGCGATGCCTTCCGGTTACTGTTTGCATTCATGCAAGACCGAACTGGCCGCCCTCCGAGCGACCTCGAGATTACCGACCTGGACGCTCCGGCTGTTCTAGCGTTTCTGGAGCACCTGGAATCGGCCAGAGCAAACACGCCTCGCTCTCGAAACGCCCGCCTCACCGCCATCCGATCGTTCTTTCGGTTCGCGTCTGTTCGTGACGTCGACCACTTGGCGGTGATAAACCGGGTTCTTGCGATTCCGACCAAACGGACAGACCGGCCGCTGATTACGTTCCTGACTCGATCCGAGATAGACGTGATCCTCGCGAGCACGGATCTCGAGACATGGCTCGGCAGCCGCGATCACGCTCTCCTCCTGACGATGTACAACACTGGCGCCCGCGCCTCCGAGTTGACCAACTTAAAGTGTGGGCAGGTCTCGTTTGGGTCACCAACGATGATTCAGTTGCACGGAAAGGGCAGGAAGGACCGGAGCGTTCCGCTTTGGCCTCAAACCTCTCGAGTGTTGCAACAATGGTTCCGCGTGTTGCAGGCCGACGAGGATGCTTTCGCGTTTCCGTCCATTCGCTTGTCCGTAATGTCGGCTGACGCTCTCGATCGCGTAGTGCAACGCGCAGTCACCAAAGCGATTCCGAAGTGCCCGGACCTGGCGCAGAAGCGCGTAACACCCCACGTGATTCGACACACAACTGCCCTGCATCTGCTGCAGTCCGGAGTGGATATCGCAGTCATTGCACTCTGGCTGGGGCACGAAAGTATCGAGACCACTCACGGCTATGTGGAAGCCGATCTTGAGCTGAAACAGCGTGCATTGGACAAACTCACGCCAGCGGCCGGCAAAGTGACCCGTTTCAAACCGGGCGATTCAATGCTGCGCTTCTTGGCCGCTCTTTAAGCTTCCCTACCAGGGCGGGCAACGTCGATTCACTGCGTCCGCCCTGATTATTCCGACTAATGGAGACCACCGAACTGCATATTCCGACTCGGCCGCCCGGCGCACCAAGCGTCGATGAGCCGCCAAGGCGGCCCGACGGCTCCCGATTATTCCGCCTGTGGAAATCGTGTGGAGCCGCTTTCTCTGTCCTTCCACGCAAACAACTGAACTGAATCGGAATAATCAGGAAGTCGGAATAACACTTCCTCAGGGCAGGCCGGCACTGAGAATTCCACAGCGCCCCTAAAGTCCCGTTGCTGCGGCGCCTCGAAAAGGTCCAGACACAAAATTTTCATGCCGTTTTACGGAAATGGCTCCTTTTTGCCCTTCTTGTCTTGTGAGGGGGGTGAGTTGATGAACGACCAGGGTTCAGAGGACGATACGAAGGAAATTCTGACATTGCGGGAAGTGGCCCAGCGGCTTCGGTGCTCGAAGGCTCACGTATCCAAGCTTCTCAGCGGGCGCGTGCGCGGGGTACCTCGGTTAACTCACATCGCGATGGGTCGGCGCAAGGTAGTCAGGCGTGAGTGGCTAGAGGCATGGCTGAATGGCTACAAAACTCAGTGTTAAGCTTTCGATGCTATGCCAGGGAAGATCGCCCATGACGCGGAAACGAGGAAAATCGATGCGTCGAAAGCGGTTTCAGCGAGGAAGTTTAACGACTCGCAAACGGAGTGGAAAGAACTACTGGTTCGCCCAGTGGAGAGAGGAGGGCCGACCCAGAACAAAGGAGATTGGCCTCTGTTCGAAGATGACGAAGATAACTGCGGAAGGGATTCTGCAGGAGATCCTGAAGCCCGTGAACGACGGTGTCGAGCGGAGTGTCTCGAAGGAGTTGACATTCGAATCGTTTGTCGAGTTGACGTACTTGCCGGTCTACAAAGGGAAGTGGAAGAATTCGACGGCGATGACCGAGGAGAATCGTATTCAAGTCCACCTCGTCGGAACGCTCGGCGAGGAACGAATGCGTTCTATCACGCGGGAGCAATTGCAGGAACTGCTCGAATGCAAGGCCAAGACTTGCGGCCGCAGCATGGTCGACCATATGCGGTTCCGGTTGCGGTCAATCTTTGAGCTTGCAATGAGTGAACGCGTTGTGGAATTCAACCCAGCGGCGTCATTGTTCACGCCGCGAAAATGTCAGCCCGGACGGCCGCGTCCCGTTCTTACCCCACCTCAGGCGGGTGCGCTTCTTCACCTGCTTGGACCGCGCGAAGGAGTAATCGCCAGATTGGCAACTTGGGAAGGGATGCGGCCTGGAGAAATTCTGGCACTGCGCGTCTCGGATCTGGACGGGGATTCCCTTTGGGTAAAGAGGCGCCTGTACAAAGGCGATCTCGATGAACCTAAGAATGAGCGGTCAACCCGCCAGGTCGCACTGACGCTCGGCACGAAGGCGTTGTTAGAGGTTTGGGTGCAAACCCTAACTGAAGGCTCGGGCTCGGATTGGCTGTTCCCATCTGAGAGTGGGACACCAATCCTCAAGGAAAACCTTTGGCCACGTTGTATTCTGCCGAAGCTTGCTCCTAGTGGTTTGGCGTGGGCTAACTTTCAGGTAATGCGCCGGTCCTTTGCCACGTGGGCGAAGAAGGCCGGCGTCGATGCTCATACACGCTCGGCGCAAATGGGCAACACAGTAGATGTAAACGAAAATGAATATGCGGTCGCAACATTCGAGCAGAAGCTGGCCGCGATTCGACGCTTGGAAAAAGCCATCAAGGAATGATGGCGCAGGGAGCAGGACTGTGAGGCTCTTTGAGGTGGAGTCAACGCGAGTGATTTTGGATTTGGCTAGAGGGTGCTGGAACACCCTCTAACCGGGCTCCGCGAGGTGATCGGGAGCTTAAAGCATTAATCGCATTAAACCTGAGGAAATGACTTCTTCCCAAGTTATTGAAAACATGGAGCGGGAGACGGGGATCGAACCCGCGACGTCCAGCTTGGGAAAACGTAGTTCAGTTGAAAATAAACAACTAACGCGGCCATTGCGGTGCATTCTGACCACCGAAAACGCCGAGAAAACAACAAGTGCTTCGCAACGGCGCTGAACGGAGTAAACGGAGTAAACTTCGTCTCCGGCCCGGCGGTATTCGTTTCTTTACCTTAAATCCTCGCCTGGATCGCCCAACCGGGCTGCTTCGGCAGTCTCTGAGGAGCGAACCAGAATTGAATACTTCACAAAAAAAGGTCGTCGGATTTGAAGAGGCAGAAAAGTTTCTTAAGCGTTGCCATCCCGAACTTGTCGTTTCGAAGCAAAAGCTACGGCAAGCGGAAGCCATTCAGCTTGTTCGGCTCAAACGTGACACCGTGAAGCAAAATCTTGGCTTCGCTTCGCGACCATTTGTCCTCTGCGGGTTGCCAGTCAAAAGGCCCTCCAAAGGCGTTCTCTTGCATGAACGCCGGAACGGTCAATTCGTATTGCAGGTGACCGGTCATCCCACATACGGAGTTCCTTGGGGTCAGGACCGCCTGGTTCCCATTTTCCTCGCCACTCTCGCCATGCGACAGCAGAAGCAGACGATAACATTCCGCAGCGCTGCCGAGATGCTCGACACGTTCGGGATGCAGCAGGGCGGTTCGCAGTATCGGCGACTGATTGCTGCCTTTCAGCGTGTATTTGGTGCCACGATATTCTTCGGTACCGATACTCAGCGAGAGCGAGCAATGGTCACTCATCAGGCACGCTTCAATTTTATGCGTGAGGCGCGGATCTGGTATTCGCGTGACCCAAACCAGGCGTTGTTGCCTGGCGGCTTTGAGAATGAAATCGTTTTGAGCGACGAGTTCTTTCGTGAGGTGACAACCCACTCGATTCCAACTGACCTTGAGGCAGCCAAAGCGTTGTCCTCGGCGCCCGCAGCGTTGGATCTGTTTATGTGGTTGTCGTACCGTTGCTTTACCGCAAAATGCCAGGAACGGATCCCGATTTTCGGTGACTCCGGGCTGGCGGCCCAAGTTGGTAGCAGCGATTATGCGCGACCGAGGAAATTTCGAGAGCGCCTTTGAGCGATGGTTGGATTTGGTTCGCTCGCTGTGGCCCAACTGTCCGGCGCAAATCACTGCGGGCGGCGACTACATTCTGATCCAACGGGCAGTGGCACTGCCCGCGAAGGAGGCATAAGTGGCAACGGTTGCGTTCACGCCCACTCTGCCCCGCCGAATTCCACTCGCCCAGATTGACGCCGCAGTTTCCGCCCGTTTGGGTCCTACGCGGATACCCGGCAATGCGCAACCTGCGTGCTTCAATCGGCAAATCGCAATGTATCTCGCGAGGCACGTTGGCCGATGGAGCACGACCGTCATCGGTCGGTTCTATAACGGCCGAGACCACTCGACAGTCTGTCACAGCATTCAAAGGATTGAAACGCTGCGCGAAACCGATCCCGAAGTGGACGGCTTGATCACTGACTTGCGACGGGAATTGTCTCGAGATGCCGATCCCGTGCAGGCGCGCCCGTGCGGGGGCCAATCAGCACTCCTGAACAGACCGACTGACATCAGCATCGATGAATTAGCGGAGCTCGTTGCCGAGCGGGTTTGTGCTTACCTGGAAGTGCGAATCGGACAGCTTGATCGCTTGCCTGAGTCGAGGGAAAGAACTATTGATGACAAAGACCTACACATTGGAGCTTGAAATTGTGCTCGATGAAGAGCAGCAAAAAAGAGTGGTGCAGCTCGCGCGTCGATTGTATGCCGCCAATCCTGGTTCAACCGAGGACGATAACGGCGTCGTCCGAGAGATCAGCGCGGAAGAGTTCATCGATGGAACATCGCGAGCTCTGATGACCGTTGCCGAACAAAATCCACTTTGGGAAGAGCTTGACGTTCAAGTCAGCGAGCTTTCGTGTACCGATCCCGATTATCAGGTAAGTGAGGACAATGCCCTCGGCGTCTCCGATTCCGATGAGCCGCAAAAGTGGCCGGCGCGAGCGGAGGAAGAAGAGGATGAAGAAGCGCTGGATGAGTGGGAGGATGGCCTCTACCTCTGCCGCTGGCCGAATGGAGAATTCTCCATTGTCGAGGCCGCCAGTAGGCGAGAGGCAATTATTGATCTCGATGAATGGGCCGGAGCTGACCCGTCCTGGCTGGTACCACTCGAAACTTTCATGGTGGACTTCAGGCTCGATGACTCCGGCCAAATCGAGCTGAACTCTTTCGGGGAAGAGACCGGCGACTTCATCCGAACTCATTGCTATCCCGAACTAGACTCCGTTCTGACCAGCCCCGACCTCACTTCTGAAGACGAGGAGCATTCGGTAGCTCAAAAGAAGATGATCAGAGAGGCGGTCGAGCGCGAAAGGACCCGTCTGTGGCATTTCCAACCGGAAGGCCCCGACGCCAAGACGGAGTTCGGCAAAGATCTGCAAAAGAGCATGGGGACCACGGGCGTCGTCGCGGACCATTATGTCGAGATGGCCGGCACACAGATTTTGAAGTCCAAAGCCGGCGAGGGCAAGAAGCCGAACTGAACGTCGGCGATATCGTGCTACAACTTGTGATCGATACAAACGTTCTCGTCGCTGGTCTGCGTTCGAGGCGCGGGGCGTCATACCGCTTACTCCATCATTTCGGAGCGGGTAGTTTTCGGGCCCACATCTCCGTTGCGCTAGCGCTCGAGTATGAAGACGTGCTCAAGCGCCCTGGCCTCATTGCCGGAATCACGACAGAGGAGATCGATCTTTTCCTGGATTACCTCTTCCGTGAGAGCAACCTCGAACAATCCGTGCCCCGTCTCCGGCCCAGTTTGCCCGACCGTGATGACGAGCGTATCCTGGAATTGGCAGTACAATGCGGAGCGACAATCGTTACGCACAATACACGGGACTTCGACGGCGCAGGGCGGTTTGGTGTCCGCGTATATGCACCATCCGATATTCTGATAAGGCTGGAGAGTAGAACATGAGCGTGAGTATCAATATCCCTGAAGAGCTATACGACCAGGCTCGCGCTATTGCTGAGACCCAGAACATAGCGGTCGAAGACGTGTTTGCATCGGCATTTGCTGACCACTTTGCAGCTTGGCAGCGCCTCAAGGAACGGGCTTCGCGTGGTGATCGGGAGAAGTTCTTTGCTGTGCTCGAGCGCGTGCCGGATGTCGAGCCGGCAGACTACGACCGGCTCTAATCGAACAGGTGATTACGGCGGTGTCGGGTGCACTGGTGCCCAGACCCAGAGGGAACCGAGATCCGCCATTATCGCCCTAGTTCGATGAATTCGATTCGGATTTAAAACAAAATTTTGACGACAAGCGCACCGTCTATAGCCTGACCAGTGATATCTCCCAGCAACGATCTGCGAGCTTCGCAGCTTAACCGAAGCTCAAATTATTCTTTCTCATGGCCGTACATCTCTAACTATGGTTCTCAGAAATTCAGATGGGGAAGGGAAGAGCGGGGCGCCATAACTGCGGCTTTTTCCCAACCAAGTCATTCTGAGTTGACGGCGTATGGACCGGAAGCTCAAACGAGCTCTTAAAGTTCGTCGCCGGAGAAGCTGCTATTTCACGTACCCGCAGACATAGGCCAGCAAGCGGGCTGCCGGTGCGCTTTTCATCGAAACGCATATCGTACTTCGCTTCTTTTCATCGAGTTCGAATCTCTTGACCTTACGGGCTTTCGTCCCGATTGGTGCATTAAGGGGGGTGGCAGAGATTGTTTCGAGCGAGCGCAGCTTCAGGCTGGCGAGCGCGTGCTGGTGCATGGTGGTGCCGGAGGCGTCGGAGTTTTCGCCATCCAGTTGGCCAAGTCGCGTGGTTCCCACGTGATCATAACGGTGTCAACAGATAAAAGAGAAGTTCGTCAGAAGTCTTGGTGCCGATGAGGTTCTTGACTGCAGGGCTAAACTTTTGAAGATCAACTACAAAAAACCGATGTAATATTTGACACCGTCAGCGGGGAGACCTGGACCGGCATTAGGGAGTTTTGAAGGAGAACGGACGCCTTGGTGACGATCGCACCAGACAGCGAAGCGACGCAGCAAGAAGTGGCTAAAACTTATTCTTCATTGTCGAGCCTCGCCACGAGCAGTGGAGCGTGTCCCAAGCTTAGTTGAAGGTTGAGGGCGGCTGAGTTTCATGTTACGCCACCTTCTCGGAGGGGGCGTTGGGTTTTCGTTCTCTTCCGAGGACAACGGCAAGAGCCCAGAGGTCTCGATGGCCGACGACTTTACGGAAGTGCTTTTCTGTCAGTAGCCAGGCCGAGGCAATCCAACGTTGGACCATGTCGCCTGTTCGCCATCGCGTGACGTTGTGCGTTCTCTTTTGCACACCGCTTTGTGGGCTCTCGATCACGTTTGTGGTTCCGAGACATTTGTACAGCGAAGGCGGAAGCTGCAGCCGCTGTATGGTGAACATCTCGGTCATTCCTTCGCGCAGACTCCTGGCTGCGGATTCATGTTCCTGCTCGAGGAAGCGTGCGAGTTGTTCGAGCCGTTTGACGCCTTCTTCGGCGTCGGAAACACGCCAGGCCGCTCGCATCAAGTTCAGCGCTTGTGGCTGTTGTTCTTTCGGGAGTTCATCCAATACGTTCCGCATCTTGTGATTGCGGCAGCGCTGCACCGGTTGATTCGCGCCAAACACTTCTTCAATGGCGGCCCGCAATGCCTTCGCCCCATCGATTACGAATAGGTAGTGGCGATCCGTCGGCAGGCCCTGATCGCGCAAGTGCGTGAACAACTGTTTCACCGCCGCTGCATTCTCGGTTGCGCCGACCTCGATGCCGAGCACATGCTTGGTCCCGGCGCGATCCACGCCCACGGCACTGATAACGTGATGTGATCCAAAATGCTG
>JBJMGK010000093.1:0-11327 GCA_045807925.1 Bryobacteraceae bacterium | reverse complement strand
TGAGAACCAAACGTGGGATGAAGATGATCACGGATTCAAGATAACCGCGCCCATCGAGCCTTAAGCCGGCTCTAAGCCGGGAACGCTTCAGACGGCTTCAGCCGTGTCCCTCGACTTTCAGTCGTATCTGAAC
This sequence comes from Bryobacteraceae bacterium, assembly GCA_045807925.1. Classification (GTDB taxonomy): domain Bacteria; phylum Acidobacteriota; class Terriglobia; order Bryobacterales; family Bryobacteraceae; genus Bog-105. The sequence continues at coordinate 11,194 of JBJMGK010000093.1, read as the reverse complement.
CTACCGGCTTTAGCCGGTAGTCGTTGAGCTGGCGGTAAAACCTCTCGCTGAGTAAATGATCAGCACTCGTCCCGGGCGCGGTTGAGAGGGGTGATTCCGAGTAACAGTCGGCCCCAAAGGTTATATCGGAGACAAACCCTTGGCGTATTTTGCTGCTTCTTTGGCGCGTTCTGCAGGACGAAGATGCCACAGTAACAGCTATCGTCAAGTCATGGGGACAGCGAAAGCATACTCGGCAACAAGCACAACGTCACCGCTGGCGATGACGAACATTCGGCGTCGCGAGCTCACCGAGCGTGACGTTGAAATCGAAATCCTGTTCTGTGGCATCTGCCACTCCGACCTGCACGCCGTTCGCAACGAATGGAGCGAGTTCTTGCCGACGAACTATCCGATCGTACCTGGGCATGAAATCGTCGGACGGGTCACACGGGTAGGCTCAGCAGTAGAGAGATTCAGAACAGGCGATCTCGCTGCAGTCGGCTGCCTGGTCGACTCTGACCGTACTTGCCCGAGATGCCAAAGAGGACTCGAGAATTTCTGCCCGAACCTGATTCTCACTTTCAACTCGCCGGACAAGCATCTCGGAGGAGTCACATACGGCGGTTATTCCGAGAGCATTGTTGTCGACGAACACTTCGTTCTTCGAGTTCCCTCGAACTTAGACCTGGCCGGGGCTGCACCCTTGCTTTGCGCCGGCATAACGACATTCTCGCCACTCCATCGCGCGGGCGTCACAAGGGGCAGAAAGGTGGGTGTGGTCGGCCTCGGAGGACTGGGCCATATGGCTGTAAAATTCGCGAAGGCATTCGGCGCCCATGTAGTTTTGTTCACGGCCTCGCCCAGCAAGAAGGAGGACGCGCTGCGACTTGGGGCGGACGAGGTAGTTCTTTCACGTAACCAGGACGAGATGCGGAAGCACGCCGGAAGCTTCAACTTTATCCTGGACGCCGTATCCGCCGATCACGACATCAACCCCTATCTCAACCTGCTCGACCTGGACGGAGATCTAACCCTGGTAGGCGCCCCTGGAGAACCGTTGGCCGTGCCTGCTTTTAGCCTCATTTTCGGCAACCGCAGCGTATCGGGTTCAAACATTGGCGGCATCGCTGAAACCCAGGAGATGCTCGATTTCTGCGGCACACATAACATTACAGCGGATGTAGAAGTGATTCCGATTCAGAAGGTGAATGAAGCCTACGGAAGGCTGCTGAAGTCTGACGTGAAGTATCGCTTTTCCATCGATATGGCGTCGTTGAGAGAACAGTAGCCATGGTCAGACACTTCCGTGTTCCTGGTGGCCTTCGCATCAGATTAGAAGAGTTAGGGGTCAGCGTTCCAGCCGTTTTGAGGATGGCGGGATTACCACAGGACCTGTTCCAACAAACGCGCATACTCGTCACGACGGAGCAGCAGTTCGCACTGTGGCGTGCTATCGGCGACGTAAGCAAAGATGCCGCAGTCGGCCTGAAGCTTGCTACTGAGACAAAGATGGAACGCTTCCACCCAATGGCCATTGCCGCCCTCTCCACCGATAATTTCGGGGCGGCTGTGGGACACATGGCTCGCTATAAAAAGCTGAGCGCGCCCGAGGAGATCCTGAGTCAGGTAAACGAAGACGAGTGGGCCATCCAGTTTCGCTGATCATTAGCAGTGGAAGCTGAACCAGCTGTCCTGATAGAACACTGCTTCGCCTGGGTGGTGACAATCGCACGAAAGGGGACTGGAACGGACGTCTCGCCACTGCGTGTCGAGCTGGTCCAGCCACGGCTGCACATGAGGGATTTACAACGGTTCTTCGGCTGCCCAGTGGTATGCGGAACACCACGCAATGCGCTCGTGTTTCGCGCCACTGACACCGAACTTTCGTTCGTAACTAGGAACGCTGAGCTCCTCGATATGCTTGCTCCTCAATTTGAACAGGAGTTGAAGCAGCGGACGCCCCCTGAGGAAGACAGCTTGGTCGAGATGGTGAGGGGCGCAATCCAACGAAGACTAACCGGTCACCGCCCCAACATCGAAGATATCGCCGGAGACTTGCACATGAGTGCAAGGAGCTTGCAGCGCAAGTTGCAAGAATCCGGATCCAACTTTCAGCGCCTCCTGGAGGATGCGCGGCACGAGATGGCGCGCTACTATCTCAGCAATTCGGTTCTGGAACTGACAGAGGCAGCGTACTTGCTGGGGTATGAAGACGCGAACTCTTTCGCCCGAGCCTTCCGGAAACGAGAGGGTGTTCCACCGAAGCACTGGCGAGACTCTCATCGCACTTCAGTTATTCAATAAATCGCGCACGAGTGATCGCAAAGCGGTCTGTGCGCTTCACCACAACAACTAGCAAGGAGAAAAACATGAACAAACGCGTATTGGGAAAGAGTGGGCTCGAGGTGTCAGCAATCGGCCTCGGCTGCATGGGCTTGAGTTTCGGTTACGGGCCCGCCACTGAGAAGAAGGATGCGATCAAACTGATAGGGACCGCTGTTGAGCGGGGTGTGACGTTCTTCGATACTGCCGAGGCATACGGTCCGTTCCAGAATGAGGAACTGCTCGGCGAGGCCCTTGAGCCGTTCCGGGAAAACGTCGTGATCGCCACTAAGTTCGGCTTCCAGGAAGGCGATTCGCACAAAGGGCTAGACAGCCGGCCCGAGCGAATCAGGGAGGTCGCCGAGGCTGCCCTGATGCGACTCAGAACCGACGTGATCGACCTGTTCTATCAGCACCGGGTTGATCCGAAGATCCCGATTGAAGATGTCGCCGGCACTGTAAAGAAGCTGATTCAGCAAGGAAAGGTCAAGCACTTCGGGCTTTCCGAAGCGGGGCCGGAGAGCATCCGCCGGGCTCACGCCATTCAGCCGGTCGCCGCACTCCAGAGTGAATACTCTTTATGGTGGCGAGAGCCTGAACAAGAAATCCTGCCGACGTTAGAGGAACTCGGAATCGGCTTTGTTCCGTTCAGTCCGCTCGGTAAGGGTTTCTTGACAGGTGCCATCAATGAGAACACAACGTTTGACGCCACCGACTTCCGCAACATCGTTCCTCGTTTCGACCCCGAAGCGCGCAAAGCGAATCAGGCGCTGGTCGATTTGCTCGGACGGATTGCGAGCCGCAAGCGAGCTACTCCCGCTCAGATTGCACTAGCCTGGCTACTGGCGCAGAAGCCATGGATCGTACCGATCCCAGGCACCACGAAGGTGCATCGGTTAGAGGAAAACATCGGCGCTGCAGCGCTGGAATTAAGCCAGGACGATCTAAGCAACATCGATGAAGCGGTATCGACGATCGCCATTCAGGGTGCTCGTTACCCGGCACACCTGCAGCAGCGCGTTGGCCGTTGAACCAGCAACGCGGCGGCGATCACATCGATAGTTCTTTTCTCGAAGCAGATTGAGCCGAGGAACTCAGCCTGGTGGTTGTCCCCGGGATTGCCGGACACCACAATATTCCCGCCGTTTTTCGACGGCGTAAACCAAAACAGAAAAGGGCTGTGCCACTGACACTAGAATCCGTACAGCAACGCTAGAAAGGCGTGCTTCGGATCGGCTACGACGTGGTCCGGCCCTCGCAACAGGAGGGATTCTATGAAGACAGAAGTGGTTGTTGTTATTGGAGCCGGCGGCATCGGCATCGCGATTGCTCGTCGGCAGGGTTTTGGCCGGCACATCTTGTTAGCCGACTTCAACGAAGATCTGCTGAACAGCGCCGCAAGAGATCTTGAAGGTGCGAGTTACAACGTATCAAAAAGCAAGGTTGATGTCTCGTCACGAGACTCCGTACGTGCCCTGGCTAATCAAGCCGCATCTCTGGGCACTGTCATGCAAGTGATCAACACCGCCGGAGTTTCTCCGAATATGGCTCCGCCGGATCGAATACTCGCAGTGGATCTCTATGGCAGTGCCGTGGTTTTCGAGGAGTTCGAGCGCGTCATTGCTCCCGGGGGGCGGGCTTGATCATCTCCAGCATGGCTGGCCACATGTCATCTGCACTCCTTGCGGAGCAAGAGCATGACCTAGCGTTCGCACCGGCCGACGAACTGATGAAGAAGCCATTCCTCGGCTCAGATGCCGTGCCAAATTCCATGGTCGCCTACATCGTAGCGAAGCGCGCAAATCACCTCCGTGTACAATCTGCCAGCATCAGTTGGGGTAAGCGCGGTGCACGTGTCAATTCCATCAGCCCAGGTATCATTGCGACTCCTTTGGCGCAGCACGAGCTTAACTCTCCAATCGGTGATGTATACCGGGCAATGATCGAAGCGTCCCCGGCCAAGCGAATGGCGTCGCCGGATGAGGTTGCCGTCGCTGCATCGTACTTGCTCGGACCAGATGCAGGTTTCGTAACTGGTAGTGACCTGCTGATCGATGGTGGCGTCATCGCGGCGATGCGCGCTGGTTTGTTGCCCACGCCCGCATAAGATTATGGCTCCCAACGCACGCGCGCAGAAGAATCACGATGAGCTCTTTCCGGGGTACGTTTCCACTCTGGCGGTCACGGACCCGGAGCTCATCGAGGCATTCGACAATTTCGCTTTCGACGAATTCCTGTCTCACGGCAATCTCGCTAAACGCACTCGGCTGATGGTGCAGCTCGCGGCGATCATTGCGAGTCAAGCGGTCCTCGAGTACCGCGTCATGTTGGGCGCGGCGCTTACGATTGGGGTGACCCCAATCGAAGTAAAGGAGATCGTGTATCAAGCTGTCCCGTACGTGGGAGTAGCGAAGGTGGTTGATTTCTTCGAGCAACGAACGAAGTCCTTACAGAGCGAGGAATTGAACTGCCATTGCCCGGCCAGTCGACGACAACACCGCAGAACAGGATGGAAAAGGGCCTGGCCGTCCAGAAGGAAATCATCGGCGCCGATCGCGTCGACAATCTGTATGCATCCGCTCCTGAAGACGAGAAGCACATCCAGCGATACCTGTCAGCAAACTGCTTTGGCGATCACCTAACCCGTAGCGGAATTGACGTGCCAACTCGTGAACTACTGACATTCAGCATGCTGGTTGCACTCGGTGGGTGTGACCCGCAGGTGAAAGGACACGTAGGCGCCAACGTTCGCGTTGGTAACAACCGCGCGCAGCTCATTGCTGTTCTGACTCAATTGCTTCCTTTTATCGGCTACCCGCGAACTTTGAACGGCCTGAGAGCAGTTGATGAAGTTATTCCTCCGGTGGATCAAGCGACAACGAAATGAGTAAGGAACAGCTAGATGTGCTCGTAGTTGGCGCGACGGGAAGTGTCGGTCGCCTGGTCATAGCTGAGGCCATTGAGCAGGGACATAGAGTTAGCGCTCTTGTGCGCAACCGTGAAAAGGCGCGCAACCTTCCGACTAAGACAGAGGTAGTTGTCGGCGACCTTACTCGGCCCGATTCTCTTGCGGACGTGGTGCATGGGATCAATGCGGTTGTGTTCACACATGGAACGGACGGCGGTGGAAAAGTCGGAGCTGAGAACGTCGACTATGGCGGTATGCGCAATGTACTTCGTGCGCTCGGTTCAAAGAATGTCCGGGTAGCTCTGATGACCGCCATCGGCGTCACGGATCGGCTAGGATCTTACAACCGGTCAACAGAGGCGCATGATTGGAAGCGACGTTCCGAAAGGATGCTGCGAACGAGCAGGTTGCCGTACACGATCGTGCGCCCAGGCTAGTTCGACTACAACAAACCTGACGAGCACCAACTCGTGTTTCTTCAAGGCGATACGCGGCATGCAGGTAACCCCAGCGATGGCGTCATCGCACGCCGCCAGATCGCGCAAGTGCTCGTTGCGAGCCTCACGTCCGAAGCGGCCTTGCGGAAGACATTTCATCCTGGCGTAGAGTACTGGCTTTATGAGAACGCCTCGATGTCAGCAAATTCCTCGCCCACATCCATTCCTGGCACTCCAGCGATGCATGGGTACTTTGCCCGCACATCGACTTCCAACTTCAGTGCATTGGGAGGAGGAGTCGAGACGCTAGGTTTCAGTTTGCAAGGCAGCATTATTCCAGAGCCCGGTACGCTGGTGTGTACGAGTTCTGGCTTCTTCGTGCTTCTGGTTATTTGGCGCATGCGCCACAAAATCGTGCTATGGAAATACTCGGCTAGTGGCTCGTCGCAGGGAGTTTGTTAGCACGGGAGAATTCTCCGGCGGAGATCGGAGTATTTCCACTTGAAAGGGCTTCCTGGCACTCCAGCGATGCATGGGTACTTTGCCCGCACATCGACTTCCAACTTCAGTGCATTGTCTTCGCTCAAGACGGGCACCATCTTTGAAGATTCCCCGATTGCGCTTGAAAACTGGCTTACTGGGAGGTGGCGCCTGACGACTTCCAGCAATGGCCCAATACAACACGCGCATTATGCAAATCCTCCCTTCGATACCGCAGTTACGGAGTTATCTGGCACATACTAAAGAGCACCTGAATGCACAACTACGACAAAGACCCTCGCGTCTATTTGGCAGCTGAACGAACGATTCTGGCTTGGATTCGAACCGGCTTGGCTCTGATGGGTTTCGGGTTTGTGCTGGCCCGCTTCGGCATCTTTCTTCGCAGCCTAGCTGCCACCGGAGCAGTGCCAGGATCCGGTTCTCCCACCTTCTCGGTATCGGTCGGTACCGCCTTAATTGTAGTTGGGGTGCTTGTGGAAGTTTTGACGCTCGTCCATTACCGACGGCTAATCTCAGAACTGAACGCGGGAATTCAATCATTTGACCGGCCGTCTTCCTTAGCTACATTGGTTGCCATCCTGATAGCCGCTATCGGGTCCGCAATGGCCGTTTATCTACTCTTTTTCCGCTGAAGCCATTGGATTGCCATCTCCTCTCGTCAGCCGATGCAGAGCGTTACCGGTCTATGGGGAAGGCGGTTATGTAAGGACGGTACTCGCCCCTAATCTGGGTGCGAGGGGGAGCGTGTTGATTGTCTCCGGCAGCGGTGGATCCGCCATAGTAACCGCGCGAGGCTTTTTTCTCGAGAAAGCGTTTTCCGCTCCTCGCGCAACAGGCAGAGGGCGTCAAGCTTGCACTACGTCACACAACCAGTCGACCTCAGGTCGCCATATGAACGTCCTGCTCAGATTGAGGCAATGATCTCGAACGCGCAACGATGTGTCCTGTCCGTTCTGGTCATACTGTTCACCTCCAGAACGGCAATCGCTCAGGAAATTCCCAGTGAATATCATGAGATCGTCCCTGAACGACGGTGGCGGGTTAGTCCTCTAAGCTCATGCCTCATTTTGGATCAGGTTTAAAGACCGTGCCGGGAGATCCGGGAACGGTAGCCGGGCTGCGATCTTGCGCCGTAACGGGAAGCGTCACGGAACCTGCAACTCCAGTGAAGCGATCCATAACTACGATGCGGACTGACTCGGTGTCAGGATTCAACTTTAAATCTTGTCCCGCGGACAAGCCCTGTGTCTTCAAGGTGGCAAACTGAGCGGAAGTCGCTTTAAGACTCAAGGTTTTCTTGAAATCAGCAAGACGCCTGCCTTTCCTTGTCTCCTGGACGAACACAATGTCCAGCGAACAGGCGTATTTGCCGTCCTCCTGCCTGAACTGCAACTCGCCTGGGTCCACTGCGAACAGCAGGCGGGCGGCCCGGCAAAGCGGGGCTGGGATCAATGCGCCCCGTCACACCGATCAAAGTGGAATCGAGCGGACTCCAAACGGCTTCGTGAAGCAACTGCGCGAGCTTTGCCGTGTCGGGGGCGGGTTGTTCTTGAGCGAAATAGCCCGTCTTTGTTCGCAGAGAAGCCCCGGATCTCAGGACCTTGACTTTGATCCGGTGGAACTTGCCGTCGAAGCTTGACTCCGGAACGTAGTATCCGAGCGTGTACGAGACAGACGAGTCGTCGATGGCTTTCCGTAACGCCCCCGCGATATCGTTCGTGTTGTAGTAAGCTTTGCCGCCCGTAAGATCGGCAATGTATTTCATTGTGTCAATATTGTTTGTGTCGACGTGCATAGCGGAGCTAGGAAGCTGGTGAGTGCGGGGGTCCATTTTGAACGTCTTACTCGCATCAGCCATCGGCAGCCCCATTAGGCCGCGTGCATCGACCGGGTATACCGCCACGCTAGCCGTGTTCATGGCCTGGCTTGCAGCTTCAATGTATTCCGTCAAGAGCTCTTTGTCGGAGGCTGCCGCGCCAGTTGACTGGGCTGCCCGATCAATCGAATCTTGATCGTCCCCATATCCGAAGCCGATCGGGAAGCCGCCCGAGAGCCAGACCACGTTCTTCCTTCCCGGTATGCCCGCAAGGTGCTGTGACAAAAGCTTGAATGCGATGCAGGAGTTCAGAATCCGGTTTCTGGTATAGAAGTTCGCCATCATCGTATGGGAGGCGTCGAGCGCACTATCGAGGTCGTCGTTCCCAGTATTCGACGCCTGAAATTCAGAGGCATCGAGCTCATGGCTAAAACCCGGAAACACTTTGGCGAGAGAAGCCAGAAGGCTTTCGCTGTTATTTGTGAAATCGTGAACTACCCGGAAGCCACTCCCTTGCAATAGATAGACGGCTACGCGGTCGTCCGGACGGATTTGCCGGAGGAACTTTACGACTTGCCGCCGGTTCGCCATCTGGTCGGTGAAATGCGTGTTGTAGATATCGAGAAGCAAGACGGTGACACTCGTTGGAGCATCCGTTCGCCGTTCGGGGCGATTAGTCACCACGTTTCTTGGCATCGTCGGTGTCGCCGGGGCGGAGTTTGCGCCGGGAGCAGAGGGGGCCAGCGAATCCACAGAGAATAGGCTCACGTTCTGCGGCTTGCCCTGATCCGTGACCTCGAAATCCTCTTTTTTTAAATCCGCGATGGGATTCCCATGGTGATCGTGAACCACCACGCTGAGCTGAATTAGCTGGGTGGTGACTTTGATGACCGGCTCGGGAGTCGGCGTGGCAGGGGCCTGCGTTGGCGAGACCTGAGCGCGGAGGACTGCGAGGCTAAGCAGCCAGACTGCTACTGCACGAAAACGGAGCATGGATCTCCTTCCTTTGAATAACCTTGCAAATCGGTGGCCAGATGCGCGGTTCGTTTCGGTTGGCTAGGAGAGAGATTATGTTGGGAAGCGTTCTGTATTGGCGTGTGGCCCTAGGTGCAGTGTTGTTGCCCCTATCCGCAGGGTCCTACCTGTGCGAGTTCCCAGATGATGCCATTTTTCGTTTTTGGCCTTGCTTGCAGATGATACCCATCCAGACTGATTGAGATAGCTTGCTAGCAACTCCGCTATGGGCGGCTATGTGACCGCAGAAAGCGTCCTCAATTCCCTTAGCTCCGCGCCCAGCATTAATCACAAGGGACAGGTGACGGGTCGGGCAACCACAGCGCAGGGCCTTGACCAACCAGCGGGAAAGATGAAGTCCGCCGATTAAAGCGGGCTTTCTGTTGAGATCACTGTTTCAGTGCAGCTATCCCGCATGGATCTTCTGCAGTAGCAACCATTACTCTTCGCCAACCAGAAAGGCGCTCATGCTACTGCCGGCGCTTGCTTCCAAAGCTGAATTGCATGACCTCGCCGATCTGTTAATCATTGCGACTGCGGATAACGCGATTGTGGGCATGAGGTCAGGTGCGATCGTGAGCAAACTGGGCGACCATTTCGGCGGCGCAAGTGGTGTGCTCGTGGACGATTACTCCAATGCTGCCATGAAACCTTTCTTTTCTAGTGCATTCCCGACTGCCCGAAGATCCAAAGGTTCGTGAACGCTTGCCACCGTTGCCGTTCGAAAGGCGAAAGAATTAATGACCATTTCGGCACCGTTGCCGGTCACGGGTCCTCTACCATTCAACAACCATAGGTTGATGTGGACCCGTTCCTCACCGGCGGGTGGTATGTAGCTGCCTCCATACGTCCATTGAGATATAAGCGTCGCCGCTGTTGGAGTGCTCGCCCAGCCAAACCAACTGCTGAAAGTTACCTGGGCAGCGCTCCACTGCATTTGAGTGGTGAACTGTGCAGTCCAAGGTTGCCTGTAGTAGAAGGTGTTGCCCCCCACAGTGTACGGCTGTGCAACAAATTGCGCATTGTATGAACTTGGTATCAGGCCGCCACTGCCGCTGTACTCGTTATCCAACTCCTGACCTGGAGCGGCATAGATGAAAAGAGGAGCAGCCACCGTGTTGCTATCCAGCTGATCAACACGTGAACTGACCTGCACTGTGTACGTGCCGTACCCGAGGGATTTTGTGAGATACACCTCGCCACACTGCCACCTGCCGTTGATGTTGCTTATCTTCAGATGCAGGCCATCTGTCCCCACGCTGACTACTGAGGAATCGTTGGACCAGAAGTTGGGGCCCGGATCGAACTGGCTGCCTGTCGAGGTGCCGGTCAGTTTGATGCCCCAGGTGTATCCGCTGAAATTCAAACTGATCGGTCCCGATGGATATACGGTGTAGGCGAGGACTCCTGGAAGAAGAGCTGGATTCGTGATCGCGGTAGGAGCTGGCATATAGTCGGCCGGATCAACAAGCAAGACTATAAGGCTGTTCCAATTCTTTGTTGAGCTGCTCCACGACCGTCCGACGAAATATCAGTGAAAGGTGCGTCGGCAAATGGTTGTACGTACCATTCGTTTGTGAGCGTGTAGATAACGACTTTAGTTGTGCTCATATTCACGTTGTAAGCATGGCCCGACAGCTGTGTAGCTCCGGTCGTGGGAGGGTCAAGCGTCACCGTTGCCGTCCCGTCGCTTCCTGCTCGCCAGACGTTACACGAGGCCAAGCCTAGGGCGCCGAGTAGAACGACGAGCAAACCAAAGAACTGCGACCTACTGAATCTCGCGTAATATAGCGGAACTAATTTGACTCTGCGATGTCTAATCCTGCATGGGCAATGCGCGAGGCGTTAGGCGCGACTTTGTGGCTCTTGAGAAGCGCCGCTTCGAAGCGGTTAAGTTGTTTGAAAAAGGCTTGAACAACAGCGAGATCGGCCGTAGGCTGAAGGCGAGCAACCAGACCGTCAGCCGATGGCGGAAAGAATATCAGGAAAACGGCAAGGTTGCTATGCGGCGAGCGGGACGGCAACCCTGTTTGGATGAAGTCGACAAAGCCCGTTTGGTCGAGTTGCTCCTGCAAGGTCCCGAGCGCCTGGGTTACGAAACTCCCTTGTGGACGTGTCCACGGGTTGCGCACTTGATCGAGGAGAACTTCGAGGTGGATTATCACCCCGGACACGTTTGGCGCATCCTACGGCAGTTGAATTGCAGTGTGCAAC
>JBJMGK010000092.1:0-3732 GCA_045807925.1 Bryobacteraceae bacterium | reverse complement strand
GGAGCACCCGGACGCTGCTCGTCATAGAGTCCCTCCAGTCGCTGCTTCAAGAACCGGGCCCGCCATTTGCCAACCATTCCGAGTGAGCAGCGCAGCTTTTTGGCCACTGCTCTGTTATCCAGACCTTCGGCGCAGGCCAGCACCACTCGCGCCCGCCGTGCCACCGCCGGCCGACTGCGCGACCGCTGAGCCAAAGATCGCAGCCGCTGGTGCTCCTCTTCGCTTAGGCGCAACGCTTGTTTAGGACGCCCTCTCTGCATACTGAGTGGACGCCTTTCCGTCCTATTTATTCCACATATTTCTGTGACGGGAGACTAGGCTGCTCAGCATTTTCCTTCTCGCGCTCGGATTGGCTATCCGCTGGATGGCGATCCTCAAGCTGGGGCGCTCGTTCACCGCAAACGTGGCCATCCACCAAGAGCAGCACGTCGAAAAAAACGGCGTCTTCCGTTTCGTCCGCCATCCCTCGTATACGGGGCTGCTCATTATCTTTACTGGAATTGGCCTCAATACGCGCTCATGGATGGGGCTCGCCATCGTTGTAGTTCCCATCACGATCGCGCTGCTCTACCGAATCCACGTCGAGGAAATGGCTCTAAGGCATGCGTTCGGCGAAGAATACCGGAGCTATTGCCGTTCTACCAAACGACTCATCCCCGGCGTCTACTGAGCCGCTCTTCCTTTTCATCCAGTAGCGAGCCTCAATTCGGGCATCTTTGGCCCGGCCGGGGGGAGATTGCCCGATTGGCCGAATCTGAAAGTCCCGTATTTTGAGTACCTTCTGCGTCGTTCGCCGGGACGGCATGGTTGTACCTCTACGTGCATAAGGAATGGGGATGCTCAACTTCTCTCAAAAGGGGAACGCGCGAAACGTCTTAGGGCGCAGCTTGGCGGCCCTGTCTCTATGGCTTTTTACGCAGATCCTGCCCTCGCCGGTGAACGCCCAAACGATCCAGGATTCGAATGTCCACGGCTGGTTGATGTATTTCGGAGATCATCCCGTCAGCGATCGGTGGGGCGTCCACCTCGAAGCACAATTCCGGCGAACGAATGGCGGACTTGCTCCCCAGCAACTACTCCTGCGGCCTGCCGTCAACTACACGATAAATTCGCACCTGATGTTGACCGGAGGCTACGGGTACGTCCGGACGTCACGCTACGGTGACTTCCCTCCGGCAGCAGCCTTTCCGGAACACCGCCTGTTCGAACAAGCACTCATCAAGCACAAATGGGGCGTGCTCGGTATTCAGCATCGGCTTCGCCTCGAACAGAGACTGGTCGGAAGCGTTCCTGCGCCCGACGCCGATGTTGAGAGTTGGCAGACTCGGAACCGCTTTCGCTACATGCTGCGCGGAGACATTCCGCTACCGTTTGGCAGCCCGGGCAATCGCCGCTTCGGTGTCGGTTTGTACGATGAGGTGTTTTACCAGTTCGGAGCAAACCGGGGGGCTCGTTACTTCGATCAGAACCGAGCCTACGCCGCCCTGACATACAAGATCACGAAGGCGAATCGGCTCGAATTCGGCTATCTCCATCAGTATGTGGCGCAGCGTAACGGACGCATTGTCGAGCACAATCATACCTGGCAGGTCGCGCTATTCTCGGCGACTCCCTTCCGGCGGACCAAGCGATAAGCGGAATACCGGCGACCGGTTACTTCCAATCGCGAGCCTTTCATGGTTTTGTGGACGCCACTCCGACGAACGAATCCGCGCAGCCGTAATACAGAAACCACCGCTGACGAAACCGAACCAGACCTTCGGCGAAAGTGGTGCCTGCCGCATATTGACCGCTCCGCTCCCAAGCCATCTGAGGTTGGAAGAACGGAGTGTCGGAACGCGAAAGCAGCTTTGCCGGGTTGTCTGCTGCAAATGTGGCTTGCCCGGCCGCGTACGTACCCGGGGCGAGATTCGTGTCCCGTTCTTTCGTGGCATTTTTGCCGTTATAGAGCAGCACGATACCCCGTTCGGTGAGCACCGGAGGCGGTCCCACCTCGGGCAAAGCGCTATCGAACCGCCCGGGTCTGGGCGCCAGCAACACCAACGCCTTTCCGTCGTTCCCTTCTTCGGGTGTCCAATGAACCAGATCCGTTGAACTGGCAATCCGCACCTCAATCTCGCCCCAATACATCCAGTACTTGCCGTTAACACGAGCTGCCACAAGTCGATCACCAGCTAAGTGCGTGAGGATCCCAGCGGACTTATACGCTAGCGAAGCATACTTGCCCGTCAGGCCGAAGGCCGGACCATGCTTCGTCCAATGCAATAAGTCGTTTGAGGTCGCGATTCCTACTCGATACGTGCTACGGTTCCACTGCGTGTAAGTCAGGACGTAAGTTCCCCCGTCGGATTCGACGATCCTTGGATCTTCCACTCCACCCGGCCATTCGCGCGATTGTTCCGAATCCCGATCCGGATAAAACACCGATTGCCCATGCTGCTCGAAGTGAACGCCGTCCGCGCTTTCGGCAAGACCGAGACGTGACGTATGCATCCCGATCTCCATGGAGCCGCTGTTATCCTCGGCCCGGTAAAGGACATAGACCTTCCCCTCGCGAACAATGGCTGCCGGATTGAATGTATGCAACGCCTCCCATTGGACCGGTTTTCGCAGGATCGGGTCTGTGAAAGTGGCTCTCGGCTGCGGTGTGATGACCGGCTTGCTTTCGGGAGGCCTCTGGAATTCGCCAAGTTCTGTCAGCGTAGCGTCGCTTCCGGCAAGCACGACCAGCGCAACGCTGGCCGGAAGAACCAAACAGCGTAGGCTCAAGAGTCCGCTGGCCACGCGACGACCATATCACGCGTCCGGCTGACTCTGACGTTGAGACTCAATGATGCCACTCGGTGAAAATGAATGAGTGCGCGTGCAGTGTTATTCAGGAACGAAGGCCGGTGAGTATCCGGTTCGGTTCCAACTAGGCGATCATGACTATGCCGTGGAGGAACTTTTGGATCGCTGGTATGGACCGGACGATACATACTTCAAGCTTCGCGCCAGTGATGGGAACATCTACATCCTTCGACACAGCCCAGCCTCGGACAGCTGGTCGCTCGAATCATTTCGACGGTCCTGACGTCGCATGATTTCCGTGAACCAGCCAGCCCGAGGTCTGAGAGAAATGCGGTCGCCTTAGTGTGCTCGCCGCAGCCGCCTTATTCCGATAAGTCCGATTCCGCCGCAGATAAGCCCCACGGCTGCAGACTCTGGTGCTTCGCTTGCCTGCTCAACGGTCACGTTAGTTAGTACCGCGAATTCGGGATCTTGGCGGTGAAGGCTCTCCTCTCGATGACGGAGTAGGGTGTGCTTTGAAGCCGATCTCTAACCGCCATTTCTCACGAAGACGTTGAATCCGAATAGCCGTCGGCTAAAACTGGGAGCACGTGATAAATCGAACTTCAGAAGGCCGCCGAAAGAGACACCAGTCGTAAGTGGGTGAAATTTGTTTTGGAGTTGTCAAAGAACGAGTGGCCACAGGCCACCATGAGTTCAGCAGCGCAATTGCTGAAGAGCCTGGCTGAAGAGAGTTTGTAGCGGAAAGCTGCTGCTCATCTGGACCCAAACCTTGCGCACTGTCACGCGAATCTGCGCGCCGATCTTGAGCAGCCGCAAACGAATCGTGCCGACTTGCGCGTGGGCCAAATGGGTGGCTCGCAGTCCCAAACGGCGCAGTCCGCAGACCAGCAAATAAGCCATCACCGACAGATAGAGCCGGAGTTGATTGGCGCGCATAGT
>JBJMGK010000091.1:0-28144 GCA_045807925.1 Bryobacteraceae bacterium | reverse complement strand
GCCCGGAATCGGCTCTCTTTGTGTTGGACATGCTTTCCCTCCTTCAGAACATTTTCTCTACAAATATTCCCAACGAGCTGTCCAACGAAATTCCGGGCCGGGAGAACCCGTTGCCCCAGGGGTAACCGTCACATGCGACGGATTCTCAACCAGGCGGCTAATGCCGCGGTCAAGCAAAAAGGAAGCATCTTCGAGGTTGTGTATCGTCGGCTGGTACCGCGTCTGGGACATGGGCAAACCATCGGAGCAATTACGCATCGGCTCTGTCGAGTGATTTGGATCATTTTGCACCAGGGCGTCAGTTATGAGGAACGAGGCCCGGCCGTAAGCCAGAAATCGAAGCGACGCCGCACGACAAGAATGATTAGGGAACTTCGTAGCTTCGGCTATGAAGTACAGCCGCTGAGTCTTCAAATCGGCACCGCTTGATTGCGACGCGTGCATTTTCGACCTTGAATCCTAACGTTTCCAGCGCCTCACTGCAAACGACTCAATCTAAACTGATCCAGCGATCAACCTCATATTGCTTCACAGCCTCTCTGCGCCGGATCAGTCCAGATTGAATCCTAACGTTTTGTGACACCCGCCAGCCTGTTGCCGATCGATCTCGGTTTTCGCTGGCCCTACAGCTATCAGCTGAATTTTGCGATCCAGCGGCAAATCGCACAGGGCCTCAGCTTGTCGGCCGCCTATGTGGGCACACTGAGCCATTCGCTCGCCTTCTCGCCCGACATCAACTATCCGTTCTTTACGGGCACCGCGACGAGCACGAACTATAACGGCCGGCGCCCATACGGAAGCGGTCAACTGGCGAACATCAACATCATGCAGTCGAACGGGACGGCGGCATACCACGCATTGCAGATCAGCGCGCGGAAGGCGATGGCAAAGCACCTGAGCCTGACGGCGTTCTACACCTTCAGCAAATCGCTCTCAAGTTATGAGATGAGTGGACAAAGCACGAGCGGCGGCGCCGAGGATTTCCGAAACCTGGCTCTTGAGCGCGGCCGTTCAGCCTACGATCAGAGGCACAACTTTGTGGGCGCATTCATCTGGGACATCAGCTATTACAGTGGAACGAATTCGCTCCTCAAGCATGCCTTGAACGGATGGACGCTCTCGCCCATCATCACCTTAAGCAGCGGGCTTCCCTTCACGGTATTGGCAGGAAGAGATAACAATTACGACGGCAACAACAACGATCGAGCAAACCTGGTGGGTAATCCCTATCTTGACCCCGACCGTGCCCGCTCTGCAGTCGTGGCACGCTGGTTCAATACGGCTGCATTTGCGCAGAACCCGATCGGTACGGACGGAACCAGCGCTCGGAATCTCATGGACAGCCCGGGTATTCGCAATATCGATCTCGGCCTGTTTCGAGATGTCACGCTCCGCGAAAACATGAAGGTACAGTTCCGTGGCGAGTTCACGAATTTCTTCAACCTCGTGAACCTGATGCCTCCCATTGCGACGGCTACATCGCCAAACTTCGGTCAGATCAACACGGCTCGCGATATGCGACAGCTGCAACTTGGGCTTCGATTGACCTTCTAAGTCACTTCGCCGGTCTCTACGATTTCGAAGTTCCGCCGCACAGCGAACCTGAGCACGAAGTAAAAAAGCAGACCGGTGGGCCCAAAGAGAAACGTCAGGATCAGGCAGGGAATAACAGCCCAGTGTGGGATGCGGTTCTTCATCGCATCTCGCACTTCCCAGTTGCCGATGAACAGGTCAAACGCAAGATAGTGGATCCAGCCGGCGAGCAATAGCCAGCGGCTCGCAAATAATGCGGCGACTCCGGAAAGCGTGTTGAAGCTCCCCTGCGCCTCGCGCCAATGGAGCGGGACTAAGAAAGAATACACAAGGGCCAATAAAAGCGGGAAAAGAACCGCAGTCACCAGACTCGAAGCCCAGCGCTTGCGGCCGGCGACAACCAATAAGAGCCATCCGAGCAGAGCAACTTTATTGCAGAGCTCGAAGAGCGTATCTGGTGACATTCGACTAAACAACCTCAAGGGGGCTCGATTGATAGCCGTTCGATTTCGTTCGCGGCAGCAGCATTGCCGCAGCTGTCAGTGCGAGCCAAATGAGAAGCGCAACCGATGTACTGGAGTCGGGCTCGACAATTGACTGCCCGCGCAAAGCCTGCCAGGTGAGGATCCCGATGAGTGCGAAATAACTAGCCGAGACGATGAAGATGTACGGCGTGTTAGCGGATGCGATGCGCCGGCGGCGAGCCCTCAAGAAGTAGAAGAGGGGGATGACCTGCAAGGCATGAAGTCCCAGGAAATGGGGAATGCGCAAATCGCCGTGGCTGCGACTCCATCCCACGCCCGGCAGTCCTGGTCCGCCATCCGGGGCACCCACCGTATGACCGCCAACGAATGCAGGCGCGTGATGGGTCTGCGCGATTGTGACTCGCTGCTGCTCGGTGGGAGTGACCATAAGGCCGCCGCTCGCCGAACCAATCACCGTGACGAGCATTCCGAGTCGCAATGCCCAGCCGAAACTACGGTCTACGAATGGCTGCCGAAAGAGAGCAACGAGGGTCCCTATGCTCGAGGTCCAGAGGACCGCGATCGCCACTCCCATGGTTGCCCAAAGGGCCCCGTCTAGAGGCGTGCTGACATTGAAGTGACTGGTTGTGCCCCGAGCGGCTTGGAAATCAATGATGCCGACCTCAAGAACCAGAACCGCAGCCGTGAGCGCACCGAGGATTCGCACGAAAAGCGGCCAAACTTGCAGGTAACGAAACAGCCAGGCCAGCGTACCCGTGTAAATTGCCGAGGAGATCGCGAACTTAGCTGGTTTTAACCAGCCGGGCGCGCCAGTAATGACCCGCGGATCGAGAACCAGACCTGCTGCCGAAGCAACGAAAGCTCCCACCATCGCAATCGCCACAGCCGTGAGCGGCCTGCTGCTCTGCCATGCTGTCGCCAGTTCCTCACGAAATCTCCGGATTATGTTCATCACTCTCTGCTTTTCTCGTATGAATGTTGACTTTGTCCACATACTAGACCGCAATGTTGACAATGTCAACAGGAAAAGTACACTGAAAGGTAAGAACTTTGCCCAGAGAAAAGAGCCAGGAGAAATATCATCACGGCAACCTGCGGGAGGCGATCATGGAGACAAGTCTCGAACTCATTGCAGAAGAGGGAGTTCGTGCTCTTACTCTGCGGGAAATCGGCACCCGTTTGGGTGTATCCCGTACCGCGCCCTATCGTCACTTCGCGGACAAAGACGCCTTGCTCGGGGCCATAGGCGCAGCCGGGTTTCAGGGGTTCGGGGATGTCCTCGACCACGCGCGTAAGAGCGCGGCTAGCAACTTCTTCGACCAACTCGAAGCAATGGGCATTGCCTACGTAAGGTTTGCTGCTGAGCATCGGGCGCATTTCGAGGTCATGTTCGGGTCCGGCGGAAAAGCCTTACACCTCGATCCCGAAGGAAGCAAGGTAGCCGATCGGGCATTCGGCATCCTCGAGGAAACTATCCGGGGCGGCCAAGCGGCAGGGGAATTCGTAGGCGGCGACTCCATGGACATTGCACGGATGGTTTGGGCGCTTGTTCACGGTATCAGCCTTCTCGGTTTCGATGGCAGTTCAAGCCACGGGCCCGGCCCCGGATTCCCTCTGTTCTGCTTCGCTCACTTACGTGCTGGAATCCGAAAGCACTAGCTACTCGCCCGTATGAAGGCGCGGTCGGTCTGGGCGGATGAAAAAAAGGTCCTTATCGGTTCCGCGAGGCACCGCCACATCGAAAAATCCGACCATCATCTCGGCCCAGGTTTGTTCACCCCACGTGACTGCCGAATCGGGATCGGGGTTGTGCGGATTTGCCCGGGAGTTATCGAAGGTAGCAACCGTTTGCAGGACATCCCCAGCGAGTAGTTGGACAGGCTCGGCCAGACGATAGCTAAGTTGCCAGTAGAAGCTGTAGTGCGGAACACGGAGCAGCGTTTGTGGAGCGTGTCCCTTTCGAAGCAGGTTGTACTCGAAAGACTTGCCGCGCAGATGCATATGGGGGAAGAAACTCAGGAGGAGCGCGTCGTTTGGAATACTGCCGTGCACTTCGACGCGGTGGTCAGGGTCTCCGGGCGGGATCAAGAAGCGATCATTCGTCAATTGCAGAGTGAGAACACGCTTGAGCGGAGGCCGCTTGCCGAACACAAGCCCCACGCTGGTCTGATCGGACGTTGCGGAACCATGGGTCGTGTAGTGCATCTGCAAAACGATATCCGAACCTGCCGGCACAAGCTTCGCGAAATCATGCGGCCATTCATCCGGCATGCTGCCGGGCGCGTACACAAGCAGGATGTCGCTTGCCGTCCACATCGCATCTCGGCGTAGCGCGGGATCAGAGAGGTCGTCTGCGCTGAAAGGCACTCCGACCGGTGCACCACGGAGCCAGGATGAATCCGGCTCTCGGATATAAGCGACGGCGTGATGAACGACGGTGCGGTTGCTGGGCCGGATCTCCGACATGCGGACCCAACGATCAGTTCTGAAACCGGTCGGAATGATGATGTACTGATACGGCACGTCGCCCGTTGCCGGAATCTGCCGAGGCGAAGGCATTTTCAGCACTGCATCAGGACCTTCGATGTTCCATCCACTCGTTCTTTTCCGTACCGGCGGCGCATCTTGCGGATTCCCTTCCGGAGCTCCTTCCTCCGCCCATTGCGCGAGTACGTTGATCTGCGCGGCGGTTAGCGAGGGGTCATTCGAGAAATGTTCGCAACAAGGGTCCGCGAACCATGGAGGCATGGTTCTCTTCAATGTGGCGTCTTTGATTGCCGCAGCAAACGGGCGGGTTTGCCTGTACGTCTCGAACGACATGGGCGCCATTTCTCCCGCGCGATGGCAGCCCTGGCAGTGTCCTTGAAGAATCGGCAGGACGTCACGGTAAAACGTTACGCCCGGTTCAGACGTCGCAGGCATGGGCCCAAAGAGGGTTGCGAAAGCGGATGCTATGACGGCCAGGGCGTTACTTTGCCGCGCCCAAATCGTGGTCGGGCCGATGAGGTCTGGTGCCGCGGTCTGCACCGTTGTAGAAGTTGTCCGGCATGCTCGGCCAACGCGGCTCTCGCTTCTGCTTAAAAGCCGCATAGCCTTCCTTGAAATCATCCGTCTCCATCAAACGACTGCGAATCTCTTTCGCCAAGCTTCCAGCCGAGTTCGCATCAAGGCCGCGCGCCTGCTGGACGTAGTCCATGCCAGCTCGAATTGCGGCGGGACTTGTCCTCGACAGATCCACGGCAAGGCCTTTGGCCCGGTCCGATACTTCGCCTGCAGGTGCAACGGTCTGAACCAAACCCCAATGCAGAGCCTCCTGACAATGAAACAGCCGTCCTGTCAGGCTCAATTCGAGAGTACGCCGCGGACCGATGGCGTTTTCCACCGCACGATAGATAAGAAATGGCCAGAGGCCGATCCGAATCTCCGGAAGCCCGAACACCGCTCCCGAGGAAGCCGTGACCACATGACCCTGTGCAACCAGCCCTAAGCCGCCACCGAGCGCGGCTCCGTTGACACAGATCACGATCGGTTTTCTCGACGTCGCTCCCAGAGTGAACAGCTTTTCGTGAACCTCATCCAGTTCGCTGGCTTCGAGGTCGCTCGCCTCGTCCAGATCCATTCCTGCACAGAACACATGACCGTGCGCCATGAGCAAGATCGAGCCAATCTCATTATCCGCTTGGGCCGCGTTCACCGCGTCGACAATAGCCTGGCACATTCCGCCCGTGAGCGCGTTGCGCTTCTCCGGCCGGTTCAACGTCACCCGGAGGATCCGATGCTTCCGTTCTACGATGAGGTACATTACAGCCGCTATGCTATCCCATGTTCGGACGAGTTCAGGCTTCCTGATTGGGGTGTTGACAAAGCGGATGATGGACCCGAGGAAAGAAGCTGCACGGGCAAGTGATCAGTGCCGGCGTTAGCAGACGTGACCTGCAGAAGAAGAGTCAGGATCTCTCGTGTTTGTTTTGGATCGACTAACGCATCACAGTGGCCTCGCGCGGCCGCATGCTTTGCATCGAGCCAATGATCGTAATCTTCTCGCGTCGCCTGGACCTTCGCTTCGAGCCCGGGCGGAACGGGTTTCGCAGCGGTCCTCAGCTTCTCCAGTTCAGGTCCGAACATCGCTTGCACGGCTGAGTCGCCTTCCATCACTCCGATGCGGGCCGTTGGCCAGCTCAAGGTGAAGTTCGGGTCAAACCCTTGACCGGCCATCGCATAATAGCCGGCGCCACTCGCGTGATTCACAACCAGAGTCATCTTAGGAACCGTCGCAGTCGCCATCGTTTCCACCATCTCGGCTCCGGCGCGGATGATTCCATCGGTCTCCGCACCGACGCCCACCATAAATCCGGAAACGTCTTGCAGATAGAGAAGCGGGATCCGATGGCGTTCCGCATTCTCCACGAAGTAGGCGACCTTCCGAGCGGATTCGGCATACACGATTCCGCCGATACGCGGACCGGCTGCAGTCTTCAGAAAGCCCCGCCGGTTCGCAATGACGCCAACGGTAAATCCGTTCAGCTTTCCCGTTCCGCAAAGCAATTCCGGTGCATAATCCGATTGGAATTCCAGAAACTTGTCGTCGTCCAGGATGCGATCCAACAGGTCTTCGGTGCGATAAGGCAGCCGATGATCAGCAGGCACAATGTCGTAAATGGTGCCGCTATCAAATCGAAGAGCGGAACCTGTCGAAGGAGGTGGGACGGGACCCGGCATCTGCCTGAACTGCCGGCGAATCAACGCAAGACAATCGTCGTCAGTTGCAGCCCGATAGTGAGCAACGCCGCTGATGCTGGTGTGCATCTTCGCGCCGCCAAGGGTTTCTGCGTCCGTCACCTGCCCAACGGCGCCCTTGACGAGATTCGGCCCGCCCAGCCCCATGAAGCTGGTACCTTCCACCATGATCACGACGTCGCTCAGGGCGGGCAGATAAGCTCCGCCCGCGATGCACGGGCCCATGACAGCAGCAATCTGCGGAATGCGAAAGCGGCGCCGCATGAGGGAGTTGTAGTAGAAGATGCGTGCCGCCCCGTATTGCCCGGGAAAGATCGAGTCCTGCAAGGGAAGGTTCACGCCCGCGGAGTCGACCAGATAAACAATCGGCAGGCGATTGCGCATAGCAATTTCCTGCGCACGCAGGATTTTCGTGATGGTTTCCGGCCACCACGCGCCTGCCTTCACGGTCGCGTCGTTCGCAACGATAACGGCTGGTCGGCCCTCGATCTTGCCGACGACGGTGACCACACCAGCAGCAGGCGCCCGGCCCTCGTACTTGTCGTACCCGAACAGTAACCCGATCTCAAGGGAGGGTTGAGCAGGGTCCAACAAGCGCTCAGTACGCTCACGCGCCGTAAGCTTGCCTTCGCCGTGCTGCTTTTCGATTTTTTTCGGTCCGCCGCCAAGTCGGAGCTTTGCTTCCAGCTCGGCGAGATCTTCACAGAGGCGTCTGATATCGCGTGGAGATCCCGGCATGCGTGTGTTGTTTAAATCAAAAAATCTGAAGGTAAACGGCTGTTGCTAGTCTAACAACCATGATGGGGATCGACAGGCGAGCCTTGCGTATTTCGTGGACAGTGTTCCTGTTCGGTCTCTCGCTGGCGGTGGTCTGGTATATCAGGGCAACGCTCCTCGTGTTTGCGGGTGCGGTGTTCTTTGCCTACATGCTGAGCCCGCTTGTCGGGCTCGTGGAACGCTTCATCAAGCGCAGGCGGGGGTTGGCCCTGGCAATTGTTTATTGCTTATTGATCGGGCTTCTCGTATTGGTTGGGTTTCAGTTGGTGCCCGCCGTGGCGTCGCAGGCAATCAGTTTGTCCAGCCGCTTGCCCGGCTTGATTAGTGGCGGGAGTCTGGCAAAGGTTCCTCTGCCTGGGTGGGCGGAACCGATGCGGGAGCAAGTCATACCGTTGCTGAACAGGATCGCGACAAACGTGCAGGCAAGCGTTGTTCCGTTTCTGCAGGAAGCAGGGTCGCGATTACTGACCGGACTGGGCGCACTTCTCCCCATCATTCTCATCCCGATCCTTGCGTTCTTTTTTCTGAAAGATGCCCGCGCTATCCGCGGCTCGTTGGTGTGCCTGATCGACAGAGGTCCTTATCGAACCATGTTGGATCGCATTCTCGACGACATTCACGAAGTGCTCAGAAACTACATCCGCGCACTCGTGTTTTTATCCATCGTGTCGTTTTGCGCGTGGGCGGTCTTTCTGAGCGTGTTTCGATACCCTTACGAGCTTTTATTGGCCGGTGTTTCAGCGGTTTTTGAGTTTATCCCGGTCATCGGACCAGCGGCGGCGTTGGCGGTTCTACTCGCTGTGTCTCTCGTCACCGGGACTGGCGGACTACTCTGGATCGTGATTTTCTGGGCGAGTTTTCGAGTATTTCAGGATTACGTGTTGAATCCCTACCTCATGAGTTCCGGCATAGACATACATCCACTGCTCGTGCTTTTCGGGGTTCTTGCAGGGGACGCCCTGGGCGGCGTCCCTGGGATGTTCTTCTCCGTTCCGCTTCTCGCAATACTGCGACTTATCTTCGTTCGAATCCGGACAGTGTCACTGCGAAGAGAGTCCTTACACGACCCGCAGCGAGTGATACTTTCAGATCAAGCGTCCTCCGAGATACTTCCGGAAGTGAAACTAAGGAACCAAGCTTAAATGCCTGCGCGATTCCAGGCTTCGTACGTCGCCATCCCGGCAATAGCGAGCGCGTAGAGAATCGTCGCCGTTAGGGTTGCGTACTTGATCTTATCCACGGTTTCACAACGTTTGCACATTGTGGTCTGGGCATTGATAATGGCCGAATCGTGAGAATCATTGTGTAGGTGAATGTAGTGATCTTCGTGGTTCTCTAACCAGCGACGATACAGATACAAGCCTATTGTGGTCATTGCCAATACGGCGCAGATCAGTATATGAACTAGATAATTCATGGCGGACATCGCCTCCCTTCATACCTGGTGGAAGCTATCCTTGAGCTTCCGGTTTTAAACTGTCATTTCCACCCTTACGCAGCTGGCTTCCTGGCCAGCCGCAAAAAAAATAAAACCTATTGGCCGCATGATACCGCCAAGCCGATTGAGGTTTCAATCTTTTCGTGACGCCTTCTTTACAGAACGGGCACAGACCAGCATTATCACGGGACTTCGCGTCGCTATAATCTCCTCTTAACGGAGGCTATGGACGTCAACTCACGCGTGGATTGGTTCCCCCTTTACCTCAGCTTGCGTGTTGCCGCGCTGTCAACGGTTTTCGTGGTTGTCACCGGGACCTTTTTGGCGTATCTGCTTTCGCACAGAAACTTCCCGGGCAAAAATCTTCTCGAAGCGGTCATCACTCTTCCACTGGCGCTGCCGCCGACAGTACTTGGGTACTACCTGCTGTTAGCAATCGGCCGGTCCTCGCCCTTGGGCCACGCCTATGAGGCTGTCGTGGGACATCCGCTTGTCTTCACCTGGCAGGCAGCTGTTGTTGCCGCGTTTCTGCATTCTGCACCGATCTATATAAAAGCCGCACGTGCCGTACTCGAAGAGGTCGATTATCGATACGAATGGGCGGCGCAGGGCTTTGGAGCTTCCGAATGGCGCACGTTTTGGAAGATCACCCTGCCACTAGCGCAAAGCGGTCTCTACCCGTTGGCGGCTCTGGCCTTTGCGCTGTCGCTTGGAGATTTTGGCGTCACCATCATGGTCGCAGGCAACATCCCCGGCCGGACGCAGACTTTATCAGTGGCTATCTACGATGCCGTCGAATCGGGAAACGGGGAACTTGCCCGGATCCTTGTTCTGGTCGTTTCGGTCGCGGCGCTTGCCTTGCTGTGGCCGGGCAGCTATATCTTGCGCTCACCCAGGCGGCGCGAGCAGGCGTGAACTTTATCGACGCTCGCCTCCTGAAGACCTTCTCTCTGCCGGGGACTTCCGAAAAATTCAAACTCGACCTGCATCTAGAAACGGATAGCAGGGCTGTTGCACTATTTGGTCCGAGCGGCTCAGGCAAGACTCTCACGCTGAACTGCATCGCGGGCTTTGTCCGGCCGGATGAAGGGCGCATCCTGATCAATGACGAGCTGCTTTTTGACAGCGGCGGACATGTCAGTCGCGCTCCGAGGCACAGACGTTGCGGATATGTCTCTCAAGAGCATGCGTTGTTTCCGCACATGACCGTTCGGGAGAATCTGCTGTTTGCAGCACAATGCCGACCTCGTCAGAAGTGGACGAGGAGAGGAGGGTTGGGACGCCGGCGGGCGATCAACGAGATTCTCGAGAGTTTCGAGTTGACGAATTTGGCAGAGCAGACACCGTCACGACTTTCAGGTGGCCAAAAGCAGCGCGCAGCACTGGCCCGGGTGCTGATCAACGAACCTCAGATCCTACTGCTGGATGAACCGACACGCGGTTTAGATGCCCGCCTTCGGGACAATTTTTATCGCCTGTTCGAGACGGTACGAGAGCAACTCAACATTCCGGTTCTTCTCGTCACACATGATCTCAACGAGTGTCTCCGGCTGGCCGAGTACGTCTACTACATCGAAGCAGGCAGCATTGTGCAAAGCGGAACCCGGCACGAGATCCTGAGCAAGCCGGCGAGCCTGAGCATGGCTCGTTCACTTGGAATTTTCTGCTGTGTGCGTGCGGAGATTTCGTCGTTAGATCCCAGCCGAAACCTGAGCAGGATCTCCGCTTTCGGATTAGTCATCGAGGCGGCGTACTTGCCTGGCCATCTCATTGGCGATCAAGGTTATCTGTGCTTGCGAAGTTCCGAGCTGGCCATCGTGGACGACACCTCGCCGAAAGTGAATTGCTTTCCGGTGTCAGTTTTGAGCGCTACGCCGGCAGCAGAAGGTGTTCGACTGGAACTGGAACACCAGTTGTCGTTGACTTTGAATCAGGACAGGTGGGTTGCACTCGGAAGACCGGCAAGGGTCACAGTTCACATACCACCTCAATCCGCTCATTTTGTCGGGTAACAGTCGAACGCCCTGCATCCTCCAACTCAGGTCCTGTGAAACGCTACTACATAACAGATCGAAAGGCAGTAGGCGGCTTCCGTCCTCTGCTGGAGGTGATCCGTGACCAGATGCACCTCGGAGTCGATTTCATTCAAATCCGAGAAAAGGACCTGACCGCAAGAGAGCTCTTCGAATTTACATTAGCCGTGCTCGAGACAAGAGAATCGGGGGTTCGCAAACCGCTTGGCACGCGCATCCTTGTCAACACGCGGGCCGATATTGCCTTTGCATGCGGCGCTGACGGTGTTCATCTTCCTTCGACGGCCCCCGTAGAGACACTTCCGGGGCTGCTCGTTATCCGGTCTTGCCACACTCTGGCTGAGCTCCAGAATACGGATGCTGATTTTGTGACATTTGGGCCCGTATACGATTCACCTGGAAAAGGAACCCCTGTCGGATTGGAAGGGCTGAAGGCCGCCTGCTCTACCGGCAAGCCGGTGTTGGCGCTCGGCGGCATCAACTGGGATAACGCGGCGGGCTGTATGGAAGCTGGCGCTGTCGGCATAGCAGGCATTCGCCTGTTTCAGGATCCGACCCTCTAGTCCGCGGCGACTACACTGAAATTTGAGAAGTATCTCTCGTTCTTTGTATCTGGCAATGGCTTTCTCGCTGGGAACGCATTCCCAGGTGGCTCAGACCCGGCCAAGTGATCCGGTCGTTCCTCCAACACCTGGCATTCTAGAGAACACCCTGGCGGCCAAGAAGTTAACATCGCACGAAAAATTCCACTACAGGGTCATAGAACAGTTCGGAATTCGCGGCTTCTTAGGCTCGGCCATCAGCGCCGGCATCGGACAAGGCTTGGACGTGCCGGACGCGTGGGGGCCGCACTGGGACGGTTACGCAAAGCGGTACGGGTCGGGGTTTGCAGCAGGTATTTCCCGACAGGTTTTTGCCTTGGGTCTCGACCACCTGCTTCACCAGGATCCGCGTTACTTCCCGTCATCCCAAGTGGATTTCGGTCCCAGACTTCGAAACGTCTTGAAACAGGTAGTCATTGCAAAGGATGACAATGGACAGGCGACGACCGCGTCGAGCCGTATCGGGAGCGCCTTTGCCTCTGGGTTTCTCGCGAATGCCTGGCAGCCGCAAGGGCATGGTGGCATCGGCGATGGTCTGGAACGGGGCGGACTCACTCTAGCCGGAGACGCAGCCTTCTTCGTCGTTCAGGAGTTCGTGCCGTTCACCAGAAATTCGGTATTCCGGCACCACCATTGATCGAAAGGGCGCAGGTGGGCAGTCCCATCAGGCCGGACCAGCTACGCCCACAGCCTCCGCGGCGTGAAGCTCCTGTAAGTTCCAGATTCGAACAGGATCACGTCGCCTCGATGCGATCGCCTCGACAGCAGCTCTCGCCGCGCTCATGGTCGTAATACAAACGGTCCGATACACAACGGCATTCCTCCGGATTGTCTGCTCGTCGGGAAACGAGTGGCTGCCCGTCGTGGTGTAGATCACAAGGTTCAACTTGCCGGCTTTCAGCCAGTCGACGGCGTTGGGCCGCCCCTCGTTGACCTTGAAAACCGTTTTGCAGGGAACGCCGGCCGCTCTCAGAACAGAGGCCGTGCCTCGCGTCGCAAAAATTTCAAATCCGAACTCATGAAAGCGCTTTGCGAGCGGAACCGCGCCGGGTTTGTCACGGTCATTGAGACTCATGAACAGGGCGCCTGAATCCGGGATGGGAGTGCCCGCCGCCAGCTGCGCCTTTGCGAATGCCTCTCCGAAATTCTCACCGACCCCCATGACTTCACCCGTAGAACGCATCTCCGGACCAAGAGCCGGATCCACACCGGGGAATTTGCCAAACGGGAACACGGGGCTTTTCACGAAGTAGCTCGGGACAGGCAAAACTCCACTAAAGATTCCACCCGTCAGGTTGGCCAACTCGGGGAGCTTTTTTCCAAGCATCAATCCAACTGCCACCTTAGGGAGCGGAACACCCGTCGCTTTACTGACGAACGGAACTGTACGCGAAGCGCGCGGATTCACCTCCAGAACGTACACATCCCCATTCTTAAGCGCATACTGGACGTTCATGAGTCCGACGACATTCAGCGCCCGCGCTAGTTTAGTCGTGTAGTCCTCGATTGTTCTCAGCGTTTGAGGTTGGATTGAGATCGCGGGCAGTACGCACGAGCTGTCGCCAGAGTGGACGCCCGCTTCCTCAATGTGCTCCATGATGCCTGCGATCAGGACATTCTCCCCATCGCACAAAGCGTCTACGTCCACCTCGGTTGCATCTTCCAGGAAGCGATCAATCAGAACCGGACGTTTGACGGAGAAGTTAACGGCTTCCTGCATGTACCGGCGAACAGTATCTTCGGAATACGCAATCACCATCGCTCGCCCGCCAAGGACATACGACGGTCGGACAAGCACCGGAAATCCGAGGCTGCGCGCTACGTCACACGCTTCCTCCACGTTGGTTGCCGTTCCATGCGGGGGCGAAGGAATCTTCAGCTCTGAGAGGAGCTTGCCGAACAGCTTACGATCCTCGGCAAGGTCGATGTTGCTGGGGTCTGTACCAATGATGGGGAGGCCAAGCCGTTTCAGCGGCATTGCGAGATTGAGCGGAGTCTGTCCGCCAAATTGCACGATCAGCCCGTCAGGCTTCTCCACATCGTAGATGTTCAGAACCTCTTCCTGCGTCAACGGTTCGAAGTAGAGCCGATCACTAGTGTCGTAGTCGGTCGATACCGTCTCAGGATTGCAGTTGACCATGATGGACTCATAACCGAAATCCTGCAAAGCAAACGAAGCATGACAGCAGCAGTAATCAAACTCGATGCCCTGACCAATGCGATTCGGACCGCTGCCGAGGATCATCACCTTTTTGCGATTGGTGGGAGCTGACTCATCCTCTGACTCATAGCTCGAGTACATGTAAGGAGTGAAGCTCTCAAACTCGGCTGCACAGGTATCTACGCGGTTGAAAACGGCCCGGACGCCAAGTTTTTTTCGAGCTTCACGAACGTCAATCGACTCGACGCCCAGCCGCAAGCTGACCTGTGTATCCCCCAGTCCGTTACGCTTGAGCGAACGGAATTCCCGACCGTCGATGCTGTCGAGTTTTCTTCCCTCAAGCGATTTCTCGAGCGCCACGGTTTGTGCGACCTGCTCCAGAAACCAGCGGTCGACAGCGGTCATTTCGTGGACCTGTTCCACTGAATAACCCTGGTCGAATGCGAACCGAATGTAATCGAGACGCTCAGGATTGGGAGTGATCAGGCGCTTCGCAATCAGGTCCGGATTCAAGGCCACGGAACCGGCGGCCTTGCCGGTTTCAAGGCTGCGTAGCCCTTTGCCAAGCGCCTGCTTGAAGGTTCGCCCGATGGCCATGACCTCACCCACCGACTTCATCTGCGTCCCGAGCACCGGTTCCGCACCAGGGAACTTCTCAAACTGCCATCTGGGGATCTTTACAACAACGTAATCGATGGTTGGTTCAAAGCACGCGGGCGTTGCGCGAGTGATATCGTTCTTGATCTCGTCCAGCCGATAGCCAACCGCCAGCTTCGCTGCAATCTTCGCGATCGGGAATCCTGTCGCCTTCGAGGCCAGTGCGGAACTCCTCGATACACGAGGATTCATCTCGACGATGACCATGCGGCCGTTTTCCGGGTTGATCGCAAACTGTACGTTCGATCCGCCCGTATCGACACCGATTTCGTTAAGGCAACGAAGCGCGGCATCGCGCATCATCTGGTATTCGCGGTCAGTCAAGGTCTGAGCAGGCGCGACCGTGATGGAATCGCCAGTGTGCACACCCATCGGGTCGAAGTTCTCGATCGAACAGACGATGATCCCGTTGCCAGCGAGATCGCGCATGACTTCCAGCTCATATTCCTTCCAGCCCAGTACGCTCTCTTCGATCAGCACTTCGTGGACGGGTGAGAGATCAATTCCGCGTTCGAGGATTTCGATCAGCTCTTCGCGGTTGTAGGCGATGCCACCGCCGCTGCCGCCCATTGTGAAACTCGGGCGCAAGATGATGGGGTAGCCGATCCGCTCAGCAAAGGCGAGTCCGGCTTCGACATTGTTGACGAGCAGAGACTGCGTCATCTCGAGGCCGATTTTCCGCATCGCATCTTTGAAGAGAAGCCGATCTTCGGCCTTCTTGATAGCGTCGATTTTGGCGCCGATGAGTTCAACGCCGTACTCTTCGAGAATCCCGGCCTCGGCAAGCTCAACCGACAAGTTCAGCGCCGTCTGGCCGCCGACGGTGGACAATAAAGCTTGTGGGCGTTCGCGCCGAATCACTTCCGCCGCGTAGGCAAGGCTCAGCGGCTCTACGTAGGTCCGATCTGCCAATTCAGGGTCGGTCATGATGGTCGCCGGATTGGAGTTAATCAGGACTACCTCGTAACCTTCCTGGCGCAAAGCCTTGCAGGCCTGTGTACCGGAATAGTCGAACTCGCATGCCTGGCCGATGACGATGGGGCCGGACCCGATAATCATGATCCGATGTAAGTCGGTACGTTTAGGCATTGTTGGACAGTCCGTTCCTGGCGGTTTTGCAATCGACGGAAAAAAGCGAGATCTGAGTGCGTAACGGCATGAAGAGAGGAAGGGCCCGCCTAGCGCCGCGTGCAGGTCTCCCAAGGCCTGCACCCGCGAAGATCGCTACGTCTTCGGAGGCCAGAACTACTCCGTTCAACAAGAAACTCCTGGATTTTATCTGGTGCTGCCAGAGCTGACTCGATCGGGCGACCGATCACTTTAGTGTACCGGAGAGGTTGAGGAACAAATCGCCCACTCAAAGCAGAAAAGACCGAGGGTTTACTTCCGGTCGTCCATCGCCTTGACGAAGTTCTGGAAGAGGTAATGAGAATCGTGCGGCCCAGGTGCGGCTTCCGGGTGGTACTGCACACAAAATACGGGCTCGCGGCGGTGACGGAAACCTTCCACGGTTCCATCGTTCAGATTTGTATGCGTGATCTCAACGTCTGCGTCACTGAGTGAATCCGGGTCAACGCAGAATCCATGATTTTGCGACGTAATCTCCACTTTTCCCGTGTCGCGGTTCAACACAGGGTGGTTGGCGCCATGATGGCCGAACTTCAACTTGTAAGTCTTCCCGCCGAGAGCAAGTCCGAGAATCTGGTGTCCCAGACAGATACCAAAAACCGGCACTTTACCGATCATTTTCCGGACTTCCGCGGCTTGCCTCTCGAGGGGTTCGGGATCACCGGGTCCGTTAGACAAAAACACGCCGTCGGGTTTAAGCGCTAATACATCTTCGCTAGTCGTGTCCGCAGGCACCACCGTCACTCGCGACCCGAGTTGAACCAAGTGCCGCAAGATGTTCCGCTTAATGCCGAAATCGTATGCAACCACGTGATTTCGGACCGCCTGGGGCGCCACGGCCTTGTCGGAGGACGTTACAGGCAAGATTCCCTCATGCCATTCGTAGCTGCCTGGCGTACTCACCCTGGAAACCAAGTTCTGTCCTGCCATTTTGGGCGACCGGCGCGCCATTGCGATGAGCTTTTCGGGGTCTGTTTCGCCCACCCCGATCACGCCGCGCATGGCGCCACGGTCGCGAAGCAAACGCACCAGCTTGCGGGTGTCCACTTCAGCGATGACGGGGATGCCGTACTTGGCCAGAAAGTGCTCCGCGCGGTCATCCGACCGCCAATTGCTCGCGACCGGCGAAATTTCGCGGACAACCAGACCTTCGATATGGGGCGCACCCGCTTCCGAATCGAAGGCGTTGCTGCCGTAATTGCCGATCTGAGGGTACGTCAGCACAACGATCTGGCCGCAATACGAGGGATCTGTGAAGATTTCCTGGTATCCCGTAATTGCGGTATTGAATACGACCTCTCCAGTCCGCTGTACCGGGGCTCCGTAGCTCATTCCCTCAAAAATCGTTCCGTCTTCTAGCGCGAGTATTGCGGTTTCCAACAACTCTCCTTACCCAGAGGTAGGTGCAGGGGCCGCTTATCAGCCTCTGAGCCTATCTGTTCAATTCTAGAGGACGGCAAAACCGGATGTTGGCGTAGCCTTTTCCTTGTTTGCTGGATGCTCGGTTTCCCCTTCGCTTTGCCCGGTTGAAAGGTCGACGCTAACGCCGGGTCAAACTCTCGCGAGCCGATGCGTTCAAATGGTGATAGAGGATGTTAGAACAATCCACACACTGGCTGGAAATCGCGGGCACCGCCCTGGACGGGCTTTTGCTCTTTCGCGTTCTGCAACTCAGGCTCCACAGGGTCTACGCTTTTGTGACTCTGGCTTGCGGTTTAGCAGTCTTCTTTGACGGGGTTGCCCTGTGGCTCGGAACGAACTCGGAGGAGAACTTACGAGTCTTTCTCTATTCGCGATTTCTCTATTTGTTCCTTTACCCGCTGGTCGCCTGGGATGTGTTCGAACAGATCGCAGACCAAATCAGGAAACTCCGAAGGATGGCGATGGGGCGGTTGGTTTCCGCGCTTGTCCTCACCTCGATTCTCGGGTTATTCATCGCCGGCGCCGGCGAGAGCGGTGATTCCTCGAGCGGCAGCGTCGTCGGCACGATAGCGATCATTCTCTGGGCAGGAGCTTCGACCGCCAGCCTTGCATTCTTGTTCACGGTCCAGCGGATCTTGCACGCTCAAAAGCTTGAACTTCCCAACAATACGTTCGTCTGGATGCGCTACTTTGAACTTTCATTGTTGGCAGAGGTTGTCAACTGCTTCTCGTCCCTTGTGTTTTCGTTTGTAAAAAGCACAGCGGCGGTGGGCGTCATCAATATCGTGTTCATCTGCTATGAGATCGCAATTACGACCTGGTGTCTGCTACGACTGCGGATGATTCAGTCTGACGTTCCTTCTGCCCCCCAGCAGGCCTGAGGGCCTCGCGCTACATCGGACTGACACAACATGGACTTTTTAGATAATCTCGAGAACTCACTAAAGAATCTTGAACAGCAGCAAGAACGCGATCCGAATGTTGCCGCCCGCCAGGTCGAAGCGCGCCGGTTAGCCGGCCAAATCGCACCCTGGGCAGAGGCTCTCAAGAAATCGGAGTATGTACAGAAGCTGTTCGAAAAAGCGGCCGTCGCAGGACATCGGCTTCGCGCGAAGATTTATATCGCCTGGCTTGAGAACACGCTCCGGCTCGAAGTGAGGGGTCGCTGGTGTGAGATTCGCCCGACTGCGAACGGGATCCAATATGAGTTCGTCTCACCCGAAGGAGCTAGCGTGATCGCACCGCTGGATCTTTCGAGCGATCCCGATCTCTTGCTGTCCAGCTGGCTGGGCGACCCAGCCGTGCCTGCGCCTAAGAGCGAATAGCACCGGGGGCCTACGAGCCGCTAACGTCCGTGGCTTTCGCGCCGGATCCCGTAATAGACGGGCACGCCAATGAGCACGATCAATAAGCCAGGCCAGGTACTTGCTGCGCGGTAGCAGAAAAGCGCGACCAATATGACAGTTGCTCCAGCGATATATACCAGAGGCACCACCGGATATCCCCAAGCCCGGTAGGGTCTCTCGACTTGCGGCTTAGTCACTCGAAGCCGGATAACACCTGCGATGGTGAGGACGTAGAAGATTAAAGCAGCGGAGATCACGTAGTCGAGCAGGTTCGAGTACAAATTTCCGTACTGGCCGTTGGCGGTGTTGAATGTCCTGGGCAGTACGAGCGCAGACGCCCAAATGCCTTGCACGATCAGCGATCGACCGGGCACGTTGGCTCTGTTCAGTGTGGCCGCGCTTTTTAGGAATAGGCCGTCTCGGGCCATTGCATAGTAAACGCGCGGACCAGCCAGCACCAGACTGTTCACGCAGCCGAAGGTTGAGATCATGATTGCTCCGGCCATGAGGGTACTTCCCCATCCTGGAGCAATGGCGTCAAGCACCGCAGTCGCAACCCGATCGGAGGGAGCCTGCTGGATCGCCGTGATTGGGAGTGTGAACAGGTAGCTCAGGTTGGCCAACAGGTACAGCAGAATGACGGCAACCACACCAATGATCAGCGCACGCGGCAAGGTGCGCCTCGGGTCTTTCACTTCGCCCGCTGCAAACGTGATGTCGTGCCAGGAGTCCGCTGAAAACAGCGAACCGGATTGAGAGATACAGATGGCTATAAACAGGCCATAGGCCGACACAGCGGTCAAAGTCGACGTAATGGGAGCGAGACTGACCTGTTCCCAGAAGTGCCCAAAATTTGCGGACATGGCTGTTGCGTTCCTGCCCACAAAGACTCCAAGCAAGATCAGCGCGGCAAGGGCGCCGGTCTTAGCAACCGTAAACAGATTCTGCACGATCTTGCCGTAACGTACTCCCAGGCTGTTTGTCCAGGTCAGGAGGGTGATGATTGCGATGGCAACCATCTGTGCAGTGGACAGCGAGATAGCGTAACCGGAGGAGATGTGGATAGGAGGGATGATGTATTTGCCTTCGCTGATCGCAGGAAACAGAAGGCCCGCGAACCGGGCGAAGGCGACCGCTACTGCTGCGATAGTGCCTGTCTGGATCACCGTAAAGAGCGTCCACCCGTACAGGAAGCCCCAAAGCGGAGAGAACGCCTCCCGGAGATAGACATACATGCCTCCGGCCTCCGGCATCATCGACGCCAGTTCCCCGTAGGAGATAGCCGCCGAAATCGTCAGCACACCTGTCACGGCCCAAGCGACCAAGAGCCAGCCGCCTCCACCCAGGAGTCGCGACATTTCTGCAGGAACAATAAAGATTCCTGATCCGATCATCGTGCCGATGACGATCATTACTGAGTCGAACAGTCCTAGTTCGCGAATGAAGCCGGCACTGTGCTCAGCAACGCTGGTGGACGAGGAACTTTGCATAAGTTGGTGACGGAGCGGGTAATTATCGACTATAAACCGTTACTGCCAGCGGTAGCAAAGAGACCGGGCACACTGGAGTTTCAGTAGCCATCCCGGGGCATTTCCAAACAGGAACTCAAGGGCGAGTTGGATACAATCTCGTCGACACCTTGAATCGTGCAGACACCACAGCAGCTACTCTCCCTTAGCCCCGTCGACCTGCTCATCATCGGAATTTACTTCCTCATGGTTTTAGGGATCGGCCTCTACCTGAAGCGGTTCACTAAAACCGGCGAAGATTTCTTCCTCGCGGGACGTGACATGAGTTCCTGGATTGCAGGATTGAGCTTTGTCGCCGCAAATCTCGGCTCTCTTGAGCTGATGGGGTGGGCCGCTTCAGCCTACCAATACGGGATTCTGGCGACCCATTGGTATTGGATCGGCGCCATACCCGCGATGTTGTTCCTCGGCATCGTGATGATGCCCTTCTATTACATCTCGAGGACGCACTCGGTCCCCGGTTATCTGAAGTTGCGTTTTGGCGAGCCTTCCCGGGCATTGTCCGCTATTTCATTTGGCCTGATGACGGTCATGATGAGCGGCATCAACATGTACTCGATGGCGCTCGTGATGCGCATCATCCTGGGGTGGGACATCAATTTCAGCATCTGGGTGTCTTCCGTTACCGTTGCTGCTTATGTTTTCCTGGGCGGATTGCTTTCTGCGATTTTCAACGAAGTTCTGCAGTTCTTTCTGATCTGGCTGGGCGCTATTGTGATCTCGATCTTGGGGTTGATTGAGGCCGGGGGATGGCACGGCATGGTCGCGCGCATTCATCACAACTTTCCCGAGCAGGACTATACACATCTCTGGAGTGGACTCGGATCTTTCACGACCAACCCGATGGGAATCCACTGGACCGGCATCGTCTTGGGCTTGGGATTCGTGATTTCGTTTGGTTATTGGACAACCGACTTCCTAGTCGTTCAGCGCGTGCTATCGGCTAAGGATCTGCGGAGTGCCAAGATGGCGCCAGTCATCGGGGCGGCTTTCAAGATGGCGGTTCCATTCATCGTCATTCTGCCCGGTCTCCTTGCCTTGGCAGTGTTACCGGAAAAGCTGGTCGGTGAATCCCAGGCGGCCACCGGGGCACATACTTACAACGAAGTGCTACCGATAATGCTGGCTCGGTACTGTGGTCCGGGTCTTCTCGGTTTGGGAATCACGGCGCTGATTGCAGGATTCATGTCGGGAATGGCGGGCAACGTCAGCGCTTTCGCTACGGTTTGGACCTATGACATCTACCGAGCCCTTATCAAGAAGGACGCATCGGACGCTCACTACGTCGCCATGGGCCGGTGGTGCACCGTTTTGGGTGTCCTGGTCAGCATCGGAACTGCTTATTTTGTCATGCAATTCCAGAGCATTATGGACTACGTACAGGCGTTGTTCAGCTTCTTCATCGCACCTCTGTTTGGCACGGTGATCCTGGGTATGTTGTGGAAGCGCGCAACCGGCCCAGCTGGGTTCTGGGGACTGCTTGCCGGAACCGTTTCGTCCATCACGATGTTCGTCTGGGTCCAAATGGACCACAGCGCTCTTCGGTACATCGCTTTCTCTACCAACGCTCGCGATATGGCGGAGAACATGTACCGCGCCCTGTGGTCATGGGTCATCTGCGTGATTGTCACGGTCGTCGTGAGCATGGCAACCCGGCCCAAGCCCGATTCGGAGCTGGTCGGATTGGTCTATGGTGCGACAGAAATACCATCTGAAGCCGGGGTTCCGCTCATGCATCGGCCCATATTCTGGGCTGTGGTTGTGGCGCTGGTCTTCGCAATTCTCAACATCATCTTCTGGTAGGAATACACATGCACGGCACCGGTTTTCTTTCGATCTGGTTTTTTATCGGCGTCCTCCTGACGATCTACGGCGTGCTGATTACGGCGACGGGCATTTACGAGCTGATCTCACCTCCTGCTCATCCGCCAGTACTAGCCGAGCTTCACGCAAGCCTCTGGTGGGGAATCGTCCTGCTCTTCATTGGTCTTATCTACTTCATACGGTTCTATCCCAAGAAGTCGTAAGAGCCGGGAAGTCAAGTTCAGGAAAGCATCCGACCAAGTCTCATGAGCACAGTTGTCGCGGGCGTCGATTTCGGAACGCTGAGTGTTCGAGTTTCTATTTTCGATCGGGATAAAGGACGCCTCGGGGCGGCGACGGCTGAATATGCCCTGCATCGAAGCCGCAGCGACCCGGACCAGGCCACGCAGAGTCACACCGAGCATATGGCAGCTCTCGCCAGTGCCATGTCCAAAGCTCTCGCTTCGTCTGGTGTCAAAGGATCGAGCGTAAAAGCCATCGCGCTCGATACGACCGGATCGAGCGTTATCCCGGTTGGCGACAATCTCCAACCCCTCGACGAGTACTACCTGTGGTGCGATCACCGTGCATGGAGAGAGGCCGCCGAGATCACGGGCAAAGCACATGAGTTCGGCCTGGAGGCCATTCAGTGGTGCGGAGGCGTTTACTCGTCCGAGTGGGGATTCTCGAAGCTTCTGCACTGGCTTCGGCACAATCAGGATCGCGCTGGCAAGCTCGCCTCGGCCTTCGAGCATTGCGACTATGTCGCAGCGACTCTGTGTGGCATTCAAACGGTCGGAGATGCCCCGCGCAGCATCTGCGCCATGGGCCACAAGTGGCTGTGGAACGAATCACTCGGCGGATTACCTCCCGAAGAATTCCTGACCTATGTCGATCCGCTCCTGGCGGGCGTTCGGGAAAAGTTGGCCGGCCGATATTTGAAATCTGACTCAATCGCGGGCACAGTCAGCGACGAATGGGCCGAAAAGCTGGGGTTGTCGGCGGGTGTTGTCGTCCCGGTGGGCGCGTTCGACGCCCATTGGGATGCAGTGGGTGCAGGAATCCGCCTGGGAGACGTCGTCAACGTCGTGGGTACATCTACGTGCATCATCGGACTGAGCGACAAGACGAGTCTGGTTCCCGGAGTATGCGGTGTGGTTCCGGGTTCCGTCGACCCTCAGCTAACCGGGATCGAGGCGGGACTCTCGGCAGTCGGCGACCTGTTCGAGTCCATCGCTCGTCGAGCCGGCTCGACGGCAGCAGCTCTCTCTCAGGAAGTGACGTCGTATCGTGCGGGCCAAACCGGCCTGCTCCGTCTTACCTGGGACAACGGCGACAGGACGGTTCTGGTGAATCCGGAGTTGGGCGGGGTCACACTGGGGTGGCATCTCACTTCCACACCGGCTGACGAGCTGTTTGCAGCAATCGAGGGCACGGCCTTCCATACGCGTATCATTCTCGAGCGTATGGAGGAGCACGGCACTCAGATCAACCGCATCATCAACGGCGGGGGCATCCCGCAACGCAACGACACGTTAAACCAGATCTACGCAAACGTGCTGAAGAAACCCATCCTTGTCCCTGCAGGCGACGTTACAAGTCTGGGTTCGGCTATCTTCGCCTTCCAGGCAGTGAAGGCATTCGACTCGATCGAGGCTGCTCAAGAAGCACTTTGCCCGAAGTTTCGGGTCTTCGAGCCCGAAGGGAAGAGCGCAGCTGTTTACGACCACCTCTATCCGCTTTACCGAAAGCTCTATTTCGGACTCGGGGCCCAGAACTCCGACCCGGTGGGCATAGGCGACGTGTTGCCCTCGCTTCGTAAGATAGCGATGGAAGTACGACAGAACCTATGAAGCTTTCCAGCCTCCGAGAAGAAGTAATAGAAGCCAACCGGGATTTGGTTCGCAAGGGCCTGGTTCTCTTTACCTTCGGCAACGCCAGCGGTTATGACCGGGCATCCGGCCTCGTCGTGATAAAACCCAGTGGTATTCCTTACGACACGATGACGCTGGAGGATCTGGTCATCACCGACTTAGAGGGCCAAATTGTGGAGGGGAATCTCCGGCCTTCCTCCGACTTAGCAACGCATTTAGCTCTCTATCGGGCATTTGAGGGGGTCGGCGGGGTGGTTCATACTCATTCCCGCTACGCGACGGCATGGGCGCAAGCAGGGCAACCGATACCATGCTTAGGCACAACCCACGCGGATTACTTTCAG
Organism: Bryobacteraceae bacterium; assembly: GCA_045807925.1. GTDB lineage: Bacteria > Acidobacteriota > Terriglobia > Bryobacterales > Bryobacteraceae > Bog-105. The sequence continues at coordinate 4,275 of JBJMGK010000091.1, read as the reverse complement.
GGTGCAATTCCGGTTACGCCTGCAATGATCGCTGACGAGATCGAACACGAATATGAGTGGAACACCGGCCAAGTGATCGTCAGACGGTTCAAGGACCTCGATCCGCTTGCCACACCGGGTGTTCTTGTCCAGGGACATGCGCCTTTCTGCTGGGGCAGAACGCCCGGTGACGCAGCTTACAATGCCGCCATCGTGGAGGAAGTAGCTCACATGGCGTTTCTCACTATGACCATCAACAGAGATGTGGCCGGTATCTCCGAGGTGCTTCGCGACAAGCATTTCTTACGCAAACACGGTCCTGCTGCTTACTACGGCCAAAAATCCTGAACCGATTCAAACTCGCTAGAGGTGAACCCGCCCGTCACCGTCACCTCGCGTGATATGCATGCGGTCCTCCCCACCGGGCGAGGATCGCACAGCCTCGGTCAGGCGCTTCGACATCCCGAGAAGATAATTCGACGGACCTCGCGAAAACCCGGCACGTTCGAACGCCTCTGACCAGTCCTTGTGGCTATGATTGACAAGGACCAGATCACACCCGGCAAGCCCCAATTGCCGGTCTACGAGAGCGGCCGTGTCGGCTTGGTAATCATCGAGGGCCACACAGTCGAGTATTGAGCCGATGCGCATGCTCCCGAAGTAGCGGTTATTCTTCATGCGAGTGTCGAAGCAGACGCCGAAGCCAACAGGATCAGTTCCCTTCTCCACCAGGAAAATGCGGGTCCGCGGATCATGCGCCGGATACATCCATTCGAGACTGTTCCGGTCACGTTGTACGGCGAAGGAGCACTTCTGGCGAGCACGCGACCATAACTCGTCGGCCCAATCGCCCCACCCCGCTTCGGGCCGAATCCTCGCAGCCGGCTTCACTCGGGACCTTTGTTTGAGCGCCAGAACAGCGGCTCCCAACCCGTTCCAGCGAGCGATATTCGCTGCCATGCGCTTTGGGAAGCTGGACCGGAGCGGCCTGAGTTCCGCGAAAAACGAACCGGCCTTGTGAACGCGGTAGAGGAAAGGAATGTCCTTCAAAGTCCATCCGGCCGCTTTCAGCAGACGCGGCAAAGGATTAGACGCCGATCCCATGCCCACAATGTAGGCCGCAGGGCTTCGGCTTTGCATGAATTTAACGATCGCGAGGCCTACGGCTGCATATCTGCTATCAGCGATTCCTTCCGACAGCGGGGATTGGTAATTCAAAGCCCGAACGGGTTCACCGTTCAGCCACCCGGGCTGATCCAGTTCGATGACGCCCCCTCTGACGCCGTTCGAATCGGTTGCGAGGAACTGCTGCCGACGGATAGAGCATTTTGATTCTTCCCGCATCAACTCTTCGGAAAGTAGAAATGAGGTGGGGGCTTTTCGTTCCTGCAGTCGCCGATTGAAGTCAGCAATGGCGGCGGCGTATTCAGGTGAGTTTGGTACGAAGGTCAGTGGCATTGCCTGTCGCTATGACGTGCCCCGGAACAACTTCTCCCAGAGCCACCGGGTTTCGAGCGAGCGGCGTAACCCCGCGTCTAGCACGGTCGTTCCATTCTTCGCTTTGAGGAACTCAAGCAATGTCGATACCGGTACGAACCAGCCGGGTTTGTTCGCGATTCGTTCCATGAGCCGTCGGAACTCAGGATTGAGCTGCCCATTGCGCACGAATCCATGTCCGAAATGTGTGTACATGATGCATGCGCCGCGTTCCGCTTGCAATTTGTCTTGGTTCCTTTCTGTCAGCGTCTTGACGAAGCTCGGCGCCTGGTGGCCTTCCGAAGAAGAGAACCACTCGTTTACATATGGGCGTGCAGGATCGGAGTACGGCATGAACGGTGTTGCCGCGAGCGTATTGATATCGGAGAAGACGAAGTTTCTGCAGTACCGGATGCGTTCGTAACAGATGTCGCCCCAAAACGCGCGATGTCCCGGCACGTGACCGAAGAAGCGTCCCTCATTTTTCCAGCGCGTAGTCAGGTTGTAAACGAACCGCCGCCAACCGCCCACTCGGGCGCTCCCCCAATAAATGGCTTCCTCGTTGTAGTGATTTGCCATGGAACGCGGGAATGCGCCGAAGTACTCCCGAAATGTTTCCAGGGCTTCTATCGTTTCCTCTCTCGTTGCGGAGTGGGGGAAAGCGTGGTGGAAGGCGATTTCAAAGCCTGTCGTCTGAAGCTCGGACAGGAATTCGCGGTATTGCGGATTGGCACACGTCTCTCCCCCGGAATTCACTTCGCGGCGAATACCCAGCGGCCACACGGCGACTGTCGTTCGCAGGCCTATGTCAGCGAGGAATGAATAAACAATACGGGTTGTTTCGTAGCTTTGCGCATCGGGATCGTCGAAAACGGTAAAAGCAAACTCGCGGCCCTGCGGCCATTCGATGCCATCATTCACTCCCATATACGGCTAGTGGATCCTCATCGGGCGACTTCTTCGCCCGAGTGAGAGCCGGTTTCTGTTCATCGACTTCATCTTACAAATGCGAACAGGGCCGATAGTAATCTGGAGGGAGTGAGAACCGGGGAAGTGGCATTCGCACCGACGTGGATCTTTGAAAGGCGGCCGGGTCGGATGAATCCGGCATTCATGCCATGTCCCGCCCAAATTTTGGAATAATTCGCTAACTTGTCACGGATTCCTGTTCTTCTGATGGTGCGATCGCTGGATCACGGCGGTTGTGAGCGCGACGCCGCGAAAATCGCAATCGGATTAGATCGAACTCGTTTCGAGCCTCACGTTGGTGTCTTTCACAAAGGTGGGTTCCGTACGCCGGAAGTGTTAGCTGCGGGGGTGAATGTCGTTCACGTCCCTGTCACATCGTTCGGCAACTTATCGACGGTGAGAGGTGCGCGCATTCTCGGAGACTATGTGCGTAAGCATAAAATCCGCCTGATTCACGCGTTCGATGTACCGACCGATCTTTTCGCTGCACCGGTTGCACGCTGGTACAGAGTTCCGCGGGTGATTACCAGTCAACTTTCGTTTCGGGACATGTACCCGCCTCGGGAACGAGCAGCCCTGCGAGTCACCGACTGGCTTTCGGATGCTGTCGTCGTGAACTCGCAAGCCGTCGGAAAATCGCTCGAGCATGAAGCGAAGCTATCTCCGAACAAGATTTACCTTTCGTATAACGGGGTTAACACGGACCATTTCCATCCGGGGCCGGCAAACCGGCCCGAGGCGTTCCGAGATGCTTCCGTCGTCGTCGGTTCGGTCTGCGTGATGCGCTCAGAGAAGCGAATGGATTGGGTTCTTCGATCGTTCGCCGAAGTTTTCAAGGAGGACAGTAAAGCTCGTCTCCTGCTTGTCGGAAGCGGCCCGGAAGTTGAGCCGTTGAAGAACTTGCGTGGCAGCCTTGGGCTGACGGATATATGCATGTTTGTGCCCGGGCAAGCCGAAGTTGCTGATTGGATGCGCACTCTGGACGTGTACATCAACAGTTCTTACTCGGAGAGCTTCCCGAATGGACTATTGGAGGCGATGGCCTGTGGCTGCTGTGTGATCGGCTCGAACGTCGGCGGTATTCCGGAACTCGTTACGCACATGCAAGACGGGCTGATTTTTAACTCCAAGAAGACTGAGGAACTAACTGCGATGATGAGGCTGGCTGTTCTGGACGAGTCGCTTCGCCATCGCCTTCGTGAGCAGGCGGCAGCAACTGCCCGAGAGCGGTTTTCGATGGAGATTGCTCTGGCACGTACCGAGTCACTCTACCTCAAGGTGCTAGGAAAGCTAAACGGAGGATCCCGGGGAACAAATGCTTAAACCGGGAGTTTGGGAACGAGCGACGTTTCTGGCGGCCCCGCCCTCCGGAGTCTTAGCACGACTGTTCTATCGTCTTTCGCATAGCCGGGTCTCACTCCATCTGCTGGCCATCGCGAAAGAGCCCTCTCCCGAAGATATTGGATTGTTCGAGAAGCTGATGCCCCACGTTCGGCTCTCGAGCGGAGTTTACCGGACCACCTATCGTCAGCGGTTCCGGGCCTTGAACCCGATTGTGAACCATGTCTTACGCCAATTCTTCTCTGCCTCGATGAGTATCCGCATTGAAGACTGGGCGGCATCGGATTGCCTGACTTCTGCGGAATGGGCAACGGAACTGTTTCCGCTTTTTCCTCAGCTCGAGTTTGTCGCCTCGGACTTGCTCCTATTTCTTCTCGAAGCAAGAAAGAGAGCACGGGAAGAACGCTTCATTCTCGAACCGGACGGCACACCACTGCAGTACGTTCGTCCTCCGCTCGTCGTGCGCCTCAGTCAACCCGAGCCGAAACTGTTTCTTCTGAATTGGCTCTT
>JBJMGK010000090.1:0-162618 GCA_045807925.1 Bryobacteraceae bacterium | reverse complement strand
GCGTAAGACCAGACATCGCGGCGTGCACAAGGTCGGATGGGTGTTCACGTTTGCGGCCGCTGCTTACAACCTCGTCAGAATGCGGAATCTGGTCTACACGCCAGTTCCTTCCGCATAAATCGGGGGAGAAGTGTGTCCAAACGCCCAAAAATAGGCGTTTGGACAACAAAATTCCCCCAGAAACGCTCGCGAATTAAGCCAAACAGCCCTGCACAGGCCATCCGGAGAGGAAATTCCTCTCGTCAGCCCTCATTTTTTCGCATCCTGTTAGGCTAGATGCCAACCGGTCCACATCTCTGCGGCGGTAGAATAGCCCGTTGAGTCACCCGGTTCTTTTCGAGCAAGATTTCCGGACCGCCCGTCCGCCCCGGCCCGTCTACTGCCACCAGGAGTTCCTCGACAAGCTCGCCGGGCGGCGAAATGAGACCGTTGGAAAACGCGCCGCACTCATCTTGCAGCGGATGGCCGTTGACATCAGCCGGCTGCATTACAAAGCGACGAACGGCGTGAATCGTGGGTGGCGGCGTTCACGATTGGGAGGCAGTTCGGGTTCGCATTTTTATGCATGGTGGGCCCCCGCGGCTGCGACGCCGCTCAAAGATGCTGGATTCCAAGCGGAGTCCGAGGCGATCTTTTTGCGAGATATACGCCATCACGACGATCATGCCCCGCTTAACGCGGGTGATTCGTCGAACGATTATCTGCTGCTTACCGTGCCCGATCTGCGCGGCACCGAATACGCTCCAGAACCGTGGACTTCGCCGCAGGCGCGTTTCGCACGGGGCCGCGGGGCCGCCAGAATCCTCAAAGGCCATCCGGGTTCGGGCAAAACCACGGCGCTGCTTCATGCCGCAGACTCTTCCCAAGCGGATCGCGTCTTATACCTGACCTTTTCACAAGACCTGGCCGCCCTGGCGCGCGACTATTTCGATAGGTTCTGTTCGAAGACTCGAACCTTCACAGTCCTCACCTATCCGGCATTCATATCGCAGCTTTTGGGCGGCCAAACAGGGCAGACCGATCCGGCCGAAGCCCGCGCGCAGTTCCGGCGCGATCTTTTCAATCATCAGCGATCGCTTGGCGCGTGGTCCAACAACATCGACGCGCTGTATGAGGAGATGTACGCGCACCTGGTAGGCGCGGCCGTGCCCCAGCTCGCGGGGCGCTTTGCGAAAGCCGAGCGCGTGCGCCTTCCCGAAAGCGCATACCGGGCTCAGCGTAACCGCTACCTCGGACCGGCAGCCGACAGCGTTCTGGATGCCGCGCGCCGGCTCGAACGTATATCCGATGCGCCCCTTGCGGATCGCTACTTTCCCGAGCTCGCTCTAGCGTGGCGCGCAGCAGGCGCAATCAGCTCTGGATGCGGGCAGATCGAAACTAGCTTTCTCGACTACGGCTGCATCGCTGTGGATGAGATTCAAGACCTGACGCCGCTCGAAGCGTTCATTGTGCTGGCGCTCGCGCGCCGCTTGGGGCCTGATCGCAGCAGCGCTTCATTGCTGCTGGCAGGGGACGAGGCCCAGACGGTCCGGTCTACCGACTTCGAATGGGCTTGGCTGAACGACATGCTGCACTCGATGATCGGCGAGGCCCAGGAATTCAAGCTGACTGCAAATCTTCGGAGTCCTCGCCGCATAGCTGATGTAGTGAATCGGGTGTGGGACCTTTACGACTATCTACATAAGCAGGACCGCCCTTCCGGAACGGGATACGCCGAAATCGACGACGACGGGCCGGACCAGATTCTCTACACTGCCGTACCGCGAGCTGAAGCGCCAGCGCTGCTAAATTCGCTCAGTACGCGCGAAGGGCTTGCGCTGATAGCCTTCGATAAAAAAAACCTGCCTGGCGAAATCCTTTCTTTCGCGCTCTCGCCCGCCGAAGCCAAAGGATTGGACTTCCACTCAGTGTGCGTACTGAATGGCGGCTCTCTGCTACAGCACATCGTAAATGCTGAAGCTTCAGCAATCACCGATACCCTGACGCGCCGCCTTGCTATCGACCAGCTCAGGGTGGCGCTCTCGAGGCCCACGGAGCGTCTGCTCTGGGTTGATATCGCGCCCGAAGCGGCAAGCGTCAAAGAGGTAGCGCGACTGCTTCGGCCACCAGGCGACATTGCACTGCATCCGATAACGGCCGAGGCGTTACGGACGTGCCTCGAAGAAGACGAACTGGACATTGAGGACCGGCTTCAGCGCTGTCAGAAAGATGCGCGTCAGCTTGTTTCGGTGAAGCCCGACCTGGCATGGTCACGCGCTCAGCAAGCCGTACGCCTCCTGGGTCTTCCCGGCGACGTGAACTGCGTCACCGATCCAGCGGCGCGAGAAGGTGCATACCTGATGCTGGCAGAGGTTGCTTTTCAGCTCGGGTTCCGAAGGAAAAGCCTCTCACCTGAGCTTGGCCGGTTGGATCTCTATGAACAATCGGCTGAGGCCGCGCGCAGCGCCGGAAAATTCCTTTTGGCGAATGCTATCCAGACGGTGGGCGCGGCTGAGCAGGCTCACGCACTGGACCGCCTGAATCGGATCGCGACCGCTATTCAAGAAATAACCACGGCCCGCGAACAACTTCCCGCTTGGCTGATTGTTGAGATTACGCCGCGCGCGAGTTTCTGGCTGGACGAGCTTGATCGTCACATCGAAGCGGGCGATAACGCGATTGTCGCGCAGGAGATCCTGCCGCCCTTCTTTGACGTACTTGGGCTGCCCGATGCGCAGGCGCGCAAGGTTCGTTTGGCACAGCGCTCCGTGCAGATTCTGATGAAGACCCGGCGACACGTACAGGCCCTGAAAATCCTGGATCGTTTGCCCGACGCGAACCCGAAGCTTGCCGCGGAGTGTTATGAGGAAACGGACCAGCTTGCGAAGGCTGCGGACGTCTGGTTGCAACTCGGCGATCGTGATCGGGCCCTGAAGTGCTATCGGTTGATTCCTGATTTCGGAGCCGCCTTGAACTTGGTGCGTCAGATTGAGAATCATCAGGCTCGACCCTCACTCGAATGGCTGGCCGAAGTGGACGCTTTGTTTGCGCGGCGTCCGGACAACTTCAATCGAACGATCACACCTCCGGAGAAGAAGTTGCTCCAAGCTACACTGGAGCGCGGTCTCGGCGTACAACGGAAAAGGCCGGCTGCGAAAAAGAAGCCAGAAGCCACCACGGCCAACAAAAGCGCACCAAAGAAACGGGCGCCAGCAAAGCGCACAGCTCAGAGGCGTGAAAAAGGTCTGTTTTGAGGAAGATCCGGCTGGGTGTGGGTAGTCAAAAGCCCACCAGCCTCTCGAATCAACAGCTTCGGATCTATGCGCAAGCGATTAGCATCGAGTGATGATGACGGCTATGTTGGCGATGATGGCGTACGTGCGGGCGTTTCTGATCGCGCGGCACCGTTTGGCAGTGGAGGCGGTCGCTCTTCGACAGCAACTTGCCGTTTACAAGCGCAAACAGCCAGGCCCCAAGCTGAATCGATTCGATCGCCTGTTCTGGGTGATCGTTCGTCGGGTCTGGACCAACTGGTCCGAAGCACTCATTCTCGTCAAGCCCGAAACGGTGGTCTCTTGGCATCGGGCCGGATACCGCCTGTTCTGGACATGGCGATCCCGCCGACACCTCCGTGGTTGTTTCTGAATCAACGTGCCGTTGAGTTCAGCTTTTTTGTACACCTCGCGCTCCTCCTTCGACTTAGCATTCAAACAACTCACTCGGTAGTTGAGAGCGGCGGTCTCTCGGACGACGACTTTTTCCGCCGATCGGCCGGTCTGCCAGCCAGTGCTGCCGGCCGGTCAACGATGACAAATTGACGGCGTCGTTTTGCAACAGATATTTGCGATTTCGCTCAGTCACTGACGCCGGCCAACTTTAGGTGAAGAACCGGAACCCAGGAAGCCCACGCACCTAACGATAGGCCATCGCTGATCGTAGCGTCCGCGAATAGGTCGATCTCTCCTGATGAAGCTGCTGGAAGCGCGAGATGCACAGCACCAGTTTTGCTCTTCCTTTACTTCTGATCAACACGTGTGAGTAATGGTTCATCCGAAAGGTTCGAAAGAGTCAGCCCATCCTAGCTGGGTTGCAGGGCGGAAATCACGCTGCTGAGCTCGGGCGGTCTGACCGGGTCACTTCCCCAATTTGGAAGCTTGCCTAATCTTTTCTGTGCTCGGGCTACATCAGGAGCCGCGACCGGGGCGTAGATGCTACGCGGAGAAGGATAGGTTCGGATTGTATTGCAACGCAAGTTTTACTCCGGTCCGGTCGGGAACGGAGCTGTTCAGGAGACAGCAGCGGGGCTGGCGCACGAACGTACGCACCTTGACGCGGTCGTCACGAAGAGCAGATACACAGCACCCGCTGAGCAACTTGCCTCCACTCTCAAGATCTCAGCAGACTCGAAAGGATGCTCTTAACCAGAGCTGCGTAAATCCCGGTTGTCGAGCCTTCAGGGCAGCACACAGACTGCCGTTCTGGACCGTGTCCCAAAATCGTATCGCGCTTCAGAAGCCCGCAAGAGCTTTCTCCCCAGCTTTGCGAGAGGGGAAGGAGAACATCACTGTGAAGCCATGTCAGTCCTGCGCCGCCTCGGCCTGCTCGTAAGACCAGTATGCGATCCGATTCCATCAGTACGGGCCTCATCGCGCGCGAGAGCGCCAGGTTCTGTGCCGAGCAGGAACTCGCGAAGATCCAAGGTTTCCCCAAGCAAGTGGCCGTTTAGAGCCCGTACATCCCGAAGCCATGCTCACGGCGGTCCTCTGCCACCAAGCTGATGATCTTCGCCGGTTGCCCCGTATTCTGTTTTGAGATTGCCTCCCCCGTTGCGGTTGTGTAAGGGATGGCGTGACGCCAGTAGTATTTGACGAACTTCTCGGCGATAGCGAACAGGGGCAACTGCAAGGCTCGAGCAGAATCGTCGCCCTGCTCGATGGAAACTTCGGCAAACGCCGAGAGCAAAGCGTAGTGACGTCAAGGCGTGGCCAACGAGCGTGCGGCCTTCGGCGAGTTCATATGCATCGGCATAGGCGAGCGCAGCGTCATTCTTGAGTCATTTCCATTCCCCAACAGCGCCGAATGGGACTCTGAGATGTGACGGGCTCATTCAACGGCAGCTCGTAATACTCTCTCAGGTCGTGCAACTACCTTGTGATCGGGTCCGAGCGGGCCGCGATACGCAAGCCGTGCGCGTGAGCGGCTTACGGGGCCGAAGTCACGTTTGGCGTCCGACCGTCTGAGGCACAAACCGGTGCTCGCCGCCGTGTTCGAGCCAAGCCGCGCAATCCGGCGTTAACTCCCGTTCGACGGCTGAGCGGCATTGCTCGAGTTCGGCTTCGGTTAAGACGCCGCGCCAGCGACCGTTTGTCCCCTTGTTCATGAACGTAGCCCCGCCTCCGCGCCAAAGATGATCCGCCTCAGGCATGATCGAATTGAAGTTCTCTTTCATGCCGCTGAACGAAATCCGCTGCAAGATGCCAGGAAGCATCTGTTCGTCGATGGCAATGTCAAGATACTTTGCAATCCGGCGGATTTGCCCCTCGGGATCCTCGAGCAGATCCGTGTAGTGCACCATTAGAATGTTGGGCAGGTGGCGGAAGTCCCACCATGTCTGGGCATGGTGCAGATGCGACCAATACGGGAATCCCGAACTCTCCCACGGAAATGCACCTTTCTCGATCCATAAGCGCCACATCTCGTGGATGTCATCGAAGTCCGTCGGAAATTCGGCGCCGAACGAGGCGGCGCGCTGTCTGAACATCTCCTTCGTTTCGTCCGTGTACCCGGTGTGATGGTTCCAGATCGACATAAAAACGTCCCGCATGTCCCGGCCTACGATGATGTAGCGCGCCGTCTCGAAGTACGGCAGACCGTCCAGCGGAAGGTGGCTCTTGATGAACCGGCGATGGCTCTGAGCCTCGAGCGCCTTGGCAATGTCGTCCAGAGGAGGAATGGCCATGTCTAGCCACGGCGACATCGGGCTCACGGGCGCGGGAAACCCACCATCTTGGAAGAGCAGATTGGCCACGATGGTCTGCATCCACGTTGTGCCCGTCTTATATGACGTCGAGATCACGATATCGCCGGGCCGATGGTTGTAAACCCTCCACCGAGTACTGTCGAGTATGACGTGATTGGTGTATTCGTGTAACTTCTTCGGTAGCTCAGACTGCATTCGATCCCCTTCCTCCTTCGAGCTCTTCCGGGCCGATGGCTCCGATGCGACGGCCGGCAATAACGGTGCCCAGGCGTGAACAGGAGGACACTCACGAAGCTCGGTGCAGATCAGTCGCCAGGGTGTAGAGATTGTATATCAAACACCGTGGCTTGCGGACGCCAATGATTAGAAGTACGTCATCACTTGAGCGAATAGTATGCTCGTCCAATCGCCAGGCTTCGGACCCAACTGGGCGCCCGCGTTCATGCCCACCTTGACGTGCCGCCACAAGAACAGGTTCGCGCCTCCTATGTAGCCTACCGATCCCGTGTTCGGCGCCTTCACATTTGTCCTGAGCCAGTCCGAGCGCGCCAACACCTCCCAACGTGAAGATATCTTCCAGGCCCCGAGCAGATAGCCACCCCGTCGCTGCGAAACGCCATCGCGCGCCCAGATCTGCTCAGCACGGATGTTCGCCCGGCTTCGAGAGTACTCGCCCTCGACCTCCTCGCGCCTTTTCGGCGGCGTTCCGGGAGTAGTGCTGAAGCTGCCGTACCAGTCGGCGCCGAAAGAGAATCCTTGCAACCGAGCAATCAAACGGCCCGCTGTCGCCTGGTAATGAACCTTGGGTGCGAGCACGAACGTTTGTCCGCGGAACACTCCTGCGGCGTACTCGAGCCGCCGGCCATTGCTGCCGAAGGTTCCAGAAATCTCGGTTCCGACATCCCGCGCCTGGACACCGGTGTCGCGCCCGGGAGCCAGCGCAAGCACCACGCGGGAGCGCGAGACCGGCGAGTTTCGATCGTCGCCGATGATGCTTTCAGCGCTGAACGGAATCTTCATCTGACCCACTGAGATCGCGAATGCCTGCGTCGGCCGGTACCCGATCGATGCGTCCATCAGATACGGTTTCTTCGCGACGTCCACCTGAAACCGATATGAGAATTTCGGCAGCGGTTCGCCGAACAGGATGATACGCGCGCGGCGAATTTCCAGGCGGTCCGAAGTGCCCAATTGGTCCGTGAAGCGGCCTTGGATATAACCGTGGATCTCAAACGCGCTCTGCGCAGCGAGCGTTCCCGAGATCAGCGCGGCGGCAGTTGCGATTGCCCAAGCACCCATTCGCCCGTTCTCAGAGCCGTTGAAGAGTCGGCGATAGACGCTGCTCTCGTTTGTAGAATGCCACGATCTTGGAGCAAATCGAGAATTTTTGCGAGTCCCTCTCCAGGCGTCTCCGTCGAAGAATCGATCATCACCTCCGGTTCGAGTGGCGGTTCGTACGGATCGGAGATTCCCGTGAACAGCCCAATCTCTCCCGCCAGAGCTTTCTTGTAAAGACCCTTCACGTCGCGCTGAATCAGAATCTCCATCGGGCACCGCATGTAGACTTCGATGAAGTTCCCGAGGCGGCTACGGACCTCTTCCCGGGACTCGCGGTACGGTGAGATGGCCGCAACAATGGCGATCACGCCGTTACGAGAAAGCAGCTCGCAGAGGAAGCCGATTCGACGGATGTTCTCTTCCCGATCGGCGCGGCTAAATCCGAGATCTTTACATAGATGCGTGCGCACGAGGTCGCCATCGAGAACTTCAACGCGAGCCCCAGTGTCGCGCAGGCGCTGAGCCAAGAGGTTCGAGAGCGTGCTCTTGCCAGAGCCGGACATCCCGGTGAACCACACAGTACATCCGCTGTTCATACCTGCTCGCTCGTGGCCTGTTCTTTCGCGAGCGACCCCGGCGGGAAAATCCCTCGCTTAATCAAGATGCGCGCGACCTCCTGCGCCACATCGCCCGGCTCGTCGAATCGCGAGACGTCCACTTCGAGGAATCTCTCGCTTTCGACGAGCGACTGTGCGCGTTCCCGCTCCACCTCGTACAGGAAATCGGCCGAACAGATCGTGACCAGTCCAGCCGCGAGCGTATTCTGGGCTACTTCGAGAAGAACGCTACCCTCGTTTTGCCCGGCGATGACATGCGTGAGGTAACCGCGGCTGAATAGTTCGCGCTCGACCACGTAAGCCAAGTTTGCGCTGCCATTCAGCCAAACAAGGGCCGACTGGTGACCCACGCGATGAGAACGCTCTTGGGCGGATACCCGGTTAAATTCGATTCCCTCGCTCTCCCGTCCTGCTATTACATCCGCCACCCGCGGATCACGGCCGGTCACCATGCCCGCTGCGACGGTTGCATTCGAGATAGGATCGATGAGCACGAAACTGCCGGTAGCGCGATTCCGGAGGTACTGATCAACGAACAGCGGCAGGTGCGTATCGATGATGACGGCGCCGATCTCATTCAGCTTTAGCTCCGTCGCAGGCTGCCGTTCGAGAGTGTTGACATCAACTCGGTACCGGATCTGGCGAACCTGCGCTTTCACCAACTGACTCGTGTGCTTGATGAGGTATTGCCGCCGGAGATCCAGAGGCTGGTTACCCATCCAGACGAGCCGCGCGTCGATACAGCGGGTCACGTGCGGCGGGTGTGATGGCGGCGCAAGCATATTTCCGCGGCTGACATCGACTTCGTCTTCCAGGCACACGGTTACCGACATGGGCGGAAACGCACGCGGCAGTTCTCCATCGTAAGTGACGATGGACTTTATGCGGGAGGTGCGGCCTGACGGGAGAACCATGACGGGGTCGCCCACCTTAAGAACGCCTGACGCAACCTGGCCTCCGTACCCGCGGAACTGCTGATTCGGACGCAACACGACCTGGACCGAAAATCTCATCTCGGACAGGTTGCGGTCGCTCGCGATATGGACGTTCTCAAGACGCCCAAGCAGCGTTTCGCCTTCGTACCACGGCATGCGATCGCTCCTGACCACGATGTTGTCGCCATGCAGCGCGCTGACCGGAATGAAGTAAAGATCCTGTACCTGAAGCGGGGCGGCAAACTCCCGGAAGTCGCTGCAGATGTTATCGAATACGTCCTCGTCGTAGTCAACGAGGTCCATTTTGTTTACCGCAATGACTACGTGATGAATTCCGAGTAGCGAGGCAATAAACGCGTGCCGCTTGGACTGCGGCAATACGCCGTTGCGCGCATCGATAAGAATGATGGCAAGGTTCGCGGTAGACGCGCCGGTGGCCATGTTGCGCGTGTACTGCTCGTGACCCGGCGTGTCGGCGATGATGAACTTCCGCTTCGGCGTGGCGAAATAGCGATAGGCGACATCGATCGTGATGCCCTGCTCGCGTTCGGCGCGCAGCCCATCGGTGAGTAGCGCGAAGTCGATCGCCCCTGCGGATTGGTTGACTGTCGCCGTTTTGATAGCCGCGAGCTGGTCCTCGTAAACGCCCTTCGAGTCGTATAGCAGCCGGCCGATCAGCGTCGACTTCCCGTCGTCCACGCTGCCTGCCGTTGTGAACCGCAGCAGATCCTTCTCCTCGTCACGGCGGAGAAACTCGTGTATCTCGGCCCTGCCGGTTTCCCGTTCCGCGGATACCTGCGGCGACATCATCAGAAGTACCCCTCGCGCTTCTTAATCTCCATCGAGCCTTCCTGGTCGAAGTCGATGACGCGGTTCTCACGCTCGGACCGGCGGAACAGCATCATCTCCTCGATGATCTTGGGCAGCGTGTCGGCGTCCGAGCGGATCGCACCCGTGCACGGGCTGCACCCCAATGACCGCATGCGGCACTTCACCAACTCCGGCCTCTCGCCGGGCAGAAGTGGAACATCTATCTCCACCGGGATGAGCGTGGATCTGCGTACCACCATCGGGCGCTCCTTCGCGAAATAGAGAGGAACGATGGGGATGTTTTCGACGTGGATGTACTGCCAGACATCGAGTTCGGTCCAGTTCGAAAGCGGAAACACGCGGATGCTTTCGCCCGGATTGAGACGCGAGTTGAACAAGTTCCACAGTTCCGGCCGTTGGTTCTTGGGATCCCACTGGCCGTGTGCATCGCGAAACGAGTAGATGCGTTCCTTCGCGCGCGACTTTTCCTCGTCGCGGCGCGCCCCGCCGATGGCGGCGTCAAACCCGCCTTCGGCCAATGCGTCCAGGAGCGCACGCGTTTTTAACAAGCCGCAACACTTCGACGTGCCGAGGTCCCACGGGTTCGCGCCGGCGGCAATCGCCGCCTTATTCGTGTGCACGATCAGCTTGGCCCCGATTTCCGCACAGAACCGGTCGCGGAACTCGATCATCTCTCGGAACTTGTAAGTCGTATCGATGTGCAGTAGCGGGAACGGAATGCGACCGGGATAGAACGCCTTTTGCGCGAGCCGTACCATCACGGACGAATCCTTGCCGATGGAGTACAGCATCACCGGTTTTTGGAATTCGGCGTAGACCTCGCGCAAGATGTGGATGCTCTCGGCTTCGAGCATGCGCAGATGGGTAAGGGTAAGGCCGTTCATATCGTTCTGCTCAGTCGCTTCTCTCCCGCCGCATACATATCGCGCATGCGGTCCAGGAAGTCGTAGTCGAGACACACATTTCCGCGTATTCCGGAGCCCAATTGGATCCCGGGTTTGTTGTCGCCGTGGAAATCGGTCCCGCCCGTGGCGATGAGGTTAAACGCGCGCGCAATGGCCGCGAATTCCTGGCACTCGAGCGGAGTGTGCTCGCTGTGGACGACTTCAATGCCGCGGAGCCCTATGCCGGTGAGTCTGTCGACGAATTCTGCCAGTTCAGGCCCGCGCTGCGGTAGCCGTACAGGATGAGCGAGCGACGCCATTCCGCCTGCCTGGACGATCCGGGCAATGCCTTCCTGCAGCGTCGGCTCGTCGCGCTCCACCGCGGCTTTCGCGTCATCGGCCAAATAAAGGTCGAATGCCTGCTGGCGGTCGCGTGCGTACCCCTTGTTCACCAGAACTCTTGCGAAATGTGGACGACCCACCTGGTTGCGCCCATACATTTGGGCTTCGCCGAGCGTGATCTCGACGCCAAGGCCGTTCAATTTCGCGACGAGATCGACGTTGCGCTTGCGCCGCCCCGCCTGCTGGGTTTCGAGCCAGACGCGAAATTCGGCTGTCGGAGGTTCGTCCAACCAATAACCGAGCACGTGAACCGACCCTTCGCGCTTGCCAGGCGTGCGCGGCTCGGGGCGCGTGCTCAACTCGACTGCGCAGATCAGTTCCAACCGTGCCGCCGCAAAGGGCAGGGCGGCATCATATCCGGCGAGCGTATCGTGATCGGTAATTGCGAGCGCTTCGAGGCCGGCTTCGGCCGCCTGGCTCACCAGGTCGCCGGGAGTAGTCGATCCGTCCGAACGGTCCGTATGTGTATGTAGATCGATCACGGGTTACTTCGGCGCCGCGGAATAGATATCGTCGAGGCGGAAGGACCGGTACACAATCATGCCATCCACCTGAAGCGCATAGACGATCTTGCCCGCAGCGTCTGTCTCTACGGCGCGTGCGTAGACCGATGCGGGATTGATGAACCCGGCTTCGAAGGTATTCCCGCCATTTTTCAGCCGTTGCGCGGAGCCAACCGCGATCGCATACACCCCTAGGTCGGGGTTCTGGACGAGCGTCGCCGTCCGGGTCTCTTCATCGAGCTTCCAAACTTGCCCACGGGTCAGCGCTTTCGGGTTCTTTTCGAATCTCTGGTGTCCGTCGTCGAGAATAGACAGCACGTTGGAGCCGACCGGATCGAAGCCGGCGTCGTGCTGGAAAGAGAACCACGGGTAAGGATCGTCCGTCTTCGCTGTGAAGTCCCCGTCTTTGCCAAGACGCCAGAGGATCTTTCCCGTCCCCGTTCCGTTACGCCAGTCCACTTTCAACACCCAATCCTGCTCGGGCATGGAGATCAGGAAATCGCCTGTTGCGGGGATGTAGTTCAGGGAATTGCCGTGCGTCCATCCGTTTGCCTTGTCCGCGAGAAAGATCGCCGGACAACCGTCTGCTCCAGGGCCCAGGTTGCAGGTAGCGTTGTACAGGGACGCTCGCTTGATGTCCAGGTGATCGAAGCAATTCCAAACCGCAGCCACCTGAAGTTGTTCGTTGAGATCCACGACGATATCGCCAAGAACGTCGACCGGCTCTTTCGAGCCCTGCGTTCCAGCAGGCATCATGCGCTCGAGTCCGGCAATTACGAGGACGTGACCGTTCGGCAGGCGAACAGCTTCGTGATGAAATCCTGAGACGCACTCCGAGCCGCCTTTCCGGCAATCGGAGTGGATGCCGAACCCGTCGAGCTGCTCGGCTACCCGTCCGATGTTCGTCTCACGGATGACGCGGCCAGCGATGTCGTATTCACGCACGATCTGCTGTCGGCGTATGCTATTAACCGAGTTCATACCGTCGGCGAGCACCAGCATGTGTCCTGCGCCCGACATGCGCGTCAGGAAATCCGTCGACGGCAGGTACCAAATAACGTTGCCGTCGAGATCGGTTGCGAATGGCCGTTTTCCCGCGCTAAGCGATGCGGGGCTGTGCACCATCACCGGTTCGGAAGCGGTGGATCCCGGCACCCGTGGAACCGCGACGGTCACGGGAGGGAAGTCGCCGTCCAACATGCCCGTATGGAACGGCAGCCAAGCGCCCGTGCGCACGTCTTTTCCGGCCGCGACCTCAGAGCGCATCCGGTATTCCGTGTCTGCGCGCATACCGGCGACGTAAACGTTATTTGTGAGTGATGGCCGGCACGGCTGCCCGGGAGTGCGGCTGATCGTCTCGTCGCCCTCGCGCCGGTACGCAACTTGGAACTTACTGCCGTCGGGACATGCTGGTGCACTGAACAGCGCAATTAGCGGATGCGCCGTCGGCGAGATCTGGCGCACTGAGCCCTTGAGCCGTGAATCGATGCGGTAAGGTAGGTCGCAGGCCGCGACGTCTTTTGTGTCATTGATCCGAACGCTCACGCGAACCGTCGCGCCCTGTTCGTACAACTCGGGGCTCCAAACAAACGCCGGCTCCTGGCTGTAGTCGCGAATAATCCTGAAAGGGCCGCCATTTACGCTGACCGAATAGCGATAGACCGCCATCCCTCGCGGCGCGCTGTCGACGACTGGTTGGAGGCCGATTTTCACGCCGACCGGCTGAGGCGAAGAAGCGCTCGCGAGAAGGCGAACGGAGAAGGGCGCCGCGGTGCAGCAGGAGGCTGCCAGCACCAGCAGTCCAGCTAGTCGATGCATGGCGAACTAGTATGTCACAATTACGTCACCAACCGGGAAACCCTAGGCGAGGGCTTTCCAACACAGTTGCGCGCCGAGGCTCGCGAGCCAGAACGATAGCGCAACGCGCAGCGGACGCGAAGGCAGGATGGTGGACAATATCGCGCCCGAGTATGCGCCAGCGATCCCGCCGATGATGAGCTTAATCATAATGGCCGAATCGTAGTGACCGGCCGTCAAATGCAGGCCCCCGCCGATGATCGAGACCACCAAGCCAAACACCATGTCCGTTCCGACGACCTGCGCAGGGGTAAGCCTGGTCAGGTTTAGAAGCGCGAGCGCGCCTAAGGCGCCCGCTCCCGCGGACGAGAAGCCGACCTCGCTCCCGATAATCACCGCCAGCGGGGGTAGCCATCGAGAATGATCGTTATTCGCCGCGACCAGGCGATTTCGCAGACTTCTGTAAGCGCTCCCAAGCGAGACGGTGAGAATCATCAGCCCGAGTACGAGAAACATTCCGCGCTCGTGATCGCGGACGTTCAGAGCGCCGAGCGCCCAGACGCCGAAGAGCACACCCGGCACGCCGCCGGAAACCAGCAAGAGCAGGATGTGGTAGTCGACCTGCCGGCGTCGTATGTAGACGGGGAGCACGGCGAGTTTGATCACCGCAGCGAATGTCAGCGCTGTGCCGACAGCCACGGCGGGACTGAGATGAAAAAACAGGATCAGGACGGGAGCGGTGATGCTTCCCGCGCCCACGCCAGTCAGCCCAACGGCTGCCGCAATCAGGAACCCCAGCACGAATTCCATGTCCGAGATAGCGTTCTTACTTTCGGGGCGCGTCGTACATCGTAGCGACGCGGAAACTCCGGTACGTGAGCTGCCCTTCTACTTGCTGTGCATACGCAATTTTTCCGTCGGGCGTCGTTTCCGTGGTACGGCTATACGCGGTCGCGAACATCGAAGGTCCCACGTTGATGATTCCCGATTCAAACGAGTAGTTCCCATCCGAGAGCGGCTGAGCGGACCCGACCGCGAACGAGTATTTGCCCAGGTCGGCGTTCATAACGAGCGTGGCGGTACGGGCATCTTCGTCGATTTTCCAAGTTTGCCCTCGATTGTTCGCTTTCGGGTCCTTGTCCTTGCGGCGATGACCGTCGTCGAACACGACCAGCAGTCCGGTCTTGGGATCGAAGCCTACGTCGTGCTGGTAGGAGAACCACGGATACGGATCATTCGACTTCACCGTGAAGTCGCCGTCTTTGCCCAGACGCCAAAGGATCTTGCCCGTACCCTTTCCGTCCTTGTAATCGACTTTGATTACCCAATCCTGTTCGGGTATCGAGACCAGGAGGTCACCGGATCGCTTGTCGTAATAGAGCGCGTTGCTGTGCAGCCATCCATTCGCCGTGCTCGACAGGAACACCGGCGTGCAGCCGTCGGCCCCAGGACCCGCCGGGCATTTCTCGTTGCCTAGCGAGGCCCGCTTCAGGTCCAAGTGATCGAACGAGTTCCATAACCAGGCCAGTTGCAGGTTCTCGTCCACGTCGAAAATGAGATCGCCCAGAATATCCACCGGCTCCTTCGACCCCTGCGTACCGGCCGGGGATATCCGCTCCAGTCCAGCGAGCACAAGTGTGTGTCCATTCAGGAGGCGAACGGCCTCGTGATGGAACCCGGCGAGGCACTGATCGCTACCTTTTTTGGAATCGGATTTGATGCCGCGATCAGCCAACTTTTCGGCAACCCGGCCAATGTTCGTCTCGCGAACTGTGTTGCCCAGGAGGTCGAGTTCTTGGAGCAATTGCCAGCGCTTCATGTCGTTCACGGAGTTGAAGCCGTCGGCGTGTGCGAGGAAATGGCCGCCGCTTACGACGCGTGTGAGAAAGGGCTGCGAGGGGGCGTTGAGATACCAAACGATGTTTCCGTCGAGATCCGTGGCGTTCGGGGGCCACGGGGCTGCGCTTCGGATGACAATCCCTTCGGAACTGGTTATGCTTCGTTCGCGTGCCGTCTGAGTCTTCACTGGTGCAAATCGGCCGTCGAGCAAACCAGTATGGAAATTCATCCAAGCACCCGGTTGCGGGCTACCGCCACGCACCACCTCAGCGCGCATCTCGTAATCCGAGTCGGAGCGCATACCGGCGACGTATACGTTGTTTGTGATCGAGGCGTGACACGGCTGGTCGGGAGTCCGCATCGAGACCTCTTCCCCTTTGGGGCGGAACGCGACCCGGAACTGCGCTCCTTCCGGACACGCCGGAGCGCTGAAAAGCGCGACCAACGGATGCGATGTCGGCGTAATGAGTGCGGCCGACTTAGCACGCTGCACGATCCCGAACGGAATCTCGGCATCCGACGCCTCCTTGGCTAGCCGCCCAGTTACGCGGATGCGCGCCTGATGCTCGTATAACTCGGGCGACCAAACAAAGGTCGGATCCTGGCTGAAATCTCGAACCATGTGGAAAGGGCCGCCGTTCACGCTCACCGTGTAGCGGAAGTTGTACAGTCCCGGTCCGACCGGCTGTATGCGGGGCACCAGCCCGATCACCGTCCCGACCGGCTGTGGCGAAGGCAGGCTCGTCATTAACTGAATGGGAATCGCCGCCGAGGCCATTCCAGCGGCCAGCGCAAATAGCACAAATGTCTTCATCGAACCTCCAATCTGGTTTTCACAACTACCGCCTCACTGGGCGGTATCGCGCGCCGGAAAACGCGGGATTCGCAAAATGAGGATGAACGTAACGAACAGCAAGGCGATGTTGACCGAGAAGGCGGTGCGCAGAGCCGCGATAAAGGACGCTGTATCGATGCGGCCGCCCAGAGCGCTAAAGAAAACGGTTCCAATCACCGCTACTCCGGCGGCGAACGATACCTGTTGAACCGTGGACAGCACGCCTGACGCCGAGCCCGCGTCGTGCCCGCGAATATTGATAAGGATGGTGTTGATCAGCGTCGGCATAACGAACCCTTGGCCTGTGCCGTAGACGATCAAGACAGGCGCGAGCGCCAGACCGGTCAGGGACGCACCGTGCATAGCGGTGAGGCCTAAAAGCGAGGCGAGCCCGGTAATCATCAGTCCGGCGCCAAGGTTGATGATGCGGCTGCCGAGCTTTGGCTGGATGCGCATAGAGGCGAGTGAACTTGCGAGGAACGCGAGTGCAAACGACATGAAGGTTAGGCCGGCCTCGCTGGGCGAATAGCCGAGGCCATTCTGCAGAAAGATGGTCGAAATCAGGAAGAACGCGGCCGCTCCGCTGAAAAAGCACGTGCCCGCAAGCAGTCCCGTAACGAAAGCCGGATCGTGAAACAGCGACAGTTCGACAAGCGGCGCTCCCCCGCGAGCCGTCACGCGTTTTTCGAATTGCACGAATCCCAGGAACGCAGGCATGGAGGCGGCCATCGAGACGAAACCCCACATCGGCCATCCAGCTTCGCGCCCCTCGATCAACGGATACAGCAGCAGCGCCAGCGCGAGCGTCATGATGGCCACGCCTCCGAGATCCAGGCGCCGCGCTTTGGGCGATTTCGATTCCTTGACAAATCGCGCAGCCGCGAGAACGGTCGCGATACCGATCGGAAGATTGATCAGAAAGATCGGCCGCCAGCTCAGGCCGAAGATGTTTGCACTGACAAGAAGGCCGCCGAGAACATTTCCGGAAAACGATGACGTGCCGATGACGGTGCCGAACAGACCGAATGCCTTCGCTCTCTCGTTCCCCGGGAAAGTCACTTGCATGATCGAGAGCACCTGGGGAAACGACAACGCACCCGCAACGCCTTGCAGAGCGCGCGCGGCGATCAGGAACCCCGGCGAGGGCGCGAATCCGCACAGCATCGACGCCGCTGTAAACGCGGCGACGCCCCACATGAACATAAGTTTGCGGCCGTAGATGTCTCCCAGCCGTCCGCCCGAAATGAGCAGCACGGCATAGGTCAGTCCGTAGCTTGCGATGACAAGCTGCACCTCTGCAAAAGTCGCGTGGAGGCTGGATCGTATCGACGGGATGGATACGTTGACGACGAAAAAGTCCAGACCAACAAGAAAGGCAGCCGCAAGAATAACGGCAAGCGATCTCCAACGGCCCGGATCGGGCGCAGGCACACCGGTCGCCGTTGCCGGGGCGGAGGTCGTGCTTCCTCTCATGCGGTTGCTCCTTCCCAGCGCAGTTAGGTGATTCAGGCTATTCTACACGCAATGAGTGCACTCGTGCGCGAAGCCATGCTGATTGGCACGGTGGGAATGTTCGCCGCGCTCCGGGTCGCCGCAGGTTCCGGAGCGTCGCCGGATGCTGCCAAAGTGATCCTTCTTGGAACAGGCACGCCGATTCCCGACCCAACTGCATCCGGTCCTGCCGTAGTTGTCGTGGTGAATGAGCAGGCGTATCTGTTCGATGCCGGACCCGGAGTGGTGCGTCAGGCGCAAGCGGCGGCCGAGAAATTCAGGTTGGCGGCGCTCGACCCTACAAACCTGACACACCTTTTTATTACGCACCTGCATTCGGACCATACGCTTGGCTACCCCGATGTCATGCTGACGCCCTGGGTAGTCGGCCGTCTCCAGCCTCTCGAAGTTTACGGACCGCTCGGCACCGCTGCCATGACCGATCGGCTGAAGGAGGCCTATGCGGCGGACATCAAAATCCGCAGCGATGGCGCGGAGGGACTGCGCCGGAGGCCGCTCGATGTTCGTGTCCACGAGATCGCCAAACCCGGCGAGATATATCGTGACGCGAACGTCACCGTGACGGCCCTGAATGTGCCGCACGGATCCTGGCCGCAAGCGTTTGGGTACGCCATCGACGCCGCAGGGCGTTCGATCGTGATCTCGGGCGACACTGCGCCCACCGACGAGATCACAAAGGCTTGTCGCGCGTGCGATGTGCTCGTGCATGAGGTTTACTCCGACTATCGCTTCAAAATCGTGTTCGGGCCTGAGCGCCGGTCGTATCACTCGACCTTTCATACATCGACAACGCAGCTTGCGGAGATCGCGGCAAAGGCGAAGCCGAAGCTGTTGGTTCTATACCACCAGCTTTACTTCGGCCCCCGCGACGAGGTGGATCTGGAGAAAGAGATCCGGCGCACGTACACCGGAAACGTGGTGAACGGCCGCGACTTGACTGCCTATTAGTGCGCTGCGGTGCCCGTTGCTGAAACGAAGCGGAGGATGTTCTGCATCAGGCGTGCGCCCTGATCCGTGGCGAAGATGTTCTGGGCGTGCGCCGAGCCCGGCAGCAAAAGCAATTCCTTCGGCTCGGGCGCTTTCCCGTACTGATCGCGCACTTGAGGCGCAAGCGAGTCCCCTTCGCTCGTCACGAATAGTGTGGGAACGGCGATCCGCTCGGGGTGTTCGATCGCCGGATTGGCCAACAGCACGAGTCGATCGATCTCGCCGGGTTTGCTGTGAACCGCGGCATTCGCGGACGCAAAGCCTCCCATGCTCCCGCCGACGACGGCCACGGTTTTCGCTCCGGTTTCGCGCGCGTAACGAACAGCCCCGAGCACGTCCATGTACAGGTCGTCGAATCCGGGGCGGGCGTTCGGACCGCCGCGCGATTTGCCGTATCCCCGGAAGTCAATCGCGATGACCCGGAAGCCGGAACTCGCTAATTGAGTGGCCTGATCCTTCCAGCTTTCCTTGTTGAAACGCACGCCGTGTGCGAGAACGACCGTGCGGTCGCCCGTTCCATATTCGTCCCCATAGATAACACTCCCATCCGAGGTAGGAAACGAAACAGGCTTCGGCCCCCCCGGCATCAAAAGAGTTCCCACAACAAAGCTAAGCAGAGTCATTCCGCAACCCTTCGCCTCGACGCGGATTTCTCGAGGCCTCCGGTCGGCAGGCGCAATCGTATCATCAGTTCGATGTGCATCGCGGCGAGTCACCGCAGCTCAGATTGAGCTTCTGAAAACACACTGTGATGGATGCGACGGTGTCCTGGAAGTTTGCCGGCTCAGAATCTGGTGATCGTCTGTGGTGAACGCACTTATGGGCGGATAGCAGGTTACCTGTTCGGCGGAGTGTACAAATCCACGATGCGATTACTCCGGTATATGAGGGTGCCACTCATCTCTAACACGCGTAAGAGTTTTCCTTCGGGCGAGGTCTCGAAGGAGCGGCCCGAGAAAGAGGTGTCGTCCAGTACTGCACCGGTCATGAAGTGAAAATTGCCGTTGCTGAGCCGCTGTGCCGATCCAACCCACGGTGAGTAGACGCCCAGGTCCGCATTTATCAGGAGAGTTGCTCGTCGCGTTTTCTCGTCGATCTTCCACATCTGGCCACGCGTCCTTGCTTGCGGATCTTTTTTCTTACGCCGCTGGCCATTGTCCAGCAGTACCAACGTGTCCGATCCGCTCGGCTCAAAAGCACTATCGTGCTGATAAGAAAACCACGGACTGGGATTACTTGAGCCCGCACTAAAATCTCCTTGATCGCCAAGGCGCCATAGCACTTTCCCGGTGCCCTTGCCATCCTGGTAGTCAATCTTGATCACCCAGTCCTGCTCCGGAAGCGAGAGCAAAAGATTTCCGTCAGCCCGGCTGTACGCAATAGCGTTGCCGTGCAGCCAATCATTCGCCGATGGAGCGAGAAAAACCGGAGGGCAACCACCCCCTCCAGTGGTGCCTTTGCACTTCCCATCCCCGAATGCGGCTCTCTTGACATCGAGATGATCAAACGCATTCCAATACCACTGAAGCTGCAGGTCAGCATCAAGATCGACCAGCAGTACACCCAAGACGTCCGTAGGGTCTTTGGACCCCTGGCTACCGCCTGGGAACATTCTTTCAAGACTCGCGATCGCTAATGTATGGCCGTTCGGCAAACGAATGGCGTCATGGTGAAACCCCGGAATGCACTGTTGACCGTTTGGCCTGCAGACCGATCCAATCCCGTGTGCCCTGAATTGTTCCGCAACTCTGGTGATATTCGTCTCCCGAAGGATGTTTCCTGCAAGATCAACTTCACTCAATACTTGGAGTCGACTGTTCTCATCATTGCCGCCGGCCCTGAAGACGAGAAACCGGCCGCCAGAAAGCATCCGAGTTAAAGAAGATTCCGCCTCGGGCAGGTACCACACAAGATTCCCGTCCAGATCCGTTGTTATCGGACGCGTCACCGGTTCTTCCATGCTGAAGATGAGCAGCGGCTCCCTGCTGATCGTTTTTTGGTGGCCAGGATCTGTAACTTTGAGAGGACCCAACTTGCCGTCGGCGATTCCCGTATGGAACGCCAGCGTAGGACCCGGCCTCGCTTGCAGACCGGCGACGATTTCCGAGTGCATCACATATGTAGAATCCGCTCGCATCCCGGCCACATATATGTTGCTGCTGCGCGAGCCTCTGCAGGGTTCCAAACCCGTACGACTGTCCTCGGCATCGCCCCCTCGCTTGAACGCAACGCGAAATTGGCTGCCTTCAGGGCAGGCGGCAGAACTAAATAGCGCAACCAGCGGATGCGCTGTCGGGGTAACAGTAGACTGCTCGCCTCGAACGCGCGACACCACCTGGAATGGTAGGTCTGCCTCTCCCGTCTGCTCCGTTTCCGTATTCTCAACCACCACCTTTATGTGCGCTTGGTGTTCGTATAGTTCCGGTCGCCAGGCGAAGCTCGGGTTCCGATCAAAATCTCGGATGATGTGGAAGTCTCCGCCGTCGACGCTCACGCTGTACCGAAACCGGAGCTTATCGAACACTTTTAGAGGGTCACCTTCCTCCTTGGGTATCGCTGTCAATCCAACTACCGTACCGACAGCTTGAGGAGAAGGAAGAGCGGGCAAGATGCGGACAGCAGGCGCCGATCGTGCTACATCGAACGAGACGGCAAACAGAATGCTTACTGCCCCTAGCATGCGCATAGCTGCTCAGTATTTCACAAAAGGTTCACAGGTGGGTTGTATCGCCGACCTGACACGGTGCAGCTCTCCGTAAAACCAAAACAGGGCATTCACCCGGCGAAAAATCTGAACTCAGACGTAAGCTCGTTGCAAACAGAACGTCCCCGAGCTTAGGGGCCGGGTCAGCACTGTCGAGCAACTCCATAGGTAAAGACGGCACCTGCCTAGTAGGCGATGCCTTTTTGGCATTAAGTTCAGAAAGCCGAATTGTCGAAGGTAAACGGAAGCGGGATTCGTACCGACGTGTCCGCTTGCGATCTTTCAGATGGTCAAGTCATTGCATTCATTCGCGTGATTCTCGAGTTTTTAGGAGTGCAGCCGAGCGCTACCCTTCAGTGCTCTTCGCCTTCGGCTCCAGTCCTCCTGTTAGAATCACCCTGCATGCAGATTGCTGCTCGGGCACGTCGCATTCCGCTTGCTTGGAGAATTCTACTCTCCTCGAGCGCCGTGTTGGTGATTTTGATCGTCACGATGCTTGCGTATGTGAACTTCCAGGCCCAGCAGTTTGTAGCCAACATGATCGCAGAAGATCTCGTTCAGGGCCGAACGCGCATTGAATCGACGATTCAGGATCAATTTGCAGATCTTAGTCTGACTGCTCGGCTGGTCGCATCCTTCCCCGCCCTGAAAGCGATCCTTGCAGAAACGGATCTGCCGACCATTCGAGATTTTCTGCTCGCTTATCAACAGCAGAACCGTGCGCCGGACCTACTGATCGCCCTCGATCCGAACGGCCGCGTGCTGGCCCGTACCGATTCCGCGCGAGCAGAGCCCATTGCGGACGTCGAAAGAAAATGGGTCAAGCCCGCCTTGTCCGCACGTGAAGCTGTCGGCGCACTACGCACGCAACGGGGAATGTACAACGTAGCCGCGGTAGCTTCCGAAGCGGCCGGAACCGTGTTCGGATTTGTTCTCGCGGGGTCCCGTATCGATAACACGATGGCGCACAGGTTAAGCGACGTCACTCACGCAGAGATCGTGATCCTGGATCGAAACGTCCTTGGCTCAACCGTTCGTCAATCGACGCTACCCTGGCGATCGCGTAGCGATTGGCCAACAAAGCACGCTGCGAATGACACGCCGGGGAAGACCTGGATCTCAACAGAAGCGTACTCGGCACTTCCAGCCAAACTTGCGTATCCTGACGCTCCCATGGTCATCGCACTTCAATCTGACGACAAGGCGCTCGCACCATACAGGCGCATTCAGGCCGGCTTACTGGTGCTTGGGCTTCTGGCGACAGCGATCGGAATTGCCGGAAGCGCGGTGTTAGCCCGTCATTTGACGGCTCCGATTGCTTCCTTAGTACAGGGAACACGTGAAGTCGCCGCCGGTAACCTTGATTTCCAGTTGCAGATCTCTCGGGGTGATGAGATCGGGAATCTCGCAGAGTCTTTCAATCGAATGACGAGGGGCCTTCGGGAGCGAGCCGACATGCAAAAGTTCGTTTCGCAATCGACGCTCGACATGATCCAGTCCACTCGACGGCGCTCTTTGGCAGGTGAGCGCAAAGTGCTTACCATCTTTTTCTCTGATATCCGCGGCTTCACATCCCTGTCGGAAAATCGCGACCCCGAGCAAGTTGTGAAAATCCTCAACCGGATCTTCACATTACAGGCTGAGCAGGTGAAACGATTCTCCGGCGATATCGACAAGTATGTTGGTGATGAGATCGTCGCGCTGTTCCAGGGGGAAGGTGCGGCACTAAATGCTATTCGTTGCGCGGCCGCTATTCACAAGGCCATCGAGGCTTACAACGCTACACTGCCGCCAGACGAACCGAACATCGGGCTCGGTGTCGGGATCACAACCGGTGAAGTCATTCTCGGTAGCATCGGCAGCAAAGATAGGCGAGACTTCACGGCCATCGGCTCGCACGTGAATCTCTGCTCGCGATTGTGTTCTCTAGCACGCCCTAGTGAGACGCTGCTTGCGGAATCCACCTATCACGAGGTCCGGGAATTAATCGCTGCCGAACGCCTGGAGCCGCAATTTGTCAAAGGGTTCACGGGCGCAGTGCAGGTTTATCGCATCGATGTTCACACCGTAGCGGTCTAGCAGTTCTGCGGCTAACGTCTTCCAGCCTCGTAGGCAGTCGCAGGATAATCCTGGCCGTATTTGTTTTTGTGAGTCATCTCGACGTATTTAGACTCGTCCAGTGTCATCGCGGGCGCGCTGACAGGACTCGATTCGACCGACAATTCCTCCGTCACCGGCTCCGAACGTTCCGACCAAGCAGTCACTCGATACCGACCGGGCGGCACGTCCATTCGGTAGGCGCCGTCCTTGTTTGCTTCGGCAATGAATGAGGTCGGCAGCACCAGGAGCACCGCGCTCATCTGTGGGTGAATGTTGCAGAACACGCGATAAGTAGCGGGCTTGGTGAAAACGCGTGTCTTCGAGTCTCCGGCTCGGTAGAGCCCAAGATCAAAAGGACCGGGCCGGGTCATCGAAAAAACATTATGGAAGATCGGGTCATCGTTCGGAAACGTAATGCTTGATCCAACCGGAACAGCCAAAACATGGGGGATGAATGTCTTGCCCTCCTGCTTCAATTCAAAGTGTCCCGGTTTGGGAGCCTCATGGTCCCCCAGCGGCTCAGCGTAGACCACGATGACCCGCATGCGGTCTTCCGAACCTTGGCGTACTTCGATGTGCCCACTCACTTCGGTCCCAAATGCAGCGGTCTTATAGCAGAGCACAAACGAGACTAATAACCACAAAATGCGCATGTCTATATCAAAGCTTTACTTAAAAGCTATAAGCGAGACCGAGATTTACATTCTCATTCCGCCTTTTCACGCCATCGAAAGGCATCGTGATCATGTGACGATACTCGAGAGAAACGTGAATTTCGGGTGTGAACTGGAAGATCGTGTTCGCGAAAAACGCGGTGTTCCTATTCAACAGTACAGAAATGCGGTCGGGCTTTGTAAGATGATCGTCTCCCAAACCGGCATTGAGTTGGAGGCGCCGCGTTGCCATGAACCTCCCCTCGAAGTATCCACCGGCCGTTTTGCCGGGCTGCCCGATACCGCCGCCGAGCGACTGTAGGTTCTTGCCGATGTAACCTTCTGCGTCAAAACCTACATGCCGCGAGTGGAGGTCCAGATCAACGGCTCCGGCCCAGCTATCGCTCGAAAAGCTGCTGACAACCTTTTCCGAGGAATTCACTTGCGGCAGCATGACGCGGCCGTAATGACCTGAGATGCCGATTGCCCAACCCGGTTGGTCAGGCCCGCCCGGTGGCGCAGATTGCCATGCAATCCGGGCTTGCACAGCAGGGCGCTTCCATCCGTTCGTCACACTTCCACCTGGGAAGTCGAGCGTCGGATAGGTTCCTATGGGAGCCACGAGGCCGAGCGTCGCCCTAAGCTGTCCTTGCTTCGAGGTCGCCAGTTGACGCTCTAGCCGCACCTGAGGAGCACGAAGGTAGAGATTACCCGTCCGGTACAGCTCCGGGTAGGAGAAAGCCACCAGCGAGGTGGGATTGCGAGGGGCAAGAATCACTTCGTCCTGACCCGCCTCGATGGCTGTTTTTGCATTCTCAAAACGGGCGTACGCGTACACGATACTGGGCAATCCGAAGAGCGGTGTCGCCTGGAAATCCGTCATGCCGCCCATGAAATCCATCGCGAACACCCCGGTGGATTTGAATGATCCAATCGTCGGGCCGTTCACCTCAAGACCAACCCGGCTCTGCCGTAGTGAAGAGCTGAACCACCCCGAGTTGAACACCGAGCGCGTATTCACAAGGATCGGAACATCCGCCCAGTCAGTGTCGCGCGTATTGAAGAATGTGGTCGACAGGATAGTGCCATAGATCTTCACCGGCATCTTGGAACTCGATTCCACCTTTGTCTGCGCCTGTTCCGCCACTTGGGACTGAATCAGGCTGACGGTATCTGCGATGTCCGATTGCGGTTCGGCTCCGTTTGTCATATCCACGGCGGCGGATTGAGGCGCCCTGTTCGAAGCGGCTAGAGGGGATGCTTGAGGAGGAGACACAGAACCGGAATGCGCGGGGTCAGGCAAAGGGGAGCCCGAATAACTACTGCGAACCGTCGCGGGTGCGTTCCGGTGGAGTTCCTCTTTCAGGCTGTTCAGTTCTGTGCGAAGGGCGATCACTTCGGCTTTGAGAAGTTGGATTTCTTCTTCTGTGCCGGCCGAAGGCGCTCGAACCGGTGATTGAGCTTGGATGGGGCAAGTACTAGTTGCCCACATGAATGAGGCAAACGTCAGTTTCAAGTACCAGTTCGCGTCTGTGGCAGCCGTTTCTCTCATTCTGACAACCTCCTATTTAGCTCTCAACCGCCAATAGTCAAGAAGAGTGTGTTCCATTTTAGCGGCAGTTACGGATGGCAGTGATTGTGATCCAAGCACCAACCTTTCATTGGTCGCCAGTTGACGCTCTAGCCGCACCTGAGGAGCACGAAGGTAGAGATTACCCGTCCGGTACAGCTCCGGGTAGGAGAAAGCCACCAGCTGCTGGCCGAAGGCGCTCGAACCGGTGATTGAGCTTGGATGGGGCAAGTACTAATTGCCCACATGAATGAGGCAAACGTCAGTTTCAAGTACCAGTTCGCGTCTGTGGCAGCCGTTTCTCTCATTCTGACAACCTCCTGTTTAGCTCTCAACCGCCAATAGTCAAGAAGAGTGTGTTCCATTTTAGCGGCAGTTACGGATGGCAGTGATTGCGATCCAAGCACCAACCTTTCATTGGCATGGGGAGACCAAAGTGTTTGTTTCTCGAAGCCGGGCCGCGAGAACACGATGCGAATGCATATAAGTTTGAGTTGCGTTCGCTGTTTGCGGGTCTTGTAGCTCGGAGACAATGCGTCGCCGATTCGGAGTGACACTCACGTCCGCTTGGAGGGCCTGCTCGCGAGAGTTCAGACTTGTGTAGCAAGCTGAGGAGCGGAGCCGGATTTAGAGATCCTGATCGACGATCTTCTCCATGCTGCGCTCGGCCAATGCCGCAATGGTGAACGAAGGATTGACACCACCCACCGAGCCGCCTGGAACGAAAGCGCCATCGACGACGTAGAGACCGTTGTGTCCAAATACCCGGCCGAACATGTCACAGACCATTCCGGCATTCGCACCGCCGACCGGGTGGGCAGTAAAGTTGCCGGCGAAAAGAGACGTGGCAGATCCCGGATTACTGGCGTTTAGCGTATCCACCATGCTCATAGCGCCAGCATGGAACGAAGCCAGGCGTGGATCATCCGCGGGCCAGTTCAGCGTGGTACTGTCCGACGCTGGGTCGTAGGTGAAGTAGCCGACCGGAGGGGCTACGCCCAAGCCCACGTACGAGGAACCACCCTGGAACGCGATATTTTTCGGTACTACCAATTCGATCAGGTTTGTGGGACTGTACGGGTTCCTGGTGTCCTCCATCAGAATATGACCGCACGGGCCACCTTGGCCCGCGTTATTTGTCCCCGATCCATCCCTGGGGAGCACACCCGAGCGAACTGCGACGAAGTCGCCGTTGTTTCCCCATCCTTGGCCCACGTACTGGTTCAGACGGGGCATCATACCCTTCGCTTTTGCCTTGAGGAGGATCGAAGATGTTCCCATAGACCCAGCCGCGAGGAAAAGACGTTTTGTCGTGAAAACTTTTCGTTCGATGACGCTCCCGTTCGTGTCAATGCGATTGACCGAGGCGATATAGAGACCAGCTGAGAGATCTTCAGAAATGTCGACCACAAGGTGCAGCGGAAGCACTTCTACCTTGCCGGTGGCTTCCGCCATCGCCAGGTAATTCCGGTCGACGCTGTTTTTCGCTCCGCTGTTGAGCCCAAACCAGGATTGGCCATCTATCGCAGAAGGCCGTTTACGACCGCTGATTTCGTCGTGGATGGTTTTCCAATTGACACCAACTTCCGTCAACCGCGTATTGAAACCTGCAGCTTGCGCCTGTTCCAAGTTGACGCGCGCTGATTTGTAGTACGGGGTCTCAAGAATGAAGTTCGGCATCGGCGAACTCTTGATGATGGACCGGACCCTCGGATAGTAGGTCGAAACCATCTGGTCGTAATCGATCTCCGGCGGGAAGACTCGCTGGAATAGCTCCCGACTCGGCTGCAGGATGATTGCGTTGTAGGCCAGCGAGCCACCGCCGACCCCAGCCCCGTTCCGCACCACAATCCCGTTGCCGTTGATGAGTTCGAGAACACCGGTGTAAACGTCAATAGGGGTCGGCACGAGATCAGTGGTGACGTCGCTGAGCCATGATGATCGTCCATCTGGGTTCTCGAACGTACAAAACGTATCTTGCGCGTCAGTTATCGGCCATCGACGGCCGCGTTCCAATACAACGACATTGACGCCCGCTTGCGCCAAACGGAGAGCGGCTATCGAACCTCCAAAGCCGCTGCCGATCACAAGTGCGTCTACCTGTTCAGTTTGAGCTGCATAGCCCCTTAGTCCTGTAGCTAGTACTCCTAGGCCAATTCCACCGCTCCGCAGGAAATCGCGTCTTGAGAGAGCCATTCAGTTCCTCCTTATGGTTTAACGACGGTGATTTGCCAGGCTATATTCGGAACGGACGGAACGGCAGCATCTTTATGCATCGTCGTAAGGCACAGTGCTGTTCGTGATCTGGCAAGATCGGCTGTGATTGCGAGACTTACACTAACACAACGAAATCGGGGGTTGTCAAGTAGTACTAGAGCTCATGCGACAGCCTGACTGCAGAGCGCAGACGCTATCTGCGAAGGAGCGTCGCACGTTCCTGGGGTGCTGCGGGCCTGTAGCGCAGCCCGTCTGCGGCATGAGCAGTTCGCTTAGAATGTACAGACACTCAAGTATTGTTAGGCCATTTGTAAGCTGATCGTGTTGCGGCGCGATAAATCCGTCCGTTTTGATTAGCAACGCCACATGGCAACTGGAGGAGACGGATTCATGCGCATTGGTATCGTTGGCTGCGGGCACATTGGCGGCAACTGCGCCCGCCGTTTTGTTCTGAGCGGTAAGCACGAAGTTTTGCTCAGCTTTTCCCGCGACCTCAGCAAATTGGCGGATCTCGCACGGGAACTCGGAGATAGAGCTCACGTCGGGACCCCGCTCGAAGCAGTCCGCTTTGGCGATGTTGTTGTCTTTTCCGTTCCGTGGAACGTGATTCCAGAGGCCCTTCGCCAAGCGGGATCGCTCGCAGGCAAGATCGTCATCGACACTACCAATCAGTTCGGGTCGACTGGCTTGCCTCCCGTCGGCCAAACCGCTGCCGAACATAATGCAGCGAGAATGCCCGGAGCGCGGTACACGAAATCGTTCAACACCTTGACGTCGCGCTTTCAGAACGAGGCTGCCGAACGCACCCATGACAAGAAAATAGTGCAGTGGATCTGCGGCGACGACTCGGAAGCAAAGAGCATAGTCACCGCCTTGATTGAAGATGCGGGCTACATTGCAGCCGATGTCGGAGGAACACGCGATTGCGAGGTAATGGAAGCGCCGCGTCGGAAAGGTGCGGTGTACGGCGAGGAGTACCGGAAACCTGAAGCACTCGCGGTACTTGAATGTCTGCGCCAGGGCAAGCCCATACCGCCTGTGCCGAATTACTGAGTCACACAGCGGCCGCAGGCCGGTTCATTGTTGCCAGTCAGTGTTCCGCTGGCACAATGCGTGCTTCCAGCAGGTCGATATCACGTTCGAGCCTGCGCATGGCGTCGTCCCCGATTCGGCGTTCTCTCCGCAGAGACAGTACGGCGTCTCGTTCTGCCTTTGCCACTTCCCACCATATCTTTTGCTCCTCCAGAGTCTGGAATTCCTCCGGCCGTGCCTCCGCATTCTCCAGCGGAGACAACTGCAGCTGAGCGCGCAGCGAAAGAAGCCGATCGTTGTAATAGCCGCGCACTCTGTGAATCACTGCCGAATCCGGACCCAGAGCTTTCTCCAGCTCTCCAATCCGGTGGATTGCGCGCTCGGCCGCATGAACGCTCGCCATGAGATGTTCTTCTTGCAGTGAGTGGTCTGGTTCTATGTTCAGGCGCTTGATCAGGGGGCCGAGGGTCAGGCCTTGCAGAACAAGCGTCGTCATGATGACAACAAACGTAAGAAAAAGGATGAGATCGCGATGCGGGAACGATGTGCCGTCGGCGATAGTTCGGGGCAATGCTTCTGCCGCGGCGAGAGATACGACGCCGCGCAGGCCAGTCCACGCGACCACCGACACAGCTCTCCAGCTCGGAGAGGGTTCGCGTTCCCGAATACGCTTCGATAGAAGCCGGGGCAAGTAGGTGGTAGGAAACACCCAAAGAACCCGAGTGACAATGACGGCCAACGCGAGAGCACTGCCCCAGAGCCACAGATCTTCGCGACGATAGTTGTGCAATGCCGCGGTTGCGCTCGGCATTTGCAGGCCGATGGCGAGAAATACCGTTGCGTTCAAAAGAAAAATCGTTGTCTCCCAAACGGCACCGGCGCGTATTCTAGTTGTCGCGCTAAACAAATGGGGTGCGTGCCATCCAAAGATTAGTCCCGAAGCGACCACCGCTAGCACGCCGGACGAATGCATGGCTTCGGCCGCCATGTACGCGATGTAGCCGACTAAGAAGGTCGACAGGATCTCTACCTGCGGGTCTTTGAAGTGAGGATAAAGTTTTACCAACAGGTACGCGCAACCGATGCCGACCGCAATTCCCGCACCCGCAATCCAAACAAACGAGAGCACCGCTCGCGGGAATGAGAACGTCCCGGAAACGATTGCAGCAATCGCGAACCTGTAGACGGTCAGAGCTGCCGCATCGTTAACCAGACTTTCACCCTCCAAGATTTGAACCACCCGGCGTGGCAAACGGAAGGCGCGCAGAATCGATGTTGCAGCGGCGGCGTCTGGAGGTGACGCGATCGCGCCGAGCAGAAAGCCCGTAGGCCAGTTCACACCCGGGATCATCGCTACACAAAGTCCGGCAACAATCACGGTGGTCGTTGTCACTAGTCCAAACGCCAGAAGGAAAATAGCTCGGCGCCATTTCCAGAAATCACGCCACGACGTGAAGTAAGCAGCCTCCGCGAGGATGGGAGGCATGAAGATATAGAAGATCACTTCCGGATCAATCTCCACTGCCGGAGCGCCAGGAATGAGTGCTATGCCGAAGCCGGCCACAACAAGCGCAATCGGATACGGAAAGCTTAACCGCTTAACGGCCACGGCAACCGCAAGCGATACCAACAGAAGTCCAATCAGCAGTCCAAACGAATGCATTGCTCAGGATGAAGTGTAATATGCGGACGCTCTTGTAGAATATTGCGGCCAAACTGCTCCGATAAACTTGGCAATTCCGGTAAGTTGTTGCGGTCCGAGCAAATGACTTCGTATGTGCATCCCTGAAGCAGCATGGTGACCATCAACTTTAGTTGTCCATTTATCGTGCAACCTAGAAGTTTTTGGTGGCAAGCGACTTGACTTACTTCTGAGACCGGAATAGTATTCGAGAGATCGTCCAACAGAAGAGGGTTGAGCTGTAACCTGCGGTTCGCTGAAACGACCTACATGGTTTCATGTTCCTGTCAGCGCACGTCTTGCGGGACTTTATAAGGACTAACGAAGGAGAACGTGAGCACTGGAACTATGAGCCCTACCAATGCTTTGACGGAAGAAGAAATCAAGAACTTTGCGGCTGCCTGGTACTACGCGCTGGACATTCATGCGCCAGTCGAAGAGGCCTATCGGCTATTGGCTGACAAAGATCTCAACATGCAGTTTCCTGACGGGGATATTCGGGACTTTGCCTCGTTCAAGAAATGGTACGACCGGGTAACCAACCTCTTTTTCGATGAGAACCATAACGTACAGACCGTGAAATCGAACATCAACGGATCGGAAGCCGACGTCGAGGTGGTTGTCGGATGGCAGGCAAGTTGGTTCCCGGCGCCAGCCGCGAAAAGCAAGCGTACCTCGATGAACGCGATTCAACGATGGAAGGTGCGCCGGTCGACGAAGAACGCCTATGGCGTCGAGATTGTCGAGTACATGGTCGATCGTTTCGAGTACGCACCGGGATTTGCGCAGCTCTAGGGAGCACACATGGAGAAAAATGTCCCGGATACACCGCTTGGAAAACTCTACAAAGAGCACATTGCTCTCATCCTGAAGAAGGACATTGAAGGCATTCTCGATCAATATGCTCCTGACGCGCTCCTCATCAGCAGCTTCAGTAATGATCGGAAGCCCCGCTACTACCGGGGACGCAACGAATTGCGCGAGCACTTTCAGGGGATACTCGCCCTGAAGGATCTGGACGTTGAAATCTCGTTCTGGGGCGAAGACAACTTCAGCGCCTTGATGATCGTCGAAATCGTTAAGATCACGACGGCGGACGGAACCGCGACTATGCGATTTGCCGATAGCTGGGTATTAAAAGAGGGCAAAATCGCGATCCATTTCGCAGGTATGGTGCAATACCCCGACGGCTCTTTAGCGTAGGCGATCGTCATCGGAAGCGGAAAGGTAGCAACGGCTTATGACGCTGAGGGGCAAGAAAATCGGTATCCTTCTCGAGGGCGATTTCTACGAAAAGGAGATCTTCTATTACGAGCATCGCTTTCCGGAAGAAGGGATGGAGTTGCACTTTCTCACGCGGCTTTGGGGCCAGCCTTCACTTACATTCCGCGGACACGAAGAACACTACCCTTTCGTCTGTTCAGAAACCTTCGAAGGAATGAGCGACGAAGAGCTGCGCAGCTATGCAGCCATTATTGTTCCGTCGGCATTTGTTTCAGACCGGTTGCGCTGGACTGAAGACGTGAGTAAGCTGCCGCCCGCTGTAGAGTTCTTGAAGCGGGCTTTCGCAGAGAAGAACATCATCAAGGGGATCATTTGCCACGGCATGTGGCTGGTGGCCCCTGCTCCTGAGTTGGTGCGGGGACGCAAGGTCGTGGCGCACAACAATCTTCACGGCGATGTCAAAGCTTACGGCGCGATCTATACCGACCAGGACGTCGTAGTCGACGGGGATCTCGTCACGGGGCGCACCGGAGGCCATTGTCACCTGTTTGCCAGAAAAATCATTGATATGCTCATCGAACGGGAAAAAGCGCAAGGCAAGTAGAAGACAGGAGCCCGGGTGAATAAAACCGAATTCTCACATATCGGATTGAGTTGTAAAGACCCTATCGCGACGGAGCGGTTCTACGCTAGGCACTTTGGATTTAGCCGCGCGCGCGTGTATGCACCAGGACCGGGACAGGTCGTTGTCATTCGCGGTAGCGGTTTGGCTTTAGAGTTGTTCCATTCCACAGACTCGCAGCCTTCTCCGCGTGTGCTCGGTGCCGGACCTGATTACCCTAGCGTGCGGCACATTGCGTTCCAGATAGATAACCTCGATGCGAAGCTCGCCGAAATGGGTTCGGATGCCCGAATCACGCTCGGCCCGCTCGACATGGGTCAATTCATTCCAGGCATGCGCGTGGCTTGGATTGCTGATCCGGAGGACAACATTGTCGAATTGAACCAAGGCTATGTCGACGAGGAGAATCCGCCGGCGTTGCCGTAAGACGTGCGGAATGAGTTCAGGCAATACCCGGAGCATATATGGCGACAAAAGCGGACGTAGGTGAAGGCATTGTTGTACGTACCTTAGCGGACAGCACGATCTCGCTGAAAGTAAATGGGCGAGAGCATACGGAGTCTGTGGCTACCGATCTGCTGCTCGTTGACTTACTGCGAGACCGTCTTGGCCTGACCGGCACAAAATTCGGCTGCGATACGGGCCATTGTGGTTCCTGTACAGTGCTGGTGGACGGTTTGTCGGTCAAAAGTTGCACGATGCTGGCTGTTCAGGCAGACGGAGCGAATCTGACGACCATCGAGGGAGTCTCCGAGGGCGGCGTTCTCAATGCCCTTCAGTCGGCTTTCTGGGAGCAACATGCTGTCCAGTGTGGATACTGCACACCTGGAATGGTGCTCTCACTCACTGACCTGCTCAGCCGGAACTCTCAGCCGAGTCAGTCGGAAATCCGGCATTGGATCGACGGAAATGTCTGCCGATGCGGCGTGTATCAGAACGTGGTGCGCGCGGTCGAATCCTTGATCTCTACAAGCCGGTAGCGGAAACGAAATGGGAACTCAAATACTCGGTGCGTCGATCAAGCGCAAAGAAGACCCGACTTTATTGACGGGAAATGCCAAGTTCACCGCTGACCTGGATCTCCCGAGTATCGCCCAGGTCGCGATCCTCCACAGTACGGAGGCACACGCCAGGATCAAGAGACTCGATACGTCGGTTGCGGCTCGCCTGCCCGGCGTGATTCGCATTTTCACAGGCGCGGATGTTTCATCCAAGATGATGCCGCTGGTTTGCATTTTTAAGCCCGCCGGAGTCGAGACTCATTTTCCGCCCCACCCGTACGGAGTTCCGGGTGCCCAGACCGCGCTTGCTACGGATCGGGTACGTTATGTCGGCGAATGGGTCGCGGCGGTCGTGGCTGAGACCCGGCAGCAGGCCTATGATGCTCTGAGCGCAATCGATGTTGAATATGAGCGGCTGCCCGTTGTTACCACGGCGGAAGACGCTTTACGGCCGGGCGCTCCACAACTGCACGAGACTGCGCCGGGAAACCTGTGTGCACACGTCAGTTTCGGCGACAGGGCGGCCGCCGACGAGGCGATTCAAAAAGCTCAAGTTGTAGTACGGCAGAAATTCACCATTCCGCGCCAACTGCACCAAGCCAACGAGACGCGCGCCACCATTGCCCGATACGATCCGGCTGCGGACGAGTACACGCTCTGGACGAACACTCAAATCCCACACGGCAACCGCTTCATGATTTCAAGCCTCGTGCTTGGGATTCCGTACAACAAGCTCCGCGTCATCGTGCCGAACATCGGTGGTTCCTACGGTTCGAAGGGCTATCTCTACCAGGATGCCCCGCTCTTGCTCGTTCTCGCTAAAGAAGTGGGGCGGCCGGTGAAGTGGGTGGACAATCGGGAAGATCTGTCCCTTACGACGGTCCATGCCCGAGGACAGGTCCAATACGCAACTCTGGCTGGCAATCGCGACGGCAAAATTACCGCGCTCTCGGTGACGAACTACGTCAATCTCGGCGCGTATCCCGCCACGAACGGGCCCAGCACACCGTCCATTCTGACGGGGCGGAGCATCACCGGCGCCTATGCGATTCCGAATCCGTTCTACGAAGCTTATCTAGCTTACGCAAATACAGTCATGCTTGGCCCCGCGCGGGGCGCAGGACGGATGGAAGCCATGTTCCTGATCGAGCGATTGGTGGACATGTTCGCGCGAGAAATCGGGATGGACCCGGCAGAGGTGCGTCGCAAGAATATGGTCCCCTCCGACCAGTTCCCGTACGACAACCGGCTCGGTTGGACTTACGATTCCGGGAACTACGAGACGGCACTCAACCTGGCGCTTCAGATAGCTGGTTACGGCAAGGTCAAAGAACGTAAGGACGAGGCGCGGAAACGAGGAAAACTGCTCGGCGTCGGGATCGGCTCTTACGTGACGATAGGCGGTGTTGGTCCGTCCTCGCGGATGGGCAAGGAAGGCTTGATCGGCAGTACCTGGGCAAGCGCTATCGTGCGAGTGCACCAGACGGGTGATGTCACCGCAATCACCGGCTGCCAGCCGCATGGCCAAGGTCAGATCACGACGTTCGCACAAATCGCGGCGCAGGAATTAGGTGTTCCCCTCGACCGGGTCGAGATTATCCACTCCGATACTCTCGGCGTTCCCTACGCACAAGGTAGCTATGGCAGTCGAAGCTTCAGCGTGGAGGGAGCCGCCATCTACGAAGCCGCCCAATTGATCAAGGACAAGGCTCTCCGCATGGGAGCACACCTGCTTGGGGCGGAAGAAAAAGATCTCGTATATCAGGACGGCAAAGTGCAGGTGAAAGCCGACCCAGCACGTGTGAAAACGCTTCAAGAGATTGCGTCAGCTTTATGGTTCGCCTGGGACGTGCCAGCTGGGATGGAGCCCGGGCTGGAGGTCACTTCGTACTTCGATCCGCCCGATTTCAACTTTCCATTCGGCACCCACGTCGCTATCGTAGAGATCGACGAGGAGACTGGCGCGACGGAAATCGTGCGCTACATCGGGGTAAATGATGTCGGCTTCATGGGAAATCCGAAGGTGGTCGAGGGACAAATGCACGGTAGTATCGCTTTCGGGATCGGTCCGGCTTTGATGGAAGAAGTCATTTACGACGAATCCGGCCAACTGTTAACCCGCGACCTGGACACGTATCCGATACCAAGGCCCAGCGATATGCCTGAATTTGAGTTGGACAGCACGGTAACACCTACGCCCCTGAACCGAATGGGTGCAAAGGGGGCCGGCGACGTCGCCCAACCCGCAGTCGCTCCAGCGATCATCAACGCCGTCTGCGATGCATTATCGGAGTTCGGCGTGCGGCACATCGACCTCCCCGCCACACCCGAAAAGATCTGGCGAACCATGCAGGCTAATTAACATGAGCGCGTATGAATATGCCTCGCCTCAGTCGATAGAAGAAGCGGTCGCGATCCTGTCCAGCCGATCCGAAGCCCGTCCGCTTGCGGGCGGTCAGACGATGCTGGTCGGAAGAAATCGGGATCGCCTGGAGGGAGCCGTCCTGGTCGATCTTGGGCGAATCTCGTCGCTCAGAGGGATTGCTCGACAAGACGGAGGGCTTCGGATCGGCGCGACGACCACGCTCAGCACCATCGCTTCCAGCGATCTCGTCGGCAAAGAGTATCCGGCTCTCGCGGAAGCCGCCGGTGTGATCGGTGACGCCCAGCTCCGCAACCGGGGGACGATCGGGGGCAATATCGCTGAGGGCGATCCGGAGTATGACTTGCCCGCGCTTTTGCTCGCTCTGAACGCCAGCGTTCAGGTCGCGGGACCTCAAGGTCCCCGCAACATCGCGGCCGAGCATTTCTTTAAACAGACAGACAGGCGTCCTTTAAAGCAAGACGAGTTTGTCGCTTCTGTTTCGATACCCAGGACGGCGGCCAATTCAGGGATGGCGTACGTCAGGTTCAAGCATCCAGCACGCCTAACCGCGGTTTGTGCGGTTGCTGCGGTCATGACTGTTAAGGACGGCAGGGTATCTGCTGCCAGGATCGCACTTACGGGGGCTGCCGATCACCCTACTCGATTAGAGGCCGTGGAAAAGGCGCTCTTGAACAAACCGGCAGATCTCAATCAGGTGACATCCGGCGCAGCAGCATCAGATGAGGGGATTGCGTTCCGCAGCGATCTTTTTGCTTCGGCTGAATATCGGCACCATCTAACACGCGTTCTGATAGGACGCGCGCTGAAGCAGGCCCTCTCACAAATTACTACTTAGGAGGCCACACCTATGGCTGAGACAACACCAGGACGTAAGTTTTTCGATGAGCACATGGCATACATCTATGCCAATAAAATCGACCAGATGATCGACGACCAATATACGCAAGATGCGGTTTTGATTTCGCCATTCGATCTGCTTTCGACCCCGCCTCCCCACATCGTCCGAGGGAACAAAGCGCTAAAGGAGTTCTTCCGTACTTATATCGATTGGCAGGGCTCGATCAACGTCGAACAGCTGTACGATTTCGCTGAGACAGAAAACTCGATCATGTTCCAGGCGATTTTCAGCTCACGGACAGGAAAGTGGGTCGTTGGCGATGCATGGCATATGCGGGACGGAAAGATCGATACGCATTACAGTTTTGCGCATAGAATCGGCGAAGGGCTAACCGCAGCTGCGGCTTGAAGATCGCGTCCCCGGTTTAGCGACAACGGCCTGAGTCAGCCAGGACGCGGGCCAACAACTTCGATCTCGGAGCATGGCCGGACGAGGAATGGGCCGGTAATGGATTTCCTTTGCAGCCGAACCGTTCTGAATTAGCAGGGCACAACGTGTTGACCGCTAACAAAATAGCCCCGTTCGCTGCTATGCTTAATCTATTAACGAGGCGATATTCACGCGTCCAGAGCTTGATCTGAGGCACCATTTCGTTAGCCTCCTTAGAGAACCCAATGTCCCCGACCAATCACACTGGTAGCGGAAACCAGCTCAAACTGGAGTTTTGGGGTGTCAGAGGTTCCGTTCCAACCCCTGAACGCGCGAAGCTTACGCTCGGCGGCAATACCCCTTGCACGGTGCTGCAATACAATTCTGAACCCGTCGTGATTATCGACGGAGGTACGGGGCTTCGGTCGTATGGTCTAACGGTCGCTTGCGGACCACAAAAGCTGATGCGCGCCTCGCTGCTGTTCAGCCATTTTCATTGGGACCATATCCAAGGACTGCCCTTCTTCGGAGCAGTTTACTCCGATTTTGCCCAACTAAGCTTTTATTCGACGCTTCCCGCTGACGAGCTTCGCGCGATCCTCGAAGTCCAGATGAGTGCACCGTATTTCCCGCTTCCGATGTCCTCGACCCGGGCTGCACAGGAGTACTTTCAGATGGGGGTCCAAGGATCCCAGATTGGCAGCTTGAAAATCACTCCCGTCCCCTTGAATCATCCAGGCGGCGCTTCCGGATACCGGATCGATTCTCCGGCGGGATCAGTCATCTACGTTAGCGACCACGAGCATGGTGTAGCGGAAATCGACGACACGATCGCGAAGCACGCGACGGGAGCGGATGTGCTTATCTATGATGCGCACTTTACGCCGGCGGAATATGAGAACTACAAAGGCTGGGGGCACAGTACCTGGCTCGAGGCCACCCGGTTAGCCAATCGTTCTGGAGTGGGCGAACTCATCCTGTTCCACCACAATCCGTCGCGCAAAGACCGCGAGATGCCGGAGATTCTGGCTGAGGCGCGGAGGGAGTTCGCGGCCACTGAAATAGCTCGCGAAAACCACACCATCATCCTACCCAGTCGTCGTGTCTCGCATGACACCACGACTGAGGTCTCAATTCCGAAAACGCACGTGAGCGAAGTGCGATAGCCTTATAGGCGCCGTTGGCTGACAACTTCAAATGGAAAGGCCCCTTAGCAGGAAGCCTTTCTGAGTGGCAACCGCCGCCTGACGCAAACTAATCCCGCTCCCACGAGGAGTCCAGAAAGTGCCAGAAGCGCCCCGGACGGTTCAGGAACCGCAGATACCGGTATGGTCGTAAACGCTGCATTCAGACTATCGAATCCCGCTGGTCCATTGAGCGTAATCGCGGTTCTGACGTCGACCAAGACGAGAGAGGGCGGAAGTATCGGGAACCCAATCCGGGAGGACAGCGAAGAAGGCGGATTGGCGGTTGAGACCGTTTGCGCTACCTCTGCTCCTAGAACACAATTCGGAAATACATCGTTGAGGCAATAGGACTGAGTAGCTCTAACATCGCCAAACGGGGGATCGAGATCGAGATCAGCACCGGCCGTGGCGGGATCGACCGTGTAGTTGATCTCGTATCTGACAGAACCGCTTGGAGTAGAGAAATAGTTTGTGCCATCTACCAAGGCAGAAAAGCTAAACCCCTCGGTAGTCGCAGAACTGATCGGAGTGACCAAAATCTGGGAAGGAGTTGCTACCACGGGATTTCCGCTTAAAACTTGTGACACGAAATCAAATCGGAAAAACGTATCTAGTATCTTGCACCCGCCGTTTAGGTCAGAATTGATATAAGTCTGGAGGCTGGCAGTTACGCAGGGCGCGGAACTCGCAATAGCCGAAGTGGTCAGTATCAATGCTCCCAGGAGACTAAGCCTGGAAAGTAGGGTGCGTAACCGATTCATAGAACTAAGAGGATAACAATCCGAGGCATCAGTGACGAGCGCGATTAGAACTGTATCTACTGCGCTCTGGTACTTCTAGTCCTGGGGGGATTGAAGGTCAAAGACTCGCGATCGCTTGCGGACGACGAGCTTCGGACTGGGCGGCGGGAATGGCTGGCGGAGCTTGTCCGAATCGTTGTTGATAAAGCTCAGCAAAGCGCTCGGGCACACCGTCTCGATTCTGTCCCAGCAACTCCGGTCGAACTTGCTGCGCAAAATACATCTCGAGCTGCCTGCCTTCTTTGATTCTCACGTGGCCGCGCGGCTCGCATTCGATGAATTCGTTGACCAGTTCATAAGTGCGTGAAGACAGATTGATCCGATTTGGTGAGCCACTCGATTGGAAGCGCGCAGCAAAATTGACAGTTTGACCCCAAATATCGTATGCAAATTTCCTGACGCCCACGACTCCGGCGACGACTGGCCCGCTGTTAATGCCAATTCGGACGTTCCAATGGGGATACTCCGTGGAAAACCGCTTGATCACGTCCAGCATTTCGAAAGCCGCGATCACAACATCCACGGCATGGGATCGCTTCTCGTCTGGCAAGCCGCCGACGAACATATACGAGTCGCCGATGGTCTTGAGTTTCTCGAGTCCGTAGCGCTCGACGATCTCGTCGAATGCGGTGAAATATTTGTGCAGGCCATCAACAAGGTCCTCGGCGCTTATCTTCTCGCTCGATAACGTGAATCCGACGAAGTCTGTGAAGCAAACGGTGATTTCATCGTAGGTCGTTGGCTTCACCTTGCCCGTCGCGCGTAGTTCATCAGCTACGGGCGCGGGCAAAATGTTAAGGAGTAACGCCTCTGTCCTTTCCTCTTCGCGCTTGATTTCGTCCCTTTGCTGCCGTATTTCTACCGTCCGGTTCTCTATGATCTCCTCAAGCTTGCGATTTCGCTCGCTGAGAGCATGTATACGCCATTTCACGACGAGAGCCATTGATCCCAGTAAAAGAGGCGCATAAAGCACATAAGCCCACCAGGTGCGGTACCAGGGCGGAAGAACGCGAAAGGCGAAAGCCGTCTCTCGACTGATCCGGCCATGCAGATCTCGCCCTCGGACCTTGAACGCGTAGCGGCCTTCCCACAAATTCGTGTATTCCTTGCGGGTCTCCTTGCTCCATTCGGACCATCCGTGGTCGAGACCGTCTAAGCGAACCTGATATTCAGTTCGCGACTCATCCTCAAAGACAGGAGCCGCGTAATCAAACCGAAGTGAATTTTGATGATGCGGAAGCTTTGTGGCAGCATTGGCGTCTCCGATTGGATTTGCGCTGCGGAGAAGCTGAACGCTGCTCACAAGGGCCTGGAAATCAGTACCCGAACGCGAAGAATTCGAAGCAGTGTAGCGAACGAGACCTCCATCCGCTCCCGAAGCCCAGGCTACGTTGTCCTCGTCCACATATAAACCCCAAAGCTCTTTGATTCCAGCGCGTGCCAGAGGGTACTGGTCCCACGCATAACTGTCGTTGCGCGTCTTCCGCAGCACTCCGTTATAGGAACGACCAGAAATCCAGATGTTACCCGTCGGGCTCTCAACGATTTTGGAAACGTCATGTGACCCATCAGCGAACATATCTCCGAAGCGGTTTTCTGGAACGAGACGTTCTTTTGCGTTATCAAAGCGCCGGAGGCCCTTGCCAGTAGCGAACACGACTTTTCCGCCGATCCGATAAGCATAGTT
This sequence comes from Bryobacteraceae bacterium, assembly GCA_045807925.1. GTDB lineage: Bacteria > Acidobacteriota > Terriglobia > Bryobacterales > Bryobacteraceae > Bog-105. The sequence goes on along the minus strand of JBJMGK010000090.1, from coordinate 122,108 downwards.
CCAAGCAGCAAGGCCGCCTTCTTCTACTGCGAATCGCTGGATTTTGGCCGGGTCAGTTCGCAAATCAATTCGCAAGATACTTCGTGGCGTGGTCGCCCAAACTCTGCCATCGGCATCCTCCACCGCAGAAAGAAAATCCTGATTTCCAGAAGGAACCTGCCTCATTTTCTTCCAGCTGCCGCCGTCGGAACGCAGCAAGAATAATCCATGGCGGCCGGCAGCATAGTACACACGGGGGTCGTGGATTGATGTCGACAGCGAAAACATCGCCCCTTCGCCAGGGATGATATGAGCCAACCCGTTCGGACTCAGATCGGCAATGCCGTATTGTGAGGCAATAAGAAGGCCGTCTGGACTCGACAGTAATGAAAGCACTTCTCCGCTGATCTCACTTACCGGCTCAAAGTGCGCATCGGCTCCCGGGATCAGCTTCGCGAGACCGGAAACCGTACCGGCGTACAACGCACCCCGGTACCGTTGAATCGCCGGAACGGTCTCATCCACACCTTCCCGATCACCAAAACGAGTGATGGGGAGTTCAGTCTCGATGTGCGCGATCCCGAGATTGAGAGCCAGCCACACACTACCGGCGCGGTCGTTATAGATGGCGTTTACATAGTTACTCGCCAACCCGCTTTCTTTATTCACGATTTTGTGAATATGTCCTTCTGACGTCAGCAGAACTAAACCACTTTGAATGGTGCCAACGGCCAAATCGCCATTACTGAGAGGCGCGCAAACGTAGATGTGCGCTTTCTTTAACAGATCTGCTGCGTCCGTTGAGAATGGGACGAATCTGTCTCCTTGCTGGCGGAACAATCCGGTCGAGGTTGCCACCATCAGCGATCCCGCAAACGAAAACGCTGCGTTGATTTGTTTCTGAATCTGTTCACCGCCAGGAACTAGTTCGAGCTTGTCGCCCGTCGCCAGCCGCTCAGAACTCCCAGGCACAAGTTCCAGATACCCGCCGCCGATGCGGTGCAATCCAGAGCCGCTCACAACTACATAAGGCAGGTCATCTACCGTGAAGACCCGTCCAAATCTGGTTTTTGGCTTCCAAGTGGTCATCCCGTTTTGCGGCGACCACCTGAAAATCCGGTAATAAGAACTGAAGAAAACCCCGGATCTCGTGCAGGAGATAGTCCAGATATCCCCAAAACTACGGTCACTTGCGGCGACTTTGTCGAGCAACGATACGTATCGGAGAATGCCGCTTCCATCCTCTTTCAGGAATCCGAAGTCATTTTGCCCTCCGACATAGACGGTTCCATTGACGTCTACTGCGAGCGAGCGGACAAGCGAGCCCCGTTTCGCAAGCGGAATGTGAGTCCAGCGCGCACCATCGTATTCCAGAAGGCCTTCCGTGTTGCCGAAGAACATGACTCCCCGGGCATCTTGCACCACGGCCCAGTTCTGGGCATCCGCACCGTAGTCGTCGGGCAGATACTGCTTGAAAAAGAAACTACCGGATTCCGGGCTGATCTCCGCACGCAGGCTGGCCGCACACAAAATCAGAGCCGCCATCAGAAACGCGGCTTTTGAGGCTAAGCGGATTACGTCCAACTGCTTCTCTGCTGACACGTAACGGGAGGCGGCGGAGATTGTGACGTTAGAACCGTGTACTCGAGATTGACTGGACACTCTCTTGGCTAGGCTCACAACGATAGGGCCATTGATTTTGAATTGTAGTGGTTATTATATGACCTGATCGATAGGTCCGACAGGCACGCGGCGCACTCGCGCCGGCATGAAACATCTCAGCAGGAAGGTTCTAGTCTAGCGGCCGCGCATGTTGGACGCCGCGTGAAAGATCAAATGCGAGTTCGTCGGCAAAGCACCACCCCCAGGACTCACCGGGTTCGATCGAGCGGATGATGGGATGAGTCGTCGCGTGGAAGTGCTTGGTGGCATGTTTGTTTTTGGACGAATCGCAGCAACCCACATGCCCGCACATGAGGCATACCCGCAGGTGAACCCAGGAATCGCCGGTTTTCACGCAATCCTCACATACCCGTCCTTTGGGTTGGAAATCTTGCGCTTCCGCCAGATGCTCGCAGTTGTTCATTTCGCTTCTCCTTTACCTGCCTTCGAGAACGGCAGGCGGACTTGAAATCGCGTGTCACCCGACCGTGAGTCGACACGGATCTCTCCTCTATGTTTCTGGACAGTGCGATATACGGTGTCCAGGCCGAGCCCAGTTCCCTTCCCCACGGGCTTGGTCGTGAAGAATGGCTCGAAAATGCGACCACGAATTTCCTCAGGAATCCCGGGACCATTATCCCGAATTTCCACCATCGCGTGCTCGAACTCGTGCGCCGTACGGATTTGGATTTCTCCCTTGCCATCCAGGGCATCGATAGCGTTGTCGATAAGGTTCGTCCAGACCTGATTCAGTTCACTGCCGTAAGCCGGAATGCGCGGAATCGTCCGGTCGTAATCACGTGTTAGTTTAACGTCCCCCTTGATTTTGTGATGCAGCATCACGAGCGTACTTTCTATCCCATCATGCACGTCAACGTCCTGTTGCGGCATTCGATCCATGTAGGAATACTCTTTGATGGACCGGACTAATTCCGAAATCCGGGACGTGCTGCTTTCGATTTCAGAGAGCAGCCGAGAGATCGTAAAGGCTGCGCTCGCACGCTTGATCGCGTTCTCAAGCGATGAGCCGTCGAAGCGGCTGGCAAGGCTTTCGAGAGTTTGCACGTCACATCCCGCGTGCGCGAGATCGGCCGCAAGCTGCCAGGCCTCAGATACGTTCCGGTCTTCCAGCCAAACTGCTAATTCCTCTTCGAGATCGCTGCGTTCGAGCGAGTCCAGCACTGATACATCTCTCACAGCCCAGTCACGCTCAAGCTGAGTGATGAAAGCCCGCTGCTCGGCTGTCAGCGGTTCCCGATCGAGAAGTGCGTTGGCTTCTCTGGAGGCCTGTACGGCTTCGCGCAGAGTTTCGGTGGCGCGCTTCGCCGCGGCTGCAGGATTGTTCAGTTCGTGCGCCACTCCTGCCGATAATTTGCCAAGCGCCGCCATTTTTTCGATCTGCTGATCGCTCAGCGCCTTGGCTCGTACGCGATCCGCGAGTATCCCAACGAACCGGGTGTTCAGTTGCGGCAAGCGCTGCAGTAACTCGTCGAACGAACTGGCGGGGAAACTCGCCATGCAGCTCTCAACGACCGCTCGCAACGTCGTCGGGAAGATTTTCATCCGTGAGTACGGCAACATGCCCGTGACTTCACCACCATGGATCACGTATTTCCGGCCGTCGTCAGGACCGACTTCCACTCGACCTACGAATTCGCCGCTGAACGCAACCAGCATCCGATCGGCAGGCTCACCTTCACGCATCGCGGCTTCGCCCACGCCATAAACGCGCGCCGTCATTTGCGACGCCATCCACTCCAGACCGTCATCGGGCTGATCCTGGAACACCTGGATCTTCTTCAGGGCCCGAGCCAACTCGCTCCGGTCGGCACAGATTGCTTCAGGGTTGGTGATTTGCGTACTCATATCACATGGTCGCCAGATACTGGTGCACTAATTGCACAGCGATTGACCCTTCTCCGACGCTCGAAGCGACTCTTTTCACGGAGCCGTGCCGTACATCACCGACTGCGAAGATGCCAGGCTCGCTGGTCTCCAACAAGGCCGGATCCCGATCCGGCTTCCATCCCTGTGGACGTTTACCGTCCTTCATCAAATCAGGGCCAGTCAAGACAAATCCCTTCGGATCTCGTTGGACCAAACCGTCCAGCCAATCGGTACGGGGCTCCGCTCCTATGAAAACAAACAGAGAGGACGCCGGGATGATATCAACGGTTCCAGTCTTCGTACAGGAAACCGAGATCGATTCCAAACGTTCCTCTCCATGCACGGCTACTACCTGCGCCTCGGTTTGCACTTCGATGTTCGGCGTGCGGCCAATATCATCGATCAAATATTTGGACATGGTGGCAGCCAATGATCGACCGCGGATCAGCATGACGACACGCCTGGCAAAACGAGAGAAGTTCATGGCAGCCTGGCCGGCTGAATTCGCTCCACCAATGATGTAAACGTCCTCATTCCGGCACGCCACAGCTTCTGTCGACCCGGCGCCGTAGTACACGCCGGCACCCTGCAGATTTTCAATGCCAGGGACGTCGAGTTTGCGCCACTGCACGCCTGTGGCGATCAGCAAGGCGTGACAGGAGATTTCAGAACCGTTGGCCAACGTAAGAGTTCGATACGTTCCCTCGCTGCGAACACGCACGGCCTCCTGCGCCGTTAGAATCTCCGCCCCGAACCGCATAGCCTGAGCCACGGCCCGGCGCGTCAGGTCACCCCCACTGAGACCAGACGGGAAACCCAAATAGTTCTCGATTCTGGAACTTAGTCCGGCCTGTCCGCCGGGCGCCTCCCGTTCAATAATGATGGACTTCAGGCCCTCAGAGGCGCCGTACACTGCCGCAGCTAAGCCCGCGGGCCCGCCACCCACAATGGCCAAATCGAAAAAGTCTGAATCCGGTTTGCTTCGGAGCCCGACACGGCGTGCGATCTCTTCATACGTAGGATCGAAAACTCGAGTTCCATCCGGAAAAATGATCACCGGAAGTCGCGCATCCGGCCCTAAACTCTCCAAAAGGTGCGTCACTTCGTTGTCCTGGGCGGCAGCATCGACATCTATCCATCGATATGGAAGATGATTGCGTGCCAGGAACTCGCGCAGTTCGTACGATTTTGCAGCCCAACGAGTGCCAACGACCCGAATACCCTCGAATGGCGGGCGATAGGAAGCCTGCCATTCCTCGAGGAGATCATCCAGTACGGGAAAAAGATTTTGATCCGGGGGATCCCAGGGCTTTAACAAGTAGTGGTTCAGCTTGACATCGTTGATGGCGCGAATCGCGGCATCTGTATCTGCATAGGCCGTTAAGAGAACTCTTTTCGAATCGGGGAAAAACTTGATGGCCCGCGACAGAAACTCGACGCCGTCCATTTGCGGCATGCGGTGGTCAACTACAAACAAAGCAACAGGGTCGCCACGCCCCATCAGCTTCTCGACGAGCGTTAAAGCCGCAGGCCCTGAGCTTGCAGAAACAACACGGTAGCGATCAGCATAGTGCCTCCGTAAGTCTCGCTCGATGCTCTTCAGGACGTCCACATCATCATCGATCGTAAGAACAACTGGTCTTGCCATGATTCCCTCAGTGGAGTGAAAGGAATTATAACTGTTATCGCGTGAAGCAGTACTTCCGCAAGGGATACACTGGCAAAAATTCGTGAAATCGCCTTGACACTTTGCTAACCACAGCTAGACAATCGGAAACGCCCCTTGGACAGGTGAGTAAGGGAGGTACGGTACTCGACGGAGCGGCATCCATCGTTGGACACAAAGGAATCGAATGGCAAAAAGACTTCTGGCTGTACTTTCTGGTCACGGATATTGCGGTGAGGAGTTCATCGGGCCACTCGAACCGCTTGATGCCGCAGGATATGAAACTGAGTTTGTCACGCCCACGGGAACGAAACCACAAGGTCTGCCCCCAAGCATGAAGGACGAATACGTCGATGCTCCCCTGGGACGGTCCGTCGCGATGAAGGAAATGGTGGATAAGGTCAGAAACATAGAGAAATCAGATCGTTTAAGTAACGCTAAAGATCTTTCGTCCTGGTTTCCGCAGCGGCCATACTTCAGTGCGCCCATGTTAGTGCGCGAGTTGGGAAACGATCTCCGTCGGAACGGTTGGTAAGAACTGTGGCTCTCACCGGTCGTGAAGCAATTCTGAAGCAGTTTCTTGCCGATGGCTTCCGATATATGTTCGGAAACCCCGGAACAGTAGAGCAAGGCCTGCTCGACGCTCTGAAAGATTATTCCGAACTTCGGTACATCTTGACTTTGCAGGAATCGGTCGCCGTCATGGCAGGGGACGGGTATGCCCGTGCGACACGTAAACCGGCGCTGGTGCAAATACACAGCACGCCTGGCCTTGGCAACTCCATTGGGGCTTTATATCAGGCGATGCGTGGACATTCGCCATTGGTCGTGATCGGCGGCGACGCTGGTATCCGCTATCAGGCCATGGACGCACAAATGGCCGGCGACCTGGTCGCCATGGCGAAGCCCGTGACCAAGTGGTCGACCATGGTCGAGGATCCGTCTTCGCTTCTCCGCGTCATCCGAAGGGCGGTTAAGATTGCGGCGACCCCGCCCATGGGTCCCGTGTATGTTTGCGTTCCGATGGACATCCTGGACGCGCCCTGCACCGAGGACGTCTTTCCGACTTCTATCCCTAACACGCGATCTAGCCCTGAGCCCGCAGCGATCTCCGAAGCCGCAACTCTTTTGGCCAATGCTCAGCGGCCCGTCTTCTTCATCGGCGACGGCATTGCGTACTCCGATGCCCAACAGGAACTCACTCGCCTAGCCGAGTTAGTGGGCGCAGAGGTTTGGGAAGCCGACGCCGGCGAAGTAAACATCGATTACTCCCACCCGCTTTATCAGGGCATGACCGGGCATATGTTCGGACAGAACAGCTTGCCTATTACGAGGAAGGCCGACGTCAATTTCATTTGCGGGACTTATGTTCTGCCGGAAGTCTTCCCCGAACTGGGCAACATATTCGCCTCCGACGCCAAAGTGATTCACGTCGACCTGAATCTTTACGAAATTGCAAAGAATCACCGAGTCGATCTCGGCTTACTTGGCGACCCGAAGTCGACACTGGCAAGGATCGCCGCTGAGCTAGAGTCGAGGCTGGCAGCCACTCAGGTGGAGGGGGCTCGGCAGCGCACCGAAAAATTGAAGAGCGCCAAAAGCGAAAAGCGCGAGGCTCAGGTGAAGGAGGACACTCAGGCTCGGGAGTCATCTCCTCCGCGCATGGCCCGCTTCGTGGAAGAGCTTGCCAAGAAGCTGCCGTCAGGCTCCATCATCTTCGACGAAGCTCTGACTAGTTCTCCTCCCATCACCCGCTATCTTCCGCCTGCGAAAACGAGTCAGTATTTCCTGACCCGGGGCGGTTCCCTCGGTGTTGGCTTTCCCGGCGCGATCGGCGCTAAATTAGCAAACCCGGACAAGACCGTGATCGGCTTTTCCGGCGACGGCGGTGCGATGTACACCATCCAGGCGCTCTGGACCGCCGCTCGTCACAAAACGGACGTCAAGTTCGTGGTTTGTAACAACGCCAGCTACAGATTATTGCAGCTCAACATCGATGTGTATTGGCAGGAGCGAAGCATCCCCAAGCACGATTTCCCCTTGAGCTTTGATCTGTCTTACCCGCCACTGGGATTTGTCGAGATGGCCCGGGGCATGGGCGTCGAGGGTGTCCGTGTTGAGAAGCCCGAGGAAATCGAAGCGGCGATCGATCGTGCTTTGAGTCATAAGGGTCCCTTTCTGATCGACCTGGCTCTGGAAGGCAATGTGTATCCGGAGCGGGTCGGGAATACGTGCGGACAGTAATCAAGCTGTTGGTGGTGAAAATTCCAGTTGTTCCTTGAGGAGAAGCACTGAATGAACATTGATTTTACGTTCTCGGACACCGTAGCGGGATACGTAGTTTCTTACAACGGCGAGGGACAATATTTTACGCTCCGGACCTCGGACGACCGCCTCCAAAAAGTAAACCTGACACCGAATACATTCGCAAGAGTCACGTATAACCTCGAAGAGTCGTACCAGGATGCAACTACCCTGATGCCTTCGCTATTGGCTCTGCCTCGGCAGTTCGTGTTCGCATACGGCGCGTTTTACCCTGGTTCGGGCGAGAGTATCTTCGAAGCGCAATGGCTTGTTTTCCCGGGTAAGGGGCCAGGAATTTATCGCCACGAAGAGCCGGACTGGTGGATCAAACAATCGAAATCGATCGGACACTCTTACTTGAAGTGGCAGTTCGGATTTCCGGGACAGGAAATCAATTTCCGCAACTATCGCACGATGCTCCACCTTGCCGGTGCGAAGAAGGGCGACTACCTTCAGGAAACCGACACGATCAGCCGCATGATCTACGGATTATCGACGGCTTACATGCTCACCGGGGAAGACGGTTTCCTCGAAGCGTGCGAAAAAGGCGTCCAGTATTTGCGCGACCACATGCGCTTTTACGACGAAGACAATGATGTCGTGTATTGGTACCACGGCATCAAAGTGGAAGGCGAGAAAGAGCAGAAGTTGCTCACCTCCGAATTCGGAGACGACTATTATTCGCTTCCTGCTTACGAGCAGATTTACGCTCTATGCGGTCCCTGCATGACGTATCGCATCACCGGCGATCCCAAAATCATGTGGGATATGGAAAAAACGATGAAGCTGTTCGAGAATCATTTCAAAGATTCGATGGGCGGCGGTTACTTCTCGCACCTTGATCCGATCAGCCTTGACCCCCGTGCTGAGTCTCTGGCTCACAATCGCGCCAAAAAGAACTGGAACTCTGTTGGCGACCACGCTCCGGCTTACCTGGTGAATCTGTACCTCGCCACCGGCGACAAAGCGCATGCCGATTTCCTCGAATATACCTTCGATACGATCGCTCGCTATTTCCCGGATTATAAGAACAGCCCATTCGTGAACGAGCGCTTCTTTGAGGACTGGAGTCACGACCAGACCTGGGGCTGGCAGCAAAATCGTTCGGTCGTGGGCCACAACTTAAAAATCGCCTGGAATCTCATTCGCATGAATTCGCTGAAGCAGAAGCCCGAGTACACGGCTTTAGCGCGGCGGATCGCCGAACTCATGCCCGAAGCCGGCGCTGACCGGCAGCGTGGTGGATGGTACGACGTCGTCGAACGCGTGCTAAAGCCCGACGGCAAGCATTTTCGCTTTGTCTGGCACGACCGGAAAGCGTGGTGGCAACAGGAACAGGCAATTCTGGCGTACCTCATCCTGCACGGAGTCTTGCGCGACGAAGAGTATCTCCGCTTCTCTCGCGAAGCGGCTTCGTTCTATAACGCGTTCTTCCTGGATCACGATGACGGCGGTGTCTATTTCAATACCCTCGCCAGTGGTTTGCCGTATCTGTTAGGGACAGAACGACTGAAAGGCAGCCATTCGATGAGCAGCTATCACTCCATGGAGCTGTGTTTCCTTTCGGCCGTGTACATTAACCTTCTGATCACGAAGCAGCCGATGTTCCTTCATTTTAAGCCCTATCCAAACGGGTTTCCGGACAACGTGCTCCGGGTATCGCCGGACATCTTGCCGCAAGGCAGCATTTACCTCGAGGAATGTTGGGTGGATGACAAGCCTTACGAAGATTTCGACCGTGCCGCACTGACTGTTAAGTTGCCCGCTGACGATCAGCAACACCGGGTTCGGGTGAAAATCACACCTTCGACTTGGCTTGATACACAAAAGTGAGTGGCTATGAATCTCCAAACGCGCCAAGAAGGGGATATTGAGATTGTCGAGATGGAAGGAAGTCTCGACGGCAAAACTGCCCCGGAAGTGCGCGAACAATTGCGCCCCATGCTAGCGCGTGCCCAGAAGCTTATTCTGGACATGACGAAAGTAGATTACTTATCTAGTGCCGGGCTTCGTCTTCTTCTCCTTACGTACCGTGAAGTAACAGCAGCAAGGGGTAAAGTTGTCTTGCTCGGCGTATCCCGCGAGATACAGACGGTGATGTCGCACACCGGGTTCCTGAGTTTCTTCACCCTGTCAGATTCCTTCGAGAAAGCCACGCAGGCTCTCGCCTGAAACAGAAGTAAATGGAAACTCGCATCGATTATTATCCAACGCACGAGTGCGGTGGATTCCGCTTTCGTAAGGGGCATGTGCTGCCGTTCGGTGCAACTCTGGTTGGCAGCGGAGTGAATTTTTCTGTTTATTCGAGCGCGGCGGAAGCATGCTCGCTGGTGCTGTTTCGAAAACACGAACCGGAGCCGATGGTCGAAATCGAATTTCCACGTTCGTTTCGGATCGGCGGGGTCTACTCGATGATCGTTTTCGATCTGGATTACGAGGAGCTCGAGTATGGTTATCGGTTTTCCGGACCGCACGATCCGTCGGTTGGGCTTCGTTTCGATCACTCCAAGATCCTGTCGGATCCTTATGCGCGTGTCGTTGGAGGCAGGGATATCTGGCGAGCCGAACCGGACTGGAACGACATGTACCAGCACCGCTCGCGGCTTGCATTCGATGATTTCGATTGGGAGGGAGATCATCCGCTCGAAACGCCGATTCAGGATTTGGTCTTCTACGAAGCACATATCCGCGGCTTCACGGCCCACGAATCATCGCAAGTCTCGGCTCCGGGAACGTATGCCGGTCTGCGCGAAAAGATACCGTACCTGAAGCAGCTCGGTATCAATTGCATAGAACTACTACCCATCTACGAATTCGATGAGTGGGAAAATAACCGCCGTCATCCGGATACCGGCGAACTCCTTCTCAATTACTGGGGCTACAGTACAGTTGCCTTTTTTGCTCCAAAGGCCGGGTACGCCGCAACTGGCGGGCTCGGCATGCAGGTAGACGAGCTAAAGACCACCATCAAGGAGCTACACCGCCACGGTATTGAGGTGGTTCTGGATGTGGTCTTCAATCACACGGCCGAGGGTGATCATCGCGGGCCCATGATATCGTTTCGCGGAATCGATAATCAGGCCTACTATATGCTCACGCCGGAAGGTTACTATTACAATTTCTCTGGTTGCGGCAACACACTGAACTGCAATCATCCTGTTGCTCGCAACATGGTGATTGATTGCCTGCGCTATTGGGCCGCCGAATACCACATCGATGGATTCCGTTTTGATTTGGCTTCCATATTAGGCCGCGACCAGAGCGGCGCGCCATTGTCGAACCCTCCTCTGCTTGAATCCCTGGCCTTCGATCCCGTACTCAGCAAGTGCAAACTCATCGCCGAAGCGTGGGACGCGGGCGGTCTATATCAGGTAGGGTCGTTCCCAGCCTATGGACGATGGGCCGAGTGGAACGGGAAGTATCGCGACAGTATACGCAGGTTCCTCAAAGGTGACGAGGGTGTGGTCGGCGAAATCGCAACTCGCATTCAGGGCTCGCCCGACCTTTACTGGTACAGAGGTCCAACGGCCAGTACGAATTTCATCACCTGTCACGACGGGTTCACGCTGCGCGACATGGTTTCTTATAACGACAAACACAACGAAGCCAACGGCGAGAATAACAACGACGGCGGGAATGATAACAACAGTTGGAATTGCGGATGGGAAGGCGAAAGCACCGACGCTGCTGTAAACGAGCTGCGCACTCGCCAGATGAAGAATGCGGCGACTCTGCTGATGGTGAGCCAGGGCGTCCCGATGATTCTGATGGGCGACGAAATCGGCCGCACGCAGAAGGGTAATAACAACGCTTATTGCCACGATAATGAATACTCCTGGATGGATTGGCGCCTGGCCGAGACAAACTCTGATCTGTTTCGCTTCTTTAGAAAGATGATCGGTTTTCGGCATTCCCACCCTGCATTGCGCCGGAATCGATTTTTCGAACACCGGGACATCCGCGGCACCGGTGCGGCGGATATCACTTTCCACGGCTTGCAACCCTTCGCCCCGGATTTTTCAGACGGGAGCAGATGTCTCGCGTTCATGCTGTCCGGACCGAATGCGACCGAACCGGACGACGACATCTATGTCGCAATGAACATGTATTGGGGAGCGCTTCCTTTCCGCGTGCCAAAGCCCTCTGCTTCGGCTGCCTGGAAAATCGCGATTAACACCTCTATGCATTCTCCACACGATATCTTCGATGCTGGAGAAGAACCCCAGGTTCATCACGATGAAATCATCGTCGGCCCAAGATCAATCGTCGTTCTGACTGCTCTTACCCGTTCTTTCGAAGGAGAAAAGTAAATGCCCTTGACAATGGATTCCTCGACGCAGGGGAATACTGCGCGACTCAAGCTGGTAGGTGAAGTGGACGGGACAACCGCATCTATCATGCGTGCCGAAGTAGACAAACTGTTGACCAGCGCACCTAGAATTCTGGTGCTGGACGTCGAACAACTGACCTTCATGTCGTCTGCCGGGCTTCGCGTGTTGATCTTTGCGAAGCAGAAGCAACCCGCGTTGAACATTTACGTTCTAAAACCGCAACCGCCGATTGTCGATACGCTCCGTAAAACTGGCTTCTATGACGGCGTTTACGTGACAGACACGGAGCCCGAGACGGGCACGACAACGGCTTGAATCTTGTCGACACGCGGCACTGTTGACGTGCATGAAGCTGAGACGTCGAGAAGGTTTGTGAGATGAAAGCACTCACGCTGCCCGGAGATCTCGACGCCCTGGAGCCCATTCGCGATTACACCGCGAAGGCGGCCAAGAACGCGGGACTCTCAGAGTCCGCAATCTATCGTCTCTGCCTTGCGGTCGACGAGATCGCAACCAATGTGGTGCTGCACGGATACGAAGAAGCTGGTTTGCACGGTGATCTGACGATTGCTGCTACCATCGACTGCGGCAGGCTTGTCGTCGACCTTCGTGACAGGGGCAAATCCTACGATCCGACCAAGCACAGCATTCCGACGGCCGAAACGCTTTCCCTGCCCCTCGAAGAACGTGAAATCGGCGGCCTCGGAATCTTATTAGCACGCGATGGGGTAGACGATCTGCAGTACGAATCTACTGAGGGTGGCAATCTCCATCGCTTCGTAGTGAACCTGCCCAATTACCTGGTCGCTCAAGCCGAAGTGCAGTCGGCCAGCCTCAGCGATGAGCGACGCAAGCTCAGCATCCTCCTGAGCATTTCGAGGACTCTTGGGAAGGAAATTCAACTTGATCGGTTGCTGGTGCTAATCGTCGCCGAAGTTACCAGCGCTATGGAGGCGGAACGCAGTTCCTTGCTTCTGTATGACGCCGAAACCGGCGAACTCCTCAGCAAGGTTGCCGAGGGCATGAGCACGCGCGAAATAAGGGTGCAGCTCGGGTCTGGCATCGCAGGCGCGACCGCAAAAGACCGGATGACGATCAATATACCCGAAGCGTATAAAGACAGTCGATTTAACCCTTCTTACGACCACGCATCTGGATTCCGGACACGATCGATCCTTTCCGCGCCGATTATCGGCCAGAACGGAGCGCTGCTGGGAGTAGTGCAAGTCCTCAACAAAATCAACGAAGAGGCATTCACGACGGATGATGAGCGATTTCTAGAGGCTATCTGTATTCATCTCGGCATCGCGCTCGAACGCGCGGAAATGGTGGCAGCTTACCTGCAATCGCAGATGTTCAAGCAGTCCCTTCAACTGGCGCGCGAGATACAAATGGGGCTCATCCCCAAAGAATTTCCGGCGTTCCCGCAGATCCCGCAACTCGATATCTTCGGCGCAATCGAACCGGCGTTGGACGTTGGCGGTGATCTCTACGACTTCTTTCTTCTTGACAACAGTCGTATCTGTTTCATCATCGGCGACGTGTCGGACAAAGGAATTCCAGCAGCCCTCTTTATGGCTATGGCAAGAACTGCCTTCCGCATGGCAGCCTTGGCTTCAAACGAATCGATCGCCGGGATCCTGGGGCGCCTGAATGATTTTCTCTGCGAGAGTAATCATTCGCAGATGTTTGTCACAGTTTTCGCCGGCATACTAGACCTGCGTGACGGCAGCATCGAGTATGCAGACGGCGGCCATGAACCTCCTTACGTTGTTAAGGCGCAGGGCGGCGCGGCGATGATCGAAAAAGTTGGTGGTCTCGCCCTGGGCTTTATTCCCGGTTACGAGTTTCATGCGGGCAAAATCCAGCTGGAATCCGGTGATTCTCTTCTCCTCTACACGGACGGCATTACGGAGGCGATGGACGTGGAGCACCATCTCTTCGGGACCGATCGTATCCAGGAGATTCTAGATCGTGCCGCGCCGGGCGTTTCATGCCAGGCACTCAGCAAAGTACTTCTGGGCGGAGTGGCTGCGTTTGTCGGAGGCGCACATCAGAGTGACGACATCACTCTCCTCGTTTTGAAATACGGTGGAGACAATGTCGGTTCCCCGCTGCCCGTCTGAGACCGGTACATATCAGCTGCAAAGTCACTATCAAGCCGCGCCGCTTTGCGGCTCGAGAAGCTGGCTCGTCGAGCTGTTTCATCGGATTCGCAAGACCGGCTACCGCGGGTATATACTGGCCGACCAGGAACCGGAATGTGACGCCCGGTCAGGGCATCGTGGAGGAGAAAGCGCGTGCGGACTGCCGGATTACTTTGTTTGTCTAGTTTTATGGTCGCGGGTTTCGCCGCATACGTGGCGGCACAACAAAACGCGACACTGAAGATCAAAAGCGACGAGATCGGCGGAGTGGTTTCGAGCGGCAACGGAATGGAAGCCGGCGTGTGGGTCATCGCCGAAACCACGGATTTGCCCACGCGTTACATCAAACAGGTCGTTACGGACGATCAAGGCCGTTATCTAATTCCCTCTCTCCCGGCCGCGAACTACACGGTCTGGGCACGCGGATACGGACTGGTGGATTCCCCGAAGGTACAGACGCGTCCCGGGAAACAGGTCGATTTGAAGCCATCCGTAGCGCCGGACGCGAAGGCGGCCGCGCATTATTATCCGGCGAATTACTGGTACTCCATGCTGCACATTCCCAAAGAAAGCGAATTTCCTGGCACCGGAGCTTCGGGAAACGGGATTTCCCCCAATATCAAAACGCAAGGGCAATGGCTCCATCTTGTGAAGACCGATAGCTGTGAATCGTGCCATCAGTTGGGGAACGAATACACGCGCACAATACCTGCACTCTTCCGTGATTTCGATTCACCCGCCAAAGCCTGGATGCGGCGCGTGCAGTCCGGACAAGCCGGCCGCGCCATGGTGGGCGGTCTCGCTCAACTCGGCGCTGAAAGGGCGACGACGGAATTCGGCGATTGGACGAGCCGCATCGCGCACGGAGAGTTTCCCGCCGAAGCGCCCCCTCGGCCAAGCGGCATAGAACGTAACCTCGTCATTACGCAATGGGACTGGGCCGATCCGAAGGCGTATCTGCATGACGAGATCGCCAGTGACAAGCGCAACCCGGCGGTGAACGCCAACGGCATGATTTACGGATCACCGGAGGAGAGCCGTGATTATCTGCCGGTGCTCGATCCGGGACACAACAGCATCAGCCAGGTGAAGGTCCCGTACCGTGATCCGGATACGCCAGGGCAGCCGAAGCCCTTGCAACCCTCGGCGGTCTGGGGCGACGAAGCAATCTGGGATAGCCACACCACCGTCCACAATCCGATGTTCGACGAGCGAGGACGAGTATGGTACACCGCGCGCATTCGAGCCAACAATAACCCCGGGTACTGCAAAGCAGGTTCCGAACTGCCATCGGCGAAACTCACGCCCGTCGCGACTTCTGGACGTCAACTGTCGGTCTACGATCCGGCAACGAAGCAGACCTCCATGATCGACACTTGTTACGGTACGCACCACCTGGTGTTCGCCTCGGATGCCGATAATACGCTGTGGACCAGCAGTGGCGGGGGCGGCGGAGTCGTGGGATGGTTGAACACGCGGATGTGGGACAAGACTCACGATGAACAGAAGTCCCAAGGTTGGACGGCGCTGGTGCTGGACACCAATGGTAACGGCAAGCGGGACTCCTATTTAGACTCCGAGCAAAAGGTTCTGACCGCGCCCAGCGGAGAGAGCCTTGGGACTTCGTCGGCTCTGAATGGTCCCGTCAGTGATATGAGCCGCGATACAAGACTGAACGCTGCCTTCTATGGCCTAGCAGTTGGGACAGATGGGATGGTCTGGGGCAGCGTCCTGGGGTTCCCAGGCGGCATCGTGCGTCTCAATCCGGGTCCGAATCCACCGGAGACGTCTCTGGCCGAATATTATGAGGTGCCTTTCAACAACCCCAATGCCCGTGACTCGGGATTTTCACCGCGCGGAATGGATATCGACCGCAACAATGTGGTGTGGGTAGCGCTGGGGAGTGGACACCTGGCGAGCTTCGACCGGCGGACGTGCAAAGGACCGCTCAATGGGCCCAAGGCGACTGGACAACACTGCGCTGAAGGTTGGACTCTCTACCGGACGCCAGGACCCAACTTTCGTGACGTGAAGGGTTCGGGAAGCGCCGATTCGCATTACTACGACTGGGTCGACCAATTCGATACGCTCGGCTTGGGCAAGAATACGCCCATTATCACAGGCAACTCATCCGATTCTTTGCTCGCTCTGGTGAACGGCAAGTTTGTCATTATGCGGGTTGCGTATCCGCTCGGCTTTTTCGCCAAGGGCATGGACGGCCGAATCGACGATCCCAAGGCGGGGTGGAAAGGAAAGGGAGTCTGGTCGACTTGGGGCACTCGTACGCCCTTCCACAGCGAGACAGGCAAAGGGACAACCAGTAAAGTAGTTCATTTCCAGATCCGGCCAAACCCGCTTTCGGACTAAAACGGCAGCTTACGCTCGCGACGCTTGGACCTGGAACTCAGCTCTTCGCGAGCAGCAACGACGCTTGCAGCATTGCGCGCGCATATGCAATGTCATACGCCATGCCTGTATAGCCGCCGCCTCCAGGGTATTGGTTGTGGATGCCGACGGCACGGTCATAGTCCAGCGCTCGCTCGTGCTCCGGGTACACCATCCTGGTATACTTCTGCTTCACCAGTTCCTGCATCACGGCCAGCATGTTGTTTTCACCTTCATCGATGAAGGTTTCCGTGTACTTGTTGTAAGGCTCGCGTACCCGGACATTCCGATAATGTACATGATTGATTCGGTCGCGAGAACCAAAATATCGGCACACTTCGACCGGATCATGGCCCGTCTCCCGAGTGACACCACAGTCAAACGTGATGCCATTTGAAGGACTGTTCACCAGGCTGACCAGTTTCTTCCATCCATCGACCGTGCTTATGATCTGTCCGGAGCCACGACTGAGCGCGACGGGCGGATCGTTCGGGTGCAGCGCCAGCCGAACGTCCGACTTCTCTGCCACCGGAATCACGGCCTTCAGAAAGTACCGGATGTTTTCCCATAATTGGTCTACCGTGTATGTGCCCTCCGCGGGCAGCGGCGGCAAATTTTTCATCCGGTCATAATCAAACGCGGTCAGCCCCGCGCCTGCCCGTCCGGTCTCCTCGTAATAGCCTTCCATTGCCCGATGAGCGTAGAAGTTGTATTCAATGACCGGCAGCCCTACCTTTCCGGCCGCTTCAATGGATGCTTTAAATTTAGCGATCTCATCGTCTCGCCCGGGCTTCCCATAGATGGTGTTAGGAAATCCGGAGATCATCATGTTTCCCAGCTTCAGGCCACCAGCGTTCAGCTTGTGAACGATCGGGCTCAACTGCTCCGCACTCCACGGCATCGGTCCCCCGCCCGTGAGCACGTACTCCACACCCAGTTGTCTGACGGGACGAATCGCGCCATCGCTAAGATCGCGTCCATTCACGGGAGCGCCGATCTTCGGAGTATTCGGCCCCTCAGTAGGCATGCCAGGACCCCTCTTCCAGATATCCTCGGCCGCTACGGACGAATCCGTCGCCACGGCAGCGATCGAAGCGGTTGCAAGACCTCTGATCAAATCTCGGCGCGAAACGGGAGAACTCATCCGTGCTCCTATAAAGAACTGAAAATCAGAATCCGGCGACAACTCAGTCCTTACGCGCTTGGGCAACGAGTTGATCAAACTCCCTGCGTGGCATCTTCAGCTTCTCGGGATGCGCACCGATCCAAGCCGTAAACGCGGCGTATTTCTTTGCTGTCCAACCGCCCTCAAACTCCGCGCCATTTGTGCCCTGCCGATTCAGTTCGAAGTTAAAGGCGTCCTTCAGCTTCGTAAACTCGGCTGTGCTCACGGCTTCCGCGGCGAGAATTGCCGGAACGAAAATCACACCATCCGTCTTCGCCAGCACCAGGTCGCCCGGAATCACGGTTGCACGACCAATGCGAATGGGCGAATTGATGGAGGTCAAGGTCATTTCGGCCCAGAATGAAGGATCGGCACCCCGATACAAGCCATTCAGGTCCGGTATCTCCCGGTTCTCCTCCTGATCTCGAATCCCGGCATTGAACACAAAGCCAGTGTGAGTATGCGCGGCAATCGCACTCCCCAAATTGGAACCAATCAGCGTGCCATCGACAATCTTCCCGAACCCGTCGGCTACATAGACGTCCCCGAGTTGCAGTTCATTGATGGGCCAGCTGTTGTTGCCGCTCACACGGCCTTCCGCTTTACCCTCGGCAGCAATCGCCTTCGCCATATCAGGCCTCACGGGCATGTACTGCGCCGTCAGTGCACGTCCGGCAAACGGCTTCTCAATGTGCAGGGCTTGCCATCCGCTCTCAAACTGGTTTCGATAGCCCTTCTCACGGAGAAAGTCCCAGATATCTTCGATCGATACGTCCGCGGCCCGCTTCAGTAACTCATCCGGCAGCTTCGGCCGTCCATCCGGAAACCGGGCGCCCTTCCAGTCGGCCGTATAGAACATCATCTGCTCTTTGCTCGTCCTGACCTGGGCGGACCCGAGCGATGATCCGACCATCAGCAGCCCGGCCAGCATCGATCCTGTCGCTTTCCTCATGCGTAGTCTATGCATCTGGCAATTCAGCCTCATTTGTGCTTCCGAAGAGTCTATCAATCGCCCGTCCGCGGCTTTCTAAATAACTGACATGGTCTGCGAACTGGACCGAAACGTCGTACGTCACCAGTACCATCCGAATCCAGGCTTGCGGTGCCGATCCCAGTTTCGTTATGATCTACCGTGCGCATTTACCTCCATTCCCTCCTGTTCCTGCTATGTCTTGGCAGCTCATCTGTCGGACTGGCGTCCGCACAGCCACAGTACGATCTTTTGCTGCAAGGCGGCCGGGTTGTGGATGCTAAGAACAAAATCAGTGCGATTCGTGACGTAGCGATCAAGGACGGAAAGATTGCAGCCGTCGCAGAACACATCCCGTCCGGCTCGGCGCTAAAAACCGTATCAGTCAAGGGACTCTATGTCAGCCCCGGAATCATAGACATCCATGTGCACGCATACGCCACTCCCGGCGAACGCAGTTCCTATGCAGGCGACAACAGTGTCTGGCCCGACGACTTTACATTCCGGAGCGGAGTCACGACGGTTGCCGACGCGGGCTCATCAGGCTACAAGAATTTCAAAGATTTCAAAGAACATATTATCGATCGTTCGAAAACGCGTGTCTTAGCTTTCATCAACATCGTGGGAGCGGGAATGCGCGGGCCGAAGTACGAGGACAACTTAGCCGACATGGAGCCCGCACCGGCTGCGGATATGGCAAAGAAGTACCCGCAGGTAATCGTCGGCGTCAAGACAGCTCACTACTCGGGCCCGGAGTGGACTCCTGTGGAGAATGCCGTGAAAGCCGGCGCCATGGCAACTATTCCCGTGATGGTGGACTTCGGCGCCAATCGACCGGAACGTCCGATCGACGTCCTCTTAACCCAGAAGCTTCGTCCCGGCGACATCTATACGCACTGCTATTCGGGTCTCCGCAACGAAATCGATGCCGCCGGAAGAGTGAACAAGGGAATGATCGAGGGCCGCAAACGCGGTGTGATCTTCGACGTAGGGCACGGCGGCGGCAGCTTTGCCTGGCGTATCGCCTTGCCTGCGATTCAACAGGGCTTTTTACCGGATTCGATTTCGAGCGACCTGCATATCGGGAGCATGAATGCCGGCATGAAAGACATGCTGAACATCATGGGCAAGTTTCTGGCCTTGGGCATGTCGGTCGATGACGTGATCGCGTGGTCAACGTGGAATCCGGCTCACGAGATCCATCATGAGGATCTTGGAAACCTCTCAGTAGGTTCGCCAGCTGATGTAGCGGTATTGAGTTTGGAAAAGGGAAATTTCGGATTCACGGATATGTACGGAGCCCGCATGGACGGGAAGCAAAGATTGGAGTGCCAGATGACGATCCACAACGGAAAGATCGTTTATGACTTGAATGGCATCAGCCGCCCGGACTGGAAATCGCTTCCGAAGGACTATACCGCCGTTGGCGACAGCCGTTGGGATGGCTTAAATCCGAACCGGCAATCTCACTGATCGATGAGGCTCATGCCTTCCCGGCATCAGAAGCTTTGGAGAGCACATCGTGAAGGGAACGGGCGACGATCATGTCTTCCCCGGGTTGCAGCATCCACACACCAACGACGATGCTGTCCTTATCGCCCGTCAGTCCACGGGCATTTCTCATGCCCGTTGCGGGATTCAGTTCAATGGCGGGCTTGGCTCGTCGCAGTTGGTCGGCAACTTCAGCCGCAGAAATCTTCACGCGTGAATGATCATAATCCAGCACGAGGTGCGGAACATGGTTCGCGATCTCCGGCACGACAATAGCGGCCTGAAGCGTTGGGATGCTTTTCAAATGAGCGCTGATTTTCTCCGCGCGTGAGCGGAACTCGGCCTGCATCGTTTCTTCGGACTGGTCAGTAAACCAGTCGACGGCAGCCACCATCCCAACGATCTGCTCCTTCGCAACCTTCATGCCACGTCCGATACTCTCCGAGATCGGCGCATTGTTCGCTATCGCCGCCTCGATCAGATCTTTCCGGCCGAGCAGCAGCCCTGCATTCTGCGGCCCTCGCATTCCTTTTCCGCCCGAAAAAGTAACGATATCAAATCCCATTTGGGTATAAGCCCAGAGATTCGAAATCGGAGGAACATCAGCCGCAGCGTCATTGAAGCACGGAACACCGTGCTGGTGTGCCACTCGAACCCAATCCTCGCGGCTGATTCTCCCTTCTTCGGCGGCGTTGAAGAAGTGCGCCATCACTGTTTTGTCACTGAAAGCTCTTTCGTAGTCCGCCAACGTTTCCACTTCCACAAAGCGGATGCCACAGTTCAGCAAAGCGTGATCATAGTCGTACCGATGGGCTTTCTGAACGACCACTTCGTTCTTTAATCCGCCCATATCCACCGGAATTCGCTTTACTGCTGACGGATTCGCGACCGTTATGCAGGCGGCCGTCCCCAAGGTCAGGGCAGATGCAGCACCCGCGGTCACTAGCGCTCCTTCACATTTCAACTTCGTCGCAAGGTACTGGCTGGCAGCTTTCTGCAGTGCCTCCAGGCGCACAGGATGCTTCGCTGCCTCAGCGACTGCAGCTTGCACCGGAGGCGGCATGATGCTTGCGGTCAGGAAGGTGTAGGTGCCTGCCGCATTGATTATTTTTGTGACGCCAAGTTTGTCGTAGTAGTCGACCGGCGCTGCCGACGTCTCGCCAGCAGCCAACGATGGAAGCGCGGACACGGCGGAACCGGTCAAGAGGGCACCCGAGCTCCCGAAGAATCTGCGACGCGTTTCGGAGGTGTTTCGCATCACATGTCGCTTAGATGTACGCTATGACGTCGATCTCGACAAGCGATTTGCCAGGCACGCCAGCGACAGATACAGTCGTTCTCACAGGCGGTTCCGCTCCAAATCTGCCCATGAACACCGAGTTCATGTCGTCGTAGTCTTTCAGATCGGCTAAATAGACTTGTGCTTTCAGAACTTTGTTCATGGAAGAACCACACGCTTCCAACTGGGCCTGGATGTCGTCGAGAACCTTCTTCGTGTGAGCTTTGATGTCCCCCTCAAAATGGGCGCCGATGCCCGAAAGGAACAGAAGGTTTCCGTATGACACGGCCGGGCTGAACAGCGGCGTCTTTTCGGGGGCTTTTCCATTTTTCCACCAGACCTTCTTGCCTGTTTGGACTCCCTGTGCGGACGCGGCACTTTCGCCTACAGCTCCCGCCGCCGCGAGCGTCGCTCCGTTTCGGATGAAATTTCTTCTGCCTGACTTTGCCATTCCTGGTTCCTCTAAGCCTTCTTCACGGGTTTTGGTTGTCCGTCGGGCATCTCATAGTGATGTCTTTCGGCGGACCACTCCGCCAGACCGTATTCACCCATGTTGAGAACACCGCCCATTTGATTGCCGTTGACGGTGCCGGAAAATTCGTACGACAACCGTTGACCTTCAATTTTCTGCGCACTTCGGAAATGCACTTGATTTGCCGTGACGGATCCCGTCAAATCCCCCGATCCAAACTCGCCATAGTGGGTGCCCAGCAAGCTCGCCCCTTGTTGTTCGAAGACGAGCCGGTGCTCGGCAGAGCCACGGCCAAACTTCAGTGTCGCCAGCCACTGGCCGGCAAGGGATGCGAGTTCTCCCGACGGGACGGGCGGGTTTTTAAATGGTGGATGCTCGTTCAGCACAGCGGAAATACGTGACGCCACGATCTTATGGTCGCCCGGCATCATCATCCAGGGAGTCACAGTCACCGAACTACTCATGCGATCCGGACGAACTCCGGAAGCCCCACCAAGAGCGATGCGGGGTTCCGAATCCATCAGCAGTTTGCTGACCTCCTGGCCGGTAATGCCCAATTGGGTGGCATCCCATTCAATGCGGAGGCTAGGAGTGCGATTCGAAAGTCCCTGTGGTTCCTCGACGCGAGTCGTCACGCCGCGAACCTTCGTGACCTCTTTGGAAATGTAGTCAAGTTGAGCCTCCCAATCGCGATACTCGGCGTCATGATCGCGTGTCTTCCAGGCCTCAACGGCCGCGAGCATTCCCATTATTTCTTCTTTGCCGACCTTTAGCGATCGGCCAAAGGCGTGATGCGGCGCACTATTTGCCCAAGCCGCTTCAAGCAGATTCTGGTCCCCGAGCAATAACCCGGCTGCCTGTGGACCCCGGATGCACTTGCCTCCGCTATAGGCAACCGCAGTGGCTCCACGCTCGAGATGAAGATTTGGAAACGTGAGGCCTTCTGCCGCCGCGTCTACAATCACCGGAACCTTGTGCGGCCGCGCAATGTCGCAAACAGCTTTCGTGCCCAATGGTCCTTCATCGCCTGGGCCGGCGAAGATGTAGATCAATGCTGTTCGTTCGTTGAAAGCGGACTCCAGTTCCGCCGGAGTTTTCACCTCGACAATTTTCACGCCGAGCATTCGAATGGCATGGTCGTACACATTGCGCGAGTACTCCGGGATGATGACCTCGTTCTTCAAGCCATTCAGATTGGGAAGCCGCTGCATTCGCTCCGGATTGGTGCCAGCAATTACCGCGGCGGTGAAATTCGTCAGTGCGGCGCAACAACCGGCAGTGACAATGCCGCAGGGCGCACCCGTCAGCTCGGCCAGCTTTTTGCTGACGCCGGCCATCAACTCGTCCATCTGGACGTAGCTGCGGGACGCTTGCACCATGGCATCTTTCACTTGCGGCAGTGACTGCGAGCCGGTCAAAATCGTGAACGTGCCTCGAGCATTAATGATGGGGCGAACGCCGATGGATTCGTAAAGCGCAGAGTGATCCCGATCCTCGTTGGTTTTGCCTGTCGCTTTCTCCAAGGCGGCCGACGCAGAGGGCGGAACGGCCCCGGCCATCGTCAGGACGCCACCCTTGCGAAAGAAATCCCGCCGATTGAAAGCCGAACGGAGATTTCGAAGACCTTGGAACGAGAAATGCGCCATAAATACCTAGCGTTTCAGAACAACAACTTTAACGCAAATTGAATCTGTCGATTATCGCTTAAGCCGTTCTTGGTAGACGTGATCGTACCGAAGTTGCTATTCGTGATGGTTGCATTTGGATTCATGAAAGCCGGAGTATTCAACAGGTTGAAAAACTCCGACCGGAATTGGACGGTGGCGCGTTCCTTAATTCTGAAATTTTTGAATGCCGAGAAATCTAGGTCGTAAAGACCCGGCCCATACAGTACGTTGCGGCCGAAATTACCGTAAGCAAGGTTGGCGACGGCAAAGTTCGTACTGATGCAACCGCTTGTATGGCCGCTTCCGCAGTTTGCAAAGGCCGGACCTGTTACATTCGGCCTCTCATTGGTTCGTCCGGTGTTGGCCGGATCTCCTGGCGACAGGACATTGAAAGGAAACCCGCCTTGCAGGGTAACAATGCCGTTCGTCTGCCAGCCTCCTAACGTCTGCTTTAAGAACGAATTTGAAGAATTCAACAGGAACGGCAGAGAATACGTGAAGCTGCCGACAAAACGATGCCGGACATCCCAATTCGCGTTACCGTAATCTGCGCGCCAGTTATAAGGGTCTTGGGGAAATCCGCTGTTGTTGGAATCTGAAGAGACGTCCAGGGCATGAGACCAGGTGTAAGAGAAGAGCGCCGTTATCCCGTGGCTAAGGCGCTGTCGAAGTTCGACACTCAAGCCTTCATAGTTTGAGATCTCGTCGTTTTGAATCGTCCGAATGTCTCCGAATAGTTGATTCGGTCGCCTCGAAGCTACCGTCCCGCTGGAACCTGGCAGGGGCGTGTTGTTGTAATAGCTGCGATCCAAATGGACAGTGTGCGACCCGATGTACTGAACGTCGAGCGCCGCACTATTCCACAGTCCTCGTTGTATTCCGAACGTCCACTGATTCATGTAAGGTGTGGGCAAGTTTGGATTCGGCGTGATGATGTTGAAGATCCGGGCAGTTCCGCAAGCTGATGCTGGGCTCGGGTTTGCGAAGGTGATCGGGGCCGACGCCGTTGCGGTACAGGTCGTGACTGCGCTGAAGGGTGGATTGCTGCTGAGGAAGGTAAAGCTGTTCGTTTGATTCGGATTGTAGTAAATCCCAAATCCTGCACGGATGACCGTTTTGTCGGAGGCGCGATAGGCTAGGCCGAAGCGAGGAGCAAAATCCTTGTGGGTGGGATTGATGAATGAAAATCCTGGCTGCGGAGGGTTCGACGGAATCAAGGCTGTTTGTGCCGCATTCAGAATGGTTGCGTAACCATTTACTGTGTATGGAACTGTTGGAAGTTCGTACCGCAGTCCCAGGTTTAATGTCAGCTTCCGGGAGGCCTGCCAATTGTCAACGACAAAGAACCCGTCCCGCCATTCGGCCACTTGATTGCGAATCTGTGGACCGGGAGTGATATCGCTCTGGACGAATCCAAGCATAAAATCCGCCGCGGCATTTCCAGTGTAGAATCCCGTGAAGTTAAATCGTCCGTTCGGATCGTTTGTTGCCGACCGCGAAGTGATGAGCTTGCGCAATTCCGCCCCCACGATCAACGTATGCGCGCCGCGAGTGTAGGTAAACGAATCCGTTCCTTGCCATGTGGTATCAAACTGGATCCAGTTCGTACCGCCGTTGCCTAGCGAGATAAAACCGGTATTGTTGATGGTCGGAATGCCAGGGTCGTTGAACGCGGTATCGCCCCGGAATCCAGGTATTCCCAGATCTGTTCCGGCGGTAAGCAGGTTGTTGGTGTACCAGTAGTTCAGGGCATCTGTGGTTAAATGCTGCCGGCCGACTCGGATGTCGTTCACCATATTGGGCGTTATCGTTTGTGAATATCCGACCACCCAATTCTTGGTGCCAACGGGCAGGTAAGTCCCGTTGTACGGACCCGTTGCCCCGGTTAGAAACGTCTCGTCATTGTTGGCATATCGGAAGAAGAAGCGCGTCTTATCCCCAAAGTTCTGATCAATTCTGCCGAGCAACTGATTGAAACTGTCGTTGTTTGGGTAAACCGCTGAATAGTTGTTGCTGACGCCTAACCCCGATGAAGTTCTGCCTCCTGGAATGTTTGGCAGCGGCATGTATTGCAACAGCTTGACTGTCTGGGGAGAGATGGCGGTACCGGGAATGATGTTCCCGGGGAACGCGATCCCGTTTGCACTGCGCAACGTGGGACTTTCGCTGAAAATACCCTGCCGCATCAGAGGAGTCAAAACAGTATCGAGAGCGGTCGCCTGCTTCCTCAATCGCAAAGCTTCATAGTCGAACATGAAGAACGTCTTGTTACGGCCGTTATACAGTTTCGGCAAGAAAACCGGACCGCCAACCTCGACGCCAAACTGATTTTGCCGAAGCGGCGGCTTGGCCACCGTTGGACTCAGGAAGAAATTGCGGGCATCCAAAACATCGTTGCGAAAGAACTCCCATAACGCGCCGTGAAGCTCATTTGTACCGGTCTTCGTGACCAAATTCAGATGTGCGCCCAGGTAAGCACCATATTGCGCCGAATAGTTGCCGGATTGCACTTCCATTTCCTGAATAGCATCGGGGGAAGGATGGAAAGGTGATGTAGTAATCAGGTTATTCATCGTCGCAATGCCATCGAGGGCAATACTGTTCTGAATTTCGCGAGTGCCTGCAGCAATGAAATCTTCGCCGGGTGGAATTCCGTTAGCGGCCTTTTGCCCCGGCAGCACACCCGGGGACAAGGTTGCCAATCGAAGTGGATCCCGCCCACCTAGTGGCAGTTCTGCGATGGATTGGCGGTTGATAACTTCGCGGATACTGGCATCATCTGTTGACAGCGGCGGCGCTGAGGCCGAGACTACCACTTGCTCCGTGACCTGTCCAACCTGCAGAGTGAAATCCGTACGAACTGTCTGATTGGTTGAAACAACAATCCCGTTCTTAACGATCGTCTGAAATCCAGATTGCTGTGCGGTCACTGTGTACTGGCCGATCTTGATGAACTCGATCGTGTAATTCCCATCGTCTGCGGTCGTAGTTCGGTAACTATCGTTCGTGTCAATATTGGTCGCGGTAATTGCTACGCCGGCTGCGGAGGCGCCGGAGGCGTCAGTAACAGTACCGACCAGGGAAGTCGTGTTGGCGAGTTGCCCTAATGAAAGACTGCAGTACGCGCACACGAATAGAAAAAGGCGGAGTGTTTTAGCCACCGATGCCCCCGTTACGAAAAGATCGAACACCGCGGAGATCACCGAGTTAATCAGCGGCTTCAGGGCCGCTTGTCGTACATTCGCTGACTTCCGGAGGTGTTAAGGGATTGAAACACGTAATTGTCCCGTTGTCAATTTGCCTGGCGCCAGATTCATCAGCTTAAGGTCCTGCGGCTATCCCCTGAGATGAACAGGTGTCCGGATCCAGCATCGAAGCGGTAGCGAGCCACTAAAGGACTGAACCGGTGCGCCACAAAGACCTGGGAACCCGAACAGTCAATTTCCAAGCCGGCGGGACCGGTACCAGGAACCGTGGAAACCCGATGCACGCAGGTCATGTGACCATTCTTCATCGTGAAGACGTTGATGCGATCAGCTCCTGAATCGGTACCGATGAGAAACTCCCCAGAAGGATGAAACACGACCGAATGTGGATGTGCTGATGATTGCCGGTCCGGACGGATACTGGAGCCGACTTCTTTTATGACTTGAGTAACTCCGTCAATCTCTCCGTTTGGACGAACGGAAAGAACGCTATAGAGACCTCCTCCATACACCGCTACGACTAGATGTTGCCCATTCGGGGAGAGTGCCAACCCTTTGGGCAGTGTCGCCGATAAGGAGAGAGGTCTCCGACTGGTTAGGCGTAAATGTCCAGTGCCGGGCTCGACTGCGTAAGACTCGACGGAGCTGGTTGGGAGGCCCTGAAATTCGTCGATCTCGTTCACGGCAAACAAATGCCGTCCCGTTGTGTCCAGGGTGAGCGACGAGGAATGCCGGCTTGCCAAACTCTGTAGCTTTCGCTTTTGTCCCGCCTCTGTGCTGTACACGTCAATCGACTCAGCCGTTCCTACATAGTCGATCAATCCCGAATCGAACTCTCTGGCTTGCATAGGCAGCAAAGCGGACGTCGAGATCGCAGACGCCGCTTCCAGAAAGGCACGGCGGCTCAACGAGGCCGGTCTCATCAAAGTTGCCTTTGCGGCGGTCGAACCGACATTGCGTGATGAAACACGTTGTGTGGATCATACCGCTGCTTTACGTTTTGTAAAAAGGCGTAAAGATCACCGTCGCCATAGTACAGCTGCGGCCAGAAAGAATACTTCAGCATGTCCTTGTCGGGGTAATTGATGTAGCAGCCTTCGTACTGCTTACAAGGGTAGGGAGTACCTGCGTATTGTGATGGAACGAGATCTGTAGAATATAAATCCTTGTAGAAGTCTCCCATCCATCGCAAGCGCGCTGCATCATCCTCGGAGTTCTTCCAAAACGACATGAACTGAAGTTTCATGACGGACGACCGCTGTGAAATGGCGGTTTCAGCCTGTAGCTCGTCCCGGTTTATGGCTCCGCCATAGGAATCGACCGCCAGCATGGAGCCACGCAGGTCTGTTTTGGGGAACGTCCGCTTCAGATGCGTGTAAACACACTTTGCCTCCGTAGCGCTGAAGTTCTTCTTCATGTAAGTCGACTTATACTTTGCCCGCGAACTGCTGCTGCCCGAGCCTTCCACGGTTGCGTCAAGCCAAAGCCGCCTTGTCAAGGCATGTTGTCCCGGGCATGACTTGCCAGCGAGCGTTTGCTGAGGAATTACCTGATCGCCTCTGATCACCGAATGTTCAGGCGAAGGATTGCATGGCTCAAACCGATCGAGGAATTCGTTGACGACGCTCAGATCGCGGCAAGTTCCATCGGGATTGCAGAATTGAAGAGAGAGTCCGAATCGTCCCGCGTCCGAGTGCTGCAAGTTCAGAACAGAGAATAAGCCCCATGTCTCTCGATCTTTGCCTCGTGTCGCCCAGTAGTCGCCGTAGGTAAGCAAAATGTCGACAAACCGCTGCTCGGTCATGCCCGCCCACTGAAAGGAAACGCCACCGCTGATTACTTCCTGTGGAGGGGTCGGAAGGGT
The DNA here is from genome assembly GCA_045807925.1 of Bryobacteraceae bacterium. GTDB lineage: Bacteria > Acidobacteriota > Terriglobia > Bryobacterales > Bryobacteraceae > Bog-105. Next base: position 93,633 of record JBJMGK010000090.1, on the reverse strand, counting down.
ATCGAAGAGATATCCGGTTATAACGCCGAAGTTCCCCCCGCCCGCTCCCCGACAGGCGCGGAAAAGATCCGGCTCTTGTCTCTTGTCCAAACGACGGGCAACAGCCTTACCGCGTGGGTCGATCGTGACTATGTCGACGGCGGAAACCCAGTCCACTGTAAGACCGTGAAGCCGCGAGAGCAGGCCATATCCTCCGCCCGCGATGTGTCCTCCTGCCCCGACGGTGTAGCAGGTTCCCGCAGGGATCGTGACACCATGTCGCTTGAACAAGTCGAGGTAAACGTCTCCCAGTACCTTACCGGCGCTAATCCGATATCGGCTCCCATCTCCTGGCAGGTGAGAAGACGTAAGAACACTCAGGTCGAGAATCGAACCCCCTGGATTGTTCACGACAAAGTCTTCGTAGCAGTGACCGCCGCTCCGAATAGTAGGCCGCCGTCCCGCATCGACAACCCGCTGGAGTGCGGCCAGGACTTCTTCCGAGCTTTCGCACAATTCGATGGAATCGGCAACGTCGTTCGGCAACGCCGGCCAGCGAAGATTACGGCTTTTCTTCAGGGTGTCGTAACGAGGATCCCGTTTGCCGATTAAAGCAGCCATGAACGTCTCATTCTGCCATTCAGGTTTTTAGCGCTCATCGGAGTTGCGAAGCAGTTTATCTCACCGGCAACGGCAATTCGGCCCCGAGCGCGTGAACCGCGTCTGGCTCGGACGAACCCTGAACCCGCGCAACTTCGATCGTTGACAAGGGCCACTGTAGACTGCGAGGCATGGCACTGAACTTGACTCGCCGTTCCCTTCTCGCCAGTTCTGCTTCCGCCCTCACCGCTAATGCGCTCCAGCCGCCTGGCAATGGGCGGGTCCGCCTCGGCGCACCGATTTTTCTGAAATCCGACGACCCCGTCCAACTCGCCCTCGAACATCGGCGTCTGCTCTACAGCGCTGCCTACTGCCCTCCGGCAGAAATTGGCGACACCGCGCGTATTCGGTCCATCGAAATGGCGTTCAGAGACGCGAATGTTGCTATCGCCGAAGTAGGCGCCTGGAAGAATATGCTCGACCCGGACAACGCAAAGCGTCGCGAGAACCTCCAATACGTCACCGAACGTTGTGCGCTCGCCGACGCGGTTGGAGCCCGTTGTTGCGTGGACATCGCTGGCTCCTATAATCCGACGGAGTGGTATGGTCCCAACCCAAAGAACCTTTCGAAGGAATTCTTCGACGCGACGGTTGAGAACTGCCGCCATGTCATCGATGCCGTCAAACCCTCGCGTACTAAGTTCACCATAGAAATGATGGGCTGGAATCTGCCGGATGGCCCCGATTCTTACCTGGAGCTCATCCGTGCAATCGACCGCACCGCATTTGGTGTTCATCTTGACGTTTGTAATGGGGTGAATTGCCCTCGGCGCTTTTACCGAAATAGCGACTTCATCGGAGAATGCTTCCGGAAGTTAGGCAAGTGGATCGTTTCCTGTCACGCTAAGGATCTTAAGTGGATCACCGAATTGAACGTTCATTTCGTAGAAGTGGCGCCCGGTCGGGGTCAGATTGACTACCGACGGTATCTGGCTGAACTCAGTAAACTGGCGGCGGGGACTCCGCTGATGATCGAACACTTGAAAACGCCAGAAGAATACCAAGAGGCCGCCACATACATACGGACTGTCGCACGAGAAATTGGAGTTCCATTGATGGCATGACCGGTGCAATGAAGGTCAGTGCTTGCGCGAGAATGTTCTATTGAGATCCGGCCAAAACTCCTTCAAAACATTGGCCGCCATGTCTATACCGACCTGACTAATAAGCTTTAGGCTGGCATCTCGCGCGTTCCGATTGTCTGCATAGTAAGCGGTCGAAATCGCCACCGCGGCGGAGTTACCAGCGAGTTCGGAATAGTTGAATGCCTTCTTTCCCGAATCGTTGTGTGTGAAAATCACCTGGCCGCACGCATACCCGAACCTTGCCCAGCCCGATCCGCTGCTTTTCCGAAAATAACGGGGATCCTGATGCAACAGGGACGGAAAAATAGCTTCAGTCATGTAGTCGCCTATGGCGAAGTCCCCGTAGGACGCTCCGAGGTAACGCGCGTAACCGGCGGCCCCCTGGCCAAAGGAGGGGTTTGAATTCGTCAATTGCGCTTGGCCGGCGAATGCCGCTGCGAGCACAAACGTTCCCCGGTCGAACGCGTCCTGCGTCGCTATTTTAAATTTTCCCCTCGAGGTTAGCGGTTTATAGTACTTAAGGCACGGAGACGTTCGGTAATTTGGAACGATCCCGAAAATTCGCTTGCTCTCGGTCTGGGAGGATTCCTGACAGGGCGACGATGCCTTTGTGTTCACAGCTGCTGGCTGCGGCAGATCAGTTCCTGAGTTCTGACCCGACAAAGGCCTGGAAAGTACGGCTGTTATGAAAATGAGGGCGGCCAGAGAATTCAGCGAGCGACGACTTCCAAGAAAACTCAGTGCTACGGTCATCGAGGCTCCCATAGTCGTGCTCCTGTGATGCACGGATTGGCCGTAAGTTCCACAAAAATCCGACATTTGTGATGCCGGGTGTCCGGATGGGATGTAGCCTCCAGGTCACGGGAAGAATCCGTTCGCCGCCCACACGACACCCGCAATTGCACTGGTCAGGCCGGCAAAGGCTAGCGGTCGGCGCCTTGTGAGAATCGCTAGCGAGAGTAGCACGATCGCTACTTCGAGGAAGACTTCTCCGATATGAAACTGGTGCGCCTTTCGGCCGTCCGCATCCCGTTCCCGCTCTAACTCATGCGCCTTGTCCTGAATGCCCGATTCTTCGCGCTTATAACGAACTGCGTCCTGCTGATAGCGAGAGCTACTCTGTCCTCCAGCCCTACCGGCCGCCATGATCAAGTCCTGGGTACTTTGGGCGATGTACAGGCGGATATTCTTCGCCTGATAGTACGCCCATTGATCCGAGCTTTCCTGCTGCTTGAGCAGTTCCTCCGTGTTGTAATGCTGTCCGAGAACCGAAACGATGGCTAACAAGGCCGCGACGATTGCCATGTTGCCCGCCACCAACTTCTCAAATAGGTCCCGTGCGTGATGAACGTGTTCGTCGATTTCCTCTTGAGCCGACATGACGATAAACCTAGCACCATCAGCTGGCCACCCCAAAGCCGAGATTCAAGGTCCGCTCCTAAGGGCTCGTCTCTTATATATTGGAACTACCGACGACGGTCGCGAAGAGTACGTTTCTGCACTTTACAGAAACAGAAATTCGCGAATAGCATAGCTGCAGTTCATCTTGCTTGCACGATTGGGGGCGCATCAACGGTGAAAGGCCTCTGGATTCGATATACCTTCGTCCGCAACCACACCACGGTTCTTGGCAGCGCGCCTTCGCGGTTGTAGTGACTCGGGCGGCCTTGGGCTTGCATTTCAAAGCAAGGTAAGTCCCCAATGGGCGATCGCCGTGTGCTTCAGCTTTGAGCTGGGAGTGATGTCTACCGCACCCAATTAACAGCTTTGCAAAACACTGATTTTTCATCGCTCTCTGTCTCCTATTGAATAGGACCAGGATCGATCCATGCGGTTTCACCTGCCCTCACGCTCATGACTTGCACCTGGTGAGTTAGGGCACCAACCACGTCAACAGTGAACCGGGAACAACTCTGGACCAAGCTGGTGGCGCAAAGTACACTTCGGCGGAGGACGGCTTCGAAGACTGCTATGGTCCTGCGGAAAAAACGCCGCTACGCTTTGGGTAGCAATTAAGGTGCAATAACGGTTGAAGCGATAGTGGCAGCACTCGATAACTACTGCACGCGCTCCCTGATGTAGTGAGCTGCTGACTCGATTGCACCAGCGGCAATAGCCGTGGTTTCTCGGGCTGCCTTGGCCGCTCCGCCGAGCGGTTGCTGAGCTTTGGTGGCCATTTCGCCTACGGCATCCGCAGCTGTTTCAAATCCGGCCAATACACCTTCTTTGCCCTTGCGGTAGACCTCCGTCAATTTGGACCGCGACCAATTCGTGCAAACCGGCACGATCAAGGCAAACCCTGCGGCCGCGAGCCCACTGCCTAGGCCTATTAAAACTAAGCCGAATACGCCATTTTTTGATTGCTTCTCCACGTTTGCTCCCTCCTGTGCGCCTGGGAAATACCGTTTCATTTCCGGCATCGTGCCCATGCTGCTAAGTAACCGGAACGTCTCGTTGCGTCAAATAACGAGGGCCAAAATCACGGCCAAGCTGCTGTCCCGAATCTCCCACCCCCAATTGCGGTTGTCAAGTCCAGTATTGCCGTCACAGGCCCCTGTCGACGAGGTCAGACGATTTTGACTCGTCACGCATGTTTTCTGAACCGCTCAAGCAGGCGATTCCGTGTGCGCGATAGCTTCTCCGCGCGAACACAGGGCACGGGCACAGGTAGGCTCTCCGGCGTATATGCGTTCGCGAGCGGAGGTCCCTACACGGTCACGCGCGGCGCTCCTTGCACCACTAAGCTTCATCAGTTTGGCGCACACAGGGCCGTTTCCAACGCGATTGGGGCACCGGTCACCGTTAGAACGTTGATTTCTGGTTGTATGGGATCGAGCAACCGGGTCTGCCAACCGATCCCGGGCGCCCTCTGTGACGCGTTCGCAAATCCAGCGCTGGGTATGTCTGGCAATGCGGACGCAACATTCTCCGTGGCACGACCGAACCTTGCGCGATCTTTTCAAACCAGACCTGCGTATCCGAAGTCGCAGACCGAACTAGGGGCGCAGCGGCAGCGTGGGATGCCTACCTGGAGGCCGCGAAGGCTGCTATGCAGGCCCGGCTCCAGCCGGGTGCGCACTTTCTCTGGCTAGACGACGAAGCCGGCCGCGCCGGTCAGCTGCTGAGGTGCGCCAGGGTGGTCGATTTGATGGATGTGGACGGTGTTCGAAAAACCCCACCAGTGCCTGTCGTCCACCCGAAAATAGGCAGCTTCGCATTCGGTGTCAAGAGCTGCCTTCGATACAACCGATCGGTTTGCAAGCCGCATGTAGAAAAGATCTTTGACGCCTTCTGAAGAAAGTCCCTTCGGGTCTCATTCACGATTGGCTGGGCGCCTGGCGCTTCGAGAAGCACCAGGCCCGGTTAGTTGTTTACGTGTTCGTAAGCGGGCGGCAGAAAACAGTAGCTCACCCCTCGCGAACTTTTTATTGTTCGCCGTTCACCATCACACTCTGCGAAGTACTTCCGGTGTTCGCGCCCCAAAGCGCCTTGTTGGTCCAGATTGCATCCGCTCCCCAAAGAGCCTTGTTCGCCGAAGTATCGGACGTCGCACCCCAGACCGCACTGGCGCCCCATAGAGCTTTATTTCCGCTCAGGACCGAACCGCTCCACGTTGCGCTCGCACCCCAAAGCGCCTTGTTTGCGGACGTAGTATTCGCGCCCCACATAGCCTTGTCCGAGAACACCGATGTCGGGTCGAAGGAAAGATCAACGTTTCCAGTTGCTGCGTCATAGCTCGCAGTCGGAGAGATCGCTGTGATGCCCGCAGGCACTGACTGAGCAGAGGCCAAAGCCGCAGCTACATCCAAGTATCCTGCGCCGACGGTGAAAACGTCATAGTAGCTGGTGAATGTTTGGCCGGTTATCTGATCGGTAACCGTGCTGACGGTCGGGAAGTTCTTCGACGCGGTCTTCATCAGCAACATCTTGACTTGATCCGGCGTTAAGCTCGGGACGGCCTGGAGCAGATCCGCGGCGGCTCCGCTCACTACTGCCGCTGCCATGCTGGTTCCGCTAAGCACGAAATACTTATTCGAATAGCCCGAAGCCGCTTTGGCCGTTGGAGGCTCTTTGCCGGATTGAGGATCGTACGACGGCTGAATCGCGGGTCTACCCGGGGTGTTTGACTTACTTTTATATGCATTCAGGGGGGCCAGGTTTTGTGGTTCGTCGAGGGCAAGGGTTTCGTGTTCAGCCAGAAGAGACACGATCTGATTCCCCGGGGCAACAAGGTCCGGCTTCACGATGTGGTCCACCGCCGACGGTCCCTTCGAACTGTAGCTCGCAATCAAGTCATCGGCGCGAGTCGCCGTTCCCATGCTCCTCATTGCTCCCACTGTGATGACATAAGGATCATTCCCGGGCGCGTTCACCGTGCTGTAGCCGTCGTTCCCGAAGCTGTTGTCGCGCCCATCGTTTCCAGCCGAAACAACAACGACGATTCCGGCTTTCCAGGCAGCCTCTACGGCCTGGCAAAGTGGGTCTTCCGTGTAGCTCTCATATACGGGCCGGCCCAGCGAGAGGTTCATGACGCGGATATTGTAGGTATTCTTCAGAGCTATCGCTCGGTCGAGTGCGGCGATGACATAGCTGTCCGAACCCTGTCCGCTCGCGTCCAACACTTTCAAGTTGATCAAGTTTACGCCCGGTGCGATGCCGGCAAGAACCTGGGTACAATCTCCGCAGTTCGAACTCTTACCGTTCGAAGCAATAATGCCGGCAATGTGCTGGCCGTGGCCATACCAGTCCAGTCCATAACTCGCTGGCTTCTTAGGAGGCTTTCCGTCGACCAAAGCCGTTGGCACCGTGAAATCTTGGCTGTAGACCGGGTCGTGTAAATAGGTTCCTAAGTCATCATCAGAATTGATACCGCTGTCGAGGACAGCGACCCCGATTCCCTGGCCGTTATAGCCGCTGTTCCAGACAGCAGGCGCATTGATTGTTCCGGGTGTAATCGAAATGGTCGCGGCCTTTTTGACAACATTCCTATCCACGGAAATGAACTTCACGTCTTTGTCTGTCTCCAGCGCGCCCACCGCCGTTGAGGGAATCACGTAGACACCGGAATCCACGGCGTGGAACTGTGAAATCACAGTTCCGCCAAGAGCAGAAATCTTCTGTTCAGTGGCATCTCCCGTTTCAGTGTTCCACTGGACGATGACTTGAACGGAACCGCTTTGAGCGGCCTTCTTGAGATCTGACGAGACCTTTTTCTTAGGTACCGGCGCTGCGCAGGCAATCACCGCTAAAAGAAAGCACGATGCTAATTTCCTCATGTAGAGTCCTTTTACTAACGTCGGCAGGTACTGGACTTTCCCGTACTGCCGGTAACAATAGATTTATCGGCTTTGTACGGAGTACCTTTAGAGGGTTTGCGACGTTTGAGGAAACTTCGATGAGATTTAGTCGAACGAAGCTATTGAGCGTTGCCGGTCAGGGCCAGCTCTAAGTTCTCGCAGCTGTCCATATAGGAAACGGGCGAGAGCTCAAAGCGGGCCGTGAAGTGGAATGTGCTGCCGCGTCCCGCTTCACTGTCCACCCAAATGGATCCGTTCATCAGTTCAACCAGCTGAGATGAGATCGTCAGACCCAAGCCCGTGCCGCCGAAGGTCCGTGTCGAGGAGTTATCTGCTTGCGAGAAGGCCTCAAATATAAGCTCCTGCTTAGCTTTGGGAATGCCGATGCCCGAATCCGCGATACCGAAGTGCAAGAGAGCTTCAGTTTGAGAAATCGATTCAGTTCGGGCTGAGAGGCTCACGAATCCCTGTTTGGTGAACTTGACGGCATTGCAGAGCAGGTTCAGAAGAATCTGGCGCAACCGACCCGGATCACCGATCAGATGCTCAGGGAGATCTTCCTGGAGATTGACATCAAGCCTTAACCCTTTTTCCCGAGCCTGGACCGCGATTAACCCGACCACGCCCTTGATGCAGTCGGACAGCAGGAACTCGATGCTCTCCAGTTCCAGCTTGTTGGCCTCCACTTTCGAGAAATCAAGAATATCGTTCACGATGGCAAGCAGAGCGTCCGCTGAAATCTTGATGATCTCCAGGTATTCCTGCTGTTCAGGATCCAAAGAAGTCGTGAGAGCGATATCAGTCATGCCCATGATCCCGTTAATGGGCGTCCTGATCTCATGGCTCATGTTAGCTAGAAACTCTGACTTGGCTCTATTGGCCGCGGCAGCTTTTTCTTCCGCGTCCCTTCGCACTCCTATCTCCAGTTCCAGCTTCGCGTTCGCCACCGAAAGGTCTCTCGTTCGCTCTTGAACACGCAGTTCGAGTTGGTCCCTGGATTCCCGTAGCTCTAGTGTTCGCTGTTCCACGAGTTGTCGTAACACCCGCTCTCCGTGTCTCAAGTGAGCGACCCGGAAGCGGTGCAGGCCGAAGCCGGCACCTGTCACCAGACCGGCAATCAGGATGAAGAACATCCTGGTCTCATAAAACGCCGGCTGGACGAGGACACTTGCTCCTGCTCCGTTACTCGAACACTGGCCATCGATACAGGCCAACACTCGAAAGCGGTAATTTGCCGGAGCTATGTTGGTGTAACTTGCAACCCCGCGAGGACCCGCCTGTACCCAATCCTTATCAAAGCCCTCGAGCAGGTAGCTGAACTGGAGCTTCCCGGGAACTGCTGAACCCGGAGCGGCAAACTGGAAGTCCAAATGCTTCTGGCCGTGGGGTATGTGGAACTCACTTGTTCCAGAGACGGGCGTATTGTCGGCCCGCACGCGTTCAATCAGCGCCGCGAATGGGACTTTGGAAGCTTCCGCCTGCTTCGGATTGACTACCGCCACGCCGTTCAGAGTCGGAAACCAAAGCTGGCCATCGCGTGTCTGCCATCCAGCAGGTTGGAACCCGCCGTTACATTCGTGGTTCTTCATGCCGTCGTCCGTGCCGTACCGGGTGACGTGAAGCAGACTGATTTTGTGTGAGGCTAGCAGTTCCAGGTCCCGCTTAGGGACGCTCGATATTCCGTGATTCGACGTCAGCCACAAACGGCCAAGTCCATCGTTCAAGATTTCGAAAACGGCATCATCGGCCAGACCGTCGCGCGTGGTATAGGTGGTGAACTTTCCGTCGGCAAACCGCACGAGTCCTTTCCCGTTCGTCCCGAGCCACAACGTACGATTCGAGTCCCCTGAGATGGAAAGGATGATATTGGTCGGCAGGCCATCGCGGTCGGTGAGAAACCGGAGCCGACCATCTTTGAACTCGCCCAATCCACCGCCGTCGGTTCCGATCCAAAGTACTTCGTCTGCGTCCTGGTACAAAGACGTCACAAGCTTGTTGGGCAACGCATCGCGATTTGTGTAGGTGGTGAACTTCGACCCGTCAAACCGGCTCAGTGTCCCGCGAGACCCCGCCCAGAGCCAACCGCGGCGATCTGTGTAGAGACAGAGAAATGGGTGCTTTCCCGGTAATCCGTCCTCATCCGTATAGGTCCTGAACCTTCCGTTCTCCAACCGGGCAAGTCCGTTCCTGGTCCCCGCCCAAATGTTTCCGGCTCCGTCCTGGGCAACAGAGAAGACGAGGTTATCCGGCAGACCATCGCGCGTCGTATATACAGTCGCCTTGCCGGTTTGCCAATGCGTCAATCCACCTTCTGAGCCAATCCACATCGCACCGCTTCGGTCCTGGTAAATTGCCAGACTGACATTCGCCGCAAGCCCTTGGTCTGTCGTCACCGGCGTGATGGGACCTTGACGAATTGCGCTCAGCCCGGTTGCGGTACCACCGATCCACAACGTTCCTGCCCGGTCCTCAAGAATGCTCCAGACGCCGTTGTTCGGGATTCCATCTGTCTTTGTCACGGACTGACTTCGATCCTGGACAATCCTGTGGAGTCCGGAATCCAGAGTTCCCACCCACAAGGTACCGGCCCCGTCTTCGTAAATGGAAGAAACAGAGCTATTCGCCAGCGCCTGGAACCGAGTGAAGAGTCTACGTTTTCCGGGCGTCCACTGCCACAATCCGTTTCCGCGCACGCCAACCCACACGCATCCCTCGCGATCAACCCGAACGCTGCGAATGTCGCTGCCGCCCAGTCCATCTTTTGCCGTATACCGTTGAACGATACCTCGCGAAATCCTGTTGAGGCCATTGCGTGTTCCCGCCCAGAGATTCCCCTCTTTATCGCCTGAGATGGATAGCACTGCATCATCCGACAATCCATTCCGTTTGGTGATGTGCTCCGTTTTATCTGCCTGGATACGAGTAAGTCCCCCTCCGTCTGTGCCGATCCAAAGATGCCGATCTGCATCCTCATATAGCGACAAGATCGAGTCGTTTGCCATGCCTCCAACGGCCGCCGGATACGGCGAAAACTTACCGTGATCGAACCGCGTCAGCCCGCCGTCATGTGTTCCGATCCAAAGGGTTCCATCGTGGTCAACGAGCAGACATGTGATGAAATTTCCGGCAAGTCCGGGCGTGGAGGTTTTGTCGTAGACGGTAAATCGCAATCCGTCGAATCGGGCCAGACCGCTTTCAGTTCCTAACCAGAGATAACCATCACGCGTCTGAGCGATCGCCGTTACAGAATTCTCTGGTAGCCCCTGCTCGTTTTGCCAAGTCTGATGAATGAACTGGGATATGTCTTTCGATGGATCGAGACTTGCCTCGGCAGTCGAGATGAGCGCGAAAATGCAAATGACCGTTGATATGGCAACGCGCCATCGGGAGGCCCGGATGGTGGAGCAACGTTTAGACCGATCGCTGCCCGGTTCGCGAACTGTTAACAGTAAGCCTCTCACCGCTAGATTCGAAGGGGTACTGTAGAGTTGTTCGATTTTCCGGGAAAACCTCTCCTGGCTTCTTAAGTGATGAATCCGCGCGAAAGAGCCTGGGAGGCTGTGATGTAACTCTACTTAGAGGATGTTGGCGGCGTGGAGGTGAACCTCTTATACACGGCGTTGACCGCGACGTGGTTACGCTTTTCGTCATCGGACCACGGCTTAAACTGAGGCCAGTGGATCTGGTTGTAGATCTCGGTCTCGGACGCGCCTTTTGCAATCCCGGCTTTCACTGCGTCGAAGATAGCCGCCAGATACGCCCGTTGGCCTTTGAGTGCATCGACCGTACCGTCACGTCCATGGCCGGGAACGACGATGGCGGGATTCATCGCCTCAAGCCTGTCCAGTATATGCAACCAGCCATCCGGGCTCATGCCTGGGTCGGCAAGATTATTCTGAGCCCTCGTGGTGCACAAATCACCAGTGAATACGATCCGCTCCGCCGGTAGCCAGGCCACGGCGTCACCTCGCGTATGTCCAGGACCAACCCTGATGAGTTCCAGACGTCGGGAGCCGTCGGTAATGGCTATCGAATCGTTGAAAGTAAGTTGAGGATGAACGAGAGAATACTGCTTTAGGCTCTGCTCGCCAACGCCCGTGTCTTTCTCCCAGGATGCGGTGTTCCGGGTTCGCGAGTCTTCAGCCGTCATTTCAGAGCTGACTACGGTCGCACCCTCCTGCGCAAAGACGCCGTTCCCGTAACTGTGGTCGGCATGGTAATGAGTATCGAACACAAACCGGACGGGCTTGGATGTAGTCGCTTTCAAATCCGCCAGGATCGCTTTGGCGCCCCACGGGAAGTTTGCGTCGATCACAACCACAAAGTCCTTGAACTCGATCCAGCTTGTTGTGGCGATGATTCGTTTGTCGTCTTCGGATTGCCGGTAGTACACGCCGGGAGCGATTTGATGAACCAGCGGCGGCAATCCCGCGGCCTTCATATTCGCGCTGGTGCAGCTAACGACCAAGAAAGCCGCCAAAATTCTTACAATCGTCATCGGGAGAACTCCTTCAGGGTTTGCTTCCGGCGGTAACCGGCGCTCGGGGTCCGAGATACTTCGACAGGTAATCGACGACCGTTCGCAACTCCTCCGGCGAGCCGGAGGCGCCGCGCTGAACCATGTCGGTCACCGTGCTCTGCCACTCCTCGCGGGTCATTCTCGCTTTGGAGAAAGTTTCGAGGCCGTGACATTTGCCGCACACTTTCAACAGTGCCTGTTTTTCGATGCCTTCGGGCAAAGTCGCGGGTACCTCAGTTGAGATGGGGCTCGGCCTTCCCGGGGGTGGCGGGGCAGGCGCCCTTTGTGCCGTAACGTTCGATCCCGGAAGTTCCTTTTCCGAAAGAGCAAACGCAACGACTGTGTCCGAGCTGTTCGTCGACGTATCCCCAACGTTTCTCAGATGGTCTGGCCCGCCCGCAGCAACAACCACGTATTGCTTCCCGTTGCGACCCAGATAGCTCACCGGAGTCGAATTAGCCGTCGCCTCAAGCTTTGTCTTCCAGAGTTCCGTGCCAGTGAGCGAATCGAACGCCCGGAACCGCGAGTCGTTGGTAGCTCCGATGAAAATAACACCTCCCGCAGTGGCGAGCAACCCGCCGACATTTGGCGTACCCCAATTTTTTAACCCCTGTGCTTCGAGCGCATCATAGCTTCCCAAAGGCACTTTCCACGCGATATCACCGGAGCGTGTACTGATCGCGATTAGCTCACCCCAAGGCGGCTGCTGGCAAGGGTATTGCTCATGATCCAAAAACCGGGCATAAGCGCTTTCGTTGCGGTAGGGCATGGGCGATCCGGGCGCGGTCGAGGTCATGCGTCCGATGTTTCCCATGTTTGTTGTGTTGACGAAAATGTAGTCAAGCTCGGGATCAAACGAAACACCGCCCCAATTTCCGCCGCCCATCGCACCCGGGAACGTCAGGGTGGGCTGCATTCCAAACGGGGTGTAAAGGCCGCCGACAACGTACTTGTCAAATTGCTCACGGCAGTACCGTTCCGCTTCAGGGCTGCGCTTCGTGAGCTCTTCTCGAGTGATACTTGTCCGGGAGAGGGGAGGAGGCTTGAGCGGAAACGGCTGAGTTGGCCAGGCTTGTTCGCCCGGAACGGTGCTGGGCGGCACCGGACGTTCTTCCACACCAAAAATGGGTCTCCCCGTCTCGCGATCGAGGATAAAGAGCAATCCCATCTTCGTGATCTCTGCGACGGCAGGAATTTTGGTTCCATTGCGATCGACGACTACCAGGGAAGGAGAACCAGTCACGTCGTAATCAAATATGTCGTGGTGCGTCATCTGGAAATGCCAGCGCAGCTTACCGGTTTGCGCATCGAGAGCGACGATCGAATTCGCGTACAGATTAGCCCCCTTCCGATCTGCGCCGTAGAAGCTGTCTGCGGGATTTCCGATCGGCAAGAAAACGGTTCCGCGATCCCCATCAACGACCATCCTGCCCCAGGCGCTCGGTCCCGCACGCTCCTTCCAACCATCAGGGCCCCAGGTCTCATTTCCTGGTTCTCCGGGTTGTGGAACTGAATGAAATCTCCACACCAGCTTGCCTGTTCGGATGTCAAACGCGCGCGGGTCGCCGCTTGGGCCGTGGCTCGGCCCCTCCTGCGTGCTCGGTGAGACAATGGCCAGATTTTCGTAAATTGCGGGAGGCGAGGTAATCGAGTAACTCGCATCGGGGTAACCGTCAGCTACGCCTGTTCGAAGATTGACAACTCCGTTGTCACCGAAGTCATGCACGGGGACACCCGTTCGCGCATCCAACGCAATCAGCCGGCCGTCTCCGGTGCCCAGCAGAACTCGCGGGCCGACCTTCTCGTCGCCGGGCCAATATGAAATTCCGCGGTGATCTTTGCTCCGGGTGAGGCGTGGATCGTATTTCCAAATCTCCTTGCCAGTCTCTGGATCGAGAGCAATCACCCTTGCACTTTGACTCGAGATGTACAGCAATCCGCCCGCAAACACTGGCGTCGTTTCGAATTGGCGCCCCTTTTCACCCGTGTGATAAGTCCAGCATCGAGCTAGTTGCGCGACATTGGCTGGGGTGATCTGCCAGAGCCGCGAATACTGCATTTCACTGCTGTAGGACGGGTCCAAGGGCGGTTCCGTCGTCGCCGGCCGTATCGAAAAAGTGGCCAGCAAACCTAAGAAACAGATGCCTGTCACTTTCGCGCAGCGGGGAGTCGGGTCCAACATGGACGTTATTTTGCATCTCCTGGCGCTTTGATCTCTAGTAGGAGGCTGCCCATTTGTCCGAGGTGATTCCGCATTCGATCACGAGCCGATTTGCTGTCTTTCGCCAAGATCGATTCCAGAATGCCCGCGTGCTGTTCCAGCACCCTCCCCGTGATTCCAGGTACCTGGAGCGTCACCAACATCCACTGCTGAATCAGGTTGCGAATCATGAGAACGGCATTCAGCAGAACCTCATTGTGCGCCGCGATCGCGATTGCCAAATGAAATTTCAGGTCGAATTCAAGAACTTCGTTGGGCTTCGCGTCCAAGCGGTGAAGCCCGTGTTTAATCTCGGACAGGTCGCTTTCGGTCGCGCGCTCGGCAGCAAAGGCCGCCAGCTCAGTTTCGAGAACGAGCCGCGATTCGACCAGTTCGTTGGCTCCGGCGCTACTGCTGCCGGCGATTGCCCATAGCAGCGGGCGAGACAGGAAATCGGCCCGTTTCCGTACAAAGGTTCCCGCACCGACACGGCTGTCGACCAGACCCATGATCTCAAGCGCTTTCAGTGCTTCCCGGAGAGACGGCCGCGCCACTCCCAATTGCTGGCAGAGTTCCCGTTCCGGAGAGATCCGCTGTCCTTCCTTCCATTCACCGCTGACGATGTATCCCAACAGCTGTTCGAACACGGCAGCAGGAACGCCGACGCGCGCAGAAGCAAGAGCAGTTGATTTCGAGTTGACCATCAGTCCGCCAGATCCCAAATATGAACCTGCATCTTATAGCATGATTGCCGGCAGGCGGCAGTGATCCTCAAGAGAACCTTTCTCAGCACGGACGTTTGTCCCACGTGGTGAACTTCCGGTTGACACTCTGGTCAGACCATTATAGTGTTTGTTATTACGTTTGCGACCGGAAGTTCACCGTATGAAAAACAGTTTCAATCGCCGGGAGTTTATTAAGGGAACGACCTCAGCCGCGGTCTTGGCGCCCGCGAGGGTTCTCGGCGCCGGATCCGGCGTCTCAATTGCTATCGACCCCGGGGACCGGACGGCAGCGAATGGACCTGGGTTGTGGGCTGCGAACCGGCTGGAAAAAGTCCTGGCGGCGCGCGGTGTTCGAGTTTCCCGTTGCGCTCGTGCGAAAGAAGCCAAACCGGACGACTTCTGCATTGTTTCCGCCGCCTTCGACTCCACGGCAAGCCGTGACGCGCTCAAAGGTGCGGGCCTGTTAGCAAATCACGTTCCGGAAGCTCTCGCCTTGGCACCCGTGACACTCGAGGGACGGAAGTCGTTGGTCGCCACGGGTTACGATTCGCGCGGGCTGGCTTACGCCCTTCTGGACCTCTCCGACCGGGTGGAACACTCGGACGACGCTCTAGGGGCGCTCGCTCGAGTCAAGCCCATCAGTGAACAGCCAGCCAACCGGGTCCGCAGCATGATGCGGTTGTTTACGAGCGATGTCGAAGACAAGCCCTGGTACAACGACCGCGAGATGTGGCCCGCGTACCTCACGAATCTTGCCACCCAGAGATTTAATCGATTCCAGATCGCGTTCGGTATCGGTTACGACTTCATACGCCAGGTGACGGACGCGTATTTTCTTTTCACGTATCCATTTCTTGTATCGGTTCCGGGTTACAGCGTGCGGGTTCCCCAACTGCCGGACGAAGAGCGAGACCGCAATCTCAACCTGCTGAAATTCATTAGCGAGGAAACGGTCGCGAGAGGGATGGAGTTCCAACTCGGGCTATGGATGCACGGCTACGTTTGGATTGATAGTCCCAATCCAAACTACACCGTCGAGGGTTTGACTGCAGAAACTCACGGTCCCTACTGCCGGGATGCCGTACGACTGCTGTTGCAGAAATGTCCAGCAATCAGCGGCATCACGTTCCGCGTGCATGGCGAAAGCGGAGTCGAAGAGGGCAGCTACGATTTCTGGAAAACGGTTTTTGATGGCGTAGCTTCCTGTGGACGCAAGGTCGAAATCGACATGCATCCGAAAGGTATCGACCAGACGATGTTGGACCTTGCGCTGGGGACCAAACAACCCGTCAAAGTCTCTCCGAAATTCTGGGCAGAGCATATGGGAATGCCCTATCACCAGGCTGACATCCGGGAGTTGGAGCAGCCGAAACCGGGCAAGCAGACAAGCGGCTTGATGAAGCTGAGCGCTGGATCGCGCAGCTTCCTTCGCTATGGCTACGGCGACCTGATGCGCGAGGACCGGAAGATTGGGATTGTTCACCGCATCTGGCCTGGCACACAGCGCCTCCTGCTCTGGGGCGATCCCGTGAGTGCGGCGGGATATTCGCGTGCCTTTAGCTTCTGCGGGAGCGACGGCGTCGATATCTGCGAGCCGCTATCCTTCAAAGGACGGCGGGGCTCCGGCATTGCAGGCGACCGGTGCGCATACGCCGACGTTTCCCTCCGGCCGCATTGGGATTGGGAGAAGTACCTGTACGGGACTCGCGTGTGGGGACGCGCTCTCTATAATCCGGACTGCGACGCCGAAGTGTGGCAGAGATATACAACGAACTACTTTGGTGAGGGCGCGCCTTATGTCGAATCAGCGCTGGCCAATGCGAGCCGGATTCTGCCTATCGTCACTACCGCTCACGGAACGTCCGCCGGCAACAATACCTATTGGCCTGAGATCTATCTCAATCAGTCGTTGTGGGACGCTCGGCACTGGCAACCATACAACGACACGCCGTCGCCAAAAGTGTTCGGAAACGTCAGCCCTCTAGACCCGCAACTGTTCTCACGAATAAACGACTATACGGATTCACTCCTGAGCGGCCACGCGGACGGCAAGTATTCTCCACTCGAAGTGGCGCAATGGCTTGAGGATTACGCTGCCTCGGCAAAGCAACAACTGAAACAAGCTGAAGCCCGATCGAAAAACAAGCGGAGCCCCGAATATCGGCGAATGGCGATCGACGTGACAATCCTGGCGGGCCTGGGCGACTTCTTCGGGGCCAAGCTTCGCGCCGGCATGCTATATCGCGGGTACGAGAAGACTGGTGATCCCGCCGCTCTGACGAGCTGCGTGGCACAGTATCGGAAGGCACGAGACTCCTGGGCCGCTCTGGCGGAAAAAGCGAAAGGCGTTTACATGTCCGATATCACGGTCGGCGAGCATCCACAGCTGAGAGGTCATTGGCTGGATAGACTACCCGCGATCGATCGGGACCTGGCGGCGCTTGCGGCAAAACTCAGTGAGGCGAAGGCTGCGGACCCACAAGATGGAACGAAGACTGTGGTCGCCACGCTGCTAGGCCGGCCCGAGCCGCGGACTTTACGGTGTGACCACAAGCCTGTGGAGCGGTATCGACGGGGCCAGACGGTCAATCTTGAAGTGGTGTTGGAGCGCGAACCTGCGTCCGTACGGCTTTACTATCGGCACGTGAATCAGGCGGAGCGCTTTTCAATGCTGGAGATGAATGCGGACGGGAAACGGTTCCGCGCGGCCATTCCTGCCAGTTACACGGATTCGGTTTACCCGCTTCAATACTACTTCGAGATCTCCGAATCCGCCGGTAAAGCCTGGCTTCATCCCGGGTTTTCGAAAGAACTCACCAACCAACCTTATTTCGTCATTCGACAGGCTTAAACAGATCGAACTCAGGTATCAATCCTCCAACATGAATATCAGGTCTATTTTCTTCGCCGTGTTAGTGCTGGCGGCGCCCACCTTCGCCCAACGTAAGTCCGGTAGCCCGTTAGATCACCTTCCCTCCCAGATCGAAGTCTTGACTCACTTCGGCGAGCGCGCGGACATTTCACCGGACAGCAACAAGATCGTGTTCATGGACAAGAGCTTCGGAGACGCTTTCCAAATCGACCTAAAGACTCGCGTGATCCGATGCGTGACGTGTAATGTTCCAGGTGCGGCATTTCTGCGCATCATGTATCTTTCGTCCGGAGACTACATCCTGATCGGCCCGAAATCCTTCACCGATATCCACAGTAGTCGTACGAAGGATAATCAACTTTGGTTCCTTGCCAACCAGACGGGAGCGAAGCCCCAGCCCTTTAACGAAAAAATGTCAGAGGGTGCCGCTCTTTCGAAGAAGTCGATGAAAATCTCTTATTCCGTCACTCACGCACAGGACGAATCGCTTCCAGCCGAATACTCCTCATTGTATGTTGCGGATGTCATCGTCTCGGGAGGAACCGCGCGGCTGACAAATAAGAAGATGGTGTATGAAAGCAAGTCGAACTCTTGCCGAATCGAGGCTCAAGACTTCTTCGACAATGACCGCAAGATGACGTTCACCTGCTACGAGCCGCAGGGTCTCGCCTCTGTGATGACGATTGATCTGGCAAATGGCAAAGTTGAAAACATGTCGAAGGCACCCGGCACCTATAACGAGTGTGAAGGCATCTATCCTGACGGTCTCTATACAAATGTAGAAGCGGATCGGCAGGTCGCGCAACTCGGCGGCGTTCGGGGCTCGAAGAACATTGACATCTGGAAGCTTCGCCTGGACGGTACGGGCAAGAACTTCACTCGATTAACCAACTTCAACGACTATGAAGGCTACAAGGCTTCGAATCCCGTCGTCTCCACGGATGGTAAATTCATGGCATTCCAACTGGCGAGCCCACGCGACGAAGCCGGCGTGGGGTACGGACTTCTGCTTTATCACTTTCGCTAAGGAGCTACCTACTTGCAAAGTATTCAATCGAATCAAGTCTCATTTATAGAGAAAGTCGCAGACGAATACAAAGAGATACTCACTCCGGAGGCAATCGACTTCCTCCTCGAGTTGCACAAGAACTTCGACGGCCGCAGACGTGAGCGCCTGGCGGCGCGTGTGGAGCGTCAGAAAGCGATCGACAACGGAGCTCTGCCGGACTTTTTACCGGAAACAGCGGGCATCCGCCAGGGCACCTGGAAAGTGGCACCGATCCCTCCGGATCTCCGCGATCGGCGTGTGGAGATTACAGGTCCGGTCGATCGCAAAATGGTGATCAACGCACTGAATTCGGGTGCGAAAGTCTTCATGGCCGATTTCGAGGATTCGAACTCGCCGACTTGGTCGAACAACCTGGCCGGCCAGGTGAACATGCGGGATGCTGTTCGGAACGAAATCCGCTATACAAGCCCGGACGGAAAGAAATACGAGCTTGGACCGAAGCCGGCAGTGCTATTCATTCGGCCCCGTGGTTTGCACCTTGTGGAACGCCACATGACGATTGATGGTGAGCCGGTGTCCGGGTCGCTGTTCGATTTCGGCCTCTACTTCTTCCACAATGCGAAGGCTCTCATCGCGAAAGGTTCCGGACCATATTTTTATTTGCCTAAGTTGCAGAGCCACCTGGAAGCGCGCCTTTGGAATGACGTGTTCCTCTTCGCGCAGGATTATCTGAAAATTCCGCGCGGCTCGATCCGAGCCACCGTGCTCATTGAGACAATTTGGGGCGCGTTTGAGATGGACGAGATTCTCTACGAATTGCGGGAACATTCGGCGGGTCTCAATTGCGGGCGCTGGGATTATATTTTCAGCTTCATCAAGGTGTTCCAGGCCAACCCGAAATTCGTGATGCCCGACCGCGCGCAGGTCACCATGGAGCGTCACTTCTTGAGTTCCTATGTCGATCTGCTGATTCAGACCTGCCACAAACGAGAAATCCACGCTATGGGCGGCATGGCAGCACAGATTCCGATCAAATCGGATGCAGCTCTGAACGAAGCGGCTCTCGAGAAGGTTCGCCTGGATAAACTTCGCGAAGTCAAGGCGGGACATGACGGAACCTGGGTCGCCCATCCTGGTCTCATTCCTGTAGCGATGCAGATATTTGATGAAGGGATGCCCACACCAAATCAGATCGACAAAAAGCGCGAAGACGTTCACGTCACGGCAGCAGATCTGCTTGCGGTTCCGGATGGAAAGATAACCGAGGCCGGACTCCGCCTGAATATCGACGTTGGTATCCAATACCTTGAATCATGGCTGCTGGGCAATGGATGCGTTCCGATCTACAACCTGATGGAGGACGCAGCCACGGCCGAGATCTCTCGCACTCAGGTTTGGCAGTGGGTTCATTACGCCGCAACGCTTGAGGACGGCCGGAAGATTACGCCGGAGCTCGTTCGCGAAACGATCAAATCGCAACTGCAGCACATTCGCGGGATCCTGGGTGCCAAGCGGTATGATGCCGGGAAATTTGATCTCGCTTCCCAGCTGTTCGAGAAGATGCTTCTTAGTGATAAACTTCCGGAGTTCCTGACGCTGGAAGCGTACTCTTACGTTAACTAGGGGCACAACGAACGTATGATCTCGGTTTGGTCGCAGAACTACGACCCCATCTCGCACGCGCTGTTCTGGTCGTCGCTTGTAGCTGCGATCCCTATCGCCACACTGCTGGTTCTGTTGGGCGTTCTACGAAAGCCTGCCTGGATGGCGGCCTTGGCGGGACTAGCAGTGACGGCAGTGATAGCCATCGGCCCGTATCACATGCCGCCGGTATTGGCCGTTAGCTCTGCGCTTTACGGAGCGGCGTTCGGACTGTTTCCGATCTCCTGGATCGTTTTCTGGGCCATCTTCCTCTACCGCCTTACCGTGAAAACAGGGAAATTCGAGGTGATCAAAAGCTCCATTGGGGCTTTCACCTCCGACCCGCGGCTGCAAGCTCTATTGATTGCGTTTGCTTTCGGTGCCTTTATTGAAGGCGCCGCCGGATTCGGAACCCCGGTTGCAGTGGCGGCCGCAATGCTCATGGGCTTCGGCTTTTCACCGTTTTACGCTTCTGCAATCTGCCTTCTTGCCAACACCGCCCCGGTGGCGTTCGGCTCTATCGGCATCCCAGTCATCACGCTCGCGGGCATAACGGGCCTTCCTCTCGATCGGTTGAGTGCCGACGTTGGAAAGCTCTGCGCGCCGCTGTCGCTCATCATTCCGGCGTACTTGATCGTAACGATGTCCGGCATCAGCGGCCTTGTAGAGATATGGCCGGCAGTATTAGTGTGCGGCGGTCTGTTCGCGTCCGTTCAGTTCTTTGTATCGAACTATATCGGTCCGCAATTAACTGACATTTTGAGCTCTCTCTCCGCCATGATCGGGCTCCTGCTTCTGCTCCGGGTTTGGCGGCCAAAGAAGGAAGGGGTGTTCGCGGAGCACTTCTCTTCCGATTCCGGCGTGCCATCTAAAACGGGGGAGACAGGGACCGGAACTCAGACGTCCCGGCAAACACAAACCAGTACTGCCGTGAGAGAGCGGCCAGTCCACATGACTCTCACGACGGGACAGATTGTGGCGGGCTGGATGCCATATGTATTCCTGGTGATCTGCGTTCTTCTATGGGGATACAAACCCTTCCAGTCGCTTCTGAACTCAGTCACTGTGGTGTTCCCGTGGCCCTTGCTGCATACGTACGTATTGCGTACGCCACCAGTGGTGACAACGACGTCGCCCTACCCGGCTCTCTACACGTTGAACTGGTTGTCGGCATCAGGAACGTCGTGTATGGTCGCAACGCTACTCTCCGCAGTGTTCCTCCGTGTCAGCGTCGGTGAGTTTCTGACCATGTTCGTCTCCGTGGTGAAGCAACTGCTTCTTCCAACGCTAACCGTTTCAGGCGTCCTTGCGATGGCGTTCCTGATGAATTACTGCGGTGCGACGGGGACTTTAGGGTTGGCGTTTTCAGCGACGGGTGTCATGTTCCCGTTCTTCAGTGCATTGCTTGGTTGGCTCGGTGTTTTTCTGACCGGATCGGACACGTCAGCAAACGCCCTGTTCGGAAATCTGCAAGTGGTCACCGCTCATCATTTGGGACTGAGACCCAGTTTGATCGCAGCTTCGAATTCGGCCGGCGGAGTGATGGGGAAGATGATCAGTTTGCAGACAATCGCGGTGGCCGCTGCAGCCACGGACATGTCGGTAAAGGATCAGGCGAGACTATTTCGATTCACGCTCCGCCACAGCGTGATTCTTGCAACCGCAGTAGGCCTAGAAGTGCTCTTCTACGCCTACCTGGCGCATGGCTAAAAAAAGGGAGAGCCGGCCGGATTAGGCCGCTCTCCGCTCAGACGCTAGGCTCCTGTCTTCGCCAAAGTAAGCGCTCAGAGGGAACAACCCGCGCTGCACGAAAGCTCGGCCTGCCGTTTTTTCGATTTCCGCTATCTCGCTTGCAAAAGTAAAGCGACCAATCCCAAGTTGTTCGCAAATCTCCGTTGCGGAGTGTCCTTGGAGGAAGAGGAGTTGAAACAACCGGTAACGATCGCTGTTCATACCGATTGCTCGCTTCGAAGCAAGGTCGAAATCCAGCAGGTAGCTGCCGATCGTCTCGTTCATGAAAGATTTGGTTCGGAGATTCTGGTACTGCAGGCAAGCGTTGTAGCGCTCGTGGCAGGCGCGAAAAGCTTCGACTGACTGTTGCGCAGAGCGATTGGCGGTTCGGTCGGCGGAGGGTTTCGATATGGGCGGTACCGGGAAGTGAGTAGGCATCTCGCCCACGAGTAAAGCCGGGAACTTGTCTGCACGGTTGAAAACAGCCCTGCATCTTCAACAAGAAAAGGGACAAATAAATTTGTCGGTTTTGTGAACGGGTCAGCAGCCCTATCTCGTTTCACCGACCGCATTCGCTATCGCCGTCCCAAGATCCACTGTCGTTGCTCGACCGCCCATGTCCGGAGTGAGAGGCGCGCCCGAAGAGGTCAATACGTATTCGATTGCGTCGACAATTGCTTTCCCGGCGGCAGGCTCGCCGAGATGATCGAGCATCATGGCAGCCGACCATATCTGGCCAATCGGGTTCGCAATTCCCTGCCCCGCGATGTCCGGCGCGGAACCATGAACAGGTTCGAACATGGAGGGAAATTTGCGCTCGGGGTTGATGTTTGCTGAAGGTGCGACCGCGATCGTACCCGTAACGCCGGGGCCCAGATCCGAAAGTATGTCGCCGAACAGGTTGCTTGCGACCACCACATTGAACCGCTCCGGCGTCATCACAAAGCGAGCGCAAAGAATATCGATGTGGTACTGGTCGGTCCGAACCTCGGGGTATTCTTTGCTGATCAGAGCAAACCGTTCGTCCCAGAACGGCATGGAGTAGAAAATGCCATTTGACTTGGTCGCCGACGTCACGTGATTTCTACCAGTCTGACGTGCAAGCTCAAATGCATAGCGGATGATCCGATCGGTTCCATGACGGGTGAAGACCGCTTCCTGAACGACTAGTTCCCGCTCCGTGCCCGAGTGAAGACGGCCGCCTATTTGCGAATATTCGCCCTCAGTGTTCTCCCGAACCACCCAGAAATCGATATCGCCCGGCTTTCGATTTCTTACGGGTGGTTCAATGCCCGGCAGCAATCGCACTGGCCGTAGATTGACGTATTGATCAAATTCACGACGTATTGGGATAAGCAGACCCCACAACGAGATGTGGTCCGGAACGCCCGGAAATCCGATCGCTCCCAGGAAGAGGGCGTCGTGATCACGGAGTCTTGCCAGCCCATCCTCGGGCATCATGCGCCCTGTGCTCTTGTACGTCTCGCAATTCCAATCGAAGTATTTGAGGTCGAAACCCATCCCGAATCGCGCGCCGACCGCTTCCAGAACGCGCAGCCCTTCCGGTACAACTTCCTTTCCGATCCCATCGCCGGGAATGACCGCCAACTTGAACTTTTTCATGTTTAGATTGAACGACTGGCATGTTACCATTCACCGGCAGGATGGGGACACTTCAAGTTGCGGCTCCAGCCAAAGCGACGGGCGGGACGGCCTGGCGGTGGGCGGTCGTCTTACTACCCGGCGTTTTACTCTACTTGCTTCCGCTTCCGCTATTGCGGCCCGATCAACGCCATCTGGTCGCGTTTTTCGTGGCAACGATCATCGCGCTGATCGCACAACCCATGGCGATGGGAGCGTCCATTTTGCTCTCCATGACGGCGCTCGCGCTCACGAATACGCTGCCGCCGACTGTTGTTCTGTCCGGTTTCGCAGATCCCACAGTGTGGCTCATCTTCACGGCTTTCCTCTTCTCGAGAGCGGTAACGGACACGAGGCTTGGAACACGAGTAGCTTATTTGTTCATTCGCAAATTCGGCCGGAATGCCCTCACGTTGGGTTATTCCATTTCTGTTTCCGATCTGGTGCTTGCTCCCTTCGTTCCGTCCGACACCGCCCGCGGCGGAGGGATCATTTGTCCCATAACGAAGTCGGTTGCGGAAGCGTTAGGGTCCGAGCCCGGTACCGAATCGGGAAAAATGGGAGGCTTTCTTGTTCTCGTGGCTTTTCACACCACGTACATTGCCTCGGCGATGTTCCTGACCGGAATGGCTGCCAACCCACTCATGGCCGATTTCGCGCTAAAGATCGGACACGTGGAGATGACCTGGATTCGTTGGTTCGTCGGAGCCATCGTACCCGGCGGCATTTCTCTTCTGCTGATACCGTTGCTGCTGTATCGCTTCTACCGGCCTGCTTCGACCGATACGGAAGCTGCTCGAGTACATGCACGCCGGGAGTTGGATGAAATGGGGCGCCTGAGTTCGCGCGAACGCCGCCTCGCAGTCATCATGCTGCTCGTCATGGCTGGATGGGTCACTTCGCCGTGGCACCATATCCCTAACGCGTTCGTTGCACTTGCAGGCGTGTCGGCGATCCTGGTCAGTCGCGTACTCGCGTGGGGCGATTTGCTCGGGGAGACGAAAGCGTGGGATGCACTGATCTGGTTCGCCCCTCTGATCATGATGGCCGGCGAGTTGAACAAACGCGGCGTGATACAGGAGCTATCCCACTCAGTGTTCGGTTACACCAAGCTTCTGCCTTGGTCCGTCGCGCTCGTGTTTCTAGCACTCACGTATCTATACGTGCATTATGGCTTCGCTAGTATGACGGCGCATATCACAGCGCTTTATCCGGGCTTTTTGACTGCTGCTCTTGCCACGGGGGCACCACCACTGCTGGCGGCTTTTGTCCTTGCTTACTTTTCAAATCTGAACGCCGGCATCACTCACTACGGAACGGGATCTGCGCCTGTCTACTTCGGAGTCGGCTATGTCACGCAGGGGACATGGTGGAAAGTTGGCTTCCTGCTCTCGTTGGTCATTGTTGCCGTTTGGCTCGGATTGGGCATGCTGTGGTGGAAGTTCGTAGGCTATTGGTAAGAACTCAAGGCCTCTATTGCAATGAAAATCACGGAAATCAGGGATATCGTTGTCCCTATCAAATCTGAAATCAGCAACGCCTTCATCAGCTTCGCCGAAATGACGGTATCGGCTGTCGCCGTTCACACCGATGTGGTGCGTGGCGGCAAGCCGGTTGTGGGCTTTGGGTTCCATTCCAACGGAAGGTATGCGCAGCAAGGCATTCTCCGCGAGCGCATCATCCCCCGCCTCATGCAGGCAAGTCCAGATGCCCTGCTGAATGAAACCGGAGGCAACTTCGATCCTGAGAAGGCATGGGCCGTCATGATGACAAATGAGAAGCCAGGGGGACACGGGGACCGCTCCGTCGCCATTGGTACTGTCGACATGGCACTCTGGGACGCCGCCGCTAAGGTCCAAAGCAAGCCATTGTTTCAGGTGCTTTCAGACCGATATCGGGATGGAACGACGGACCGGACGATCTCGGTTTACGCTGCTGGGGGTTACTACTATCCCGGCAAGGACGTCACCGCGCTCACCGAGGAAATGCGTTCCTATCTCAACCAAGGCTATACAACGGTCAAAATCAAGATCGGAGGCGCACCGCTCCAGCATGACTTGGAACGAATCGAAGCAGTACTGAAACTGCTTCCATCGGGCGAAAACCTTTGTGTCGATGCGAACGGTCGCTTCGATCTACCGACCGCTCTTGAGTACGCCAAGGCTCTGGCCCCTTACAAACTGCGGTGGTATGAAGAACCGGGCGATCCGCTTGATTTCAAGCTGCTCGCAGAAGTTGCCGCCGCTTCAGCTACACCGATTGCGACCGGAGAGAATCTGTTCTCTACGGTGGATTCTCGTAATTTGATCCGTTACGGCGGCCTCCATCGCGACAGGGATTTCTTGCAGATGGATCCGGCACTCAGCTACGGCATTGTTGAGTACGAAAGAACGTTGAAGATGCTGAAGGAGGCGGGCTGGTCCCCCCGGCGGTGCATTCCCCATGGCGGCCATCAGATGGCGCTGCACGTCGCGGCCGGACTCAATCTCGGAGGCAATGAATCCTACCCTGGTGTCTTTCTGCCTTTTGGTGGATTCGCTGATGAGGAGCCCCTAGGCGATGGAAAAATTAAGCTATCCGACGCTCCCGGCATCGGGATCGAACAAAACTCCGATTTGTACGCTGTGTTTCAGCCGATGGTATAGACCCTACGGAGTGCTTTCCTGTTCGCCCGGCCGGGAAAGCGTTGGGTAGATTTACTGTGTTAACGATAAGATCGCTTCCGCTCTCTTGAATGCTTTGAACTGAAGACGTATACTGCTGTCGATGGGGTCGCTCGGTTGGACCGCTGAGATGTTGGCTTGTTGTTTGAAAGACTAAGTTCCGCACCGATGTCGCAGGGCGTTAGCTCGTAACCCGTGGATGTGACTCTGGTCGGCCTTTGAACCACGCGCTTTGATGGCTACCTGGAGGATTACATGAAAGTTCTCGATCCGATTTCTATTCTGCTTCGGCAGAAAGGTGGTGATGTGTTCTCACTGCCTTCCGATGCATCGGTTTACTCCGCTATTGAAATGATGGCGGACAAACACGTAGGAGCTCTTCTGGTCGTGGACGACGGGTGGCTTGTCGGCGTGATTTCCGAACGAGACTATGCCCGCAAGGTCATCCTGCTTGGACGGTCATCGAAGGACACGTTCGTCCGGGAAATAATGACTCCGAACCCAATAACCATCCGCTGTGACACAACCGTGGATGAAGCGTTGAGAACAATGACGGAGAATCGAATTCGCCATCTTCCCGTGCTCAATTCGCAAGAACGATTAGCCGGAGTCTTGTCGATCGGCGATCTCGTCAGCTGGATCATATCGTCCCAGGACGAGGCTATCGCGCACCTCGAACACTACATCACCGGCGATCTCTGCCAATAGGCCGCGGACGCGGCTGGAGCGCGGTCCCTCACTGTTGAGCGATGGCCGCGCTGATCGCGGTCCAGAAGGGCCCGGGATATACCCCGAGCACGAAGAGAGCCAGCGCCAGGACACCTAGCGCCACTCCGGGCGTGATGCCCAGCGAGCCTGCCGTCGTAGCCGATTCCAACTCTTCCGAACTTGAGAGCATGGCAACAATCACCCGCAAATAGTAGACCAGCCCGATGGTGCTGCTCAGAATCAGGATGGCGATCAAGGTCCAACTCGCGGCCGAGGCGCCCGCCGTCAGAACGTAAAACTTTCCCAGAAAACCAGCGGTTAGCGGAATTCCGGCCAGAGAAAGTATCATTGCGGTAAATACGGTTGCAACTAGCGGCCGCCGCCAGAACAGGCCGCGGATGTCGTCGAAAGTTTCTGCGTCTCGCCCGGGACTGCTGAGCGCGAGCAGCGAGCCGAAAGCCCCCAAGACAGTGACCATGTAAGCAGCCAAGTAGTATGTGGCTGCCGCCCTTCCAAGACTTCCTCCTGCGATTGCGGCCACCAGAAAATACCCCATGTGGGCAATTGATGAATAGGCAAGCAGCCGTTTGATGTTCGTCTGGCGCAGCGCGAGAAGGTTCCCGGTGAGCATGGAAGCGATCGAAATAATGGTGAAGAGGATCAGCATCCGCCCGCCTGGACCTCCCGGGAGTTGCAACCAACGCAGGAGAAACGCGAACACGCCGCCTTTTGACACGGTCGCAACGAAGGCTGCAACCGGCAATGGAGCGCCTTCATATACGTCGGGCGTCCAAAGATGAAACGGCACGACCGCCAACTTAAAACCGATCCCCGTAAGCACCAGCACCATACCGGCCGACGAGGCGCCAGCAGTCGTAATGTCGCTCGAAGAGGCCGACATCCGCCCGAATTCCATGCTCCCTTGGACCACATAGAGGAGCGCCATACCGAATAGGACAAACGCTGAGGAGGACGCGGCCAGAACCAGATATTTGATCCCGGCTTCTACGGGAAGCGGTTCGGTGCGCGGGTACGAGATCAGGGCATAAAGCGAAATGCTCAATAACTCAAGCCCCAGGAACAACGAAGCCATATGGTTACTCGCCGCAAGCACCATGGAACCCAGAGTGGCCAGAATGAGCAAGAGGTAGAACTCCTCTTTGTGCTCGGGGCGGCGTGCCAGATACGGAAACGAAAGCAGAATCACGGCCGCGCTCGCCGCCAGAATCAAGCCCATGTATATCAGCCCATAGCGATCGACGATCAGAAGCGAAGTGATCTGGACCGGACCCATGGAAGACGCCGGCCAGAGACTGGCAAACGAAACAGCGAGTCCGGCGAACGACAGGACGGCTGTTGCCCGCTGGCTGCGCTTGATTGCGATTCCGATCATGACGATGACCGAAGTGAGTGTAAGGATCAGCAGCGGGAGAGCGGCAGATATCGTGGAGTTGCTCATTGCTTCATCTCGCGACGGGCCGCAGAGAGTTCTGCGCCACGGTTTTAGCTGCAGGTTGATACGTTCGAAGGAAAGACTGAGGATAGAGTCCCAGCCATAAAAGGCACGCCATCATGCATCCGGCGATCACCCATTCACGAGGAACGAGATCCGGGAGAGTCCAATTGTAGCGATTGGGTCCCTGGAAAACCTGGCTCGTGATCTTCAGTCCGTAGAGCATGGCCGCAATCATTCCCAAGGTGGCTACGGCGGCGACACTGACGTTCGCCCGATACGCGCCGAGGAGGACGAGAAATTCGCCGACGAAATCACCCAGACCAGGGAGCCCCAGAGATGCCATAACAAAGAAAAGACCCGTGCCGCTCAGTGCCGGCATGGTTTTCCATAGACCGCCCATTCGCGAGATTTCTCGGGTGTGCATCCGTTGTTGCAGAGCGCCGGCAAGCATGAACAGGGCTCCCGTGCTGAGGCCATGGCTCACCATTTGGATGAAGGCGCCGGCGAGTGCGGTATCATTCCCGGCAAAAATGCCTATCAGAACGAAACCCATATGGCTGACGCTTGTATAGGCAACCATGCGCTTTAAATCACGTTGCGAGAGAGCAAGAAGCGCGC
The DNA here is from genome assembly GCA_045807925.1 of Bryobacteraceae bacterium. Taxonomy (GTDB): domain Bacteria; phylum Acidobacteriota; class Terriglobia; order Bryobacterales; family Bryobacteraceae; genus Bog-105. The sequence goes on along the minus strand of JBJMGK010000090.1, from coordinate 64,829 downwards.
CATAGAGAACACCGATGACACCCAGCACCAGCATGCCCGGGGCAAACTCACGTGCGGGCTGCGGAAAGAGTACGAGAACGAAACGAATCAGCCCATACGCACCAGTTTTCAACAGTAGCCCAGCAAGGATCACGCTTCCGGCTGTCGGCGCCTCTGTATGGGCGTCCGGAAGCCACGTGTGAACGGGAAAGGCGGGAAGCTTCACCGCAAACGCCGCAAAAAACCCGAGCATCAGCAGCCGGGATGTCCCTGGGGTCATCGGGAGATTCTGCAGCGATTGGTAATCAAAGCTGTAGGAACCTGTGCTCTGTTGGTGAAGCACCGCCAGGGCAATGATCGAAGCCAGCATCAACAGGCCGCTCAGTTGAGTAAACAGGAAGAACTTGATCGAAGCATAGACCCGCCGCTCATGTCCCCAAATGGCGATCAGGAAGTACATAGGAACCAGCATCAGTTCCCAGAAGAGATAGAACAGGAAGAGATCAACCGACAGGAAAACTCCAGCAATGCCCGCCAGGACCCATAACAGATTGAAATGGAAAAAACCTACCCGATCCTGAATCTCCGTCCATGAGGCAATAACGGACATCAAACCAAGGAAGAACGTGAGCAATAGCAGTACCAGGCTGAGGCCGTCCATCGCGAGGTGAAAACGGATGCCGAACTGGGGTATCCACGCCTGGTCCCACTCGTAAAGCCACGGCGATGCTGAATTAGCACTGGCAACCCAGAGCGAGACGGTAACGGCGAGGGCGGTTCCGGTGGCTGCAATCGCGACCCAGCGTGCAGCCCGCGAGCTCCAACGGGCCACAATCAGTGACAGGATGCCACCGAGAAGCGGGATGAGAATCAGGCACAAAAGGGTCATGCAAGCCTCACAATCAGCGCACAAGCAATGCAACGGCAAGCAGCACGATCGAACCCGCCGCGAGCCCGGTAGCGTACCAGCGAGTACGCCCATTCTGGGTCAGTCGCAAAGTACGAGCAGTGACATCCGTTAGCCTGGCAACCGCCGTGTAGACATTGTCGACCAGATCAACGCCGCTCTTCCGAACCAGGAGTTGGATGGGCATAACGAAAAGCCGTTCATACAGCCAATCAACGCCCCACCCGGAATACCACAATCGAAGTAACGGATCCTCTCGCGGCGTTTTTGGCCGCCACGGCGCATACAGGAAATAGGCGACGCCGAATCCGATTGCAAATGCCGCAGTGGCACAAAAAACGGTGCGTATTTCGGTAATCGGACCCACACGCTCCTGGTGGAGGGCGGGCAGGACTCCATTCAGGAAATTGGATAACATCGGTGTTCCACCGAAATCCGGTGGGGTATCGATGTATCCTGCGATCACAGACAGCACGGACAGCGTTACGAGCGGGATGGCAACGGCAAGTCCCGGCTTGTAGGCAACCTCGATCTTCTCGGGGCCATAAAAAACAAGCAGAATCAGCCTGAAGGTGTAGAAGGACGTCAGAGTCGCGCCCAGCAGCCCTGCGATCCACAAACCGCCATTGCCGTTGGGCCCGGCCCACGCCTGCCAAAGAATCAGATCCTTGCTGAAGAAGCCGGATGTGATGAGCGGCAACCCCGCGAGCGCCGACCCGCCGATCACGAAGGACCAGAAAGCCAGCGGCAACTCGAAACGAAGGCCTCCCATGCGAAACATATCCTGCTCATGGTGCATGGCCTGAATAACAACGCCAGCAGCAAGAAACAGAAGAGCCTTGAAGAAGGCGTGCGTCATGAAGTGGAAGAGTGCAGCGGACCACGCGCCCACACCAAGTGCTAAAAACATGTAACCGATCTGGCTCATGGTGGAGTAAGCGAGGACACGCTTGATGTCACGTTGTGCCATGGCGCTGAACGCCGACATGAGCATCGTGGCGGCACCAATCAGCGCCACCGCGAACTGCACCGGAGGCGCAAGGGTGAACAGGGCATTCATGCGGGCAATCAGGTAAACGCCTGCCGTCACCATAGTTGCCGCGTGAATCAGCGCACTCGTCGGTGTCGGGCCGGCCATCGCGTCGGGCAACCATGTCTGCAAAGGCAGCTGCGCCGATTTGCCGACCGCTCCCGCTAGTAGCAGTGCGGCAGCGGCAATCGCGAGCCCGCTTCCCACCGGCCACTGTTCAGTGGCGCGCCGCGTCAGTTCCTGAATATCAAGCGTATGAAGATGCGTGGCGAGCAAAAACAGGCCGAGCGCCATAGCCGTATCGCCCACCCGGGTCACCAGAAAAGCTTTATTCGCAGCGCGCACGTTTGCGGGATCGCTATACCAGAACCCAATCAACAGAAAACTGCATAGCCCGACGCCTTCCCAACCCAGATAAAGAAGCAGAAGATTGTTTGCGAGCACCAGGGTGAGCATCGACGCCACGAATAGATTCATGTACGCGAAGAACCTTGAAAAGCCCTCGTCATCGCGCATGTATTCGATCGAATACAAATGAATCAGAAACCCCACGAACGTGATCACGAGGACCATGAGAAGCGTCACCGCATCGAAGTAGAGAGCTATCTCAGGCTGGAAGTCGCCGACCGCCATCCATGTCCAGAGGTGTTGGACCCACGGAGCCTGGATAGGAGAGGACGAAAGATAGGCTCCCGCGACAAGGATAGAAGTTACGGCCGACGCGCCAATGGAAGCAGTACCAAGCCAGCCGCAAGCGCGCCGGGAAAACCGGCTCCCGAATAGAGCCAGCAGAAGCGCGCTCGCAAAAGGAAATGCCGGAATCAACCACAGCAGGGACGCCATCTCACCCCCTCATGTCGCTTGCTCGATCGGAATCGAGCGTAGGCTCACGGCGGTGGAATTGCAGCAAGAGTGCCAGGCCCACCGACACTTCGGCGGCCGCCATGGAAAGGATAAAAATGAACATCACCTGTCCGTCCGCGCCGCCCCACTGATAACTTCCTGCGACGAACGCGAGACCGCTCGCGTTCAGCATGATCTCCACGGAAAGTAACGTAAAGATGAGATTACGCCGCGTGAGAAGTCCGATCAGACCCAGCGTGAACAACGTCATCGCCAGATACAACACGTCTTGCGTCGGTATCGGCATCATGCCGCTCCTCCTCTCTTTCAACACGTCTTCCCAAGTGGTACGCACCTACCAAACCCGACATCAAAAGCAGGGATGTGAGTTCCACTCCGATCGCATACGGGCCAAACAAGGAGACGCCGATGTCTTTGGGCGTTACGACATGGCTTGCTGCAGCCACGTGCACCGACTGTCCTGCAACATAGACCAGCTCCACAATTAGAACGGTCGCGAGGGCGGCAGGCCAGGCCCAGACACTAGGTTTGAGCCACGTTGTTTCCACCTCCGTGGCATGCTCGCCTACGTTCAGCATCATGACGACGAAAAGAAAGAGCACCATGATCGCTCCGGCATAGATAATCAGTTCGAGCGCGGCGAGGAACGGCGCTCCCAAGATGTAAAACACCACGGCTATTGCCAGAAGAGAAACAATCAGGTAAAGCAGGGCGTGTACGGCGTGATTTCGCGTAATGGCCACGACGGTTGCAAGAACGGCGACTGCCGCAGCGATGTAAAAGGCTATCAACATGATTGTTCTCAGGGCAAAAGGCTGTGAAGGTCTACGGGCGACGCCTCGTGTTCAGCCTGGCCCTTGTCTTTCCCGCCGATTGCAACGCCTGCAACACGCCAGAAGTTGTAATCGGGATACTTCCCAGGCCCGTCCACCAGCAGGTCTTTCTTCTCGTAAACGAGATTCTGACGTTTGTACTCGCCCATCTCAAAATCAGGCGTGAGTTGGATGGCGTAGGTCGGGCACGCCTCCTCGCAGTAGCCGCAGAAGATGCAGCGAGAAAAGTTGATACGAAAGAAGTCGGGGTAGCGCCGCCCGTGCTCATCCTCGGTCGCCTGGAGTGCGATGCAATCAACAGGGCACGCGACCGCACACAGATTGCACGCGACACAGCGCTCGCCGCCATCGGGATCGCGCGTCAGAATAATTCGGCCACGGTAGCGAGGAGCCAGATATGCTTTCTCTTCCGGATACTGGATTGTGATTCGCCGGTGAAAAGTATGTCGAAAAACTTCCCACAACGAACGTAGCAGGCTAAGCACTTTTACTCCTTCCGCCTTACGAAAACGCGAGCACGACAGCTCCCGTCACCAATAGATTCAGCAACGCCAGTGGCAACAAAAACTTCCAGCCCCACAGCATCAATTGGTCGAAACGCGGCCTTGGCAGGGCGGCGCGCAACAAGATGAAGAGGCAGATGAATACAAGAGTTTTAAGAGCGAACCAAACCGCCGGCGGCAGGACGGGTCCCAGCCAGCCCCCAAAATACAGCAGCGCCACAGCCGCCGAGATGAGCGTTACACCGATGTATTCGCCGACGAAGAACATTCCGAACTTCATGCTCGAGTACTCGGAATGGAACCCGGCAATGAGCTCGCTTTCCGCTTCCGCCAGGTCGAAAGGCAAGCGGCGCGCCTCTGCGATCCCTGCAATCAAAAAGAGCACAAAGCCGAGGAATTGTGGAACCACGAACCAGACCTTGCGCTGCGCTTCAACGATATCGGTCAGCCGAAACGAGCCAGCGATGATCACCACGCCGACCAGCGCAAGCCCCATAAAAACTTCGTAGCTCAGCATTTGCGCAGACGCCCGGATACCACCGAGCAGCGAGTATTTGTTATTCGAGGACCAACCAGCAAGCACCACGCTATACACGCCGAGTGAGGACATCGCCAGCAAGAAAAGAAGACCGATGTTCAGATCGGCCACAACAAAACCAGGCGCAAATGGTACTACTGCAAACGACAGAAGCGATGTCGCCACAATAATTGCCGGAGCAAGGATGAATACCGGCTTGTCTGCGAATGGCGGGATCCAGTCTTCTTTGAAGAACAGCTTCACTGAGTCCGCAAGTGGCTGAAGCAGGCCAAACGGTCCAACACGGTTCGGCCCGTATCGATCCTGCCATACGGCAAGAAGCCGCCGCTCAACCCACACCAGGCCCGCAGCCAGATTCAACACAACCCCCAGGACTACAGCAATGATGACGAGCGAGTAGAGGTTCATGCGGTCACCACTCCTTGTACTCCGGCGGGAACCGGCGCAAGTTTGGCGCGCACGGAAAAAGCGACGCCGTTCAATGGAGGTATACCGGCGGGCAACACCGCGATGCCGCGGGGAACATCCGCCCGGAGCGAAAGCTCGAATTCGTAATCAGAACCACCGGTCGTTACCCTGACCAGCTCCCCGGATTTCACTCCCATGCGAACGCAATCTGCAACGTTCAGCGCGATGACTGGCCGCGGTATAAGCTGCGAAATTCCCGGAGCTCGCCGGCTCAGCTCCTCCGACCCGAAGATGTGAAAGGACGGCACCAGCAGCCAGCCGTCGACATCGGTGCGGAACGCCGGCGGGATATCCGAAAAGTAACTCCACGGGCCTTCTTGCAGGGGCTCGAGCAGGCGGACTCCGGGATCCCCGCCGCGCAGGTGACCTCCGACCTCGCTCTGGAACTTGTTGAGGGACTGGATTGAGTTCCATCCGGGGGACCAGAAGAAAGGAATGAGTGCCGGCAAAGCAGGCTGCGGGCCGGATTCCATAGAAAACGCTAAAGCCGAATCTGCGTCTTCCGGCGGCTTCGGTTCGTGAACGGAGAGGTTGGCTAGCATGGACGTTCGGCCGCTGTAGCGGTTCGGCTCGCGTGCCACCTTTCCCGATTCTCTTCTGGACGGGGCTGCGTGCTCGATGCCCGCAAGATCCGGCAACTCCTTCGCCACGGCGGAGACTATCTCGTCGAGCGTCTGCCAATCGCCCTGCGTGTGGGATGCGTTCGGAAGCAGGCTTGCAGTGAGCCATCTCCAGCTTGCACGCACTTCGCCCGACGGAATGAAGGCCTGAAAGAACCGCTGTGCCCGAAATTCGTGATTCACGAGCGTGCCGTCCGTCTCCGCGAACGTTCCGGCCGGGAGCGTGAGCTCAGCTTTTGACGTCGTGGCATTCTTCAGGTGATCAATCACTACGACGTGTCTCGCCCTGTCGAAGAAGCTGCTTACTTGCTCGGCAGGGCCGCGACGATAAAGGTCGTTTTCAAGGACGATGACCGCGTCGACTTCTGTCGCGCGTACCACGTCGAATGCCTTTGATAACGGGCGAGGTCTCATCAGCGCAAGGCCGGCGCTGTTGCACTCGGGGAAGCAGAAGCTTAGCTTCGCGGCCTTTCCGTGCTTGCAAAGTGCCCAGGCGACCTGAGCCGCCGCTTGTGCGACTGCGATGTTCCGGCAACTGGGTCCTGAAACAATGAGGGGCGACTTAGCAGATTTGAGCGCCGCCGCAATTCTCTCGGCAGTTCCAGCGAACTCGGTGGAGAAATTCTCTACGGCCGGAGCGGTATCGTCAATGGCGCGTGCTACTGCAAAGCCCAGTCGCGCGAGTTCGTCCGGAGCCGCATGGAGCACCTCGGTGGCAATATCGTCGAGCTTGGTGGCGTACGGCGACCCTATGAAGAACGGTCCTTTCTCGGTTTGAACAAGTTCGCGAACAGGTTGGTCCAGCCAGAGCGGGATGTGCAAGTCGGTCGCTCGTTGCATGGGTTGCTGTCGTACCGATTGGCGCAAACGCAAAGCCATCAGGGGCAGCACGTTCGTGACATCTTCCCCAAGTACAAAGACCGCGTCGCAATGTTCAACCTCATCCAGGGACGGCGACTTCGCTGGTCCGTTCTTCAGGATTTCGAGCATAGCCATGGTGACGGCCCACTCGCCCTCATTCACACCGGCGTAAAAATGCTCTGGTCCCACTAGCCGACGGAGGGCAAAGTTGCTCTCGACCGACGCTCGAGGCGATCCGATGCCAATGCACCTTCCGTCGTGCAGGATCGTTTCTAAACGGGACATGGCCCGCGTCAAAGGCACCGTCTCGCCGTCCAGCACACACTCGCGGATTCGTTCGTCGCTATTGGTGAATTCATAACCGAAGCGGCCGCGATCGCAGAGGAAGTAGCCGTTCACTTCGTGGTTATAGCGATTGATGACCCTCCGGACTTCGCCGTAGCGCTCGCCTACGTTGATATTGCAGCCGGCGGCACAATGAACGCAGACCGACGGCGCCATCTGCAGATCCCACTTTCGGGTGTAGTGGTGCTTTAAGGTCGCGTCCGTGAATACGCCCGTCGGGCAGATCTCAACCAGGTTCCCGCTGAATTCATTCTCGAGAACACCATCCTCAAATCGGCCGAAATACACGATGTCGCGGAGCCGAAACGCATTCAGGTCGTGGCCTCCCGCATAGTCACGGTAGTAACGCACGCACCGTTGGCACTGGATGCAACGGTTCATTTCGTGATTAACCAAGGGGCCCAGGTATTGATTCCGGAATGTGCGCTTGTTGAACCTGTAATGCCGTGCACAGTGCCCGGTCATCACGGTCATGTCCTGGAGATGGCACTCGCCACCCTCGTCACACACCGGGCAATCGTGCGGATGATTTTGCATGAGACCCTGGATGACGGCCGCTCGGAATTGCGCGGCTTCCGGATCCTTAATGGAGACGCGCACCCCGTCGGCAGCGGGGGTCATGCAGGCCATGATGATTTTGCCCGTGGTGTCCGTTTCGTCGCGGAACTGCTTCACGGCGCATTGCCGACATGCGCCTACGGACCCGAGTGCCGGATGCCAGCAGAAATACGGCAAATCACAGCCAAGCGAGAGTAAAACATGCAGCAGGTTTTGATGAGTGTCCGCCTGCTGTGGTTCATTCTCGATGTAAATGGTCGCCACAGCTATCTCCAAGGACAACGTTTTTCGTCGATGTGCCGGCGGAAGTCGTCGGCAAAATACTTGAGCGCGCTTTGCAACGGCTCAACCGCTCCGGGCGCAAAAGCACAGAACGTGTTTCCGGGCGCAAGAAATTTGGTTTGAAACCGTAATGCCTCCAGATCTTGTGGAACTGCGCTTCCCTGCTCCATCGCCGACAGGATCTTGTCGGTCCAAGCCAATCCGCTCCAGCACGGCGTACACCATCCGCACGATTCCTGCGCGAAGAAATGCTCCAGGTTGCCCACCATCCCGACCGGGCAGGTTTTGTCGTCGAGAACCACCATGGTTCCGGTGCCTAACCTGCTTCCTGCTTTCTGAACCTGCACATAATCCATGGGCGTGTCCATATGCTCTTCAACAAGAAAATCCGTCGACGCGCCACCGGGAAGAAGACCTCGGAACCGCAGCCCATCTCGCATACCGCCGGCGTGCTCCTCGAGAATTTCCCGCATGGTCGTGCCAAGAGGGAGTTCCCAAAGGCCGGGGCGATTGACTTTGCCGCTGACGCCGTAGAGCTTCGTGCCGCCGTCGTCGCTACGGCTCAAGCTGCGAAACCACTCCGGGCCCTTATTGACGATGTGAGGGATGTTGCACAACGTCTCCACGTTTTGAACGATGGTTGGCTTCCCCCATAGGCCCGAAACCTGTGGGAAGGGCGGCTTCGTACGCGGATGGGCGCGCTTGCCTTCAAGTGCGTTCAGCAGTGCCGTCTCTTCACCGCAGATATAACGACCCGCGCTGACATGCAGGCGCAGTTCGAAGCTATAATCCGAACCGAGGATACTTCGCCCCAGAAACCCTCGTGCACTTGCTTCGCTGAGTGCCACCTTCAATCTCTGCGCCGAACAACGATATTCACCGCGAAGAAAGATATAGCCGATTCCGGCCTGAATCGCGTAAGCCGATATCACCATGCCTTCAATCAGTTGATGAGGATCGAGTTCCATCAGAGCGCGGTCTTTAAATGTTCCCGGCTCCATTTCATCGGCATTACAGACCAGGTACTTCGGCTGTGGAGCATCCGGGCCCATCGGAACGAAGCTCCACTTCGTGGCCGTCGGAAACCCCGCACCGCCACGGCCCCGCAGATTCGACCGCTTTACCACTTCAACGACTTCTTGCGGCTGCATCTTGAGCGCCTGACGCAGTCCCTGATAACCGCCTGCCGCCTCGTAATCCGTCACGTTGACGGCTTCATTGTCGGGGCGAAAGTTACGCGTGAGTGGTCTCTCGTTCATCAGATCACTCGTAGGCTTCCAGAATTTGATCGATACGGCGGTCGTCTAGATTCGTGTGTAGATCATCGTCGATCATGATGGCGGGTGCGCGATCACAAGCCCCCAGACAAACAACAGGCAACAATGTAAACCGCCCGTCGGCCGTGGATCCGCCGAGCGTCGTGCCCAGTCTGGTGCACAAATGATCACGCACCCGTTCGCAGCCCATGATCCAGCAGCTAACGCTGTCGCAGATCAGGGTCACATGTCGTCCAACCGGTTTACGGCGGATTAAATTGTAAAAGGTGGCAACTCCATCCAGGTCGGCCGCCGACATCCCGAGCATGTCGGCGAGGTCGCGAATGCTTTCATCCGATACCCACCCCCGATGCCGCTGAACGATGAGCATCGCGTCGATGCACACCGCTTGCGTGGTCGGATAATGAGCCAGTTCGTCCTTGATTTCCGCCTGCTCTTCGGTCGTCAGCAAAACAGTCCTCTCTTCGGTTTGTTTTATTCAGCGGTCAACATCAGCCAACACGTAGTCCAGGCTTCCTAAGATTGCCAGCAGGTCCGGGATCATCAGCCCGCGACACAAGAACGGCAACATTTGCATGTGTGGAAATGACGGCGCCCGGATTCTCGTTCGATATGAACCGTTACTGCCGTCGCTGACCAGGTAATAGCCATTGTTCCCCTTAGTTGCTTCAATCGCCCCCAAGGCTTCGCCAGGGGGCACCACTGGCCCCCAACTTACGCCCAGAAAGTGATCGATCAGTGTCTCGATGTCATGCAGCGTTTGCGCTTTCGGCGGCGGCGTTGTGAGCGGATGCTCTGCATTACACGGACCGCCGGGCATTTTGTCCACGCATTGCCGGATGATCCGCAAGCTTTGCCGCATCTCCTCCACGTGCACAATCGCGCGGTCGTAGCAGTCGCCCGAACGCCCGATCGGAACATCGAATTCGAGTTGGTCGTAGCAGGAGTACGGCTGTTTTTTTCGCAGATCCCATTCGAAACCACAGGCGCGCAGGTTCGGACCTGTCATGCCCCACTCGATCGCTTCCTGAATGGTGCAACCCCCGACGCCCTTGGTGCGTGCTTGAAAGAGCCGGTTTCGCAGAATGGTTCGGTCATATTGGTCAAGCCGCGCAGGCAGGTAGTCCAGGAATTCGCGAAACATACGTTCCCATCCTGTCGGCAGATCCTGCGCTACACCACCGATCCGGAACCAGTTTGGGTGCATACGCGCACCGCAAATCGCTTCCACAATGCCGAAGGCCTTCTCGCGATCATTGAACGTGTAAAACACCGGAGACATCTGGCCCACGTCCTGAGCGAACGTTCCGTACCAGACCAGATGACTGATGATGCGGAAAAGCTCTGACATCATCACTCGGATCATCTGTCCGCGCGGGGGCACCGTGATTCCGGCCAGCTTCTCAAAAGCTGTCAGATACGCGAAGTTGTTCATCACGCCGCCGAGGTAATCCACGCGATCGGTGTACGGGATGTACGTATGCCAGGTCTGCCGCTCGCCCATCTTTTCCGCGCCGCGATGGTGAAAGCCAATGTCAGGGATGGCGTTCACAATCTCCTCGCCGTCCAGTTCGAGCACAATGCGAAGGACTCCGTGCGTCCCGGGATGCTGCGGACCAACGTTGAGAAACAGAAAGTCGGTGTCTTCGCGACCCCGCGACATGCCCCACTCTTCCGGGCGGAAGCGCAGCGCTTCCTGTTCGGCATCCAGTTTCTCATCAGGCAATTGGAACTGCCCCATTTCGGTAGCTCGAGCCGGATGATCCTTTCTCAGCGGGTGGCCGACCCAGGACCTGGGCATTAAGATGCGGCTGAGGTGCGGATGTCCCTCGAAGACAATCCCAAACATATCCCACACTTCGCGCTCGTACCAGTTCGCGGCCGAGAAAATGTCAACGATGGATGCGAGCGAAGGCTTGTCCCCGCTCAGCGGGACTTTCAACCGCACATAGGCGCTGCGGCCATACGAAAACAGGTGATAAACGACGGTGAAATCGCCAGATGGAAAACCGTTTTTATGACGGCGCGCGCGTTCATCGATGGCTGTCAGGTCATACAGCATGTTGAACGGCTGGGAGACCAGATTCCGAAGCTGCCGCACCGCGTCATGAATCCCGTTTCGTGATATCCAGAATGTAGGAATACCGTCGGAGGTGGCTTCCGCCGTCGCGTCTGGACCGAGTTCCTGGTTTACTTCCTGGTCAGCAACAAGCGCAGTCATCATAATCGCGAGTTCTAGACTTGGTCCGGCGTCCGCAGCACCGTGAGCTTTTGCCGCTGCGCCCACTTCTGGTCGCGCATACTCGGCATCTGCGGCTTCTCCACACCTTGCGCACCAACTACCCAACTCAGCGGACGCTTCTCTTTCCCTACGGCGTCGCGCAAGAGCACAATTCCCTCAAGAAAGGCGTCCGGGCGAGGCGGGCAACCGGGGACGTACACATCGACCGGCAGGAATTTGTCCACGCCTTGCACCACGCTGTAGATGTCGTACATTCCGCCAGAGTTTGCGCACGAGCCCATGGAAATGACCCAGCGCGGCTCCATCATCTGTTCGTATAACCGGCGGATCACGGGCGCCATTTTGATGAAAACCGTTCCGGCGATCACCATGAGGTCTGCTTCCCTTGGCGTCCCACGGATCACTTCCGCACCGAACCGGGAAATGTCGTACTTACTAGTTATGCTGGTGGCCATTTCCACGAAACAGCAGGAAAGCCCAAAGTGGAATGGCCAAATGGAGTTCTTACGGCCCCAGGCGACCAGATCTTCTAACTTGGACAGCACGAGCGTGCGACGAATTGCGGTATCGAGAGGCTCCGGGGCAGATCCGTCGATCTTCGGGGGAGCATCTACTTGACTCACCGACCAGCGCATGGAGACCACCTATCTACAAACTCTAGTTACTCCTCTTAAATCGGCCTGAAGCCCATTCCAACGCACCCACGCGCCAGAGGTATCCAAGTGTGACAAGCAAAAGCAATATGAAGCCGGACGCGACGGCGTATCCGGCCCATCCCGTCTCGCGGACAGCCACAGCCCAGGCAAATATAAAGACTGCTTCTAAATCAAAAATCACGAAGAACATCGCGACGAGGTAGAACTTTGCAGACAGGCGAACGCGTGCGGAGCCTTCTGAGACAATGCCGGATTCGTACGGAGAATCAGTAGAGTGATCCCGGTGGCGCTGGCCTAGCACGTAGGAGAGCCCCAGCATGCATCCGACTAATCCGAGGACAAGAGTAACGTAAATGCCCAGTGGCAAGAGGTCCACAGTTCCTCAACCTCCACAGCAGCGCGATGTTATGCAAACTTCGCCGACAGAAGTATGCGCCGAATCAAGCAAAATTACAAGTGAATAATCACGTTGGTTTTTTCCAAAGAGTACTGGCGGCGGTAATCGGACCGCATGTCGCGGCCGGGCCAACTCATCATTCTGAATTTTTCTAGCGCCGCGCTACATTCCGTCCCGGATTTTCGCAGGTCCTTGTGGAGGAGCAAAGATCCCGGTGAAGATACGAATCCATTGTCTTGCAGCGTTGTTGATCACAGGCTTGCTATCGGCGGCGCCCGTACCGCAACAATTTCGGCTGCCCTTAGTATTTGAACAGAACCGTGGTCAAGCGCCGGCGGGAGTGCAATGGATGGGGCAAGGTTCCAGGTACCGGATACTGCTCGACAGCGAAGGCGCTACATTTCTGTTGCCGCACAAATCATCCATAGGAGACCTTTCCTCGCCGCGGGGTACACGTTTGCCACGGCCCTCGCAAATCGAGTACAGCATCGTGCGGATGAAGCTCGTAGGCAACAGGCCATGGAAACACATCTCGGGTATTGATCCCACCGGAGGCGTCAGCAATTATCTGAACGACACGGATCTCTCAAGGAACTGCGCAATCAGTGGACGCGGTCGGGTGCCTTCGCGGGGCAAACTTTCAAATGACTTGCGGCGACACTCGCCAGCCTGCGCATTGAACGACTGGCTCACAGATATCCCGCATTTTGCGCGGGTAAAGGTGGCCAGTGTTTACGACGGTATTGACCTGATCTTTTACGAGAATGGCGGCGGCTTGGAATACGACTTCGTGGTGGCGCCAGGAGCGGACCCTGCTCAGATCCAGGTGGCCTTTGACGGGATGGAAAACATGCGCCTCGACCACAACACAGGCGACCTCGTGCTTTCCATTCACGGCGGCGCTTCACTGCGGCAACTCAGGCCGAAGGTTTATCAGGAAGCGGAAAACAAGCGGGTTGAGATTGCGGCAGGCTACCGGATGGCTGCCGAGGGGCGCGCCGCCTTTACGCTTGCGGAGTATGACCCGGGACGTCCGTTAGTAATCGATCCTTCGGTTGATTTCACGACCTTCTTTGGTGGAACCAGCGGGGACCAACCGGCTGCAATCGCGGTGGACAGCGAAGGGAACACCTACGTCACGGGTGGCACAGTTTCCCGAGACTTCCCGACAACCAACGGCTCAAAGTTCGAGTTTTGTAAGGTCTTCAGCTTCGGTGGGTTTTGCGGCACTGGACCCAATGTTTTCGTGGCGAAATTAAATGCCGCGGGAACGGTTGTATTTTCTTCCTATGGAGGCGTGGGAAACGGCGAAGGCATTGCGGTGGACTCCACGGGGGTCTACGTCACCGGACAGATCTTCCCTCCCGATATCGACAACATCATCGGTTTTTCAGACAACAATAATGGGGATATCTTCATTTGGAGGCTGGCCCCCAATCCGCGGGATAGTTACTTCCAGATCCTTGGGACGGATGGGACTGACTTTGGCAGCGCAATCGCGTTGGATTCGCATCACACGCCTTGGGTCGCTGGAGCAACTTACTCGGGGAGCAACGACTCCACAGGCGACGTGGACATCATAACCTTGGCGCCGAACGGCCTGTTTCTTCACGAATACAAGTATGCGAGCAACGGCGAGGACGTCGCTGTCGGTATCGCCATGGATCCCGCCGATCACGCTTGGATCACGGGAAGAACTTGCGGGGAAGGGTTTCCAACGACCGATGGAATCTTACACCGTCCAGCCAAGTGCGCTGTATTTGTGCTGGAGCTTGAAAATTCGGGAGTCCAGCGAATGGGAATGATTTTAGGCGGAGTTGATGGAAACGACTCAGGAGTCGCGATCGTACCGAACGGCAGCAACTCAGCGTACGTTACCGGATACGCTAACTCTTCGGCCTTTCCCACAACCGAGGGCGCTTTTCAAACTATAAAGGCCTCACCGGGCCCTCAGACATTCGTGACGCAGGTGGATTCCTCCACTTTCGTCGGCCGCATCATTCATTCCACCTTACTCAGCGCCGACGGATCGACGATTCCCTACGGTATTGAGAACGACAATGCCGGAGGAGTTTACGTTGCGGGTTCCACATCATCCGTCCAGTTGCCCGGTGCTCCAGCGTTAGTTCCCAATCCAACGGCGGGCTTCGTCACCAAATTCTCATTCAACCTGAGTCAGCTCCTGTACACGAAGCTGTTAGGAGCCGTTGTCTCGGGATTGGCGCTGAGACGGCCGGCGGCGGCTGTCCCGGAAATCTACACGACGGGATACCGCTACACCGGCGGTCTGGACTTCGACCATCTAGACGCGTTCGTGGTGAAACTCAAAGAGGACATGCCGACAAGCTCGGTGGCGAATCTGCCGCCGCAAATCGCCAGTCCGTCCTTTACGTTGACTTGGGGCGGATCGGACCCCGCGTCGAGCGTTGCAACGTATGACGTTTTTGTCTCAGACAACGGTGGACCGTTCACGGCTTTTGTGACAGCTACTACCGCGAGTTCGGCCATTTTCACCGGTCTCCCGGGACATACGTATGGCTTCTTCAGCGTTGCCACAAACGCCGCAGGAATCGCGGAAGCGATGAAAACGACCCCCGACGTGGTGGTTACGATCGGGGCGACCCCGCCAGCGGTACTATGCACGGGCTGCTATTTCGTGTCGGACGGTGGACGCACAACAATGGCGTTCAACGTGAGTGTCGCTGGGGCCGGCAGCACCTTTTCTTTGACTTCCAGGGAATCCACCCAGCCCGTTCAATTTGTTAGCACTACCATTTCGCAAATCTCTGCTATGGGAACTTCCGCTACGTTTTCCGGCACGGGAAATCTCAACGGACAATCGGGTTACAACTTCACGGTCACCGCGCGGGACGGCGGCGGCACGGGATCGGGTCTGGATACAGCGTCGATCACAATCGCGGGCCCCAACAACTTTGCCTACTCCTCCGCGGGAACAATGGTGGGCGGCGACATCGTGGTTCATCAGTAAGCGGGTACAAGAACATGAACAGAACATTGTGCATTCTCAGTTTGCTGGCCGGTGTGCATTGCGGCCTGCTAAAGGCGGACAGGCTCGACTACACTGTTACGTCAACAGTCGGTGCTGGGCAGGTGTCGTACCAGTTCACATTGACGAATTCCGGAGCTACGGGAGGGCCAGTGTTTGATCTGTTTCTCGCATTACCCACGGACCTCACGAATATAAATACATCCGCAATCAGCAAACCTCCCGGATGGGGCGATCCGGCCGGCGGTCTACTTTTCTTCGGACCCAACGTAAGCCCGTCCACATCCTTCGTCGAGTGGAATGCGGATTTCAGCGGAGACCACGACTTGGCAATCGGCAGTGCGCGCAGCGGATTCTCGTTCACATCCTTGGGGCGCATTAATGGCCCGATTACCTTCGCTTTGAATAATTCAACGACGTTCGCAGCGGCCGTGCCGCCGGCTGACGCCCCAGAGCCCGCGACATTGGCGATGCTGCTTGCGGGATTCGCCGGGCTTGCGATCTGGCATCGGGTCAGATCGGCTCGCGCACGGGCGCGACAACCCTGACTTGCGTTGCTAGAGGCGGTCGCACGCGAATCAATCGAGCGAGTTCGCGGATATGATGACGCCATCGTTCACGAATGACTTCGTGAGCACCGCGTCCATTGAGAACCCACGGCATACGTTTAGGGTTCAGGCCGACAAAGTGCGCGCCACACCTCCCGAGATGCTGCTGATGGTTCGGAAACGGCGAGCAGATCGAAACGTCATCCGTACCGACGACGAAGAGCTTGGTTCGTGCCAGGACGGCAGCTTGCAGACCCTGCTCATCAAGTTCCGATTGCAACATAACACCAGTCGAGCGAAGCGTATCCCGCATTCGTGTCTCCATATCGAAGCCCGGCGGCAATCCTCGAATACCGGAATTGAGAGGGCGGTGATTGCAAACGCCCGCGAATTGGCCCAGCGCCGGTGCGACATCGCCAGCCATGAGGCACGCCTCGGGGTCGTCGGACGAAAGCCAATCCCGCAATGCCCCAGGGATCGCCCACAGGATCACATCGTTATCCAGCGACAACTCATGCAACTCTGGAAACACGCGCACCGGGTGCAATTTCCACGCGACTCCTTCCGCCATCTCAGCGTTCACATGTGCACGGAGCCACCGCGGTATGTCGCGGCGGATCTGCATCCAATGAACACTGCAAGGAATGCGTCCTACGCATTCGGCCGCTGCGCGAATCGAAACAGTATTGACGGACACGGCGTATTCTGCGCGCTGGCCGAACAGATTCCAAGCAGCAGAAATCGAGAGATTTAACGCTTCGTATCCCGCTTCGCTTACGTCACCGATCGTCCAACGAATACCTAAGCGGGGCAGTTGATGATCACTCATTCGCTTAGAAGACGAAGGAGCGTGCCCAAATCCGAACCAGAATATGTTCTTATAGCGGCTTTCAGTTTTCTTTGCGCATCGAGCCTCATAAGCCGTTTCCGCTTGCTAACGGATTTCGATGGGTCTGTTGCCTAATTCTGAGGAAAAGGGCGAGCCTGTACTGCTTCCAGAATCGACGGGTTCTCGCGCCGCAGTTTAAACGAAATCTGCTTTTCCGCCTTTGCTTTCTCTTCATCTCCCAGACGGAAATAGATTTGCGATAGAAGAAGATGCGGCTGCGGGTGCGACGGATCCAACTGCATTGCTCGTTTCAGCTCTGCGATGGCTTCATCCCACTTCTCCAGCTTCATGAGCGCTCGCGCCAAGACTACGCGTGCCGGAACGTAGTCGTTTCTATTCTCGATCGCTTTCTTTAGAAACGGAATTGCTTCCGCGTTCTGATCTTCATCCACCAGAAGGTTGCCGTAAAAAAAGAATGGCTCCTCGTACGCAGGGTCAGCCTTCATCGCTATCTCTAGATAGCTAAGTGCGTGCGGGAGGTCCCCGCCTTTTTGGAGATGAAACGCATATTCGAAGTTAGCTCGGGCCGAGTTCGGAAACTTCTCAGCTGCCCGTTTCGCGATTCCACGCGCAGCCGCATCGTCTCCGGCATCCTGATAAGCTTTGATTGCTAAGAAATACAGATTGGGGTCGTCGTCCTTGTGATCGAGTGCCCTCCTTGCCAGTTCGGCGGCGTCCGCGAAGTAACGACCTTTGGAATACTCCACCGACATGATCTGCATGAGGCGCAAGTTATTTGGCTGGAGACGAAGCGCCGATCGCCAGGCTCGAAGTGCGTCCTCAGACTTACCCAGACGTTGATACGTCGCGCCGAGTAAGTAGAACACATTGAAATTATCGGGCTCTAGCTCAGCCGCCCGGCGCAGCATGGGCACCGCATCGCTTACCTTGGCCTCCTGGAAGTAGAGGTAACCAAGATTAAACAGGGCCGGGAAATAATCAGGCGAAAGCCGAATCGCCTGAATCCACAACTTTTCTGCGTCGTCTGTTCGCTTCTGCTCGGCAAGCGCGTGTGCCTGCTCGGACAACGCAGCGGGATCCTGGGCGGCCGCGACCAGACTAATCAGACTCACAAGCAACACGAGACGCATACTAACGCGGCAAGGGCACTGCGATTGTATTCCCACTGCCTTCGACCAATCGCACCAACGTTTCCGCGGGCGCACCCGGAAACTTTTCCGTCTGCCCGTTAGGCCAGCGCACGATGATGCTGCGGACGGAACCTTCAGCACCCAACCCGAAGTGAAGGCGCGAATCGTTATGTGAGATGTAGCTCGATTGGCTAAGCACCACGTCAACCTGTTTGCTCTTATCCGTCTCAACCGTGACGGTCGCTCCGATCGCGCTCCGGTTGGATTTTGTTCCCTGCAGCTCGACCTTTATCCAGTGATTGCCGTTATTTAGATCGTTACGGAGCAGAGATGGAGCTTCTCCCATGTTCATCACGAGCACATCGACATCGCCATCGTTGTCGAAATCACCAAAGCTGGCTCCCCGGCTCGATTTCTTCTCCGCCACCCCGGGGCCGCTGATTGAGCTCACGTCTTCAAACACTCCCTTCCCCAAATTTCGATACACCAATCTGGGATTTCGATACCGCTCTTTTCCCTCATGCTGATCCAGTTCCGGGTATACATGCCCGTTCACCTGAAATATGTCTTTCCAACCATCGTTGTCCAAATCGACCAGGCCGACGCCCCATCCCACAAACTGCGGATTTACACCCAACCGTGCCTTCAGGACAGAATCCTCGAAAAACCCAACGCCTAAGTTCCTGAACAGGTTCGGATAGTCGCCGGCAAAATTCGTCTTGAGAATGTCTAGTTTCCCGTCGCCGTCGTAATCGCCCAACGCAATACCCATTCCTCCCTGCTCGAAGCCATGCTCGTTGAAAGCGACGCCAGTTTCCGTGCCTATCTCAGCAAAGGTTCCGTCCTTGTTATTACGAAACAACAGGCTCGGGGTCGAGTCGCAGGCGACGTAGACATCCGTCCAGCCGTCGTCGTTCAAATCCGCGGCTACCGCAGTGAATGCATAGAACCCTTCCGGAATTCGCATTCCCGCTCTTACCGAGACGTCTTCGAATCTTCCGTCACCACGATTGTGATAGAGAGTCACTTTTCCGAAGGGCAGGCCTCGCGGGCCGCAAAACACCGGCATACCCCTCCACTCGCAGTTCGATCCCTTACCTGGCGCAGGCGTCTTCTGGATGTCGAACGCCTGATAGCTGGTGACAAGTAAATCAAGAAATCCGTCGTGATCGTAGTCTAGAAAAGTGCATCCGGAACTCCAATCCCTGCCATCTCCGGCTACTGCGCTCTCGTCGGCCGTATCTGTAAACCGGGCCTTTCCTTCGTTCCGGTAGAGAGCATTCTTCCCCCAGTAGGTGACGTACAGGTCTTCAAGTCCGTCGTTATTGATGTCCCCCACGCAGACTCCGCTGCCCCAGCCTGAGCGCCCCATTCCCGATTCCCGGGTCACATCCCGAAACTTACCGCGTCCTTCGTTGCGATACAGCCGGCTTGTGGGCCCTTCGCCGTCCGGAAAGCCCTCTAATCTCCACCCGTTCACAAGAAAAGCATCTTGCCGGCCATCGCCGTCGTAATCCACAAACGCAACTCCTGTCCCGTTCGCCTCGATAATGTACCGCTTCCTCTGTTCGTTCCCGGAAGTAAATTCCATGCGCAAGCCGGCTTGCCCGGCGGTGTCGACAAAAGTGACTCGAAAAGGACGGCCCGAAAGCGCCACTTTCGGCTCAGGCGAAACATTTTGCGTCGCAACTCCTTGCGCCAGGCAGAATACGCCCACAGTAATCGCGATCAACGTCATCCAGTAATAGCTCGATCGGGGGAAATGCACCATTTGACCTACCGAGATTATCTGCGCGGCGCTTACGGTGCGCAATCCTGTTCCGGAAACGCCGCAACGAAAGATTTACGTTAACGATAAAGGAAAAGGGAAAACATCTTGTTTCCTTGCCGCATGTGTGATACATTCCCTCCAAGTCCGAGAGGAATAGCCTTTCTCGACTGTCCCACCTTCGTGGGACAAGATCGATTCTCAGCTTAAGGGGGAAGCACCATGTCGCGTGCATCAAGACGTGCTCTGCTGATCGCTTGTACTCTGTCTGCGCTCACTTCCGTGGCGTGGGCCCAAACCACAAATGCAACGATTGTCGGGGATGTGGTCGACCAGTCGGGAGCCCCAATCGCCGGAGCTGATATTACGGTCCGCAACCCCGAAACCGGTATATCCCGTGAACTTAAAACCGATGATGCTGGGACATACCGTGTTTTTCCATTGAACCCCGGCACATATGAAGTTACTGCTGCCTCGCGTGGAATGAAAACACAGGTCCAGCGGAACGTCGTCCTTGACGCCGCGGCTAACGCCAAAATCGATTTTCATCTTGACGTTGGCGTGGTGAATGAAACGGTCGAAGTGCAGGCCGCCGCTGCTCTCCTGCAAACTCAGGATGCGAGCGTTGGAGGGACGGTTACCGGGACTGAAGTGTCCCGCCTTCCGGTCAATGGCCGTAACTACACCCGATTGATTCTCCTTTTACCGGGCACCAGTGACCAGGGAGGCAGCCAATCGAATGGAACCTTCTCCGGCACGAACATGATCTCGGTTAACGGTCAGCGGCGACAGGACAACAACTTCACTGTCGACGGTGTCGACAACAATTTCATGATGATGAATTCGCCGGGGATGTCACCCTCCATGGATGCCATTCAGGAGTTTCGTGTCCTGGATAACACCTCAGCCGAGTTTGGCCGGTCATCAGGCTCAAACGTCAACATCGTTATCAAGTCGGGTACTCGCGATTTGCGCGGCAGTGCCTACGAGTATCTGCGTAACGATAAATTCGATGCAAACGACTTTTTCGCTAACAAGAACGCGACCGGCAAGCTGCCCTACCGGCAGAATCAATACGGAGTTGCTGTGGGCGGTCCCGTCATCATTCCGAAGCTGTATCACGGTCGCGAGAAGACATTCTGGTTTTTCAATTGGGAAGGATTCCGGGAGCGCCAAGGCCAGACCAACATCAGCAGCTACCCGACCCAGGCGCAACGCACCGGTGACTTCTCATCTCTCGGTAAACCCATCTACGACCCACTTACGGGAGCTCTGGCAGCAGATGGGAAGACCGTCGTTCGCCAGCAATTCGCGAACAACATCATACCCGCCAACAGAATCAGTCCCGCGATAAAGTTCATGCTGGACACAATGATCCCCTTGCCCAATCGGCCAGGTGTGACACAGAATTTCGTCAACACACAGGGACTCGCCAACGATCGAGACGCTATCAACGTTCGAGGTGATCACAATTTCTCCACTCACGATTCAGTCTCCTTCCGCTACAGCCGGCAGAGAGTTGGCCAGATTCTGCCGCAGGGCAACCCCTATCTAAGTCAAGTCAGCCGGTTCGACGTGGATAACTATATGGCTTCCTGGACCCATATCTTCAATCCCACTTCGGTTCTGGAGGTAAAGTTCGGCCGCAATGTACCCAACCTGCCGCAACCGACTAACAACTCGAGGATCCAGCGCCAGGAGTTTCTGACAAAATCCGGTATCTCGATGTTCATCCCGGACGTCCTGTTTAATCCGATTCCGGCCTTCAGTGCTGGTGGCGAATGGAGCATCGCGAGCGGTGGTCAGATCACCGGCGATCACATTAACCAATTTATTGGGAACTACTCGAAGACGATCGGATCGCACACCCTGAAAGTCGGCGCTAATTACAGCCGCAGGCATTTCTCCACCAACACCACCAACCCCATGGACGGCAACGCTGATTTTGACCCGAGTCTGACCAACCTCGCCTCAAATTCCAATTCGGGCGATAGCTTTGCGAGCATGTTACTGGGTTATCCTGCCCAAATCCGCCGTGGTACTGGGAACACTGTGACAGAGGCTCAAATCAATCCGCAGTCATACTACGTTCAAGACGATTGGCGCGTCAACGGTAAACTTACTGTTAATATCGGGCTGCGCTACGAGGCCATCCCTGCGCCGGTCGAAGATACAAATCGGTTGGGTAATCTCGTCATCGGACGCGCTCAGAACGGCGCTTATAGCGGTACCCTGCTGTGGGCCTCCGTCAACCCTGAAGTCGACCCGGTAACAGGTAAGGCCAACGAGCCGCCGCATACGGGCGGGTATGGAAGCTCGCTGATGCGCAACAACTATCTGGATTTCGCACCGCGGATTGGATTGGCCTACCAGATCACCAACAAAACCGTCATCCGTGGAGCATATGGAATTTTCTATAATTCCACGTTCGTTCAGGAACTGCAGGACATGCGGAAATTCTGGCCCTATACGATCCAACAGAATTTCTCGGCTAACCAGGGTGTTCGCCCGGACCTTCTAATTACTGATCCAGGACCATCCTTCAGCAATACATCCGCTATCGGGGGCTGGCCGCAAAATCCGGAGAACCGGACGCCGTATTCCGAACAATGGAACCTGACGGTTCAGCGGCAACTGCTGAATGATATGACGCTCGACGTCGGATACGTAGGGAACGTCAACAAGCGGCAAGTCGGCTACGACCCGATCAATTCAGCTGTAACTCCCGGACCGGGTCCCATTCAGCCCCGTCGCCTCCTCCCGGCGTTCGGCGACCTGGATGGGGGTGCTAACAAATTCAATTCGATGTACAACTCCCTGCGCGTGAACCTGGTCAAGCGGTTCAGCAGAGGCATTCAGATGAACGCAAACTACACTTGGGGCCGCGCAATGACCAACAGTTCGTCACTTGCCGAGGCAACCGTGCAGAATCCGTACAACCTGCGGCAAGAGTGGGAACGAGCCAGCATAGATCTCAGGCACATCTTCCAATTGTCTTACGTTTACGAGCTTCCTTTTGGGCATGGCAAGCGATTCGGTGCAAACTGGAACGGCGTGACCAATGCTGTTCTCGGCGGCTGGTCTGCTGAAGGTATAACTCGAGCACAAACCGGAGCCCCACTCAATCCCCGGATAAACCAGGACCGGGCGAACGTGGGCCGCACATACCAGCGGCCAGACGCCACCGGAATCGATCCCAATGCGGGGCCGCAGACTCCCGATGCATGGTTCAACGTCTCCGGGTTTGCGCTTCCCGCACCTTATACGTACGGCTCTTCCGGAGCTTTTGTCATCAACGCGCCCGGCCGATATAACTGGGATCTTGCCATGCAAAAAGATTTCCGCTGGCTCGAACGTCACAGCGTTCAATTTCGAGCTGAAGCGTTCAATCTCCCGAACAGCGTGAGTATGGGCAATCCTGACACTACTTTCGACGGCAACCACTTCGGCCAGATCACTTCAGCTACGGCGGCCAGGATCATACAATTTGCGCTACGCTACTCGTTCTAGGCGAATGGGTTACCGTAACGGTGGACCCCCTCGCGACCAATCGCGGCTGGAGTAAGATCTGCTTCGGCCGAGTTGTCCTCTTTGATTGAACCAGCGATAGCGCAAGCTCGGCGGCGCGCGCTCCCAATGTCTGGCTGTCCTGATCTACGCTGCTGAGGGGAACTCGCAGCGCTCCCGCGTATCGAACGTTACCGGCTCCGACAATCCTGATGTGGTCCGGTATGCGGAGATCGGCGTCGAGGATAGCTCCCATGGCTCCCATGGCTATCGGGTCGTTGTTGCAGAAGATCCCGTCCGGACGTGGCGATAGCGCGAGCAGTTCCTTTGCCGCTTTGTATCCCGTGACATCCCCGGAATCATCGCCGTGAGGACGGCAGATTGTGTATTTGTTGGACACGCGGAGCTTGGCCGCAGCCAGAGCTCTCCGGTAGCCCTCGAGCCGGTCAACCACGGGGCTGACGCTTTTGCCGCCAATATACGCGATCCGCCGGCAACCATTCTGAATGAGGTGTTCCGTCGCAATCCTGCCGACTGCCAGGTCATCTGTGCCGACGAAGTTGGCCGCAAGCCCGCGGAAGTTTCTGTCCACGAGCACGTAAGGCCGCTGCTGCTCCTCGATTTTGCGGAACGCCTCGATCGTCCGCTGAGCAGACGCAATCAGGAGCGCATCCAACCGGCGCGCGAGCATTTGAGCGATCTCTCGTCTCTCAAGATCCGGGTCCTCCTCAGAAGAGGCGATAACCAAACCGTAGCCTCGGGCTCGCAAGAAGCCGGAAACGCCTTTCGCCAGTTCAGCGAAAAACGGATGGACAAGATCAGGCACGATCAGGCCGACTAAATGACTACGTCCGGTGACAAGCGCGCGAGCGGCCAGATTCGGTTGATAGTTGAGTTCTTTGATCCGCTTCAGAACACGATCTCTGGTCTCAGCGCCGATATCTTCATGGTTTCGCAGAACCTTGGAAACAGTCACTACAGACACATTGAGATCGCGGGCTATGTCCTTCAGGCGAACCGTCACATGGTGATTATCTCTCACCGAAACGGCCCGTAAGCGTCAAAAGTGATCATTCCGTTAAGCTCCCGCCTGGCATTTCCGGGCGCAGTTATCGTTAACTGATACCATGCAAGGGCGGTCGGGTCCGTACGATGAATCTTCGAAGCTCAGTGGTTGGGTTGTTGATAACGGCAGGAGGTTTGGCGGGATGGGCGCAAACGCCGAACGCCGATGATCTCGTCTGGCAGAAATCGGTGCAGAAGTTTGACGGCCAGCGACAGTCATTGCTGCAGCAGGTTGATCGCGAGGGGCACGCAGGGCCCTTTCAGCCGGATTGGGAGTCGCTGAAGCAATATAAGATTCCGAACTGGTACCAGGATGCGAAGTTTGGCATCTTTATTCACTGGGGTCTATATTCGGTTCCGGCGTTCGACAGCGAATGGTATCCGCGGAACATGTACTTGCAGACCAGTAAAGATTTTGAGCATCACGTCAAGACCTACGGTCCTCAGTCGAAGTTTGGATACAAGGATTTCATTCCGGACTTCAAGGCCGAAAACTTCGACGCACGAGCCTGGGCCGAACTATTCCGTAAAGCAGGGGCTAAGTATGTAGTGCCCGTCGCCGAGCATCATGACGGATTCGCCATGTACGACTCCGGGCTCAACGACTGGTCGGCCGCAAAGATGGGAGCGAAACAAGATGTTATCGGTGAACTGGCCACGGCTGTTCGGGCGGCCGGATTGCATTTCGGAGCTTCCAGCCATCGCGCTGAGCACTACTTCTTCATGAACGGCGGACGGGAGTTTGATTCAGATGTGCGGGATCCGAAGTACGCCTCCTTCTATGGTCCCGCTCATGCTGGCGTCACGGACAAAAATCATCAACAGTGGGCCGCCCACCCCGATTCCGCATATCTCGAGGACTGGCTTGCCCGGACAACCGAGATCGTCACGAAATACCATCCCGAAATCGTGTGGTTCGATTGGTGGATTAATACGAAAGAATTCGAACCCTACCTGAAGCGCTTTGCGGCTTTCTACTACAACGATGCAGCCAAGAACAACTACACGGCCGCGATCAACTACAAGTTCACGGCCTATCCGGAGGGCTCGGCGGTACTCGATATAGAGCGTGGCCTTCTCGACTCGCCAAGAAACCTGCTGTGGCAAACCGATACATCAGTGAGCATAAAGTCGTGGGGTTATATCAAGGGTGACACCTTTCGTTCGCCCGAATCATTGATTCAGCAGCTGGTCGATATCGTGAGCAAGAATGGCTGCCTTCTACTAAACGTGGGGCCGAAACCGGACGGTACAATTCCGGACGAGGCACAGCGCCTTTTGCTTGATATGGGAAGTTGGCTGAATACGAACGGAGAAGCCATTTACGGGACGCGCCCCTGGACAGCCTTTGGAGAAGGTCCCACAAAGGTGCAAGGAGGATCGTTCCACGACACGGAGACGAGAGGCTATTCTGCTCAGGACATCCGATTCACCACCAAGGGCGACGTGCTCTATGCAATCGCCTTGGGTTGGCCGGACGGAGGTCAACTCACGATCAAGTCTCTGGCGGAAGGCAGTCCAAACGCCTCGATAGCACTGAATCACGTCCGCCTGCTCGGCTCCGACGCGGAGATTCCGTTGCGTCGGGACCGGGAGGGATTACATCTGACGGTGCCTTCAAATAAGCCAGGAAACTATGCGTATGTGTTCAGGCTGTCCAGATAGGGGCGCACCCGAACCGCACTCAAACGCCCTGGCGTGCGAACTTCCGAGTTACAGTGACAGAATCAGGACACAGGCAAGCTTGCCCCTGATGAGTTGACGAATGAAATCGGCCGTTCTCACGAATCAACAACCGATCGCAAGCAGACCGCTCAGCTTAATGGAGAGAGAGGAGCCAATCGTCTCTTCGGGACAAGTCAAGCTTCGCGTACACGCATGTGGTGTTTGCCGCACCGACCTTCACATCGTAGAAGGCGATCTCCCTTTGCGACGAGAGATCTTGGTGCCTGGACATCAGATTGTTGGAGAAATCGTGGAGGGCACAGCTACTGGTTTGCCCCTAGGTACCAGGGTGGGAGTGTCTTGGATTGGCGGGACGGACGGAACTTGTTCTTACTGTCGGAATGGACTGGAGAACCTATGCGACTCGCCTACGTTCACCGGATATTCGGTTGACGGAGGATATGCCGAGTTTGCGATCGCCAGGGCTGATTTCGTTTTCCCGCTCCCGGAGAATCTTGAATCCCTTTATGCGGCGCCGCTACTCTGTGCGGGCATCATCGGATTTCGCAGTCTGCGCGTCGCTGGCGTTGAACCGGGAGATCGCGTTGGCCTCTTTGGATTCGGTGCCTCGGCTCATTTGGCCATTGCCGTTCTGAAGGCGTGGAGTTGTGAAGTGTACGTGTCGACGCGAGGCCAATCTCATCGCGAGTTGGCGGTCGCTTTAGGCGCCGACTGGGTCGGAACGGAGAACGACCGTCCTCCAGTTCTCTTGGATCGCGCTGTCACATTTGCTCCCAGCGGTGACGTCGTCATCTCGGCGCTAGGGAGCCTACGAAAGGGCGGGATTGTCGCGATCAACGCCATTCATTTAGACCGCATACCTCAGTTTGACTACGACACGCTGCTGTGGGGAGAGCGTCAGATTCGTAGTGTTGCGAATATGTCTCGCTCAGACGCTCGCGACTTTCTCCAGGTTGCCAGCACGATCGGTCTCAAACCTAAGGTCACGAAGTTCCGTCTTGCGGAGATAAACGAAGCCCTCGAAGCCATCAAGCGGGACTCCATAGATGGTGCAGCCGTCATTTGCCCGTAAGCTCACTCTGCATCGGCCTGCCGTGGCGGCTAATTTTCTCTAGAGACGGCGAGCGCTTCGTCAGGTCGAGCTTATCCAGTTCGGGCGTAAGACCGTGCTGTACGTAGTAGCGCCTGAATTCCTTTGGCGACATACCTCGCGCGCTTCGGAACCGGCGATTGAAGTTGGACAAATTAGAAAAGCCCGCGCCACTGGCAATAACGCTGATCGGCCGGTCTGTCTCTACCAGGCACATGCAAGCCCGTCCGATCCGCAACCGGCCTAAGTAGTCAGTCAGGTTCTCACCGAGATGACGCACAAACAACCGGTGCAGCGAGCGTTCTGACATGTTCACGAATCGACAGAGATCCTGGACGCGAATCGGTTCGGCGAATTGCTCATGCAATATGTTTAGGATCCGAGTCAGTTGGGCGGACTCGTCAGCCGTGATCGGCGGGCCTGCCTTTTGTGGCGTTGCGAGTGGAATCGCATCCTCATCAGCTAGGTCAGTCAATAAATCGAGCACGGTGTGTAGGCGTTCACGGGCAGAGTTCGAAAGCAGCGTCGAGATTCGCGACTCCATCATCTCTCCGGCTGATGACGGAAAGCTCAACGCGCCAGCGGCTCGTTTCAGCAGCTTGCGAAGGCAAACATATTCGGGGCAGATATCTGCAAGCTGCGAAGCCCAAGACTCCGTAAACCAGACCACGATCGCGACATGGGGGCGTGACTCGTCGATTGCCCTAGTCGATGCCCAGGTGTGAGGCATATCGGAGGGCACGAGTACCAGATCGTGGGAATTGTAGGCCTCAATATGGTCTGCGATAAAGCGCAACCCGCGGCTGTTCAGGGTAAGCGTGAGTTCGCATTCCGGATGATGGTGCCACTCGAACGGAATCTCCGGGATCTGCCGATTGAAGATACGAATGGAGCAGCCTCTCGGGATTGTGACATGTTCGAATTGCGGCTTCACGTCAGCACCCGTCCTAAGTTTCGGCTACGGCCAACCAGCAGGTTGTCCGAATAGTATCACTTATTGACTTATCCGGCGTAGCTCGAGTTCTTCAGAGTGCCTAACATCGAATCATGCGGTGCCCAGACAGTTCCGCACAACTGGCAAGCGGACCGAGAGCGCAAATCGGTGCTGCTGCCTGCTGTTCAGCTCTTCGCAAACACAGAAGGAGTACAAGAAGGATGTCGTTCCACGTTGAGAATCTGCCCGAAGCGATTCGGGACGCAAAGAAACAGCTACGACGGGAACTTCCCGCGTACGGACGCCTGTTTCACGAGGTCGAGGCTGAGCTACGCCGCAAGGTCGCCCAGATCGTGAAGGAGCGCGACGCAGGCGAACCAGTCATTCCCGTTATCCGATACTCCGAAATCGTTGCGGGGGCTGTGGCGCCAGAGATGATCTCGAAGATAAAAGATCGAGGTGCATGCGTCGTTCGCCAGACCTTCGCAACGGAACAAGCTCGCGCCTGGGACGACGAGATCGGCAGGTATGTCGAAGAAAACGGATTGAATGAGAAGCTCGCGAATGCCGCCGAGGACAAGTATTTCGGCACACTCGCAGCGGCTAAACCGCAGATTTATGGTATCTATTGGTCGCGACCTCAGGTTCAGGCGAGGCAATCCGAGTCTCTCACCCGTGTGCGCACGTTCCTCAACAGGTTGTGGCTGGCTGAGAGCGAGGGGCGTCATCATTTCGATCCTGAGCAAGTGCCGGTATACGCGGACCGCATCCGCAGGCGGCCGCCAGGATCAAGTTCACTCGGGCTTTCGCCGCATGTTGACGGAGGTTCCGTGGAACGGTGGCTCGAGCCGAATTTCCGAAACGTCTACCGCCACGTGTTCTCGGGTGACTGGCGTAGTTACAACGCGTTCGATGCCGCCTGGCGACCGGACGTGCAGGAGTTCCCTTCCCCGGCCGTTTGTTCCATGTTTCGAACGTTCCAAGGCTGGACCGCATTGACGCGGCAAGGGCACGGGGACGGCACGCTGCAGTTGGTTCCAATTGCGAATAGCATGGTTTACTTGCTGTTGCGGGCTCTTCAGGATGACGTTCCTGAAACAGAGCTATGCGGCGCCAAACCTGGGCGTGCGCTCTCGATTAACCCAGAGTGGCATTCAATGTTGCTCGAAGGGCTGACCTCCATTCCGCTGATGGAACCTGGCGATACGGTATTCTGGCACTCGGACGTGGTTCACGCGGTTGAGAACGAACACAAAGGTAGCGGCTACAGCAACGTGATGTACATAGCCGCAACTGTCGGGTGCGAAAAAAACAGCGCATACCTGGCTAGGCAGGCTCCGGCGTTCCTGTCGGGCAAAACGCCACCCGACTTCGCACCCGACAACTTCGAAGTGGACTTCCGCGGCCGCGGCACAGAGGCAGATCTAACCCCGCTCGGCCGAAGTCAGATGGGCTTGCCTCCTTTAACGACTCCGGTCGATCATACCCGGACCGAGGGCTTCGCGACGGCTAATGCTTGAGCACTGTTTCATAGGACGGGGTTCACGCCCCATTCCATGTCTCTTGGTCCTACTGTGTAACGAGCTTCTGTAATTTCCGGAATTCTGCCATTTCGCTCTGCGCTTTTGCTGAGTTGCCTTGCTTCCGGTAAAGCGTCGACAAACCGAAATGCGCCTGCGCCGCGAGAGGACTCACTTTTTCAATTTCGATCAGATGGAGCCATGCTTTTTCAGCAGCAGCACCATCCCCTTCGAGGGAAGCGGCTTTGCCTAAGGAATACAAAGTCTCCGGCATGTCAGGGCTCAGACGATCAGCACGTCCAAGCTCTTCGCGGGCCTCGTGTACTTTTCCCTGTTCCAGTAACGCCGATCCCAGCCGGTAACTCGCTTCGGCACTGCCCGGCCGCAATTTGGTCTCCGTTCGAAAAGCTTCTTCAGCTTTGGGCCATTGCGCCTCGCCCGCATAGACGAGGCCGAGTTCCAAGTGAAGGCCCGGCATATCCGGCCGCGGGACCAGTGCGGCCCGATACTCGTTTTCCGCTTGCGGCATTTGCCGCAACACAAAATAGTTTTCAGCCATCGCCTGATGTGAGCGCGCTGAATCCGGGAACGCTGCGTTCAGCGTATCGATGGAACGCTTTGAAAGCAAACCACTGGCACGGCCCAGGTAGTACAACAAATCCGGGTTATTCGGGCTTTTGCCGAGTGCGGCGCTTAGATTCACGATCGCCTTCTCGTAGTCGCCTGTCTCGGTCTGGGCAATTCCTAATGCCTCCAATGCCCCGACGTGCTCCAGGTGCGGAATGGCTTCCGCGGCGAATCCCTGGGTCAGCAGCGCATAACCTAACTGAAGGTGAGCGCCTTCCAGATCGGCTTGCAGCTCTAGAGCGCGCTTCAAAGGCGAGATCGCAGCGCCGTAATCGTGGGTCTGCATGTATTCTTGGCCGAGATTGAGAAAGGCCTGGGCAAGATTAGGATCGCTTTCTGTCGCTTTTCGAAACTCAGCAATCGCCACGTCATAGTGCCTCAGCTTGTGTGCTTCCACTCCTGCTTGCATGTGCTGCGCGCCGGAAGAAGAAACGGTCTGAAGTGCGAGCGACAGAATGAGAAGCGCGTGCATCACGAGTGCTCGGGCTCGATTATTTGGAGGAACTGATCGGCGTGAACGCCCTGCAGGGATTGCCGCGAGCCAGAGGGCCACGCGATCTCCACCGTCGCTGTTGTTTGCGCCCCGAGCCCAAAATGGAGCCGCTTGTCCCCGGCGGATAAGTAGCTGCCCGAAGTAGTGGCGTATCGTGTTTGACCGTTCACGCGCACTCGTGCGCCGAGTCCGTCGCGGTTGCTCCGAACACCCCGCAGGCTGATGCTCAGCCAATGCTGCTTGCCGCCGCGATTCATCAGGATGAGAGGATGTCCCCCCAGCACCGTCACGACCGCGTCCATCCAGCCGTCATTGTTCAAATCTCCGAAGGCCAGACCGCGCGCCGCGATCGGAGTTGTGATTCCAGAGGCTGTGCGTTCGAACCGGCCATTCTGGTTTAAGGCGAGGAGAGGCGGCTCCAGGTAGTGAAGCGAATGATCAATCGCCTCGACGTTATCGAGCACATGGCTCTGGGCAACGAGCAGGTCCTTCCATCCGTCGTTGTCGAGATCTTCCAGGCCGACGCCCCAGCCGGAGCTGGCAGCGCTTAGGCCGCCGAGACCGGTTTCCAGACTTCGACTGGTGAACTGGCCCTGACCGTCGTTATGGTAGACGCCGTAGATTTCTCGCGGCAATACGGTAACCAAGATGTCAGGCAACCCATCGTTGTCATAGTCCTGGAAGACGGTCCCCATGCCCGAAAGGGGCTTGCCGTCCGCTGTGAGTGCAGCGCCGGAATCAAGGGCGCACTCTGAAAAGGTCCCGTTTCCGTTGTTGCGAAACAGATATTGCTGCATTCCGTCGTTAGAAACGAAAATATCCGTGAACCCGTCGCCGTCGTAGTCGGCAAACGCGACGCCTAGCGCCCGCCCTTTCTTAGCAGCAATACCGGATGTTTCGCTGACATCTTCAAACGTGCCATCTCCTCGGTTCCGGTAAAGGAGGTTGGTCGTGGCGGGAAACTCGGCCGGGGGACAGTACGTATGCCAGGCGCCACCACATGTCTTGCTGTGACGTGTGTCCCACTGCATATATCGCGTGACGAAAAGGTCCAGATGGCCATCGTTGTCGTAATCGAAGAACCCGGCTGAGACCGACCACCCGCCTCCGCCCACTCCGGCCTTGTCGGTTACATCGGTGAAAGTTCCGTCCCCGTTGTTGTGATACAGGATGTTCTTCCCGTAGCTGGTGACGAACAGATCCTGATGGCCGTCGCTGTCGTAATCGCCCACAGCAACGCCCATGCCGTAATTGCCTGGACCGGCGCGCGCCAGCCCAGCGGCCTCGGTCACGTCGGTGAAGCTCCCGTCTTTGTTTTGCCGAAACAGCCGATTCCAGTACCGTGGGTTTCCGCGATCGAAGCGTTCCGCCTGCATCGGGTTCGCGAGGTGGCCGCCGTTCACCAGAAAGATGTCGAGGAGACCATCGTTGTTGTAGTCGAACAACGCGACGCCGCCCGGCATGGTTTCGATGAGATACTTCTGGGCGGTTGGCGAATTCTCAAGAGTGAAATCGAGCCCGCGAGGGAGCTTCACGTCGAAAGTGGGCGCACTCACGGCAAGGCCCGATACCCGGAAGAAATCGCGGCGGTTGAAGTGAACTCCAGCCAAGCGCTTCATTTCAGCTATCGAGCTTATCGAATTACCGCTGAGCAAGCCGCCAGCAGCCAGACGACGTTCCTACTTCAGAATGCGAACTTCATCCCAAACTGGATCAGACGGGGATTCCCGACCGTACTGCTGACTACGCCGAATGTGCTGCTGCCGAAAGATGTGTTAGGCGGGCCAAACTGTGGATGGTTGAACAAATTGAAGAACTCGGTGCGGAATTCAATGTTCATTCGCTCCGAAGGACCAAACGTTGTTCTCTTGAAAATTGCCCAGTTCCAGTTGTTTACGCCGTGCTGGCGAAGATCGGGATCGACTCTCCCCTCACTGCCGAAACCATACGCGGGAGGAGCGCTGAAGCACGACGTGTTAAACCATGCACCAAGTCGTTCTTCGGCGCTGCCGGATGTCGATTTATCGCATCCCGCAGTGACGTTCGGTCTCAGAGTTCCAATGCCCAACCCCAACGCCGAGAGCGGCGTTCCACCACTGGTGTTGAATTTCAGAGGGAAGCCGGTCTGGAAATACGTGGTGCCGTCCATACCCCAGCCGGATACCAGCTTGCCGGTGACTCCGCTCGCACTGCTGAAGTACCTATGTCCTTTGCCGAACGGCAAATCGACGACATAACTGATCACCAGCACCTGTCTGACATTCTGCGAGGAGAGCGAACGTTCGTTGGCGAGGTTATTCCAATCCTGGGGTACACCGACGCCGCCGGTTTGACCACCCTCCAACCAGGACGTGGTCGTGTCGGTGTTACTGATCAACTTGGCGTTAGTGTAAGCGACCAGCAATGTTCCTCCGCTTGTGAACCGTTTCTGTACGGTCGCCTGCAGCGCATTGTAACTGCTGGAGCAGCAACTGTAACCGTTCAGGTTTACGGCACTCCATTGTGGGAACGGCCGATACAGTTGGCCCTGAATGAGACTTCCGGGACCCAAATTTCCAGGCAGAGCCGTACTAAAAGGATAATTTGTGACACGCTGAGCGATTGTGACCGGCTGGCCAGCCATGAACTGCTGTTGCGCCTGGTTGATGAAAGTATCCGGGATCTGGTTGATGGTTGGTTGATTGGTTTGCGGGAGATGTACGCCATGGGATCCGGCGTACGCAACATCCGCAAAAAAGCCGCCGGGCAGTTGCCGCTGAATGTCCAGATTCCACTGCTGGACATAGCCAGCCTGCTGCAGCGTGTAGCCCGTTGCCTGAAGCGGGGTCTGTTGGAGGGCGTAGGCCGAGATGTTCGGTTGGGGGTTGCGGCCAGGCGGGACGACCAAGTTCGCGCCGAACGGACCCGTGCCAGAGCAGCTGAAGTTAGCAGTGCCGGAACCTGTCAAAACACAGTTGCTCGCGTTCAAAGTGCTCGAAGGGTATAGCCCTGCATTATTGCTGGCAAAGAAAGTTGAAGTGCCGCTGTTGACAGGGTCAACGTAGGGATTCGTGTTGAACGCCACAAAATTGGGAATGAAGAAGATGCCGTAGCCCCCGCGAACAACGGTTTTGGGATCGACGGAGTAGGCAAGGCCGATCCTCGGCGCAAAGTTCTTCTTCGGTAGCGGCAGACTATTTCTCGTATCGTTTACGCCTGTGTTGACAAGAAACAGGTCTCCCATACACGGACTGCCGGGAGTACCGCTGCACCCTTTCACAGAGGCGTTTACGGCACCGGGATCGAAGTAAGTCAAGCGGTCGTAGCGTTCCGACCAGGGCCCTTGAAGTTCGTAGCGAAGGCCCAAGTTCACGGTGAGCTTGTTCGATACGTGCCAGTTATCGGCAAAGTAGAACGCCCGATAGGTCTGTTTCCCGGCTACTGGTTGGGAAACGACCAGGTTCCCGGTCGTCTGATTGCCAAACGCAGCCCCGGCCCCAAGACCGAATCCGAGCATATAGTCGGCAAAATCGACGCCGCCGGTAGCTCCTGTTGCATTCCGAGCGAGACTCTGAGTCCAGGAGCCGTTGAATGAAATAATGCCGCCGCCATTGTTCGTCTGAAGATAGTTGTCGAACGTGTACTGAAGCTGGCCGCCAAAGACGAATGTGTGACGCCCTCGGATCATCGTCATTTGCGGCGAGAGGTTGTACATCGTATCGTAATCGGAGATGGCGCTCTGGCCTTGGCTACAGCTGACGAGCACATCGTTTACAGCCATACACGGCGTCAGCGGATTAGCCTCAATGCTGGGCACGACCGAGTTGTAAGATGCCGGCCAACCCTGTTTCGTGAAGTCGAAACCCTGGTTCTTGGGCACTCGCAGGTAAGTGAAGCGGCCGGCGCTTGCATTTATGCTTAACGTGGTTGTGGGGGTCATCACCCACGTGTAGCCGAGCGCAAGGCTCTTACTCTTCGTGTCCTCTTCACAACGATCTTTGCAAAGGCCGGTGCCGAATGGATCTTGCGGCAGGCTGAGGAGCTTCCAATAGGTAAACCTGCCGAAGATATTTTGCATGTCGTTGATTTTGTGGTCGACACGAGCTACGTACTGATTCGTATCACCACCCGAACTGGCGGCTGTGGTGAAGTTGTTCGTGAGTGCGTTATTGGTTGGTTGCGGGAAAAGGCCGAGAAGATAGGTGGACGTCGGATTGATGCGGTTGGACGGGATGATATTGCCCGCAAAAGGTGTCCGGGCACAATTAGCCGTCGAGGGACAATTTGGATCGACTGACAGCGGGTCGTAAATCCTGTTATTCGGATTGGCAGCAAGAAGCGCCGAGAAGTTTCCCGTGCGCTCCGCTGGCGTCATCACCGTGGTCGTGTAAACGGTGCCCGACCGTAAGCGAAATCCTTCGTAGTTAAAAAAGAAAAAGGTTTTGTTCTTAATAACTGGTCCGCCCACGGTTCCCCCAAACTGGTTCTGAGTGAAGGGCGGGGCCTTGTTCTCTCTGCCGCTCTGAAGCTCTGCCGTCTTGTTGAAAAATTCATTCGCGTTGAGAACCCTGTTCCGCAGGTATTCATATGCTTCGCCGTGGAGCTGGTTCGTTCCCGACTTCGTGCTTATATTGATCACGCCACCTGAGAACTTACCCCATTCCGGACCGAGATTGTTGTACTGGACCTTGAACTCGGAAACCGAATCTTGAGTCGGAACCACGAGCGGCAGGTTGATATAGCCGGTATTGAGCGGCTGACCATCCAGGTAGATAGCGCTCTGGTTCGCGAAAGAGCCACCGATCTGATAATTCGCGAAATCGAACGGGTTCTTCCCGACAACCGTGCCGGTCGTGTTTCCTTGTGCGACCACTGACGGCGTGACAGTTGTGAGATTGAAGATGTTGCGACCGTTCAACGGGAGTTCATTGGCGGTGCGCTCTCCGACAACTTGACCCAGCGACGAAGTTTCTGTCTGGATGAAAGGCGTCTCAGCCGTCACCTCCACGACTTGGTTCACATCTCCAACCTGCATACTGGCGTCGATGTGAGTGCTTTGATTGACCTGTACGATTATCTCCGGCCGGGTATACCGCTTGAACCCCGACTTCTCTACGGTTATGGAGTACCTGGCGGGCAGCAGGTTTACGAACACGTACAGCCCGTCGTCTCCTGTATTTTGCGTCCTCTTCTCGGTCGTGCCGAGGTTTGTCAATGTCACTTCGGCACCCGCAATCGGCGCTGCCGAAGGATCGGTCACGGCACCAGCGATTGAGCCGTAAGTCGTTTGCGCTCGTGCCGACAAAGTGAAGAACACGACAGTGATCGTGAACACGAAGGCGACAGGCACCAATAGAGACTGGATTCGCGAATGCAGTTTGTTCATGAGCTCCGGCCCCCCTGTAGGCCGGTCATAGAGAAACACACGTACTGCATTAACTACGTGCGATGGCCCGTGTTTGTACCAGTCGCCGCGAACTTTTATAGAAGCGTATGGAGAAGAGTATTCTTCCGCAGTCTGTCAAGACCACGATAGAGATGATGGCGTACAGTTCCAAGAGGTTCTCGTAACAGCGCGCTGATCTCCCTCAAGTTCAGTCCGTCGAAATAGAAGAACTCGATGGTCCGACGCTGAAGGTCCGACAGTTCCGAGAAGGCTCTCTCCAAGTGTTCCCGACTACGCTTCGCATCAACTTGTTGCTCCAGATCGATTGCGCCTCGAAGTTGCAGGGCATCGATGCCTTCGTCCGTGTAGAAATGGCGACGCGCGAGATATAACTTTCGGTCGAGCGCTCGACAGCATGTGATTTGGATGATCCAGGTCTTGAGGCTGCCTTTCGATGGATCGAACACTTCAGGTTTTCGATAGAGGTAAAAGAAGACTTCCTGGACGACGTCTTCCGCTTCGTTCGGATCGCCCAATACACGGCAAGCAATAGCGAGCACCAATCGGGAATACTGGTCAAAGAGAACGTCGAGATCGCCGGAGTGACCGGGCTGCAGAAAGGTTACTGGTTCGGAATGCTTCGCCAAAGTACGTTCGGAGCGATTGAGCATCGCAATCGGAACTTCCGGGCTGTCGGCCCGAAGATCCGGGAGCGAAAGCGGCTCTCCTGACCGGCGACAAGTCATCAGCGGACTCGAGTTCCGAACAACGCAGGGACCGGCAGCGGATCACGCGCGTTGCCCAATTATCGAAAGTGCTTTGGGTACGCTCGCAACATATCACAATTCGGCTGAAACCAGTTGGGGAAGGGTGTCAGTTCGTCCACGTGACCGTTACAGACTTCTGAAAGGGAGAAAAGGATGGCAACACTGTCGGGCTCAGAAGTCTGGAGTGGCCCGTATTCACATGCGACCGATGTGCGTTATCCGTGCGTACGACATATCGTCCGACGAAGAATCCTAGCGCGCCCCCGACGAACACATCAGAACTGAAATGCTTTTGCGCCAGCATCCTGGACGTGCTGATAAGGGCTGCATATCCGTAGCTGGCGTACGGAACCCACTTGTGATCTCCATATTCGGCGGCAACAACGGTCGCGAGAGCCCAAGCTTGACTCGAATGGCCGGAAGGGAAGGAAGTGCCACCGACCCCAAAATGCCCGCCACCATCTCCCTCCTGAGGGCGCTCTCGACGGGCAGCAACCTTTAGTACATTCGTCACCACTTCCGCGCCCACGAGAGCTTGGAGGCTGAGTGCCCCAGTTTTAAGCAGCTTCTCGTTGTGCATCGCAACTCCTGAAGCATAGAAGGCGCCAGCAACCGGAAACACCGTGTACCATTGGCCCAGCCGACTTGCGACGGTTCCGAAATCTACAGTCGTACCGGTTTGAGGCAGAGCTTGCGCCACCGGATGATCGGCTGCAATCAGCGCCGCTGTGGTGACTCCCGCAAGGACCCACCACTTTGCCGACGACTTATTCATGCGGAACGGGCTGGTCCAAATGTCTTTCTGATCCAGAAAGACATTCGTTGCAAACTTCTTGGTGAAGCTTCTCGAAGATCGCTGCTGACTGCCGTATAGATTGGGATCGCGACGGTCAGCTTGCACCGGCGGTGGAGCCTGGGCCGGCTGCGACGAAGCCTGAGGGCCTTCGTTCAGAAGTGATTGTGACCATCCGGAATCGATGGATAAGAGAGCAGCAGCCAATAACAGGCCGTGCGCCCTCCAAGAGCATTGTCGGCGGCAGGTCACGGACTACTTGCCTGTCCGGTAGGTTTCGGCGCAGGGTGTCACCGGGCCGTCCGGGACCGACCATTCAATCATCGAAAAGAAAATTTCTTCCAAAAGCATTTCGCCCCTCACCGATATGCCTGCCTGATAGTTCTTAGGGTACTAGTAAGTTCGCACAGTTGCCCACTTGGGGAACCGGGATGGACCGGGCCAACCGTTCTGCTGACGCGTTCGGTCCGGCCCGCGCGTCCGTCAGAGTTTTCCTTAGCTCTCGGCCCCTGGCTCTACCGTTCTACGACTCAGGGTGTTGGTACAGCAAGGACACGACAATCGAAGCCTTTGGTGCAATCATTCCTTTGAAGCCGGAGCCGCCTCTGATGGTTTCTCATCGAATACGGCTACAGTAACTTTCTTCCCGACCGCGGTCCTAACCGTTAAAAAACAAGCCTGTCATGAAGCTGCTCCTGCCAATCTGCCTGTTAATGCTGGGAGCGGCAAGTCGTGGTTTCGCCTGCTCGGTCCTCTCCCACGAGGCAGTCATTGATGCGGCGTGGTCGACGAAGCTCGAGCCGCTGCTGCGGGCGCGGTTTCCCGCAACTTCGGCCGATGAACTCAAAACCGCCCACGGCTACAGCTACGGCGGATCCATCATCCAAGATCTTGGATATTACCCGCATGGGAACAAACACTTCAGTGACCTGACTCATTACGTTAGGACGGGTGATTTTGTTGTGGCATTACTGGACGAAGCCCGCGATTTGAACGAATTCGCGTTTGCATTGGGCGCTCTGTCCCACCACGCTTCGGACAGCGATGTGCATCGGTTCGCAACAAACCCGGGCGAAGCCACGCTGTATCCAAAACTCCGACGCAAGTTTGGCCCGGTCATCACGTACGAACAGGATCCAGCTGCGCACTTGAAGACCGAGTTCGGTTTCGATGTTATCGAAGTAGCAAAAGGGAACTTTGCACCGGAGGCGTATCACAGCTTCATCGGATTCGGAGTATCCGTCTCCTTACTGGAGAGAGCGTTCTTCAAAACGTATGGGCTACTCCTATCGGATCTGTTTCCCGATGCCAGCCGAAGCATCGGTTCCTATCGCCGCGCTGTCAGTAAAACCATCCCTGCCGCAACGCGGATTGCCTGGGCAGAGCGGGAGCCTGATATCACACGCACGCGGCCTACGGTGACACGGAAACAGTTCGTGTACTTGATGAATCGTTCCAGCTACGAACAGGAATGGGGAAAACAATACGATCGGCCGACGGTTCGCGATCGGATGGCAGCGGTATTCCTGAAGTTGATTCCCCCGATAGGTCCGCTACGCGCGCTGCGATTCAGGATGCCCACTCCGGAAGTGGAGAAGCTGTTCCTGCAGAGCTTTAACCGGTCACTGGCGGAATACCATACGCAACTGGACCATGTAAGGTCAAACACCCTCGAGGTTGCGGACATTAATTACGATCTGGGCGAGGTCGCGCAACCCGGCGTTTACCATTTACAAGATAAGACATACGCCTTCTGGCTGAAGATGTTGGCCGAGAGACAGTACCAAACAGTAACACCTGCGATTCGCGACGAGCTTCTCAAGTACTTCCGCAGTCTCCCGCTGCCTGAATCAATCGCAGGTTCGAAAAGGCATACGCGGCTGCCGGCTGAGTCGGATGGCTTACGACAATGACAAGCGCGCGAACCGGTTTTCGAACACCTGGACCCAAACCTTAGAAGCGTAGCTGCGCCGAGCCGGCGAAACAAAAGTGTTACCATGCGCGGGGATCACTTTCATGAAAACTTGGCTTATTCTTGCGGTCTCAATTGCCGTGACACACTTATCTGCTCAGACTCCGGACCTCATGAGCAAGGGCAGTAAAGGTATCTACACGTCTGCAAAGAACAACGTCCTGAAGGCTGCCGAGGCGGTGCCTGAATCCGACTACTCCTTCAAACCAACCGAAAAAGTCAGAACCTTCGGTCAGCTTGTGGCTCACGTTGCCGATGGGCAGTACGAATTCTGCTCGGCAGCCCTGGGCGACACGTCCGAGCATCCCTCGGTGGAAAAGTCCAAAACGACAAAAGCCGAGCTCGTTGACGCCTTGAAAACGGCATTCTCTTATTGCGACAAAGCCTACGACGGTCTCACAGACGCACACGCCGCCGATGAAGTAAAGTTCTTTGGCCGGCCCATGGCCAAGATCAATGTTCTCGGGTTCAATACCGCGCATACGGACGAGCACTACGGCAACATCGTCACGTACATGCGGATCAAGAATCTGGTTCCTCCGTCAAGCAAGCAGTAGAGCGTTCAGTCCGGCGGCAGGTATGTCCGCCAGTCGTCTGACTCAGCGACCCGCTTCAGAACGGCGTTCCGTTCGCGCAACAGATTGCGCATGTAGCGGCGGAGGACAAAGAGCTCGGCGATCTTTCCCAGAATCGGCAGGGGTGCAGCAAAATAGAGCACATCTTTCATCTCCGTGCCGCCGTTCGGCAGAGAACGAAAGAAGTGCTCGTGCCGCATCGACTTGAACGCGCCCTGCAGCATGGTGTCTTCGAAGAACGCCGGCTTCTCAACAGCAGTCATCTTGCTGGTCAGGGTTTGCCAGATCCAGAAATGTTTTGCGCGCCAAACGACTGTCTGTTCCATCCCGATCAGCCCGGACTTTAAGTCACCGACGGCCAAGGCACTTTCACCGAAGTGCACGTTTCCGAGAACGTGAACATCGATACTGCGTGCGAGATCGAAGCATCGCGCAATTGGAGCGTTGATGCGCGTCACCTCTTCGAGCCGGACCATTGCTGCAGGGGCGACTAAGAGCCTGTTTTGTCCCGCTCGAAGCTGTTTGCGATCTTATTGAAGGAAGCCAGCAGATCCATCGGTAACGGGAAGACCACGGTGGTGTTTTTCTCCGCCCCAATCTCGACCAGTGTTTGCAGGTAGCGTAGTTGGATCGCAACGGGTTCTTTTTGAATTTGCTGCGCCGCCATGCTCAGCTTTTCCGCTGCCATGTATTCGCCCTCAGCGTGGATGACTTTGGCACGCCGCTCACGTTCCGCTTCGGCTTGACGCGCGATGGCGCGGATCATCTGCTCCGGCAAGTCCACCTGCTTCACTTCAACCATGGTCACCTTCACGCCCCAGGGTCCTGTGTGCTGATCTAATACCGCCTGCAGCCGGACGTTGATGTGCTCCCGCTGGCTGAGCAATTCGTCGAGTTCAACCTCGCCGAGAATACTGCGCAATGTAGTCTGGGCGAGTTGGCTGGTTGCGTACAGGTAATTCGTCACCTCGACAACGGCTTTGATCGGTTCGAGTACGCGGAAGTAGACAACCGCGTTCACTTTCACCGTCACGTTATCGCGAGTCACAAGATCTTGCGGCGGCACCTCGAGTGCATCAATGCGCAGCGAAATGCGAACCATGCGGTCCAAAGGAGCGAACACCAGAATGATGCCAGGGCCTTTCGGTTCGCGCAACACACGCCCCAGTCTGAAGATCACTCCTCGTTCGTACTCGGCCAGGATCTTCACAGATGAGATCAAGTAAAAGGCCAGCACGATCAGAAATATGGTGAACGCGCCCGAAAATAGTGGGATGAACACGCGCTAACTCGCCTCCCGGACAAGTAACGTAAAGTCTCGCATAGCCTCGACAACGATCGGTTTTCCGGCAGCGATCTCCCGAGTACTATGTGCATTCCAGTACTCGCCACGCACCATCACCATTCCATCCGGGCTGAGCGGCGTTTTGCTGATGCCGATTGCGCCCACCATCGCTTCCGGACCGGTCAGGTGTTTCTCCGATCGCGAGCGTACGGCGAGAAAGCCGAGAAACGCGGTAATCGCGGCCAGTGCCGCTGACGCAGCTACCGCGAGCGAAGGGTCGATATGCTTTGGCCCGCGGAAGAGGAGAATCGCTCCCGCGCCCAGCAGGACGCTACCGGAGAGACCGGAAATCATGTGAGTGTGATAGCTGATTTCGATCGCTAAGAACAGTACTGCCAGAAGTAGAAGGGCCAGACCGTATGGTGTGGGTGAGTTCTGGTACAGACCCCACGCACCGGCCGCCATGACAACCACGCCCAGAAGACCGGGAAGAATCAATCCAGGAGCGTGCAATTCCCACAAAAGCGCCAGCGTTCCGAACAGCAGGAACGTGAATGCCAGGTTCGGGTCATTCGCCAGGAGGTTGATCATATTGCACCACCACGTCCACCAACCAACTAGCGTATCCGTAAATGAACTTTAACGGGCGACGCTATACACCGAGTCCCTTCTGTTTCGTCATACAAAGCGAGGGGCAACGACCTCTCAGGTTGGAGAAGAAAATGAAGAAAAACTTATACGTGTTGGCGCTCTCAGCCCTTCTTGGGGCCACGGCAGCCATGGCCGGACCGCAGGATAGTCCAGCGCCCGTGCAACAGAACCAGTCGGCGCAGAGCGAAGGTACGCACGGAAAGGGACATCGGCAACTCGATCCTCAGAAACAGGCGGATCGGCTCGCCAAGCGCTTACGGCTGACGAGTGAACAGCAGAGCCAACTGTTGCCGATCTTGTCTCAGCGCGCAGACCAAGCAAAAGCGCTGAGGAGCGACACCAGGCTCACGGCCACCGATCGCCGTGCGAAACTGCGCGATCTAAGACAGGAAAGCGAATCTCAGATTCGAAACATATTAACCGACAGCCAAAAGCAACAATATGACGCGCTGTTGCAGCAGGCTCGCAGTCACGCGGGTCGGAAACAGCAGCAGGCGAGCACGCCCTCGGCCAGCTAGGTCGTGCAAAACCTTCTGCCTGATCGGGAGGACCTTATGAAGAAGCTCTTTTCGACCCTGTTGCTGAGCACGACTCTAGCGGTAGGCGCGGCGAAAGCGGCGGTCTACGTCCGAATCGGACCCCCACCGCCACGACCTGAGGTAATCACCGTTCGTCCTGGTCCGCGATATGTCTGGCTACCGGGCTATCACCGGTGGAGTGGAAATCGCTATTACTGGCAGCCGGGTGCCTGGGTGTTGCCTCCCGGCCGCTACCACCATGGGTTCCGGGCCACTGGCGGAACTCGCCGGCCGGATACTACTGGGTTGATGGACACTGGAGATGAACAGAAGGTTTTCGTCGAACAGGGCGCCACGCGTTCCTGTTCGGCGAGAACAAGCTGACGCTCGAGTGTTAGTCCACGCCGTGTGAAGCCGAGCGGGCAGTTACGAGGAAGTGTCTGCCCCTTTCGACCACTATGTCGGCGAATCCACCGCGTTTCAGAACGCGTGTAATCCCGGCCTGCGTTTGGAAGGATTCATACCGGCCAAAGAAAGGGAGGACCCGTCCCAGAAAGTGAAGCGACAGGCTATTCAGGACGATATAAGCAAAGAACACTTTGCCCTTCCAGTTGCTTCCCTTCACCGATGCCCACGGCACGGAGAACGAATGAAGCGTAATCCACAGCTTGCCTCGCGGTTTCAGAACCCGGCAAATCTCTCGTAAGCTATCTGGAATATTCGTGTAAGCGAGCGACACGCGCGCGATCACGAAATCGAATTGAGCATCGCCGAAAGGCAGTTGCTCTGCGCGTCCAGCGGCGAACCGAACGTTTGGCGCGATTCGCCGGCCGAGATTCATTGCACCGACGTCGACATCCAACCCAAAGCTCTCTAGGTTCGGATATGCCACAGCCAGGGTCTGCCCGGCCCCGCATCCGACATCGAGCACACGGGTCCCGGCGGGAACGGGCGGTGGAAGAATGTGCGACGGGTGGCGAGGATCCTGGGCGATTCTGAGTTCGCCAAGATGATAGGCCTCGCTCAAACGCTAGTGAACATCCAATGACATATTCACCACGTCGAAGCGGAAGCGCTCTGGGGGAAAGCTCGCGATCGGACTCGGCGTCATGTCGAACCATGTCTGATATGCGGATTGAGCCACGCTGGTGTTGAGATAAAACAGAAACTGGTCAGAACAGCAACGGATTGGCGGCATCTGACGAAACGCCAACCGCAGTCCAACCGCTTTTGCCAGCTCAACGCCCTTTACCTCGACTGCTTTGTCTTTAAGAAGTGTCACGAAGCTGCTCCGGCCCGCATGGGGCCAAATGTCGCTCCGAAGAAGATTCCGCAGCTCTAATCGCGCACCAAACGTGATCTCACACTGCCGAATCCACTCAACGACCGCATCTCCCCAGTGCCAATGGCTCAGGAGTCCCAGATATTGATCGACGAGATTGAGGGCCAGATCAAGCTTGCGCCGTTCGACTGTCTCTTCGTCGGCAATGGTATCGCCCGCAACGCTCGGGACCATGTCTTCCTGTTCGATGATCTCGGCGGCAATGCCCATCATCTTGTCCAGCCGTTTCACATCCGGCACAGTCTTCACAAGAAGCGGAGGCAACTCGTGGGTTCTGCCCCCGGGAACTTCAACAAACTTGCGGCCACCGACGATAGTCATTGGACACCCTCGCTTTTGATGCGACGACCTAGTCGACTATTTAATTACGACGGACCGTTCACAACAGCAAACTCTCCACCGTGTCTAACCATTTAGTAACAAAAGCTCAACAAATGTTTCAAGTACTAGCCACTTTTTAGCAGCAGGACGCCTGAAGTGCTATCTACTCCTCATTTTAAGCCCACGCTATGCTTATCGACGTATGCGCTTTTTGAGCCTGTGTGTGGCTCTGCTCGGCATCTCGATTGGCGTCATGCCAACGAACGCGGCAGCCCTGCCGGCATGCACGGAAGCTGCGCGCACATTCTACCCGTGCGAGTTTTCTTTTGACTTCGACGGCGCCGCGCCGGCTTTCCG
Source organism: Bryobacteraceae bacterium (assembly GCA_045807925.1). Classification (GTDB taxonomy): domain Bacteria; phylum Acidobacteriota; class Terriglobia; order Bryobacterales; family Bryobacteraceae; genus Bog-105. The sequence goes on along the minus strand of JBJMGK010000090.1, from coordinate 20,298 downwards.
CGATGAGATCCTGACGATCGAGTTCCGCTCGCCGTCTGCGACGACGTACCGTCTACGGGCTTTCTGGGCAGCCAAGACTTTTCTGAAAGTACGCTTCAGCCCGACCGAACCCGGCACCTGGACGTATCGAGTGTCTAGTTCTCTACGCCAGTTTGATGGTCGAGAGAGCACCTTCAGTGCTGCGGAAAGTGGCAGTCCCGGTTTTGTGAGCGTCGCAAACCTCCGCCACTGGCGTACGACAAACAAGCAACCACACCTCTGGCTATCAGCCGATCTCCCGTTTCTTTCCGTAAGCCCGTCCGAAGCGGATGGATGGCTTGAGCGTCGGAAGCACGACGGATTCACGCATATTCGCGGCACACTTCTGGTGGGAGATGCGTCGATGAAGCCTCTCGACCGGGAAGGTCAGCCCAACTTCTCCTATTTCGATGCGCTGGACCAGAACGTACTCGCAGCCTCGCAGAAAGGCTTTGTCCTCGATTTTTTGCTGGCTGATGTCGCAGCCGTCAAAGCGGGAATGCTCGACGAGGGAGCGAATCGGGAGCTCCTGATGCGCTACCTGGTTGCACGATACGGGGCCCTAAATGCCACGTGGCAAGGTTTGGAGCACTTCGAATCGCTGACCGGCTCGCGCGAGATCCTGAAGGACTTAGCCGCTCTCCTGCGCAATTACGATCCCTACAACCATCCCCGTTCGAGCGGTGCAGCCGTGTCATCTTCGCCCCTGCTTCCGGACGGGTGGATGAACTACCTGATGGAGGCATCGCCGCAACCGGAACTCGGCGCCGTCGAGCACCAGTTCACAACCGTGCCGGAGATCCACGTTGTCACAGCGACGCAGCCGGACGGGTTCCGCCACGAGCTCTGGAACTGCACGACGAACGGAGAATATCCCTCGATCGCCTACGCTTCTTTGCGAGACGAAGCCAACGCGAAGGCGGTTGAAGTCTGGGCACACGTTATGACCGATACTCGCCATTGGGAACTCGAGCCGTACTTCGATGTCGCCGGGGCTCGTTCCGTCGGTCTTGAGGAAGTGGAATACCTGGCTTACGCGCAAACGGGCGGCATTGTCGAGTTGTCACTCCCGAAGCACAAATACAACCCGCTTTGGATTAATCCGATCACCGGCGAAGAATTGCCCCTCAAGGACTACAAAGGGGAGACCTTCAGCCGCCAAACACCCGATAACGCCCACGACTGGATTCTTCAGGTGCCTCGAGAAGGTCACAAGGAATCAATGCTCCGGTCGTACCGCTTTGAGTCGGTTGACCCGCCGGTTCAGGAAATTGAAACCGATCCATCAAGAATTCCATTCCAAGTGGTTGACCCGCCGGGAGATGAGATCAACATTCACGTTCCGCCGCCGTTCAAAACCAAGCTGGTCCGAAATAACCGGGCGACACGGTATATGGAGTACCTGTGGTGGGGAGAAATCGTTGCGGGTGGAGAGGGAATGCGGCTGGTGGGCCTTGGCGCCTCAGGCACCTTGCAGATTCCCCCAGAGTTCAATACGCGGCCCGGTGGGACCTTGAATCTCCGGCTACAGGCCATCAACGCAAACGGCAAAGCGTACGAGATCGACAAAGTGTACCGGGTTGCGCGCTAGCGGATCACGTGACGGTACTGGCCCTCGATCTTACATCAGATTTCGGCAGCCTTGCGATTCGGCGAGACGGACGAACGGTGCTCGAACAGGCGCTGGAGTCGCGGGTCGGGTTTGCTCACCTAGTGTTTACCGCCATCGAGAAGATTCTGTCGGATGCCGGGGCCACCTTATCTGGGATCGATTGCTTTGCCGTTTCAACCGGTCCGGGCGCTTTCACCGGACTTCGCGTAGCGCTTGCGGCCGTAAAAGGGCTCGCAGACGTCATGCGCAAACCGGCCATCGGCGTTTCGAAGCTAAGGGCAATGGCAAGCTTTGGTACCGCCAGTCAGCGAATCGTTCTCCTGGACGCGCGGCGAGGCGACGTATTCGCAGCGGTTTACAACCAAGATCTTGAGGCGGTTGTCGAAGAAACCGTCACGGAGCCCAAGGCTTGGCTGGCCAATTTATCCGACCACGAATATCAGATCGTAACGATAGATTCCACCTGGCTCGAATCGATCGTCAGTTCCACTCAATTCACGGGTGTGCCATGGATCGAAGCGCCCCGCAATTTGGCGGGTGCCATCGCAAAATGTGCCGAAGCTGACCTCCGCAGTGGAGCAGCGGGCGATCCATCTGCGCTCGACGCCAACTACGTGCGCCGTTCGGACGCCGAGCTTTACTGGACCGACAACTGACTTCCGAAGTGGAGGTGGGCTTCGTTCGTGGCGAACCAACTCAGAAATCCATTCGCCAGGATCAAGAAGATGAAGTAATACGCGATTCCCTCCCTGGCCTCCGCCGGAAAGTCGCGCTTTATCAGCCGGTAGCCAGTCGCGATCGCAACAAACAGGAACAGACTTTCATGCAAAGTGAAGAACATCACGATGCTGACGAGCAAAACTGCCATCCGCGCCTGCGCCCCAAGTGCGTTCATGGCTGACGCTCCGTCGAAAATGAACACGGGAATCAAGTTGAGCAGATTGATCCACCCGGCGATCTGGGCCAGCGCCAGCCAGACGAGCTGGCCAGTGGAGAGGAATACCCCATAGAACAGCAATCCGGAAAAGAATCCGAACAACGGTCCGGCGAGCGAGATCTGGGCTCGAACGCTGCCGTCCACGTTTGCGCCGTTCCATTTGACGAATGCCCCGAATCCAGGAAGGAACATCGGCAACTCCGCCGAGAATCCGAAACGACGGACCATGACGTAATGGCCCATCTCGTGGAGAAGCACCGAGGCCGTGATTCCGAAAGCAAACCACCAACCGAAGCGCGCCCAATAAAGCCCGAGAAACAGGAGGATGCTGATGAAAAACTTGCCTTTGGCGAGCAGAAGGAAAAGGGCCGACTTGTACTTCAGTAGCGCTGCGATCGCTACGCCAAAGGGTCCGAGCCGCTTCTTCCAGCCGGTTCCTGGTTGAGGAGAAAGGCGCGCATCCAGTTTTTCTATCTCGCGTCGCACGGCCCGGTGTTCGGAGGACTCGGGCGGGATGAAACGGAGAGCCGCGTCCCAGAGCTCGCGAGCAGGGGCAAGCTGGCCCACTGCGGTCAAATGGCGCGCTCGGCTTGCAAGATTGTCGAGGTCGCGGCCATGAGTGAATTTACGGCAATTCGGACAAACGAGTGCGTCGGGAGCTAATGCGGCGCCGCAATTGGCACAGTACGTACCCTGCGAAGACGTAGTTGCTGGCAAATTCCAGTGTAATAGTTAAATTCCCGCGCAGGACGTGACCTTAGACTAAAGTTCTGCAAGCGAGGAGAGTATGGTCAGAAACATTTTGGCGGCAATCGCCGGATATGCTGCGATCGGAGTTCTCGTTGTCATCACGGATCGAGTCTTCTCTTGGTTGATCCCCGGATTCAGAACGATGGCCATGCCGCCGGCCTTCTACTTTGCTGTGAGCCTGTTAACGGACTTCGTTTACTCAACCGCAGGCGGGTACGTCTGTAGTGCTATCGCGGGAAGCGGCTCAAAAACGGCTACAGTCATTTTGATCACCCTGGGCGAGGCGATCGGGATTCTGGTCGCCGTTGTGCGTTGGCAGACTATGCCGCACTTCTTCGTCCTTGGTTTACTTGTGCTCTACCCGCTCGGTATCTCGCTGGGGTCGGCCCTTCAGCGGAAGAAGTCCAGCGTCACTTCTCGGCTCGAGCAGCCGCCGCTCTGAGCTCAGGTAAATCTTCACCAGGCAGGCTAGCCATGAAAATCGAAGCGATCGATTCCAGCCCCTCCTGATCGTCGTCATCGAAGCGGTTGAGAGTGGCACTGTCCACGTCCAGAACACCCAGCAAGCGGCCCCAGTTGACTAAGGGGACCACAATCTCCGATCGCGACGACGTATCGCATGCGATATGTCCGGGAAATGCTTCGACGTCGGGAACGACGACGGTCTCCTGTTTCTGGGCGGCCGTTCCGCATACCCCCTTGCCGAATGGGATGCGCGAAGACGCCGGGTTGCCTTGGAACGGCCCGAGTACCAGCTCGCCATTCTTCACCAGGTAGAACCCAACCCAATTGACGTCCGGAACCGTCCTATAGAGGAACGCGGAAGTATTTGCGGCGTTGGCCACAGGATCAGTCTCACGGCCGAGTAATTCCTGGAGCTGTTCGCAAACCCGCTGATACATAGCCTGCTTTGGAGTGGTGGAATTCATGCGGCCCACACTGATGTTATCAGTAGTTTATGCCCGCTACTATGGGGGAGCTTACAAATTCGACCGAATTGCTCCAGCAACAGGACCGCATAGCCTGACATCCATGTTTCGGATAAGTTCTTCTGCGGTCATGCGCTTCCTTAGGTTCCTAGTTCTCGCAAACTCATTCGGCTTGGCCCACGTGAACGGCCAAGCTACCGCGGTGGCGCCTCCGCCCGCGCAGACGCATAGCGATTCGGTGCCGATTTACAGGATTACCGTGGTGCAGCGCGCGCTTCAGGCGGTGAATTTCGAGCGCCACAGCGGCCCCACCGAGATCAATCTCAAAGGTACAGTTCTCCTGCCGAAAGCGGAGGGGAAAGCAACGGTCGAAGTAAAAAATGGATACACGAAGATCGACCTGAGTATTCGACACTTGTCAGCGCCGACCCAGTTTGGAACAGAGTTCCTGACGTACGTTCTCTGGGCCATTTCTCCCGATGGCCGCGCCACCAATTTGGGTGAAGTAATTGCAAACGGCTCCGACAAAGCGGGCATGCACATCACGTCACCCTACTCTACCTTCGGCCTGCTGATCACCGCGGAGCCTTACTTCTCCGTTCCTTACCCAAGCGACGTAGTTGTGATGGAGAGTGCTGTCCGGCCTGATACAGTGGGCCGCGTCGAGGAGGTAGAAGCCAAATATGAACTGTTGCCTCGCGGCCAATACACACTGAATATCAAGCCGGCACAACTGGCTTCCGCCGGAATGAAGAATCCTGAAGGCGTCTCGATGAATGAATATGAGGCGATCCTCGATCTTTACCAGGCGCGCAACGCCGTACAAATCGCCCGCGTGGACGGAGCTGAGCGAGCGGCTCGGCAGACATTCGGGCGAGCTCAGCAGTACCTCAGTCAGGCCGAATCTGCCTATGCGAGCAAAGACTACAAGAACGTAACCGATGCGGCACGGCAGTCGGTTCAAGCGGCGTCCGATGCACGCACCGTCGCAACGCGGCAAAAAGCCGCGGCCCAAAGCCGATAAATACGTTTCCCTCCCGGGTGTACGAGGTTACCTATTCGGTCTTTAACTCCGGTTCTAAATAAGATGGCGCACAGAGGAGTCGATCAAACAGCCTGTTTTGATCAACTCCGCTGTGCGCCTTTTCGTGGTGATTGTATTACCGGCCCGGCCTGGCTAAACTGTCGTTCGCCTGGCAAACAACCGATAGAGGAACAGCAGGATCATCGCGCCAATGACGGAAGCGATAAATCCCGCCGGTGAGCCAGGTGGGTACCAGCCAATTGCCTGCCCCAAATAGGTTGCGACCAGCGAACCAGCAACACCCAGGAGCATTGTAATAATGATTCCGCCGGGATCTTTCCCTGGCATCAAAAGTTTCGCCACGGCTCCGATGACTAATCCGATAATCAGTGTCCAAAGTAAATGCATACAGCATCTCCCTTCCTCGCGCTGTAGCGCGTTCCTAGAGTAAGATGCAGGCGGGTACGAATCCCTGTCAGACAAAAATACGGGCCTCTCCGTAGGGTTAAGGATAAAATCACACAGAACTGGTCATGCGAAGTTCCATTCTGTGTTTCGCCTCGCTCTTCTGTACCGCGTTCGCTGGTCAGCACTGTTCCGCAGGTACCCTGCCGCCGATCCGGATCATCCTGGTCGGTGATTCGACGATGGCAGTCGGAAGTGGCTACGGTCCAGGATTCTGCGCTCAGGTAAAGGACGAGGCCACCTGCCTGAATATGGCGAAGGGGGGCCGCAGTACTAAGAGTTACAGGGAGGAAGGATCCTGGGCTGAGGTCACGGAAACGCTTCATCAGATTGCGCCGTACACGGCAACCTATGTCCTGATCCAGTTCGGACATAATGACCAGCCGAATAAGCCGGGGCGATCAACCGATTTGGCAACAGAGTTCCCGGCCAACATGCGGACGTATGTCCAGGAAGTACGAGCGGCGGGAGCAAAACCTGTTCTTGTAACACCGTTAACGCGACGAATGTTCCGCGACGGCAAGCTTGAGGACACCCTGGGTCCTTGGGCCGAAGCGACCAGGAAGGTGGCAGCCGCCGAATCGGTTCCCCTGCTGGATCTCTACCGCGATAGTTCGGCTGCCATCCAAAAACTCGGCCCAACTGAAGCGAACACACTTGCGATGGCCACGGCTCCACCTGCGTTTGCCGAAAGTGCCAGGGCGGGCACATCCAGGCCGCTTGCTCCAAAGCAGCCCTCTTCCACCCGGGCCGAATCCCAAGGCGACCCCGGGCCGGTTTTCGACTACACGCATCTTGGCTCGAAGGGCTCTCTCTACTTCGGCCGGATGGTCGCAGCCGAATTGATCAGCACCGTTCCAGAACTTCAACCCTATTTCAAACAACAATGAATCGACGCGATTGGCTAAAGAACACCGTTGTGGCCGCTGCGGCAGCGCAGTCGAGCGGCTATGCGTTCGCGCAGGAGAAGCGCAGGAGAGTGGGCCTTATCGGCTGCGGATGGTACGGCAAGATCGACCTGCTGCGCCTCATCCAGGTGTCTCCCGTTGAGGTCGTTTCGCTGTGCGACGTAGACAGCAACATGTTGTCGCAAGCGGCGGATATCGTCGCGTCCCGCCAGCTTTCAAAGAAGAAGCCCAGAACGTTCAGCGATTACCGAGAGATGCTGAAAGCCAAGGATCTGGACATTGTGCTGGTCGCGCCTCCGGACCACTGGCACGCACTCATCATGATTGAGGCAGTCAAGTCCGGTGCCGACGTTTACGTACAGAAGCCGATCAGCGTTGATGTCAACGAGGGCAAGGCCATGGCCGCCGCGGCTCAGAAATATGGGCGTGTGGTGCAGGTGGGACTACAGCGCCGAAGCACTCCACACATCGTTGAAGCGAAGGAACGCTACATCGACTCGGAATCGCTGGGAAAAATTGCGCAGGTAGATATCTGCTGCTTTTATCACATGCGCACAACCGAGAACCCACCCGACACGGCTCCACCGGCCAATTTCGATTACGAGATGTGGACAGGCCCGGCTCCCATGCGCCCCTATAACAAGCTGGTTCATCCGCGGACCTGGCGTGCATTCATGGAGTACGGCAACGGCATCGTCGGAGACATGTGCGTCCATATGTTCGACATGACCCGGTGGATGCTCAAGCTTGGCTGGCCCACGCGCGTTGCTTCAACCGGCGGGATCCTGGTGGACAAACAGAGCAAGGCCAACATCACAGACACGCAGACTGCGACCTTCGAGTTCCCTGAAGTCAGAGTCGTTTGGGAGCACCGAAGTTGGGGCGAAGCCGTCGATCCTAAATATCCCTGGGGCGCCACGTTCTACGGAGATAAGGGAACACTGAAGGTCGGTGTCTACGGATACGATTTCGTTCCGCTCAAAGGCCAGCCCGTGCACAAAGACGTCACCTACGAATTTGAACAGTATCCGGAGGACAGGACAGAGAAGGACCTCGAGCGGCATGTCGCTCCGGCTGTCCGCCACCACATGCAAAACTTCCTCCACGCGATCGATACACGTTCGAAGCCGGTCTCGACCATCGAAGAAGGGTATATCTCAACAGCGTCCTGCATCCTCGCAAATAACTCCATGAAGCTGGGGCGAACCTTGACCTGGGACGAGCGGGCGCAGCAGGTTGTCGGCGATCCCGAAGCTAACCGCTTATTAACTCGACCGTATCGCCAGCCTTGGACCCATCCCGAACTTCAGAGTCTTTGATCCGCGCATAAACACTGCGGACACCCGACTTTTCGCCGCCTGCCCATCTCTGTTCGAAAAATTTCTTTTCTCCGTGAGCCGATCTGTAAGAAACGTGCGCGTAATCGGTGGAAACACGATTGCAGAAGAAGAGTCGCGACCTTGCAGAGAAGAAAACCGGTGATATATAATCCCAAACCTGACAAGCGAGAAGTTCAGCGTGGACAAGCAAGGGGATGAGTGTGGATAACGATCCGATTTTTCAGCCGTTGCACTTCAGAAATCTAACCGTTAAGAACCGGCTGTTTCGATCGAGTATCTCGGGGCGGTTCGACAATTACAACGGGCACGGCAACCAGGCGCGCATCAATTGGGAAACCAAGTTCGCGCGCGGCGGCGTCGGCGCAATCATAACCTCTTTTGTGCCCATCCACGTTCGTGGACGAATCCTCCCGAACTACGCCATGATCGACAACGACGATAAGATTCCGTTCTGGCGTGCAGTCATCAAGAGCGTCCATGAATACGACTGTAAGTTCATCATTCAACTAAGTCACTCGGGCCGGCAGCGCGATGTCCCAGGCGCTGAAAACATCATGAACAAGGCCCTCTCGTCGACCTCCCGCATGGATACTTTCCATGGTCTCCTCTGTCAGGCCATGACCAGGCAGGAGATCAAAGAGACGATTCAGCACTTTGCTGATGGCGCGCGCCGCGCTAGGGAAGCTGGGGCGGATGGCGTTGAATTGCACTCGTCGCACGGCTACCTTATTACCCAGTTCCTTAGCTCAGCGATTAACGACCGGAAAGACGAGTATGGCGGATCGCTCGAGAATAGAGCACGATTTCTTCTCGAGATTATCCAAGCGATTAGAAAAGAGGTTGGCCGGGACTTTCACCTTCAGGCCAAGATCAGTGCGGTGGATAACAACAACGCAATTTATCCGTTCGAGAAGAAGGGGAACACGCTCGAGGAATCCATTCAGGTCTGCAAATGGGTGGAAGAGGCGAGTGCGGACGCGCTCCATGTCTCGATCGGAAGCATCTTCCCGCATCCACAACTTCCGTCGGGCGGATTTCCAGCGGACGAACTGAACTGGTGGTATGGCGGAATGGCTTCGAGCGGCGCCCTCGCGTTCATGAATTACACGATGTTCCACTTCAAAACGCTGCGCCCTATCTTCCTAGCTCTGTGGAACCGCACGAAGAAGGACCGGCCCGTTGAAGGTGTGTGCGCCGAAGAAGCAAGGGAGATCAAGAAGCACGTCAAGATTCCCGTGATCAATACCGGCGGTTACCAGAACGGCGCATTGATTCGAAAAGTTATCTCCGAAGGGTACTGTGACGGGGTAACGATGGCACGTCCTCTAATAGCCAACAACGATTTGCCGCAAATCCTGGAAAGAGGCGAAGAGCCGAGCCGTCCCTGCACGTTTTGCAATCGCTGTCTGATCAACGCTATCGGGAATCCGCTTGGGTGCTATGACGTACGCCGCTTCGATGGTGACCGCGACGCGATGCTTCGTGAAGTCATGAGCGTATTCGACCCGCATCCTTTTCAGTAGCTCCAGTCGCATGTCAGGCAGAAAGGGGGATGGTCAAGAATCGTGAGCATAGCAAAAACAAGATGTAAGGATCGGGTCGTTGTCGACGAAGTTCGGGAGAGCCCTGTTGATCAGTGGATCTTCCGCCTTCGCAGGCGAATCGTGTTGGCTTTCGTCGTGCTCGTCGCAGTCATCGGGGTGTGGCTCGCGTGGAAGTTCCTCGCTGATCGGCCGGTCACCTACGCCTCTGCTGAAGAGCACTTCAAATACGGATCGATCGGCAGCGAAGTTGGCGGATCTCTTTCGAGTCCTGTGGGAGGTATTCTTCCTCCCGAGTGGGTTTTTCGAGTTCTACCGCAGATTGCGCCGGACAAGCTTCCGGGCGGCTACGCTTCGCTTGGGCTCATCTTCGAAAAAGGCCACAGTCTTCCCATCGGAGTTTCTCAGCGAAAGAGACTCGGGTTCGATCAAGTCGGACTTAATTGTGCGATCTGTCACGTCGGGACTTATCGGGCGACTCCCGGCAGCGAACCGGTGATTGTTCTCGGGATGCCGGCTCACAGCCTCGAGTTACAGCGGTTTTTCGATTTCGTGACGCAAGCGACCTTAGATCCGCGGTTCACGCCAGATAACGTGATCGCGAAGATTCAGGAGTCGGGCGGAGACCTCGGGCCCGTCGACAGGTATCTCTTGAGTAGCCGCGTGATCCCGCTCACGCGAGAGACGACCTTGAACCTCCGCAATCGCATTGCTGTTCTTCTCGATGAGAATGCCAGTCAGTGGGGTGCGGGCCGCGTGGACACATTTAATCCGTACAAAGCAATCCAATTCAATTGGCAATTAGCAAAGCTTCCGCATTCAGAGCTGATTGGAGCATCCGACTTCCCTTCGCTCTGGAACCAGAAGCCGCGCGAGGGCATGCATCTCCATTGGGATGGCAACAACGACTCCGTGGACGAGCGGAACAGAAGCGCCTCATTGGGCACTGGCGCTACACCGGTGACGCTTGACTACGCTGCCCTCCATCGAGTCCGCGATTGGATCTGGACGTTACCTCCGCCAAAGTATCCGTTCCCGGTGGATGAAGCATTGGCGTCAAAAGGAGAAGGGCTATACCGGACCATGTGTGCGGAGTGCCACGCAGATCATCGTTTCCGAGACGGAGTAATTGAGAACGCGAGCAAAGTGGGAACGGTGATTCCGATCGAAACAATCGGAACCGATCCCTTTCGATTGAACTCGTACACGCTCACATTTGCTTCGAACCAATACTCGTTGTATCCGGAATCGGAATACCGCTTCACCCATTTCCGCAAGACAAACGGCTATGCCAATCACCCGCTAGACGGCGTGTGGCTGCGAGCGCCTTACTTACATAACGGCAGTGTTCCCACGTTGATGGACCTGCTGGAACCAGCAGACTCGAGGCCCAAAGTCTTCTATCGCGGCGACGACGTTTTCGATCAGTCGAAAGTTGGCTTCCGCAGTGACGTGGCAGAGGAAAAGGGCCACAGATACTTTCATTACGATACCTCGTTGCCGGGGAACGGAAACGGTGGCCACGAGTACGGCACAAAGCTCGCTGAATCTGATAAGCGAGCCATCGTCGAATACATGAAGCGGTTCTGATAGCGCAGCTCTCACGAAGCGTTCTCAGAAAGTAAGGCTTTGGACGCATTGCGTCCGTCCTCCGGCGGGACGGATTGAGCACGTGTAACCAGCTAAGTAACGACAGTCTCAGCCAGATGTGACACGGCGGATAGCCGAACAGATAAAGAACGGGGATGTTATGAACAGCGATCGCAACAACACCAGATCTCGCGGCGGAAGTTATAAACCGACACGGAGATCATTCACGCGCGGTTTGATGGGCGCAGGTATTTTGCCGTTTATTAAACCAAGCTTCGGTGCACCTGCCGAGGGAGAGAGCTTCGACTACATTGTCATCGGAGCGGGCGCTGGTGGTGGACCCGTGGCGGCAAGGTTAGCGAGAGAGGGATATAAGGTCGCCCTGCTCGAGGCCGGTCTTGACCCGATGGGCGCAGAAGCCAATGCGATCGAGCCAACGACCGGAATTATCTATCAGGTTCCGGCTTTCGCCGGCATCTCGGCCGAGCATCCGCTGATCAGTTGGGACTTCTACGTCAAGCACTATAAGAGTCCGGTGCAACAAGCGCGAGATCCGAAGAACGTGCCCGGCAAAGGAATTCTGTATCCACGCGGAAGCACACTCGGCGGATCCACTGCGCACGATGCGATGTTATTCGTATATCCTCACGACAAGGACTGGGACGACATCGCGGCGACCACGGGAGACAGTTCCTGGAGCGCCGCCAAGATGCGGCAGATCTTCCAACGCCTGGAGACTTGTAACTATTGCGAAGCAGCGGCGCCCGGGCACGGATTCAGCGGATACATGCCGGCTAGCGAGCTCGACCAGCGCATCTTCGATAACTATCCCATCTTGAAAGACCTTGCCCAGGCGGGCCAGATCACTCCGGGATCTTACGCTGGAGGAAATACCTCCTTCGATCTGAATCACCCGTTGGTTGCGCTCGGCGATGTGGGAAGCTTCAAGTCGCCAATGCACGTCGCGACCCCCGTTCGCATCTCCATTCGTGAGCACCTGGTTGCCACTCAACAGGAGTTTCCGGATCGGCTGTTCATCATCACGGGAGCACTTGCCTCGAAGATTTTGATGAATGGCAAACGCGCCGCAGGCGTTGAGTTCCTGCAAGGCTCGAACCTGTATGAAGCCGCTAAACTCTTCGATCCCTCGGCCATTCCGCCGAAGCATCAGATTTTCGCGCGAAAGGAAGTAATCCTTTCCGCGGGCGTGTTCAATACTCCCCAATTGCTGAAGCTCTCGGGCATTGGACCTTCCCAGGAACTGCAGAGATTCGGCATCGATGCCATTGCCGATTTGCCGGGTGTCGGCGAGAACCTGCAAGATCGTTTCGAGCTGGCGGTAAACGTATCGCTTAATGAGGACATCGAGCTCTATACACGGTGCCAGCCGGGCACAGCAACCGATCCTTGTGCCGTGGCTTTTGCGACGGGGCAATGGCAGGGTATCAGCCCCAACTTTTTTGGCCCTTATGCCAACAATGCGGCGTATTCATGCCGAGTCTTCAAATCGAAAGAATCGCTCCCCCTTCCGGATCTTTTCCTGATCGGCCAAGCGACAAGCTTCCATGGCTTCTTTCCCGGTTTCTCCATCATGCCGTTCGGGCGTGTGTGGTCCTGGGTCATTTTCAAAACACACACGAATAACACGGCCGGCACTGTAAGGCTGAAAACGACAGACCCACGTCGCATACCGGATATCAACTTCCGCTATTTCCACGAGGGCAACGACGTTTCCGGGGACGACCTGGATGCCGTGATCAAAGGCGTTCAGATTGCGCGCGCCTTAAATGCTGATCCGAACGCAAAACGGCACATCGAAGCCGAAACATATCCCGGACCTGCCATTCAGTCCGAAGCAGATTTGCGGCAGCACGTCATAGACAATGCCTGGGGGCATCACGCCTCTTGCACTGCAAAGATCGGCGCCGACTCGGATCCCATGGCCGTTTTGGACAGCAGCTTCCGAGTCCGCGGAGGCATTCAATCGTTGCGAGTTGTGGATGCTTGCTCGTTTCCTCGTACTCCTGGCTTTTTCCCCGTTGCATCCGTCATGATGCTCGGCGAAAAGGCCGGAGACGTGATTCTCGAACAGGCATAGGCGGAGCACGACAGGCGGATTGGAAAGGAAAAACAGATGAACGGGGGAGTTGGGCAGGTTCCGAAGAAGAGAAGCAAGTGGGTACCTATCCTGCTTACACTGTTGCTGCTCGGCGCAATTGTGGGCGCGGTGGGCTGGTACAAGTTCTTCCGAGAAGTGGACCAGCATTTCAACTCCATGGAGGCCTATTTCAAAAACGGGTCCATCGGAACCGAACAGGCCGAAGGAGTTCCCTATTGGATCTGGGTCGTGCTACCGCGGATGTTTCCCGAGTACTTACCCGGACCAGGCGGCTATAACTCACTCGGACTCTTCAACGATCCCGGCAATGACATACCAGCCGGGTTTTCGAAGAAAACGATCGGGTTTGAGCGTGTAGGCGTAAACTGCGCGTTCTGCCACCTGGCTTCCGTTCGCTACTCACCCTCCGAGCTTCCGGTCCTTTTTCCGGCAGGTCCTTCTAACACGGTGGACGTGCTGGGATATCAGCGATTCCTGTTCAAATCGGCATCAGATCCCCGCTTCAACTCGAAAAACATTCTCGCGCAGATCGATTCGATCTATAAGCTCTCGTTCCTCGATCGTCTTCTTTACAGGTACGCGCTCATCCCTGCCACAAAGAAGGCACTTCTGAAAGAAAGGGCGAGGTACGCCTGGACCGATGTCCGTCCGTATTGGGGGCCTGGCCGCATCGATCCTTTTAACCCGGTGAAGGTAAACGTGCTCAACGTCTCTCCGGGCGATACAATCGGTAACTCCGACATGCAGCCCATCTGGAATCTCGGAGCGCATAAAGGGATGTCTTTGCATTGGGACGGCTTGAATACAGATATCAAAGAGGTGGTTCTGAGTTCTGCCATTGGCGACGGCGCAACGAAAAAGTCGATCCCGCTGGCACAACTGCAGAAGCTGCAGGACTGGCTCTGCGATCTCAAGCCGCCCAAGTATCCCGCGGATCGGTTCCCTATCGATGCTCGATTGGCGGCGCAAGGACAGCAATTTTTTGCTCGCGATTGCGCTGGCTGCCACGCGTTCGGCGGTAAACGCACGGGTCAAGTGATTCCTACGCGTGAAACCGGCACCGACGCGCATCGTGTCGCGATCTGGACCAAAGAGGCTGCGACTCGGTACAACTCGTATGCAGAGCGTTACGGGTGGAAGTTTAATCATTTCCGGTCAACGGATGGCTACCAATCCGTTCCGTTGGATGGCATCTGGATCCGTGGGCCATATCTGCACAACGGATCGGTTCCAACGTTACGAGACCTGCTCGAGCCCGTCGAGAATCGCCCTAAAGTGTTCTATCGCGGCTACAATGTGCTCGACCCCAAGAGAGTCGGATTCGTGTCGACCGGAGCCGAAGCTGAACGCGTCGGCTGGCGGTACGACACGAGCGTGGTTGCAAACGGCAATGCTGGACATCTCTGGGGCACGAACTTGTCCCTGGGCGAGAAAGACGCGCTCGTCGAATACATGAAAACGCAGTAAGAACAGCAAAAGACCGAAAGAGACTACTTCTACGTCAATGTTTCTCCGTAAACACAATTTAAGAGCTGTTGCGCCCCTCCTTGCATTCCTTATTGTTTGCGGCTGCAAGAAGGATCCTGGAGGCATTCGGGATGAGGCGTTGAAGGCCGGGCGGACGGCCGAGTCCTTCCCCGCTGCGGATGAAGATTATTTTCACGCCATGGACCGAGGCCAGAAACTAACGCCTGCTGAAATCAAGGGCCGCAATAACTGGAACGTCTGGACGGGCGGTAACGATCGCCTCTGGGATTATCTGGCTGACAACAGCTTCGGATCGCTCGATCTTTTGAAGACTGTGTCGTCGCATCCAAAGCTGGGCTATGGCCGTCACAATCGCTTCAGGTACCTCGGCGTTGTGAATGAGCCCTGTTACCAGGAAGCGACGAAAGGGGATGACAGCCGCTTCGGTCTTTGGCTCGACAAGCGAACCTCTGACTGCGGGCCTGATCCATTCGAGAACGAGTCGAAGTACCCCGGAGTGAAGATTCGTTCGCGCGGCAAAACGCTTCCCGTCGGTTCCTTCTACGGCTACGGAACAGGTATTCTCGGATTGCGGCTGTTTCCAAATCCAGACTTCGACGAGAAAGCAAAAGCCAAGTGGGATCCCAAACGCTACTATGAGGACCCCAGCTACTACAACGATCGCAAGCTGATCAGGCCATACCGGGTTGGCATGACGTGCGGCCTGTGTCACATTGGGCCCAGCCCCACGAATCCGCCTGCGGACCCGGAGAACCCCAAATGGGAAAACCTGAACTCGAATCCCGGTGCGCAGTACTTTTGGACAGACAGAATCTTCTATTGGCAGAAGGACGAATCGAATTTCATCTACCAGCTGTTCCACACTTACAACCCTGGGACCCTGGATACCTCGTTCGTCTCGACGGATAGCATCAACAATCCGCGCACGATGAACGCGGTCTATAACGTTTTGCCGAGAATCCGGGCGGCAAAGCAATGGAAGGAGCACCTTGCAGGCGGCGAGTTGTTGAATAAGCAGTTCAACGATTATCCCCAGACCAGTTCGCTGTCTTCGTTCTTCCAGAAGCCCGACACGGTATTTACGCCTCGGGTTCTGAAAGACGGTTCTGATTCCGTTGGTGTACTGGGCGCACTGAACAGGGTTTACATCAACATCGGACTATTCAGTGAGGAGTGGACCGAGCATTTTCGACCTCTCATCGGTGGAAAGCGCATCAGCCCCATTAAGATCAGCGACCTTGAGAAGAATTCTTCCTACTGGAAAGCGACGACAGAGCAAACGCCTGATGTGGCGTTGTTCTTCCTTGCCACCGCAAAGCCTGACTATCTCAAAGACGCTCGAGGCGGAGAAAACTATCTCACGAAAGACAAGAATAAACTGAATCGCGGAAAGATCGTGTTTGCGGAGAACTGTGCCCGCTGCCACTCGAGCAAACAACCGGCGCTCTGCGAAACCGGGCATCCTTGCAACCAGGGCGAGGTCGTGAAGAACTCTGCCGAGTACTTTGCGTGGATGCGGAACGAGGTACAAAAGCCCGATTTTCTCGAAGGCAACTTCTTATCCACTGACGAGAGAATCCCCGTCTCGGAATTAGGCACGAATGCCTGCAGCCCGGCGGCATCGAACGCTATCCGGGACAACATCTGGGATAACTTCTCATCCGAGACGTACAAGAACTTGCCGGCTGTTGGCTCCGTTACCGTTTACAATCCCGTGAACGGCACGCCGTCGTCCTTCCAGATGCCGGGCGGGGGCCGAGGATATACGCGGCCGCCTTCTCTGATCAGCGCGTGGTCTACGGCGCCCTTCCTGCAGAACAATAGCGTTGGCGATTTCGACCCCGATCCGTCGGTCGCCACTCGTATACGAACTTTCAACGACTCGATTGAGCAGATGCTTTGGCCTGAGAAGCGGAAACGCGATCCTGAGATCGGAGACAAAGTGTCAGGTCCGAGCTATATCCAGCGCACAACCCGGACGTCTTATCTTAAAATCTCGTCGGCCTACCTACCTGAGCCGATTAAGGCAGTGTTCGGAGCTCTGGACAAAGACGAGCTTGTCATCGGCCCCATTCCAGCCGGCACGCCGGTCAGCCTTCTCGCCAACTTGGACGTGACACCCGACGGACACGACGTGAAGGCGCGGCTGGATCGGGAGAAACGTCTGGCAGCTATTATCAAGAAGCTGGTGATCGATTTGAAGAAAGTTCAGGGAAAGGACGACGAGCAAGCGCGGGCGGTGTTCAGTCCACTGGTTCCAGAACTGATGCAGGTTAGTAAGTGCCCTGATTACATAGTGAACAAGGGACATTACTTCGGTAGCAATCTTCCGGATGCGGATAAGCGCGCTCTCATCGAGTTTGTCAAAACCTTCTAATCGGATCGGAGTAATTGGGCTGTCAAACGGTTCTATTCCAAGCGCAGCACCTACCGTTTACGACTATGTCGTGATCGGCAGCGGCGCGGGAGGCGGCACGGTCGCCTCCCGCCTCGCGCTTGCGGGACATACGGTTCTGGTCCTTGAAGCGGGTGGCGATGCTTTGGCCGAGAAGCATTGCACCACCGAAGGGAGTCGGCTGCCCGACGATTACAACGTCCCCTGCTTCCACGCATTCTCGACGGAAAACGCGCGGATGAAATGGGATTTCTTCGTACGTCATTACGGCAACCTTCAACAGCAGCAACGGGATCCGAAGTACTATCGCGAATTGGAAGGAAGGACAGTCGATGGAGTGCTCTATCCGAGGGCAGGCACACTCGGCGGATGTACGGCCCACAATGCCTTACTGACTGTTTACCCGCACAACGACGATTGGGATAATCTGGCGCGGCTGACCGGCGATCCCTCCTGGAGCGCAGCCAATATGCGCCAGTACTTCGAGCGGCTCGAAAACTGTAACTACCGCCCAATCTACCGCTGGCTACAGAAACTCTTTCGGGTGAATCCGACTCGCCACGGTTTTTCTGGTTGGCTGTCGACGCAAAAGGCTCTGCCCTTGACCGCTCTCGCAGACCGGGAACTCATCCAGAGCATCAAGAAATCTGCGTTGTCGGCGTTCGCCGAGATTGGTGAGCCTTTTAAGAACTTGCTGTGGGCGGCACAATCGCAGTTTGACCCGAACGATTGGCGGTTGGCACGCGATAACGCCGTTGGTCTTCATCTCTTGCCGCTGGCGACGGATCGGCACTCCCGTGTTGGAACACGTGAATTTCTCATTCAAACGGCAAAGAGGCATCCGGACCGACTGAGGATAGAATTAGACGCCCTGGCAAAGAGAATTCTGCTCAACGACCGGAAGGAGGCGGTTGCTGTTGAATATCTCAAAGGCCGCAAGCTCTACCGGGCTCACTCGCAACCGAACACCGACGCCGGGGACGTTCGGGTGGTTCGAGCGTCGCGAGAAGTCATCCTCTGCGGAGGTGCCTTCAATAGTCCTCAATTATTGATGTTGTCGGGCATCGGCCCCGAGGAGGAACTGAGGAACCACAAGATCCCGGTGCTGGTTCCGCTTCCAGGTGTCGGCCGCAATCTTCAGGATCGATACGAAGTGGGCGTTGTCAGCAAGATGAAGCACAATTGGGAGATTCTGAAGGGCGCTGAGTTCGCAAAGGGAGACCCGGTCTATCAACAGTGGCTGACTCGCCGGCGGGGCATCTACACGACAAACGGCGGATTACTCGGCATCACCAAGAAGTCGTCGCCAGAACGCGAGTTGCCTGACTTATTCATGTTCGCTCTGGTTGGTCTTTTTCGTGGCTACTTCCCCGGTTATTCGAAGTTGTTACTGAACAACCCAAACTACCTGACGTGGGCAATTTTGAAAGCTCACACCGTCAACACCGCGGGACGAGTAACGTTGCGCTCCTCCGACGCGCGCGACGTTCCGGATATCAACTTCCATTACTTCGAGGAAGGAACCGATACGGCTCGTCAGGACCTGGAGTCGGTGGTCGACGGAATACAGTTTGTCCGGAAGATGACGGCACGTTTAGGACATCTGATCGAATGTGAGGAACTGCCGGGACCGAACGTACAGAGTCGAGAAGAATTGCGGCAGTATATCCGAGACAATGCCTGGGGTCATC
This sequence comes from Bryobacteraceae bacterium, assembly GCA_045807925.1. Lineage (GTDB taxonomy): Bacteria > Acidobacteriota > Terriglobia > Bryobacterales > Bryobacteraceae > Bog-105. Next base: position 1,491 of record JBJMGK010000090.1, on the reverse strand, counting down.
ACGCAAGTTGTACCTGTCCGATCGGCGATCCCTCAACCGGCGGGGTGGTCAACAGCGATCTCGAGGTTCATGGAGTGAAGAGGCTTCGCATTGTCGACGCTTCGGTATTCCCCCGCATCCCTGGTTTTTTTATTGCAGCTCCGATTTACATGCTCGCGGAGAAGGCAAGCGATGTGATCTCGGCTGCGGCGGAGCGGCCCGCAACCGTACCTGAGCAACTTGCAAAGACTGCTTGAAACAGAAAGTGCGGAGCCTTTGCTCAAGCGCTGTTCGTCGCGGCGTATACAAGTTGCCTCCGGATCCCCCGACCACGGGCTCATCCGTTCGCTGGGATGTGATGCCTACATTCGCCAAAGTGCGGTCGACCAACTTCGGCGCGATCATCTGGCTGATGGCCATCGTTCTTGCAGCACCGCCCGCAAAAATCACGGACCGGGTTTTCGGCGGCATAGAGAACACAATCCGCCAGGATGACAGGATCGTAGACGGGGGGCGGCCCCTTGGGCTTGACGTCCATCTTGTTCAAAGAGTTGTTGAAGAATGGTGTGTTGATCGTGCCCGGCTTGATGCTCGTCACGGAGATTGGGGCGCCTTCGGCCATCAACTCCCGACGCAAATGCGTCCATCGCGCCCTCGACGGCATGTTTGGAGGCGCTATATGCGCTGTGGAGCGGTAGCGAGACGATGCTCTCGACCGACGATATCGCGATCAACGCACCTTGTCCCGTTCGACGCAGTTGCGGCAAGGCTGCGAGGGCACCATGCACCTGCCCCAAGTAGTTAACTTGCATCACGCGCCAGAACTCTTCCGGTGACGTTTCCTCGCACCGTGCGTAAACGGAGACCGCAGCAACATTGACCCATGTGTCGATTTCGCCCGAATGTTCGTACGGTGGTGTCAGCGACTGCCTGGACCTGCCCGAAGTCCGCGACATCGCAAACCGCATAAGCAGCCTGTCCGCCATTTGCTTCGATTTCTGAGACTAAGCTTCGCAATCCGGGCTCATTGCGAGCCGCTACGACGACCTTACTTCCGCGCTCGGCAAGACGGACCGCGGTCTCGCGTTCCGGAAAATAGCGCAATGAACGTGATCTCGTAAACCAAGCTTGAGGATGGGACTCAAAGGGTAGAGACCTTCTGTATGTACACTTGCTGGGCGGGCCGGTCGAACAGGTCAGGCCATTCGGGTGCGGGAATTACTCGTCCAGAGCGCAAATGCGACTATCAGGCTTGCGGCTAGTGGTCTTGAAGTGAAGAACTTGTGGTAAATGAGTCAAGTTTTTTCAAGCGGCCAGTTTTGCTTCTGCAACCCAAGACTTCACTTCCTGATCGAGTTTATCGAAGCAGCGGCGGAGTGAGCCGTTGGGGGCGGAAAGCTCGGGTAATATTCTGCCGAGCCCTGGCCGAAGGATGCGAGAGTAGGTGCGCGTGAAAAAGCATGCCGTACGCAATCCGAAGTCGGTCAAGCGGTAGCGGTGACTGTTGGGAAT
>JBJMGK010000089.1:0-4370 GCA_045807925.1 Bryobacteraceae bacterium | reverse complement strand
GTCCCGCTCGCCCCGCCCGCCGCATAGCAACCTTGCCGTTTTCCTGATATTCTTTCCGCCATCGGCTGACGGTCTGGTTGCTCGCCTTCAGCCGATCTCGCTGTTGTTCAAGCCTTTTTCAAACAACTTAACCGCTTCGAAGCGGCGCTTCTCAAGAGCCACAAAGTCGCGCCTAACGCCTCGCGCATTGCCCATGCAGGATTAGACATCGCAGAGTCAAATTAGTTCCGCTATATTACGCGAGATTCAGTAGATTCGGGAAACTGAGTTCCGGCCTATCTACGTTGGCTTCGCCGCTGCATCGAGTGCGGCCGCGCCGGATCATCTGCAGTTCGGCAAGTAAAACGGTACCGCGCCTTGCTGGTAACTTCGATAGGGTTGGCCATATCTGGCTTCCAACCGAAGCTCCTCGTTTTTTGAGCCGAGGAGAAGATAGGCTGTGCTCACAAGGTTGTAGGCGAGAAGATTGGTTGATACGCGAGGGTTGAACCACAAGACGGGCAGCGGCGCCACATTCAGAGGGTGCCTGCTTAGCCGAAAAGGCCCGCGCACCCGCATCTCACGTCCGTCGAAAGCGGGACCTCTTCGATTGATCTTCGATGCGATGCAGCAGACCCGGGGTGTCTATTTCTTTGATGAATTCGACGCTTTGGGAGCTCGCCGGGCAGTGCGTAACGGAAACATAACCGTGCTCCTCAGGATCAACGGCCTGGTGAAAAAGCTGTGATACGTCTCTTTCCACAGTTGCTCCGGATCCACGGTTCCCGCTTGCGCCGAATGGAGTTTCAGGGAAAACTCACTCAGCCAGATCTGAAGACGTTCACGAAACGCCCGGCCCACACGGTCGCCGCGGGCAAACGAGTCCAGAAGGGACTCGGGAATCGGTTGCCCTGATTGGTAGTGCTTCGCAAATTGCCGCAGCACGCCAGGATCTTCCACCCACTGTTCGATCATCTGAGAAGGCGCTTCGTTGAAATCGGCTTCGCCGCCAGCGCCACTCAGTCCTGCCCAGTCCTGCGTTGCCACCATCTGGTGCATCAGATGTCCCAATTCGTGGAACATTTTGATCACATCAGAGTGGTCTAAAAGCGCTGGCGCGCCGGGTTGCGATGCGGGGAAGTTGCAGATGAGCGCGCCCTCCGGAATCTGCTCACCGGCGATTCCGGGGCGCAAGTCCTCCTGGCTGAACCGTTTGTCCTTTCCGGGACGTGGATGCATATCGAGGAAGAAGCGACCGATCAGCTTACCGCGATCCGAGACGTCCCACGTACTCACAGACGAATCCCAAACGTCTTCGTTCTTCACCTTCGAGATTGAGACATGGAAGAGCCGTGCAGCCGCATCCAACAGACCTTTCTCCGTTTGCTCGTACGGAAAGTACGGGCGCAACTCCTGCGCATTAAACGAATGCTCAGAGCGTTTGAGCTGCTCTCCGTAGTAGAAAGTGTCACCGAAAAAAAGTCCATCCGCCGCAGGGTCGTCTTTTCGTCTGAGCGCCACCAGTTCTGTCAGATACCGGTACTTCCTTCACTGGTGGCGTTATCTACCTGCGTGATCAACGCCTGGATGGCTTGGGAAGAGCCGCTCATTAGATCGGCGCTGCCGTAATCGGCTCAGCTGTCGTACCCAAGGACGTGGGCGAGTTCGTTACGTTTCGCTGCGATCTGGCGCAGGAGTTCCCGATTGCCGGGATAGCCCTGATTCATATAGGCGTGAAACATCCGATTGCGCAGGGATGCGCTTTGGGCATACCTCATCATCGCGAAGGCGTCGCCGTGATCAGTGCTCAAAATAACCGATCCGTCCGGCCTGCCCGGATGCGTTCTGAAGAAATCGGGGAGCACACCCCGAAGATCTTCCTGGTCTTTAACAACAACCTGTGAGCCGCCGTCGACGATATTCTTTTCGAACTGCTGTCCCATGCGGACCAGTTCGTCTTGCATCGCAACAATCTTGTTCCGCGTCATTTCGTCCCGATCGACTCCTGCCAGCTTGTAAGCCCGGATTTCAGCAATCCCGCTTGCCAGGATGCCAGATTGAGAATCCATCCAGCCCGGTCGTAAAGGCACAACGTGTTTCGCACGGTGTGTGCGCCTGCTATCCCGCAATACTATGGATCTGAGCGTTCGCGACTTGAATGGCGTCGCCGACGCGTTTGTTGAGTTCCGCAACGCTGGGTTTGCCAGTCCAGAAATCTTTGATTTCTGCGCTTGCAGCCGTCGACGGGCAGGCACCGGCCCAGCCGAAAACCGGACTCAACAGTAAGCAGGCCTGAACTTGAATCAATGAGCGTTTTGGCATGGGAGTACCGCAAGAGCTGCGCGTCAGAACCGGAAGGCCGGCGGCGGTAAGAGTGACAGGAGCTTGTCGTCATCCACGCGGCGCACTTCGCTGACTGTGTCGAAGATCATCGTCTCCTTGCCCTCCACCGTGTAGGGCTTCCAGGGCAGGCCCTGTTGGGACGGGTTACTGTTCGCGCGAAATTCACCCAGGCCTGAGAGACCTTGTCCTGCAAAGCCAATCCTGCAGGTGTTGCGCCGGTCGCCAGATGAATGTGCGGCTCGCTCAAAGCATGGAATGCGAACGCAATCTCCGAGCAATGGAACGACGTAACTCCATCATCGATCGGGTATTCGTACACAAAGATGTAGTTGAAACACCGGGGTCTTCGTTTTCTCCAGCTTCCTTGCGAGCACCATTTTCGCGCCCGGCCGGAAAGTCGTGTCGAGGAAGAGCACATCCTGGATTTTTTTCTGGGGTTGAACCTTCCTGAACTCGGCCACAATCGCGTCCTTCTTGTCGCCAAAGGCAGCCGTCAGCTTGCCGTCTACTTCCGTCGCGGTCCAATCGTTTTTAGTGAGCTCTCCCTTGGCAAGATTGCTGTTGAACTCGCTCATCACGGTTCCGGCCATGTATGGAATCGCCGCTGCCCAATCGCAAAACTCGCGGAACACGTATTGGTCATCGGCGATCACATCCCAACCCATGCGGCGCGCACCGGTTTGCTTCGCCACTGCCTGCATCGCGGCTGAGCCAGCGGCCAGCAGATCACGGTAAGGAACCTTCTTGAGTTCGTCGATCCCGCTGCCGTCCAGGCTAAGATGGTTTCAGAGTTGTGGCTGTGATTGCCTGCTGATGTTCAATGCTCTTTGCGGGATCGGCCTCGCGGTAATTCAGACCACCGCCGCTCTCGGAGATCGCCCTGTGAAGAGACCCTTTGCGGAAGGCATCTGCATCAGGCGAGTCACTTTGCCGCCCGCCGCCGGACTGCCCGAAGATGGTCACGTTCCCGGGGTCGCCGCCGAAGGCTTCAATGTTGTCGCGAACCCATTCAAGAGCAGCCACCAGATCGGCCATACCGGTGTAACGCGCGCGAGTTCGCGTACTCCGCACCATAAGCTGAAAGGTCCAACGTGCCAATGATGTTCAGCCGGTGGTTAACGCTGACGACAACGACATCGCCGAACTCGCTCAGGGTTTTTCCGTCATAGGCATACGATTCCATCGACGAGCCGTTTGTGAACCCGCCGCCATGCATCCACACCATCACGGGTTTTTTCGCGGTCGTAGACAAACTCTGCGTCCAGACGTTCAGCACCCGGCAGTTCTCGTTCTCCACCCAATAGCGGTGAGGAAACACGACATCGTCGGGACCAACCGAGTTCGCCTGCGGAATCGGACAAACCGGTCCCCACACCTGAGCCCCTTTGATGCCGTCCCATGCCGGAACCGGCTTCGGCATTTCGAACCGCTCCGCCTGCGCATATGGGATGCCGAGGAACATGAACACTCGCCCGTCTTTCAGGCCCCGCAACTTCCCGCGTTTCACCTGGACCACGGGCGGGTGCAGGTTCGGCGCTTCCGAGTTCGCGCCAGCCTTCGCCGCGAATCGCGTCCCGGTTTTCGGTTGGGCCATGGCGGACGCTGTGCCCACTGCTAGTGGTCTTGAAGTGAAGAACTTGTGGTAAATGAGTCAAGTTTTTTCAAGCGGCCAGTTTTGCTTCTGCAACCCAAGAGTTCACTTCCTGATCGAGTTTATCGAAGCAGCGGCGGAGTGAGCCGTTGGGGGCGGAAAGCTCGGGTAATATTCTGCCGAGCCCTGGCCGAAGGATGCGAGAGTAGGTGCGCGTGAAAAAGCATGCCGTACGCAATCCGAAGTCGGTCAAGCGGTAGCGGTGACAGTTGGGAATACGTTGGATGATGCCGTGAAGCCGCAGGCGGCGGTAGGTGGTAAGTCATCCGGCCTTGCGTCAGTTCAGCCGGTTGTTGGCCGAGTAGCGGCGCCAGACTTTCGCGAAAGTTGCGATTCGAGAAGCCGGCGGGGAGGAGTTGAAACGGCAACAAGGCGCTCCATAAGGCCTGCACTTGCG
>JBJMGK010000088.1:0-26985 GCA_045807925.1 Bryobacteraceae bacterium | reverse complement strand
GTTGAAGGGCAAAACAGCCCATCATTTGTTGGCGGAATTTCCGCACTTGAAGAAGCAGTTTTGGGGACGGCACCTGTGGGCGCGCGGCTATTTCTGTTGCAGTTCTGGGAATGTAACCGATGAAATTATTGCCGAGTACATTGCTAATCAGAACGAGAGCCAAGACGAAGACTTCCGTGTAGATGGTTGAGCCCATCTACTGCTTGAAGCCCGCTTGGTGCGGGAGACATCTTGCCGGCCTCCGGCCGGAAACAGGACTTACAGTCCGTTACGGAGCCACCGCCTTCAAGGCGGTGGGTTATCACGCTTTCGTCTTCCTTCCGCAATTTTGTTGCCTTCGGAAAACCTAGTTTAGAGTGGCTCAGTTCCGTCTGGCAAGGTCAGTAGTAGTTTAAGGACGGGCTGGGAACACCCAAACTCAATCTTCTGGACGCTTCCTCTCGGTTTGTTAGCGATCCAGCAAATCAATGTTCAGTCGTAGCGCTTAAGAGCCGTAGAGATTAGTGTCAAGGAACTGGTTGCGAAACTTCCCGCCCGAGTCGTAAGTCTTCAGCAGGTCCTTGAAGCTGTTTAGCTTGGCGTATTGAGATTGGAGCCGGGACGGAGCCATGGTGAACAGCTTCGCCCAGTGAGGGCGTGCATCGAACGGCTTCAGTTTTTCTTCTATCTGAGGCAACAAGCTCTTGACCGCCGTCCATTCGGGCTTCCACGTGAAGTGGATTGCCATGGCGGGCCGCTGGTAACAAGGGCTCATCCAAAGATCATCCGCCTCGATGGTTCGAAACTCGGAGATGAACAAGTGCGGAGTCACCTTTTCCCGCAACTGCTCTACAGCGAGAATAGCTGCGTAGGCCTTGTCTCGCGGAACGAAGTATTCGGATTGCAGCTCCGCGCCGCTGCTCGGCGTGAAGTTCATACGAAAGTGGGGCAGGCGCTCATACCAGGGACCCGGAATGCCCATCTGCTCCGTACAGTTTTCGGCCGAGTGGCCCGCCAAGGGATGAAGCTTGTGGGTAGCCAGTTTCGCTCCGAAGAACTCCGGCTTCATATCGGGTTTCTTGCTGTTTTCGATCTTGCTCTTGATCCAAACCTGCGTTGCGCGATGATTTTGCCAATCGGTAAAAAGGCTGACGCTATACCCGCTCGCGAAAATCTCATCCAGATGCTTCTCCAACCGGCTGAATGGCAAATTCTCATAGACTACCTGGCTGACGTCAAAAGTCGGCACCACGTCCAGAGTGATCTTCGACACAACACCGAGCGCACCGAGTGCAACGACCGCCCCGTGGAATCGGTTTCCGTCCCGATGGCGAGATAACGTTACGACCTCACCGTTTGCCGTCACGATCTCGAGGCCCGAAACGGCCGTGGAAAGATTGCCGTTTTTACTCCCCGAGCCGTGCGTCGCCGTTGCACACGCACCGACGACGGTAACGTGGGGCAAAGAGGCCAGGTTGTGAACGGCAAAACCGTTACTCTGCAGGTAAGGCGCTAAGGTCCCATATCGCACTCCGGCGCCTACCGTTACGGTCCGGGAAGTCTTGTCGACGCTCATGGATTCGAGATGCTCTAACGAGACTTGAGCCGACTTGCTGTCCGCAATCCCGTTAAACGAATGGCGTGCCCCGAGCGCTCTCAGCTTGTCGCACTTCTTCACCACTTCCTGCAGCTCCTCGACCGTCTTGGGTCTTTCCAGGTGTTCGGTGCTGTATCGGTAGTTGCCAGCCCAGTTTGTCCGGACTTGCTTTTCCGGTCTCGCCTCCGTCATCCCGGACAAAAGGGTACCGGTCAATAAAGCGCCCGAGCTCTTCAAGAAGCTTCTCTTGTTCATTGCCACTCAGTTTATCCTCGTTCGTTGCAGTTCCGCCCAGCCGAAAGTGTTAATCTAATCCGCGTGCAGCGCTTGCTCGATGCCCTCCGTGACGAACGCTCCACCGTCACGCTCGATGTTGCGGCCCTCGAGATCGCCAGCATCGAGTTTCCAGGTCTGGACGTGGAAGCATGCGTCCAGCGTCTCGATACTCTGGCTGAGCAGATTGGCTCTCAGCTGACTGCAAATGCGACCGGCCTCGACTTTATCAAAGCGGCGAACGAGGTGCTGTTCGAGGTAATGCAGTTCCGGGGCAACGACAATGAGTACTACGACCCGCGCAATAGCTGTTTGAATTCCGTCCTGATGCGCCGGCTCGGGATACCGATTACTCTATCGGTGGTCTATATCGAAGTGGCTCGCCGCCTGGGACGCTCGGTATATGGAGTTGGTCTGCCGGGGCACTTTATTGTGGCCTACGAGGATCGGGAGTCTCGGTATTGGGTCGATCCGTTTCACAGCGGCCGGATCTTGACGTTTGCAGACTGCTCGGCGCTGGCCAAAGAAACGGCCAACGTCGATCTTCGGGCGAACCCGGCGGTCCTCTCCGCCGTAAATACACGGCAGATTCTGGTCCGAATGCTCAGCAATCTCAAAGCGATTTATCTTCGCGGCGAGGCATTCGATAAGGCTCGGGAGGTGCTTACGCTCCTGATCGAAGCCATGCCCGACTACGCGGACGAGTACCGCCAGCGCGGCATCGTTCACATACGCCTTGGGAACCATCGGGCTGCCAAGGACGATTTGGAGACCTACCTCCGGCTGGAGCCCAACGCTCCGGAACGGGAAGAGGTGAAAAAGCAGCTTGTTCTGATTGAGCGTTGGAAAGCCGGGATGAACTAACCGCCGTTCTTAGCTCGCTTTGCTCAACTGCGCCACTTTGTCCGCAATTAGCCGCAGGTCCTTCACAAACAGCGCGTACTCGATTTCCGTGCGCTCCTGCGCCCGAAGAATGGCAGAAGGATGGATGGTCGCGACGATTTCCTTTGCCCACCGATGGGGAAAGAACTTGCCGCGGTCCGTGGTCACCCGAAAGTCGCGCCCCATCAGTGACTGCGCAGCGGTCGCGCCCAGGCAGACCAACAGTTGCGGCTCAATAGACGCCAATTCCGCTTCCAGCCATGGCCGGCAGGCCGAAATTTCGATGCCCGTCGGTTTGGCGTGAATACGGCGCTTACCGCGTTCGATGAATTTGAAGTGCTTCACCGCGTTCGTCACGTAAATTTTTTCGCGATCGAGGCCGCTATCGTGCATAGCCCTGCTAAGCAGGCGTCCAGCGGGCCCGATGAAGGGATGTCCCTTCGTATCCTCCTCGTCGCCGGGTTGTTCGCCCACCATAACCACTTTCGCGTCGCTTGGGCCTTCTCCGAAAACGACCTGGGTCGCGTGTTGATACAGATCACAGCCACGGCAGCCGGGCGCGGCTTTGCGTAACTGATCGAGGGCGCGAGTCGCCGGAATAAACGGCGCTGCCGAAGTTGCCTGACTCCTTGCCATCTCAGTCACTCTCCCTTCTGCTTTTGCCAGAAGACTTGGAATAATCTGCGCCTCCGGTAGAGTTGCCCAGTGCCGAACCGGCATCTCTGCCTTCATCGCCTTCACCTTGACGCGTGCAGGGTTAAAAACCGAAGCATAGTAATCACGCCACAGATCCTCGAGCGTGTCCTCCCCTGGTGCTCCGGACCTGGGAACTCCCGGGCCGAAGGTTAGGCTTTCAAGATCCCAGTGTGCACTGCGGTCCGGCGTCAGAATGGACCAGTGCATCGCACCGAAGCGCGCCGCAAACCAGGGCGCAAGGGCCTCGACAATGTGGTGGTCCGGTTTGTGCCACGCGACGAACTGCTCTGGCTCCGACCCTGGAATACGTCGAAAGCGCACAAAGGCTTTCATCTTGTGCATGTCTCGACTCACGGCCTTCGCCATCAGACTCAGCTCGCGAACATCCTCGTCGATGTCGATCTTCAGCAAAGTCCTCTCGCCGTGGCTGATTCGGTAGAGAACGCGATACAGGAGATCCCAGCGGCGCTCGTCCCGGTGCATGGCGACAGTCTGAGCGAGGTGAAGGAACTCTTTCGGGACGGTCGAAGTCGCTGTCGTCGCTGCAACGCTGAGAGGTCCGTCGAAGAGACCGGGCGACCAGGTGACCTCCTGTGGAATGATATCTTCCGCCAGCAGAGTTCTAGCCGCCGAACGCCAGGTTGCAAAGTCCTCGACGAGCACGGATCTCATAGCTCTCCCGACCGGGCGGAATCAGCGGCGTCGAACAGCCCGAGTTGTTCCGTTCGCGGTACGAATTTGGCCGGAAGCTTTGTACTGTCGATGGTGTGAATCGCCGGGTTGTGGTCCGAAGTCACAATGAAATATTGTGATTTCTTGACGGAAACCTTCAGCTTTGCCAGATCGGCCAGGGTGAGTGCGCGGTAGCGCCTGATCTTCAAAATGCGCTGGACATTGCGAATGCCAAAGCCGGGCACTCTCAAAAGCGCTGCTTTTCCGGCCTTGTTGACGTCGACAGGAAAAAACTCCCGGTTGCGAAGTGCCCACGTCAACTTAGGATCTTTGTCCAGCGCCAGATTCCGATCTTCAGGCGTGGTTAATTCATCGGCGGTAAATCCATAGAAACGCATTAGCCAATCGGCCTGGTAGAGTCTGTGCTCCCGAACCAGTGGAATCTTCTTCAAGGGCAGGGAAGGATCAGCGTGGGGGATCGGGCTGAACGCAGAGTAATAGGCGCGCCGCAGATTGTATTGCTTGTAGAGGTTGGCAGACTTGTCGAGCAAAGCTGCATCGGGCGCGTCGGTTGCGCCGACAATGAATTGGGTGCTTTGGCCAGCGGGCGCGAAACGTGGTTTCTTGCCGCTCCGAGTCGTTCTGTCTTTGGCTTCGAGAATGCGATTCGCAATCTGGCGCATAGACGTCTCAATCTCGCGATGAGTCTTGGCCGGAGCCAGTTGCGCCAGATCGCTATCCCGAGCTAACTCAACGTTTGCACTCAGCCGATCGGCCCAGCTCCCGGCCTCCTGCATCAACTCTTCCGAGGCGCCGGGTACGGCTTTCAGATGGATGTAGCCGCCGAACCCATGATCAATCCGGAGAAGCTTGGCCACTCGCACCAACTGCTCCATCGTGTAATCAGGGCTTTGAATGATTCCCGAACTAAGGAACAACCCTTCGATGTAGTTCCGCTTGTAGAACTCGATGGTTAAGAAGGCAACTTCTTCGGGCGTGAACCGGGCGCGTTTCGTATCACTCGAAATGCGATTTACACAATAGCTGCAGTCATAGAGGCAGTAGTTCGTGAGCAGCAGCTTAAGAAGGGAGACACACCGTCCGTCAGGTGTGTAGCTGTGGCAGATGCCCATGCCGTCGGTGTTGCCGATGCCGCCCTGGACGCGAGCGCGTTTCGAACCGCTACTCGCGCACGAAGCGTCGTATTTTGCCGCATCAGCCAGCACGCGCAGCTTTTCTCTGATCTCCACCTGAGGATTAGATGTTCGGCTTAGACTAGTGGTTTTAAGGATTTAGATCCGGTTCTAACCCCGCACGATCTCGCGGCCGGGCCGATCCGCCTGCCCCGCCTCTTCGAAGTCGGAATTCTCTTCGCTCAGCTCGTTCGGCATGTGAAAATCCTGAAAGTCGCCGGCCGAATCGAAGGGAGCATCGAACGGCTTCGAGACGATCTCGACGTTTGAAGAAAGACTCGGAATGAGGTTCTCGCTGACGGCAATGTGGACGAGTTCGAGCGTGTTCCGAATCCGGCAGTACGTCACCTCCGACAAATCCGTTTTGCCGACGGTCGGCGCCATTTTCGCGAGGACCTCGCGGTCATTATCGAAATGGACTGGCGTCCGGATGGCGGCCGGCGTTGACGCGGTCAGAGAGTTGATGATCGTCGGTTTCCAATCGATACCGTTTAGCATTCGTCCGTGAACAACGTCGGCTAATCCTATGCCAACGGCGCTGCCGTAGCTAAGGTCGGTCATGCTTCGCGCGTACACGCGGTCTACCCGCGGAAGTTCCGGGAAGGGGTTGTAGTGGCCTTGGACACTTCGGTTGATCACCTTTGTATCCATGCCCGCGCCACTGATGTTTTTGCCAATTTCATCAATGATCAGGATGTCGATCTCTGGAGCCGGGAGCTTCGGCATCCAGGACTTTACTTCGCTCAGGATTGCTTCTTCCCGCGCCATAACGGCATCTCGGCCTGTTGAGAAGTCAACAGCTAGTAAGCCGGCCGTCTCGTGATGAGCGCCCTCCTGGATCGCCAATCCGCCCAGAACCTTCCCAGTCTCGACAACTTTCGACCCCACACTTCGAATAACCTGCTCAAGGCCGACTTTGTAGGCGAAGGTGTGATATTGGCGAGCTCCCGCGAACTTACCCAGTCCGATCGCCATCATCTTGAACAACCCGCTTTCGAGTGCGCCCGAGAAGTCGGTGTGCCACTTCACCCGGCCGACAAGGAAGATGCCGTCTGCCTCGAAAGCGTTCTTGTCACAGAAAGCTTCGATGCCTTCGGGCGTCTTGCCTAGAGATACAACGTCGAGCGAGCTGAGGACGGGTGCGCCCATCGTCGCTTCGTGGACGCCGTAATGCGCGAGAACATCGGCTTGCCCCTCCGCCGATGCGGCGCCATGGCTACCCATCGCTGGAAAGATGAAAGGTTCAGCTCCCTTTTCCTTCCAGAACCCCACGACGGATTTCACGATCGTAGCGATATTCGAGATTCCCCGGCTGCCCACACCGATCGCGATGCGTGCGCCTTTCGGGAGGCGCGACGAGATGCCGGAACTGGCTAACTCGCGACGAATATGGTCGGGAATGTTTTGGATCGCGCGGTTCGGGAAGTGCTGCTCTGCAAGGACGAATCGGGGTAGATTCATCCTTTCAGCTTACTCCCGGAACGCTGTCGAACCCATCGCAATGGAACCGGGACTACTCGCTCCAGCTTTGTTCGAGAAGGGTCGTGTACTCACCCGATGCGTAGAGATCGAACACAAATTCATGGGCCTCGGCACGCTCAAATCCCATTTCTCGCATCCGCGTTTCGTACCACTGATCCAGGTGGCGATGGTATCGGCGCAGGAAATCGGCCGAAAAGTTTTCCGCGGCCGGAAACTCGCGGAAGATGGCGTGTAGCCCAATCGAGCGACGGAACAGCGCACAAAAATCAGCGACGCCCCAAGATTCGAGCTTTGCCTTCACGTGTTGAGGAACATGCTGAACGAGGAAGGCGCCGAAGGTCTCGGGACGGATGCGCCGTCCGGTAAACAGCCCGGATAAGTGGACGCTCTCGGCGGATTGATCCATCCATCGGGTCAGATCTTTGCCGATATAGAAAAGCATGCGAAGTTCGGCGTATCGCCCACGTAGCAGCTGTTCATCCAAGTCATTCGAAGTGCCTTCCGGTCGCGGCAGAAAACCCTGCAACGCAAGACTCGCTCGTGAGCTCGCCATCAGAACCGTCGTATCTTCCGGTCCGGAAAAGGGATGCAGAATGAGCGGCGGTAGCCGAAACGCTTCTACACCAGGGAAATCGGGTTGGGGTTCCACGGATGCCTTCACTTGTTGCCGCCTGCCTGTTTACGTGTCGTGAACTTCAGTTTGTGCTTCACTCTACATACCTATCGGCTGAAGGTTGGCTCAGCTTAACACGACGGAATCCCGGAAACCATTCATTTCGTACCAGTTTTCCCGCTTGGGTTCACCGTTACGGGAGAGGACGATTTCACTGAGTCTGGCCCGGGTACTTCTCTGGGCCTATTCAACTCGAGTTGCACGATGGCATCGAGATTGTTCCACGGGACGGCGCCGCTCACCATACGCCCATTGATGAAGAACGTGGGCGTTTGCTGGATTCCGAGCCCCGTACCCGCTTTCAAATTCTCCTTCACCTCATCTGCTGTTGCATGGGTATCAAGGCAGGCCGAAACCTTGGCAGGATCGAGCTTCTGGATCTTGGCGAAGTCGAGAGTTTTCTCGCGCAGGTCGGCCTCGTTGATCTCGCCCTGATGCTCGAAGATCCAATCGTGGAAAGCCCAAAATACCTGAGAATTCCCATCACCAACGCAATGCGAAGCCTCCGCAGCCGCGACCGCCCACTTGTGGATAGCGGCTATCGGAAAGTCCTCGAACGCTACCCGTACGTCGTTCCCGTATTTCTTAGGCAGATCCTCGCGCATGGTCTTGGCGAAGGAGCGGCAATAGGGACACTGAAAGTCGCTAAAAACCACGAGGGTGATTTTCGCGTTCGCCGGTCCGTACGAAGGTCCGCTCGTCGGCAGGTGCAGTAAAGTATCGATCCAGGGCGACTCGTTGAGAGTCCATAAAGAGCCGTTCATGAACTGCTGCCCGTCGGCGCTGACAAAATAAACTTTGTCGATCGCCTGCTGTCCAAGGGTCAGATGGACGACCACGCGCGAAAGGCCTTTGAATTCACTGGGCGTAGGATCGTCGATGACCATCTTGACGACCGGTGTATATCCTTCCGTGTAACGAACGAACGACTCCAATCGGGCCTTGTTGATGGCAACGGTGGGCGGGTCAGCGGCTACGGCCGTTTGTGCTAGCGAGGCGACTCCGAGAATGAGAGCGAGCGTGGATTGGCGTAGCATTCACCAACAGTGTAGGGTATGGAAGCGCGCCGCCACAGGTGAGCTTTGCGCTGATCCGCCGTGATTACCGGGTCGTGTCGCGTCCCACCGTACCGCCCTCCAGCATCGATGTTGGGCTTTTGGTAAAGTCGTGTTCTTCAAGCAATGATCAGCCTGGACGCCGCAGGACTGGAAGCCGTGAGGAAGCAACTCGAACAGGTGCTCGCGGACCCGGCGTTCTCGGGCGCCCCGCGGGTTTCCTCGCTCTTACGCTACGTCGTGGAGGAAACGCTGGCCGGCCGAGGCGATCAACTGAAGGAATATACGTTGGGGTCGCGGTCCTGGGTCGCGGCACCGGGGGCAAGGTGGAGATCGGCATGTTTGCATGTGCCATCTGCCACACACGCGTTCTGCCTGATGGTTCAGTGCTTAAGGGCGGCCCGGGAAAACTTTCCGTTCGATGCCGCGTTCGCGGAGAATATCGAGACGGAGACGGAATCGGCTGCGCAGAACCGGGCGCTTCTTGAGGCGTTGTACTGGAAGCCCTGGGCTCCCTCGGAGCTTTCCTCAAAGCTGAAGCTTCTGGACGCGGGCGGCATGGCAGCGCTGTTCTCCGGCCGCCCCGCCGTGTCCTCACGCGTGACCAGCTTTCGCTGACTGCTCCTCTCGAAGTCCCCGACCTGATCGGCGTTGAGCATCGCTCTCATCTCGACCACACAGGACTGCAACTGCATCGCAATATCGGCGATCTCATGCGCTATGCCAAGATCAATCGGGACGGTGATGCCGTTGCGAATTTTGGCGGGTTTGTGCCGCTGGCTCACCTTCTCGGGGGGCAGAACGTGAATCCCGAATTGGGCGGCCGCTACAGCGACAAGCAATTGTACGCGCTAGCCTTATATCTTCACGCGCTTCACTTGCCTGCTAATCCGAACCATGAAAACGAACGGACCCGTCGGGGCAGCCGTGTTTTCGTGAGCGAAGGTTGTGGCAACTGTCACACGGCACCGCTCTACACGAACAACAAGCTGACGCCCGCGGCTGGTTTTCACGTGCCCGAGGAGCATCGGCGGAAATATGACATTCTTCCGGTCGTGGTGGGAACAGATCCGGAAGCCACGATGGACACGACCCGCGGCACCGGATACTACAAGGTTCCCTCGGTTCCCGGGGTCTGGTACCGGACGCCACTTGGACACAGCGGTTGGGTTTCGACCCTCGAAGAATGGTTCGATCCGAACCGGTTGAATGACAACTATGTTCCGTCTGGATTCACGCGGCCTGGTCGCGCAGAGGGCGCGGTAAAGGGGCACGAGTTCGGCTTAAACCTGTCGGCCGAAGATAAGGCCGCGCTCATCGCGTTTCTCAGGATTTTGTGAATGGAATCGTGCCAAGTCAGGGAGAAATGGCCGGTTTCCTCTGCCAACCTACAATAAGAGTTGACGGTAACGCGCCGCTATCTACTACTCGCCACGCTCGCGATCGCGATTGCATCGCTTTACCTCTATAAGCTGGATGGCTTCGGTGTCTACGGGCCGGACGAACCTCGGTATGCTGCGATTGGCCGCGCTATGGCGCAGACCGGAGACCTGATCACCCCCAAGCTCTGGGGCACTCCGTGGTTTGAGAAGCCGCCTCTGTTGTATTGGATGGCGGCGCTTGGTACCACGCTTGGATTGAGCCCGGATTTGTGCGGCCGCTTGCCCGTTGCCCTTTTGAGTCTCACGGCTCTGGCCGTCTGGTTCGAAATGTTGCGGCGAGAGTTCGGCTGGCGCGCTGCCGGGCTCTCAGTAACTTTGCTTGCCACCTCCGCCTGGTGGCTCGTTTTCAGCGGGTTGTGTGTCACCGATCTGCCGTTAGCCGTCTTCTTTTCGTTCGCCGTGCTGCTCTCATTGCCTCTTGTTAGAGCGGTACCTGATAACCGGCACCTCGCACTACGCTTCGCTGGTATCGGGGCGTGCTTCGGGTTGGCCGTTCTGGCCAAAGGGCTGGTCCCTATTGCATTGGGTGTACCGTTCGTCTGGTTTCTTCGGCGTTATTGGCGCGGGTGGTTGGTTGCCGCGGCCACTTTTGCGGTTGTGGCATTGCCGTGGTACGTGGCAGTTTACGTCGAAAATGGCTTTCCATTTATCCAGGATTTCTTCATCAAACATCACCTGGAGCGTGTTTACTCGGCGTCATTGTTGCATCCTCAACCGCCGTATTACTACCTGGTAGTCTTTGTCGCCGCCCTGTTCCCGTGGACTGCTTTGGTCGGTTTACTCTTCCGGCCCGGTCAAGAATGGGACATACGCAGACGATTTCTCTTGTCGATCGTTGTATGGGGACTGATCTTTTTCAGCATCCCTTTGAATAAGCTTCCTGGCTATCTGCTGCCACTGCTGCCCAGCTTCTTCGCCCTGTTGGGCAGCGTTTTTGAGAATCGGCGGCTCGGTGATATTTCGCGGGGCTGGTGGGCTGTTTCGGCCTTACTCGTCGCCTGTATACCGTTCCTGGTTTCGATTTTGCCGGCCTTGCTCGAGGCCGGCAAACTGACGGCTACTAGTCTCGGCCCGGTATCACGCACTGAGCTGGTTTACCTGGCCGTCCCCATCATGATTGCTGTGCTGGCAAGACGTTCGTGGGCCGCCTTGCTGCTCATTTTGTGTGTCATACCCGAGGGGCTTTACCTGAAGGCCGCAACTTATCCGGTCATCGACGCCAATGTTTCAGCCCGATCCTTCTGGCGAAAGATCGTCCCCATTGCGGATGAAATCTGTGATGGGGGAACCAACCGCGATTGGATTTTCGGGCTCAGCTACTATCGCGGTGCAACTTTCCCCCCGTGTACTGAGGCTAAACTTCCCTACGTCCTGCGTACGCGAAGGCGCGGCGTGCCTGATCTGGACCGGCTTAACTAAAAAACGTCGACCGCTGATTCCTCGCGCGGCACTCGCCGTCGAGCGAGTCCGCCGACAACGAGAAGCCCGCCGGTGACCAAGGGATATGTGGCAGGCTCAGGAACGGCATTTGTACTTTTGAGCTGAGGTGATGCCGGCATGGCCGTCAGAATCGTACCTGTGACCAGATACAAGCAGAAAATCTTCATCGTTGGATCCTTCTTGTCCGGGTTTCTCGAAGAGAGAACCGTCGATTTACTGATCGGCTGATTTCGGCATCGAGCGCAGCAAACTCCGGAACTGTTTTGCGAGCCCACCTTAGCCCGGAACGGACTAGAGTGCACAATTGTTGTGTGATTTTGCGTCGACAAGGAATATGAGCGAAACGAGACGATTAGGAAACAGCGATATGGACATCACCACGCTGGGCGTGGGTGCGTGGGCCATGGGAGGAGGCGGCTGGAAATTCGGCTGGGGCAACCAGGACGACAAGGATTCCAGTGCCGCCATACGTGCCGCGATCGACGCCGGAATGAACTGGATTGATACGGCGGCAGTATATGGGCTGGGCCACTCGGAGGAGATCGTCGGGAAAACTCTGAAAGAAGTCTCAAAGAAGCCGTACGTCTTCACGAAATGCGAGCGTCGCTGGAACTCCGATGGGTCCATTTTCCCGTCGTTAAAGGCGGAGTCGATCCGTCAAGAGTGCGAAAATAGCCTGCGTCGATTAGGCCTCGAGCAGATCGACCTGTATCAGATCCACTGGCCGGACCCGGAAGGGGAGATAGAAGAGGGCTGGACGGAAATGGCGCGGCTGAAAGAAGAAGGAAAGGTTCGCTGGATCGGCGTCTCGAATTTCAATGTTGAGCAGATGAAACGTGCTCAGGCCATTGCGCCGATTACTTCTCTTCAGCCTCCGTATTCCCTCCTGGTCAGAAAAGCGGAGCCCGAGATTCTGCCGTTCGCTAAAGCCAATAATATCGGCGTTATTGTGTACTCCCCGATGCGTGCCGGATTTTTGACCGGGAAAATGACGAAGGAGCGGGCGGAGAGCTTGCCGCAGGACGACTGGCGGAGCCGGGATCAAGACTTCCAGGAGCCGCAGCTAAGCCGCAACCTGCAGCTAGTAGAGATTCTGAAGGACATCGCGGATCGTCATGGCAGGACGCCTGGCGAAGTTGCTCTCGCGTGGACGTTGCGGAATCCGGCAGTTACTGCGGCTATCGTCGGGTTGCGCCGCGCTGACCAGGTGAATGGCGTCATTGGAGCCCTCAAATTCCGGCTGTCGGACGAAGAGCTTGGTCAAATTGAAGGCTTCTTCAGCGACTCGGCAGCTACGACCAGCGCCACTTACGCGTAAAGCCGATCAGGGGAAAAACAGGGCGGGATCCGCCTCGGTCAAGTCTCGGAGGACGAGATCCGGCGAAACGGCGGCGAGTTCCTCAGCCGAACTGAGTCCAGTGGCGACGGCGACGGATCGAAATCCGTTCGCCTTCGCCGCAGCCACGTCGTTCGCATGATCGCCTACTAGCGATATCCGGCGGAAGGAACCGGCGTTCTCTGCCAGGGCCGCGTGCTGGGCCGCTTTATGGGCCAGTTCTGATCTCGTATGACCATCTTCAGAAAACGCGCCAATTGAGAAGTAGGACCACAGACCCGCCAGCTCGAGTTTCCTCCGGCCAATCTCGCGGAGATTCCCGCTGACGACGCCTAAACTTGCGCCTCGTGACTTGAGTTCCTCGAGAAGGTCTGGCAGGCCGGGGCAGACCCGATCGCGTAAGTCCGCTGGGCAGTTCTCTCCGTAGCTCGCGTGACAGGCCGTCATGACGTCACTCAGCACATTGCTTACGCTCGCGTCATTCCACCCCATGCGGCGCAGCATGAGCGTGAGCAGATCACGGTCCAGAGTGCCGGCTGTGGCGATTCCTTCCATGTTCGTCTCGAGCCCTGTGACTTTACGGATGCCGGCAATCAGGGCTTCCTTGTGGTGTGGGCCAGCCCTCCGGATGAGAGTCCCGTCGATATCAAAAAGCGCGAGAGCGTTTCTTTTAGGCACCGGGCAAGAGTTTTGGGAGCAGCGCCGACAGCAGCTTCATGAATGTTCCTGAAGTCCGCCGCCCGATTTCGAGAACCTCTTCGTGGTTGAGCTTCTCCTTGGTTAAACCGGCGGCGGCGTTTGTTACGCAGGAAATTCCGAGAACCTTCATGCCCATGTGATTAGCGGCAATCGTCTCCGCAACGGTGGACATGCCCACCAGGTCAGCCCCGATCGTCTCGAGGTAGCGAATCTCAGCGGGTGTTTCGTAGCTCGGTCCAAGGAGGCCGGCATAAACGCCTTCGGGTAAGCTGATTCCCAACTGCTCCGCGGTTTTTCTCGCCGCCAGTCGGAGCTTGGGACAATACGCCTCGGTCATATCGGGAAAGCGCGGACCGGAATGCTCGTCATTCGGACCGACGAGCGGATTCGTGCCTTGCAGGTTAATATGATCCGAAATCAGAACAAGCGAGCCCTTGTGATACGCCGGGTTGATTCCGCCGGCCGCATTTGTCAAAACGACTTGCTCCACCCCAAGCTCCCGAAATAGCCGCATCCCCGCCGTCGCTTCGCGAGCTGAGTAACCTTCGTACAGGTGAAAGCGGCCGGACATGACGATGACGTCACCGACGATTTTGCCGTTGACTCCTAGGACGCCCGCAACCAGCTCACCCGCGTGCCCAATGGCCGTCGCTCTTGGGAAATCAGGAATCTCCTCGTACGGAATCCGGACGCTATTCGCAATCGTGTCTGCAAAGGCACCTAGCCCGCTCCCGAGCACGACACCTACTTTCGGGCGGATCGATGTCTGAATTTCGACGAAACGGGCGGCGTCTTTCATGTTACCTGTGGTTTTCGTAGTGGAAGTGGCGGAAACGCAAGGACATCTCTACAGAAGTATCCCAGCGATACAGGCCGACATGAAGTTTGCGAGTGTGCCCACAAGCATCGCCTTGAATCCTAATTTGGCCAGATCGGATTTGCGGGACGGAGCCAGACCGCCGATTCCCCCGATCTGTATCGCAATGGAGCTTAGATTGGCAAATCCGCAAAGCGCAAACGTCGCAATCACGAAGGATCGCGGATCGAGAGCCGCTTTCACTTTACCCAGATCGAGGAACGCAACAAACTCGTTCAGCACCATTCTGGTGCCGAGCAGGTTCCCTACAGTGGCGCAATCATTCCACTCGACGCCTAACAACCACGCAATAGGAGCAAAGAGTAACGCCAGCACCTGTTGGAGAGAAGCCGGAAACCAGCCGAGGTGGGCATGAATCAAGCCGAATCCTCCGTTGATCATGGCAATCAGCGCGAGAAAAGCAATGAGCATCCCGGCGATGTTGAGCGCCAGGTGGAGACCGTCGCCGGCTCCGCGCGCGGCTGCATCAACGATATTCACACCGGGCTTTTCCACTTGCACCCTGATGGTTCCAGCCGTAAGCGGTTCGCCAGTCTCAGGCACGAAGAGCTTGGCCAGCATGATGGTAGCCGGCGCCGTCATGATCACGGCCGTCAACAGATGGGAAATAGAGACGCCCGCAATGGCTACGTAGGCGGCCATCACGGCCCCGGAGACATGGGCCATTCCGCTCGTCATGATGGTGAACAGCTCAGACTCGGTAAGGGTCTCGAGGAACGGCCGTATCGTGACCGGCGCTTCCGTCTGTCCCATGACGATGCTGGCCGCCACGCAAGTAGATTCTGCGCCGCTCGTTCCCATAAAGCGCTGCATTACCACTGCCATCGCCTTAACGAACAACTGCATGACTCCGAGATAGTAGAGGATCGCGAAGAACGAGCAGATGAAAATAACTATGGGAAGAACCTGAAACGCGAAGATCACGCCGAACTGCTGCGTTCTGGCGCCCAGTTGATCGCCAAAGACAAAGGTGGATCCGGCGGTCGTGTAGTTTAGCATGGCGTTTACAAACAAGCTGACGCCATAAAACAACTCACCGAACCTAGTCTTCAGTACGAGGAACGCGAATGCAAACTGCAGCACGATGCCCCATACCAGTACGCGTCTCTGAATCGCCGAGCGCCGCGTCGAAAACAGGTGAGCGCAGGCGAGAATGGCCAGGAGCCCTAAAATCCCGTGTAGTCTCGCCATGAAGCGCGCGAAGTGCGAGACTAGCTGACAACTTCCAGGATGAGGTCCCTCTCGTCGACGGGCTGTTGGGAAATCTTGAAGGCATCTTCGACGAGTTCGGCAGCAGATTCCAACCGCTCATCGCTCGTGTAATAAATCCGGCACAGTATACTGCCCGGATCGATCTTCTGGCCAACTTTGACTTCCAGGATGACGCCGACTGCCGGATCGATGGCGTCTTCCTTCGTATCCCTTCCTGCTCCGATCATCGAAGAGGCCTGGCCGATGAGTGCCGCATCGATACCGCTGATATATCCACCTCGGCTGGTCGTGATTTCCTGGGCGCCCGTGGCATTTGGAAGCAGTTCGAATCGATCGAGCACCTGCGGGTTTCCGCCCTGCGCAGCGATGACATCCTTGAGTTTCCGATATCCGGATCCATCGAGCAGTCTCGCTTGCGCGAGTTCGCGGGCTTCGTCCAGCGTCTTGGTGATCTTTCCGAGGAAGATCATGCGTGCGGCAAGCTCGAGCGACAAGCGGGTAAGGTCCGCAGGTCCGGCGTTCTGCAGGGTCTGCGATACTTCCATGACTTCGAGCGCGTTACCGATCGCATATCCAAGCGGTTGGTTCATATCGGTGATCAGTGCTTGGACCCGCTTATCGAGCCGCCGGCCGATTCCAACCATCATCTGGGCCAGTCGCCGCGCGTCCACTTGTTTCTTCATGAACGCGCCTGCACCGACCTTGACATCGAGGATCAGCGCGTCCAAGCCGACCGCAAGCTTCTTGGACATGATCGAAGTGGCGATCAGCGGAATAGACTCGACTGTTGCCGTCGCATCACGTAATGAGTAGAGCTTCCCATCCGCAGGTGCCACTTCGGGCGTCTGACCGATGAATGCCAGCTTATGTTGCTCGAGTAAGGCGCGGAACTCGTCTATGGTGAGATCTGTGCGGAAACCAGGGATTGACTCCAGTTTGTCTAAAGTGCCGCCCGTGTGGCCCAGCGCACGTCCCGAGATCATAGGAACGACAACGCCAGCGGCCGCTGCTATGGGAGAAGCGATCAGGCTTGTCTTGTCACCGACTCCACCCGTAGAGTGCTTATCAACTTTAATTCCCGGTATGGACGACAAGTCGACAGTTGAACCTGAGTTCACCATAGACTCAGTGACAGCGCTCACCTCGCGATCTGACATACCTGAGAAGAATACGGCCATCAGGAATGCCGACATTTGATATTCGGGGATCTCGCCGCGAGTGTAACCATCGACAAGGAATTGCAGTTCCTCGGGAGATAGTTCCTCTCCGTCTCGCTTGCGGTGAATCAGGTCAACTGTACGCATTTTCGACTAAATAAGCGTAGCATTCTGGTTGTAAACGTCCCGGTGCTCTAGCATTTACGGCGATTTGAGACCGTGGAAGAAAGGTCGATCCAGATTGTCTGGACGGCCACTATAAGGTGCCCGAGAGGTAGGCTGGCAAGCTGGAGACCGGAAGTCTCATTCCGACATAAAAAGTGCCAAACAGAGCGTAAAGCGCACTTACTTCGTCAAAACGCATCTCGTAGATCAACTTTTTGAATACAAGCGGGTCGTCAGCGAACAGATCCACGCCCCACTCCCAGTCGTCGAATCCAATTGACCCGGTGATGATCTGTCGCACCGAATCCGCATACCGGCGGCCGATCATCCCGTGCTCGTGCATCATTCGCTGCCGCTCTGCCATCGGGACCTGATACCAGTTTTTCTCCTCGGCGCGTTTGCGATCCATCGGGTAGAAGCAGACGTATTTGCCCGAAGGAATCTCGGGATACAGGCGCGAAGCCATCGCAGCCCTCTGGCGTTCTATGACTTCTGCTACGCCCCGGTTCCACTCGGGTGTGTGCGGGTCCAGTCCCTTCTCCGAGAGCTGGCCGTAGGTCTTGGCAGAAGACTCATACAATCCAAGTTCCACCACTGATAAATAAGAGTGGGTGGGTTCCAGATACTCGGCGAAATCCAGCTGATTCACCGCATACTCGATTTGGTGTAGCTGCTCGAGCGTGTCTCGAAAGTGAAGAAGCAGCAGGTCGCCTTTGTGACCTATGAGCGAGAAGATGGCGGACTGGCTCGGATGGCCATTGCCGCGCGACCCTTCAAGGGGCGAGAGCGCGGACACTGCTTGCTCCAGAATCGTCGATTGCTGGTCTTGCGGTAAAGCTCGCCAGTCCTTACGGCGCAGACGGAACATCTGATGGAGAACCCAGGAACCTTCGAGCGTAAGCGGAACGGCAGGTAGTTCAGCCATGAACTCGAGCGTCCTCCGCCACAGGCAGGCCGGGCATTTCATAAGGGAACCGACCCGCGAAGATGTCTCCGAACAGTTTCACCGTTTCATCGTGAACATGCCCGTTGTCGGCCAGGAGAGTCTTGCCGTGAAGGTCGAGCGGTTCGCCTCGCATGCCCGAGACCCGACCGCCTGCCTCTTCCACCAGCAATGTGCCCGCGGCCATGTCCCACGGATTCAGGCCGAACTCCCAGAAAGCTTCGAGCCGTCCGCAAGCCGTGTACGCAAGGTCAATCGCTGCCGATCCACCCCGTCGCACGCCATGCGTCAGCATTGCAAGCTGGTAGTAGAAATGGATGTTGACGTTCTGGCTTCGTTTGCGGCTTGGGAATCCGGTGGAAACGAGCGCATCGTTCAGAGTCTGGGCTGGACTGACCCGGATGGGAGCGCCATTCAGCCTAGCGCCGGCACCCCGTTCAGCCGCAAATAACTCCCGATTCAAAGGGTCATAAACCACACCTGCAATCACTTCACCGCGCCGTGCGAGCGCAAGCGTGACATTCCAAAGCGGGTATCCATGCGCGAAGTTCGTTGTCCCGTCCAGCGGGTCAACGTACCACCGTGACTCGGCGTCCATCTCCGCACGCCCACCTTCTTCGGCGACAATCCCGTGATCCGGGTAGCGCTCCCGCAGGCGTTTGACTACGAGTTGTTCACTCGCGCGATCAGCGGCAGTTACCAGATCGTAATCGCCCTTCAGCTCGAAACTGACACCGCGATGAGCCATCAGGATCTGCCCGGCTTCGTGGGCAATCTCAATGGCAGTGTCAAGAAAACTGTCCATGAGTTCACTTCACCACACCGCGAAAACCATCCCGGCGGGTTGACGCTTACGGTTCGTAATATCCTGTCCTGGCGTTCACCTTGAATTGAGGGTCGTGTACTTCGACGCGAACGGGATGAAAGAGCCGAGATTGCTCGCGAACGTCCCTGGGGTAGAAACCGAGCAGGTACTGCGTTCGCAATTCGAGAAGGATATCGGTGAACGCGGCGTCCAGTTGCGCCAATCCTTGCGGGTTGAAGATTCTCCCGCCAGTGGAGGATGCCAAAGTAGCGAGAGCGTGTTCGCCGCCAGTATTGCGTCCTGCATCCGCTTGAACCGGAATCACGATGATCGGGTAGAGCACCGCATCCGCCTGTTGTGCTGCCAGGAGCGCATCATCGTACTTCTTCAGGCTGGTCGTATCTCCGCCGTCTGTGACAACGATGATCACGTGACGGCCTTCGCGATTATTGAGCGTGTCACTGGCGAGAAATATTGCGTCGTACATCGAAGTGCCCCCTTCGCCGTGAAGCGATCGCAGTGCGCGTTCCGCTCGGGATTTGCTTCGACCAAAGTCGAGCTCCAGGTTCGTGCGCCAATTGAAGCTCATGAGTTCAAACGCATCCGACGGGTTCCCTGCATTCAGCAGGCTCGAGATGAAACGTTGAACGGACTGGACCTCGTATCGCAAGTCGATGAGCGTACTTCCGCTCGTGTCGATAAGGACGGCGACCGAGAGAGGAAGAGATGTGTTGCGCTCGAATACTGTAATCTGCTGAGGTGAGCCGGTGTCGAAGATCTGAAAATCGGATTTACTGAGGTCAGTGACCAGTTTGCCGTTTCGATCCCGTACGGAAACAAGCAAACGCACCAGATTGACCTTGACGGAAAATGTGGGTGTCTGATCTGTACCTTCTTCGTGAGTCGGTTTGGCAGGTTTGAATTGAGCCGAAGCAACGGAGAGTGAGAAGATCGCCAGCGCTGCCGCGACGTAGGGCCGGAGCTTACGGACCATTTTTCGATGCGCGCAGAAGCAGGGCATGATCCCATTCGCCGTCGACCCAGACGGCTCCATCGGCGAAGTACTCTTTCTTCCAGATCGGCACTTCCCGCTTCAACCGGTTAATCGCTTCCAAGGCAGCATCGAAAGCAGGCTTCCGATGGGGAGCAGTGGCGGCAATCACAACGCTCGCCTCGCCCACCTGGAGAGAGCCCAGGCGATGAATGATCCCGATGTGACCGATCGCAAACTGCCGGACGACTTCTCGACCGATGCGCTTCATGCGGTCCAGCGCCATTCCTTCGTAACCTTCGTACTCGAGGTGTGTCGTCTCGCGCCCGTTCGTGCTGTTGCGGACGATGCCCTCAAAAATGACAACAGCCCCATCTTCCGGCCGTTGAATTTCACGGGCCAGCCTCGAGCCGTCTATGACTGCCCGAGTCAAAGCGAACATGTGGCCGTCGGGTTCTCTTCCGTTGTCGGTCCCTCCGCTCACCGGCGGAAGGAATGCGACCTCGTCTTTATCCGTCAATATGGTCTCCGCCGGCGCAAACTCCTGATTCCGTGCAAATAAAATCGACGGACGTTTCGTCCGCAGGGTTTCGAACCGCTGGGAATAATGATCGAACAGAGATCCCAGGGTTGTATTCGGTTCGATCTCCAACGACTCTTCCTGACGGCCGACGAGGTCCTTTAAGATCCCAAAAAAGAGCACCGTCACCCGCATGACCAAATGCTAGCAAGGACTTCGCCCCCCGGGGGTTCGCTTCAGAGATTCTTCAGAATGAGGGTGCAATCTGAACTGCGAGGCTCCAAGCATGCACACATCTGGCTGGTTTGAACGTACGGTATCTTATGCGATACTCGGCTGCTCTGCCCTATGCTGTTTCGCCGCTCCTTCGTTAGCGAGCAATGCCCCCGGCTACAAGATCACAAAGCAGTATCCTGTCCCTGGAAATGGCGGATTCGACTACATCGTGTTTGATGGAAGTGCCGGGCGCCTGTACGTGTCTCACGGAACGGAAGTGAACGTTGTGGACGCCGCCTCCGGTAAGGTGCTGGGAAAGGTAGAAGATACCCCTGGGGTCCACGGTATCGCGATCGCCCCTTCACTCCATCGCGGGTTCACGACCAATGGGAGCGATGGCACGGTCTCTGTCTTCGACACCGGAACACTGAAGACCACGAAGAAGATCCCTGTGGGCAAAGACCCGGATTACACGTTCTACGATCCCAAAACAAACCGCGTTTTCGTATGCCACGGTGACGCAGCTGTGATTACCGCCATTGACCCGGGTACCGCAACTGTGGTCGGCATAGTCGATCTGGGCGGTGGCGCCGAAGCGGCGGTCGTAGACGGCAATGGAAACGGCTACGTCAACCTGGAGGAATCGGCCGAGGTCGTCAACTTCGATCCGAAGAACCTCAGCGTTAAAGGTAGGTGGCCGATTACCGGGTGCAAGACGCCAACAGGCTTGGCAATGGATACGTCGACTTCGCGTTTGTTCATCGGCTGCAGGAGCAAGGTGCTCGCGGTCATGAACGCTAAGACAGGCAAGGTGATTACCACGCTCCCAATCGGCGATCGTGTCGATGCGGTTGCCTTCGATCCGCAGAGCCATCTGATCTTTGCATCCAACGGCGGCGGTACGGTTTCAGTAATCAAGCAGAACAGTGCTGATTCCTACAGCTCAGACGGCGATATCCAAACCCAGCCTAGTGCAAAAACGATGGCCCTAGACGCGAAATCAGACCGCCTGTTCCTATCTGCGGCAGAGATGCAGCCAGCTCCGGCTCAGAATGGTCAACGCAGCCGTATGAAGCCGAAGCCGGATTCCTTTCACGTCATTGTTGTTGAGCGGCAGTAAACGGGGTCGGCACCGTTTACTGCCTTTCACAACAAGTTCAGTTTCGGCAGAAAGGAAATAAGACGATGCGGCTTCACGAGCATCAAGCTCTTCGGCACACATCATTTCGGTTGGCTGTTTGGGCGCTAAATTAAGGTACACGTTCGCGATCAGGATCGATGGGAGTGAGCCTGCCTTAGCTGGAGGTTAGCTGGCGCGTTGGTTACTTCAACGGGAGGACTGCCGGACGGTCAAAAACTCGGATCTGGCGAGAAGCCGGTGGAAATCACCGCCGGTCCGCCGTTCTCTGAGGCAGTCATTCTCGATCAGACACAGCGCATCACAAAAAGCAAACTCTTTGCAGGGTCGCCTCGGCTCTGTCGGTTTCTCAACTGGACCGTGGAGCAAACCCTGAAAAACGGAGGGGAAGACATCAAGCAGTATGTCGTGGCTCGGGAAGTCTTCGAACGTGGTGTTGATTTCGACCCCCGTATTGATTCCATCGTAAGGACTGAAGCCCAGCGACTTCGCCGCAAGCTCGGTGAATACTACGAAGATGGCGGACGTTCTGACCCGGTTC
The DNA here is from genome assembly GCA_045807925.1 of Bryobacteraceae bacterium. Lineage (GTDB taxonomy): Bacteria > Acidobacteriota > Terriglobia > Bryobacterales > Bryobacteraceae > Bog-105. Next base: position 5,001 of record JBJMGK010000088.1, on the reverse strand, counting down.
AGATTTACTTTGAGCCGGGACGCTATGTAGCACGATTCAGGAGCCGCTCTGGACCTCGGGAGTCCAACTCGAAGCAAGCGGTCGCAGTATTACCGTTCGAAAATTTAACCGGAAATGCGGACCTTACGTTCTTCTGTCGAGGGATGACCGAAAGCATCCAGCAACGACTGGCAACCGTGCCTGGGTTGAAGGTCATTTCGAGCTCTTCTTCATTCCGTGTTGGCCCTCGCAGCGCTCCCGCCACGACTGCCTCCAAGTTAGGCGCAAGTTCGATTGTCCGCGGAACCATCCAGCAGGCCAGCGACCGCATTCGTGTTCATGCCAACGTCATTGAACCAGCATCCGGGAGCTACATCTGGGCGCGCGTTTTCGAAAGAAACATTGCGGATGTCTTCGCAATTCAGGATGAGATTGCGTCTTCAGTAGCCGACGCGCTGACGGTAGAGTTTCCAATCGAACAGACCGCCGCCTGGAGGCCGACTCCGTCGATAGAGGCGTACACGTTGTACTTACAAGGCCGTTATTACTGGAACCAGTTAAGCCCGGCTGGGTGCCAGAAAGCGGCTGACTGCTTCACGCGAGCTATTTTGCAGTTTCCGGAATACGCAGAGCCTTACGCGGCACTTGCAGACGCCTACTTCTGGCTGATTTGGCTGTCTTGTCGCGAGCCTCTCGACCTACTCGAGTCGGCAAAGCAATCAGCTCTCAAAGCCGTTTATTTGGACCCGAAGTGCGCCGAAGCGTACGTGGCTCTGGGGACGTTGGCCGCCGTATTTGAGAGTCGCTGGGACGAAGGTGAACGCCTGTTCCGCCAGGGACTCGAACTCCGGCCCAGCAGTGTTTCAGCGCTGACCCAGAGGGCATTCGCCCGGTTACAAACCGGCGATCTGGAAGGTGCGCGCCTCGACCAGAAAACGGCGTTGGAGTTGGATCCGTTATCTCCGCGCTGCTATCGGTCCCTTGCAGTCACCTCGTATTTAGCACGTGACTATGACTCGGCGCTGATGGCACTCGAACGAGCCCTGAAAATTCGAGGAGACGTGAAGAGCACGTATTATCTTCGCGGGCTCGTGCTGCTGCAAGCAGGAGAGCATCAGAAGGCGATCGAAGCATTGCGCTGTTCCGTCCGGGGCAACACGCCGGGACTGCACCTCGGATCGCTTGTCGCCGCGTATGCGCGTAGCGGGGAGGAGCGAGAAGCCAGGCGGACACTCCGAAAACTCGAGGAACTTGAAACTGATTCTTTTGTCTCCCCTGTAGCTTTCGTGCATGCATATGTTGGCATGGGAAATTACGAGAAAGCTTTGGAATGGCTTGACCAGGCAGCTTACAGGCGATTTGGGGGTCTGATGAACGTGAAGCTGGACCCCTGCCTGGATTGCCTCAGAGGTGAAGCGCGATTCAAAGCCGTGCTGGAACGAACCGGATCGGACTTGAGCTGAGCGGATTTCGGCGCTACAGCTATAGTCAAGAGCAAGGGAGAACTATTGGAGGGTCAGGAGAGTCCCGAGAAGCATCGGACAAACTTTCGGGTGCGGTATGCCGAGACAGATCAGATGGGCGTGGTCTACCACGCAAATTATCTGGTCTGGATGGAGATCGGGCGTGTCGAGTTGGTGAGATCGCGCGGGTTTAATTACAAGGATCTGGAAGAAGCCGAAGGCATTTTCCTGGGCGTTGTGGAGGCGACCTGCCGTTATCACTTCCCCGCACGGTACGACCAGGAAATCGTTGTCGAGACCGAAGTAGTTACTTCCAATTCTCGGATGATCCACTTTTCCTACCGGATTCTTGTCGCCGATACAGAAAAGTTGCTTGCGCGTGGTTCGACCAAGCACATGTGGCTCAACCGCGACATGACGCCTTCGCGATTACCGGAGAAATACCATGCAGTTCTCCGCGTCGGATAAGGGGACCAGATGATTCACGTAATCCTGCCCGTCGGGTTGCTGCAGTGCAACTGTTCCATCTTTGGAGATGAAGGTACACGCGAAGCGATTGTCGTCGATCCCGGCGATGAGATCCAAAAAATCACCGACGTCCTTGACCAGCACCAGCTAAAGGTGACAGCCATCGTCATCACCCATGCTCACATCGACCATGTGGCGGGAGCTCAGAAGCTGCGAACTCTTACCGGCGCTCCCGTTTATATGAATGAGAGCGACCGTGAATTGCTCGACCATCTCGATGTGCAGGCGGATTGGCTCGGAGTCGAGCCGCCACCGCGTCCCGACGTTGATCAGCCGACGACGGACGGAACGACGATCCAACTCGCGACTACTGAGTTCCAGGTTTTACATACTCCCGGGCACACGCAAGGCAGCCTTTGCCTTTGGATTCCGGCTGAAAATACGCTGGTCGCCGGAGATACGCTATTCCGGGATTCGATCGGCCGTACTGATTTGCCGGGTGGAGACACACGGAAAATCCTGCAATCGATCAAGACACGATTACTCGAGCTGCCCGAGAGCGCAGTGGTCGTTCCGGGTCATGGGCCGCGCACGACCATCGGCCGGGAGAAAGAACGAAATCCGTTCCTCCAGAACCTTTGAGTCCTTCAGTCAGCGCTTCGGTACCATTTTGCTCGCGGCTTCGTCGCTGACGGCGGCAGATAATCTTCAGATCTTCGACCGTCAGTGGTTCGGTTCCAAACGGAAGTGATTGGGAGATTCAGAAAGATAATGGAGCACCGATGCTCCACATAAAGAACCCCGCGAAACATAGCCTCCGGTTCGCGGCGTCCTTCACGCTCTCGACTTAAGTCTGACAGGGGAAGGTCGGTATCGGGTCTTTCGATGAAACCGGAGACTTCAAGAACGTAAAGATCACCGGTGTTCCGGCTTCTAAGTCCTAAGAAAACCGCTTAGCTGGCGGACACTTCAGCGCGATTTTTCTTCATCTGCTCGAGAACGCTGCTGATCAGCTCTTTGGCGTCGCCCAGAGTCTTAGTAATCATCTGAATGTCCATAGCTGGTTTGCCAAGCTGCCGCGCACTTTGGCAGTAGACACCGTGCTGGCCGACAAGCACCAGAGCGTCCGTGATGCAATCGAGCGTTACCGCCAGGCGGCCACGTTCCTGACCCATCATGAACTCATACCGCTCCAGGTCTTCGCGGCGTTCTTCGTACACACTCATCTGACCTAATTCTCCCATGCGAACTGCGCTCGAACCGCCGCCGGCCACTACACTGAAAGCAGCGCGAGCCATGCACTTTCCCTCCTGGCCACAATCGGATGAACGCGAGGCCGAGCTGCTCCGGATGGTCCTCGACAGCCCGCAGTGGGGCGGATTTCATCCCTTTGTCTCTGAGTTCGAAGCCAGCTTTGCGTCCTACCAGCACGCGAAGCATGGGATAGCCGCCTTCAACGGGACAGTCACTTTAGAATTGGCGCTCGAGCTGCTGGGCATCGGGGCAGGGGACGAGGTGATTGTCCCGGCGATTTCCTTTATCTCTACGGCCACCGCCGTTTCGAGGGTGGGCGCTATTCCCGTATTCGTCGATATCGGGCAGGATACCTACAATCTCGATCCGGCGCGCGTGGGAGAAGCCATCACAGGAAAAACGAAGGCCGTTATGGCTGTCCACTTCGGCGGAACCATGTGCGAAATGGATGAACTCGACCGAATCTGTCGCACCCACCGTGTTCCCCTGATCGAGGATGCTGCTCACGCTCAAGGTTCAGAGTGGCGGGGCAGAAGGGCGGGGAGCTTCGGCGTCGCCGGCTCTTTCAGCTTCCAGAACGGAAAAGTGCTCTGTGCAGGTGAAGGGGGCATGCTTGTTACCTCTGACGATTCCTTCGCCGGGGCGGCAAGGTCGGTCGTGAATTGCGGGCGCACCCCGGGCAGGAGCTTCTATGAGCACAGCCGGCTCGGAACTAACTACCGTTTAGGCGCTTTCCAGGCCGCAGTCCTCCTGGCACAATTCGATCGGCTGCCGGAGCAGCTAGCGCATCGGACAAGGAGTGCAGCACTCCTGAAGAGCGCATTAGCGGGAATCGGTGAAATCGTCTGGCAAACACAGCCTGGGGCTGTGACGCAAAACTCCGGATATCTCATGGTCGGCCGCTTGCAGACGCCGGACTTAGGACGGAACGCGTTCGTCCGTAGCTTAAACGAAGCTGGGATCCCCTGTACGCCGTTCTATCCGCATACTCTCTATCAAAATCCGCTGTACAGCAGCGAGAAACGCAGAATCATGCCGTGCCCGGAGGCGGAAAGCAGGCTGCGGGACGCTTTCTGGTTCCCGCACAGGGTGCTTTTGGCAGACGAGCAGACAATCGCCACAATGGCCGAGGTAATTCGGGAGGCGCTCGCGCGCTCAGCCGCTACTTCGAGTCGCGTTTGAGAGTAGACGCGTTTGAGGACGCGGCGGACAGATCCGGTGCCGGGGCGCCCGTGATCTTAAATTCGGTCGATCCGGGATGAACGCGTCCCAGGCGTTTCTCGATCTCCACTTCCTGGGTCTTGGGATCATGTTCCAGCCGTTCGATCCGGCGCTTCTTGTTCTCGATGTCCCGGCTCAAGTTTGCATTTTCCTCTTCCAGCATCCGGATCTGCCGGCGCTTCTCATTCAGAGCGGCGAGCCCTTGTGGTCCTCGGAGCATGATGGTTGCGTAGGCGGCGAGTCCCACCAGGGCAGCGAAAGCTGCGACAGGGCGGAGAATGGCTGGTGATAACAAACTGATCCTCTTACATTTGTTTATAAACTTGTTTCGACAAAAGGTCCATATGGAACTGCAAAATATTGTCGGTAGTATGTGAGTTGACCGGTCTAATTCACACATGATCTGTCCGCTTTCACAGCAGCGGAGCTGGAAGGTAAGGCTGGGATTTGGGATCCAGCCGAACGTATACGAGCTCCGAGATGGAGCGGATGATGAAGGTGCAAGAAGTGCTGTTGCGAGCCATGGGGAAGAAGATCACCTGGTGGCAAGCAGCGGAGATCATCGGAGTCAGCGAACGCACGATGCGGCGCTGGCGGGAGCGGTTGGAACAGGACG
>JBJMGK010000087.1:0-4179 GCA_045807925.1 Bryobacteraceae bacterium | reverse complement strand
TCTCCGGTCGGTTTCCCGTAGCAGCAGCGCGCCGCTATCGGAAGTCATCGTTCCACCGCTAAACTCCGCCACCACTTCACGCCTGCCGTGGTGAGCGAAGGGCAATCGGGATTGGGTACACTCTGTCATAGCGAAAGCCGTCTCCTCCTGGGCTGAAACATCTTGTGGCAAATATGTTTATGCCAGAGAAGACGGCTTTTTGCCAGACCCTGTGTGAGAATTCCGGGCTAAGACGTCAGCTCTCTCCGGCAAGGAGGCAGAGCGATGATTCCCGCAGTAATTGAATGTGGAGCCCGTATCGATGTCGGCAAAACCATTCTGCTTGTTTGTACGATGGTGGGTCGACTCGATCAGGAACCTCTGACCGAGACCTGTACTTTTGGGACTACCAACGCCGACCTTGAGCGGCTCCGCCGTTGGCTGGTGGAGAGAGGGTGCACACATGTAGCCATGGAAAGTACTGGCTCATACTGGAAGCCCATCTTCAATATTCTGGAAGAAAGTCTAACTGTGGTGCTGGCCAACGCCGAAGATGTCAAAGGCCGCCGCGGTCGACAAGACTGACCCGAAGGATAGTCAGTGGCTTGCCCATCTACTGCGACACGGCCTGATCCGCCCAAGCTTTATACCGCCACGGGCCGTGCGCGACTTGCGTGACTTGACTCGCCGTCGCCGCCAATTGCTCAGCGATGCCACAAGTGAGCGCAACCGCGTACAGAAGATCTTGGAAGACTCCAATGTGAAGCTTGCCAGCGTACTCGCCGACCTTTTGGCGTCTCTGGTCAACTCATGCTTGAAGCATTACTGGAGGGCAAAGCCAGTGCGGACCAAATCGCCGAGTTGGCCAAGGGCAGAGCGCGGAGAAGGATTCCTGAACTGGCTGCCTCCCTTGCGGGCCACCGGATGAGTGAACATCATCGACGCATGATCCGCTACAGCCTGGAGCACTTGGGCTTTCTCGAGAAGCACTTGCTTGCCTTAGACGAGGAGATTTTGCGCCAGATCGACAAAGCGGGCTTCCGTCCCGCACTCGATCTGATTAAGACAGTACCCGGAATCCAACAAGACTCGGCGGTCAGTGTGTTAGCCGAAGTTGGCCCGGACATAAACACGTTTCCCTCCGCCGGCCACCTCAGTTCCTGGGCAGGCCTGTGTCCCGGCAATCGGCAGAGCGCCGGAAAGGACAAAGGTGGTCGAACTACCCGTGGGAACCGCTGGCTCCGGACAACGATGACGCAATGCGCCTGGGCCGCGTCTGCCAAGAAGAACTGTTATTTGAAAGGCGCGCGCCATCGTTGCCGTCGCCCACAATCTCCTGGTGCTGGTCTATCATGTGCTCTCTACGGGACAGCCCTATCAAGAACGTGGTGCCGGGATTCTCGAAGAGCAACAGAAACACCGCTCTATCCGTCATCATCTCCGTGCTCTCGGACGATTAGGCGTCAATGTCGGCTACCGATAGGTAGGCTAAATGGCTGTTTTCGGAACAGCCCACCTATCCTCTCCGGTTTCCCCCAGTCCCGATAGAGCTGAACGATCCATTCTCTAGCTTTCCCCACTTGGAATCGGCTGCCAGCTGGGATAGTGGCTTGCCGCTCTAGCATTCCTTGATACCCAGAAAGGAGCAGCCCCTCTGCCTCTGCGTACCTCTTCTGACCAGCGAGGCTAACGCCCAGCAAGGTTTGGCAGCTATAACGGTCCCAGGTGTTGGACATGATCTTCTCGTAACTGTTTAGTGCCTTGCGAAGCAATGTCTCGGCCTCCGCATACTTTCTTTGATACAGGTACAGCAATGTCAGGTCATTCGTAATGGTGAGTCTGCGGGGATGTTCTGCTCCGAGCACGCGGCGCTGAATGTCCAAGACCTTTGTGTAAAGAGACTCGGCCTTCGCATACTTGCCTTGATGCGTCCACAGCAGCGCCAAGCCATCCATGCTGAGCAGCGTATTGGGATGCTCCTCGCCCAGCACGCGCCGCTGCACCTCCAGGACCCTAGTGATTAGCGGCTCAGCTTGCGCATACTTGCCTTGGTTCAGGTATAACAGCGCCAAGCCATATTCTGTGTAGAGCGTGTCAGGATGTTCCTCCCCCAGCACGCGTCGCTGGCCTGTCAACGCCTTGATGGAGAGGAGCTCCGCCTGGGCATACTTGCCTTGGTGCAGGTAGAGCAACGCCAGGCCATTGATAGTATCTAGCGTGTCAGGATGCTCATCACCGAGAACACGCCGCAGAGCCGCCAACGCCTTGATGAAGAGTGGTTCGGCCTGTGTATACTTGCCTTGGTACAAGTAGAGCAACGCCAAGCCGTCCATCGTGTAGAGCGTATTGGGATGCTCCTCGCCCAGCACGCGCCGCTGCACCTCCAAGACCCTAGTGATTAGCGGCTCAGCTTGCGCATACTTGCCTTGGTTCAGGTACAGCGCTGCTAGATTGTCCGTCGTTTGCAGCGTGTCAGGATGCTGCTGGCCCAGTACGCGACGCTTCTCCGCCAAGACCTTGATGAAGAGTGGTTCGGCCTGTGTATACTTGCTTTGGAGCCGGTAGAGCTCGGCCAAGTTGTCCATCGTTTGCAGCGTGTCAGGATGCTGCTGGCCCAGTACGCGACACCTAAGGTCGAGAGCACGTTCCAGTTGCCGCTGCCCCTCGGGATATAAGCCCAAGTCCCTGTACGTATTTCCGATGGTTTGCCGAATCGAAGCTTCCACCACCGGTTGTTTCTCAAACTTGCCGGTGATGCGCCCAGCTGTCCGATCGAGCGCGGTCCGCACCTTGAGGTTCGGATCGGGCCTGATGTCCGGTCGAGCCTGCATATGAGTGCTTGCCTGGGCCAAGAGGTCATTTTGCAGAAAGTCGTTGATCGCCTTGGCAGTAGCTGCTTCGGTGATAGCCACCTGCTCGGCGCGCCGGGCACGCGCCGCCTCCCAGGCGCTCGCGATGACTCCCGCCACGAGCACAAGGAAAACCGCCATAACTGCGCCTATCAACGCCTTATGGCGGCGTGCAAACTTCTGCAATCGGTATGCCGTGCTGGGGGGCCGCGCCAGGATCGGCTCCTCGTTCAGATACCGGCGGAGATCACCGGCCATTCCTTCTGCTGAGGCATAACGCCGGTTCTTGTCTTTCTCGAGCGCCTTCGCCACAATCGACTCGACATCGCCACGGTAGGTGCGGCTGATCAAGCCGAGCCGTATCGGCTCTTCTTCCAGGATCGTCTGTACGGTCTCGTGCAGTTGGCCACTAATGGTATAGGGCAGGCGCCCGGACAACAGCTCAAACACGATCATTCCCAGCGAGTACACATCACTGCGCGTATCCAGTTCCAGTGGATCCCCGAGCACCTGCTCGGGGCTCATGTAGGCCAGCGTCCCCACAATCTGCCCCATCTCGGTCTGACGGGTAGCTTGCGCATCGCTGTCGGTCACACGTGCCACGCCGAAGTCCAGAATCTTCGGCTGGCCATTCTCCTCGACTAAAATGTTGGCGGGTTTGAGATCGCGGTGAATGAGGCCGCGCTGATGCGCATGGTGGACGGCCTCGCAGATCTGGGCCATGATCTCCAGCCGTTGGCGCGTGTTCAGTTGACGCGTTTCCGCGTACCCGAGCAGCAGTTCGCCCCGAATCAGTTCCATTGCAAAGTAGGGCTGCAGCTCGAAGCCGCTGTCCGCCGTACCGGCCTCATAGATCTGGGCGATGCCGGGGTGCCGCAGGCGCCCAAGCGCTTGGGATTCTTGCTCGAAGCGCCGGAGCAACTCAGGGTCCGCCAAGCCCGATCTGATGACTTTCAAGGCCACCGTGCGGCGGGGCTGCTGCTGCTCGGCCTCATACACCACGCCCATGCCGCCGGCCCCTATGCGCCGCAGGAGCGTATACGGTCCTACCTTTCGGCCGGTTAAATCTCCTGCGGTTGGCAGGAGACGGTCATGATCCCTGGCCAGCGCACGGGCCTCCAGTTCCAGGGCGTTCACTTGCAGAAAAGCGTCGGATATGTTGGCGGTTGCCAGTAAGGGCTCGACTTCGCACCGTAGGACCTCATCGCCGCGACAGCCCCCTTCCAGGAACTCAGACCGCTGGCTTTCGTCCAGCTCAAGCGCAGCGAAATACAGGCGCTCGATGCACGCCCAGCGCTCAGGCTTCACTCGCGTGTCTCCCCGTCAACTCGCGTCGCAGCCAGCTCTTTGC
>JBJMGK010000086.1:0-60713 GCA_045807925.1 Bryobacteraceae bacterium | reverse complement strand
TGTTCGAGTTCATTCATGAAAACAGGAAAGTTTGGGTCGTGGGGTCGGGGAGTAATAGATATCAGTTCATCTATGCAGGCGACCTTGCCGACGCCTGTGTTCGAGCGCTCGATTATAACGGGTCTGAAACTTTCAATATCGGATCTGACAATGTGCAATCGCTTCGTGCTATCTACGATGCTGTGATCAGGCGCGCGGGCAGTCGCTCGAAGGTGACTAGCCTGCCGAAAGGGCCTACATTGCTCGCCATGAGGATTGCGCACCTGCTGCACATTTCTCCTTTGGGACCGTATCACTACAAAATGATCGCCGAGAACTTCACCTTCGATACCTCCAAGATCAAGCGCCTTTTGGGATGGCGACCCACGCTTACCAACGAAGAGATGCTTTGGCGCGCGTACGAATATTTTTCAAGGAACCGGTCCGAAATCGAGAATCGGAGCGAGGTGTCGTCTCACAATAAAAGTGCAAAGATGGGAGCTATCCGAGTTCTCAAGTGGATTTCGTAAGGGTTTGACCGCGGGTCTATCAGAGCGGTTCTAACAGGATGCTGAAAAAGGGGTTTTCGACCCAGGTTAGTCGGTTACACCAAAAACAACTTCTTGCAGAAACGTTGTATACGCGATCGTTTGAGCTTGGGTATACATTGGAGATCCCCTGATCTGACTTTATGGAAGCCTCTCAGAACCCTTTTTCAGCATCCTGCTAAAGAAGAAAGGCCGGGAACCTTTAGTGGTACCGGCCTTTCTATCGTTCAGTTGCGGCAGGAGCGACTTACCAGAGGAGGCGAACGCCAAGCTGCAGGCGTCGGGCGTTTGTCCCGTCGGGGAAGCCTTGCGTTGCTGTTCCGGCACCATAGCCGGCGCGGGGCGTCAGAGTCGGCTGGCCATTTACTAGGGAGTACGCGTACTCACTCGTACTTACAGAAGTAAAGTACGTGTTGTTACCAACGTTGAAGGCGTCGAAAGTAAATGCTGCATGGAACCGCTCGGTAAGGGCGAAGTCCTTGGCTGCACGAAGATCCATACGAATGATCTGGTCGATGTTCAGGCTGCCTGGCGGTTGGAACGGCACTCGAACGCCTGTGCTGCTCGATAAGTACCCGTTCAGCGAGCCCGTATTGGCCACCTGGAGACCGGTGGGCACCGGAGCAGAAGAGATCTGGATTGTCGGAGTGGTTGGCGGGGATGACTGGAAGGTACCTAGCGCAGAGAGTTGCCAGCCATTAACGATGTAGCGCGCGAGCCAGGAAGTATTGTGAAGGAACGTCGGTGTCCAGACGCCATTCACAACCAAGCGATGACGGACGTCAAGAGCGGAGCTCCCCTTCTCGGCACGGTAGTTGCCCGGGAAGTAGCTCTGCGGACCGCCGCTCGCGAAGATGTTCGGGGTGCCTGCGTTCCCTTGACCGTAATCGATTGCGTGCGACCAGGTGTACGCGATATTCCCCGTCAGTCCGTGTGAGAAACGCTTATTCAGCTGCACGGCGAGGCCGTTGTAGTAGCTATTCAGACCCGCATCGATGATGTTGATGCGGTTATATGCCGGGTTCACGCGGTTTTGGCGGACATACACAGGGGTTGAGTACGTCCCGGCGAGTGCGCCGCTCGCGTCGAGAATGCGATAGTTGACAACGGGTCCGGGCGCACCAATGTTGATATCGTTGACGGACGTCAAGTGCAAACCACGGCTCCAGATGCCACTTACCGTCAATGCGAGGTCTTTCGTGAGCTGACGTTCCACCGCGAGATCTGCTTGCTGAGTATAGGGCGCGCGGAAATTCGCTGCAGCCATATTCAAGCTTACGGAGCCTGACGGAGGGTTGAAGTTTGCCGAGCTTGGGAGCACATTCGGGAATACCGGTCCGTTCGCACGGTCTGTTGGAACGCTACCCGTGAAGCTGACCGACTTCTGATAGAGGCCATTCCCGAGGAACAACGTGTTGATGAGACCTCCGGGATACCGCCCATAGAAGATGCCATATCCCGCACGCACGACTGTCTTGTTCTGATTGTCCAGTGCATACGCAATGCCGACGCGTGGCGCGAAGCCACTGTTGAACGTGGGTATGCGGCCAGTTGCCGGGTAAGCGGGATTCACATAAGCGGGATTGACTTCCCCGGGTTGAGGCAGGCTGGAAAAATCGTAACGAACGCCGAGATTCACGGTAAGCCGTGAATTCACCTTCATCTGATCCTGCATGAACCCGGCGTAGTCTTTGATCGTGAACTGAACGACCGGGATTCCAATCGTTTGCGTGAAGTTCAGCCAGTTCTTAGCTCCGGACGGGTTGCCCGAGAAATCCAGGGCCAGATTGTTGAGGGTCGAATACGTGTACGTGCCAGTCCGGTTAAAGAGCAGGTTGGTGTAGTCGTTCGTGTTCATGAAATCGAACCCGAACTTGAGTGATTGCTTACCCGTTGTCCAACTGAGAGTGTCCGCAAACTGGTAACGATTTTCGAGAGGATTCGTACGCGGATAATCAGTTGCAGTCCCAAGATTCGCTTGCCCGGTCAGGCTGATACCCAGAAATCCGATGCCCGGAATCGCAAGTGCATCGTTCGGGTAGTCAAACTGCTTGTCGTTAAACCAGCCAAAACGTGCTTCGTTGACCGCGTTCGGATTAAGGATGCTAGTCCAGACTGCACGACCATATTTAGAACGAACAGAAGAATTCACGTTATTGCCAACGCCGTTCCCGTTGTTAAGAACCGCTTGCGTCTGCAAACCGTTGGGAGAGATCCAACGCAGGATGTTGAAGCTCGCGCTAAACGCATTCCGTTCGGTGGGACGCCAGTCCAGCTTTCCGAATCCTAGATCCTGTTTCACGGTGCGAGATAAGGTCTGGAATTGCCGGCCAAGGAAGTTCGTCACGGCGGCGCACTGTGCGGCACTCGCGCGAAGGTTAACGGGTTGAGACGGATCAGGGCAAGGCTGGATAATCTGCCCGCTGGTGTTGAACAGGCTGCTTCCCGCGGCCGTTATGTTGGCCACGAGCGGGAAGTCGCGTTTCGTTCCTTCATAGTTGAAGAAGTAGAAGAGCTTGTCCTTGATAATCTTTCCACCCGCGCTGCCGCCAAACTGGTCGCGTCGTTCGGGCGGATTGATCGTGGCGAACGGATCCCTGGCATTGAAGTCCTGATTGCGGAAGAACCAATACGCGGTTCCATGAAAATCGTTGGTTCCGCTCCGAGTCACAGTGTTGACGACGCCGCCAATGGCGTGGCCGAACTCTGCCGAGTAGTTGTTGGATACAACCTGAAATTCCTGAACCGCATCCTGAGAAATCTGGGAAGAGATGCGCGTACGGCCGGCGTTTTCGTTGTAATACTGCTCGGTCGTGTCATTACCGTCGGTGAGGAAGGCGTTCCCACCCGCGATGCCCCGGAACGATAGCAACCCGAAGGTTCCGTCTGACACCACGGCCGGCGCGAGTAAGACAAACGAGTCGACGCGCCGGCCATTAATCGGCAGATTCGTTATCTGTTGACTATTGACGACTTGGGAAACATCAGTCTTCGTGTTGTCGACTATCGGAGCCTCTGTGCTCACTTCGACTGTCGTGGTCGAGCTGTTTACCTGGAGACGAGCGTTCAAATTTACGTTCTGACCAACCTCGACCCTGATTTGTTCGACTTTATAAGGAGCAAATCCAGGCGAAGTCACGGATAGCTGATAACCTGTTCCCGGGGTGAGAGACGGAGCGCTAAATAACCCACCGCTTGTGGATTCCAGCTCACGTCGCAGACCTAGTGCAGGATTTTCGACCAGTACTTTCGCGGCTGGTACGGCAGACCCGGTCGGGTCACTAACTACTCCGCTGATACTTCCCGAACCCGGAGTGTTCTGCCCGAGCAGCAACACCCAGGGCGCTGCGAGCAGAAATGCAAACCTCGTAGTATTCCTAATCATCAAAAAGCCCCTTGGGTTAAGAATAGCTGGCCTGAGTTTCACCAAGGTTACTACGTTCGCCGTATTTGGGCCCATGCGGCCCGTTTTGGAATGGTTCTAGTACCCTCCGAGCAGTTGGTATACTTCGAATTCACTGGGGTTTAGGAGCTTCGATGAGAAAAAAAGTCACCGTTGTTGGTGCCGGTAATGTGGGCGCAAACACAGCACAGAAGATAGCCGCCAAAGAACTGGCGGATGTGGTGCTCGTGGACGTAGTGGAAGGCGTTCCCCAGGGGAAAGGGCTTGACATGCTCGAGTCCGCGCCTGTGGAAGGATACGATGCCCAGATCGTCGGCACGAATGGGTATAGCGAAACCACGAATTCCGATATTGTTGTGATCACCGCGGGCTTTCCGCGCAAGCCGGGGATGAGCCGCGACGACCTTCTGGTGGCGAACTATGAAGTCGTGAAGACGGCGACGGAACAGGCGGTGAAACAGTCACCCAATGCCATTCTGATCCTGGTCACCAATCCGCTCGATGCGATGTGTTGGACGGCAATGAAGGTTTCGGGCTTTCCCCGGGAGCGGGTCATCGGCATGGCCGGCGTTCTGGATACGGCACGGTTCCGGACATTCATCGCGCAAGAGCTCGACGTTTCCTTCGAGAACGTCACGGCCATGGTGCTGGGCGGTCATGGAGACACAATGGTTCCCCTTGTACGGTTGACCAACGTCAGCGGTATTCCGCTTGCTGAGTTGACTGACCAGGCGACTATCGACCGGCTGGTGCAGCGAACTCGTGACGGCGGTGCCGAGATTGTCAAGTATCTGAAGACAGGAAGCGCTTACTATGCGCCTGCGGCTTCGACCGTCGAGATGGTGGAATCGATACTCAAGGACAAGAAGAAGATTCTACCTTGCGCGGTTTACCTGCAGGGTGAGTACGGTATACAAGATCTGTTTGTCGGCGTGCCGGTAAAGCTCGGATCGAAAGGTCTCGAGAAGATTTACGAAGTCAAGCTGGACAGTGTAGAAGAAGGTGCTCTCAAGAAGAGCGCCGACGCTGTCAAGGAATTAGTCGACGTACTTCAGAAGAAGACGCAGTAGCTTCACCTTCTATAAAGCCCCGAAAATCGACGGTAGCTCACGCTATGCAGAAAAAGAGTCTCGCTCCTAAGCGGACGGTCAACGGGACTCCCCACATCAACCCTGAGTACGCTTGTTTCGAGCTGAAGCTTGCGCGTTCCTCGATTCACAGGTGGGGAGTGTACGCCGCCGAGCTGATTCCCGCGCACAAGAAGGTGATCGAGTACACCGGAGAACGCATTAGCCGGCGGGAAACGAAGCGACGCTCCGAATTGAGCAAGTTTACCTACCTGTTCACGCTTGATCCCTATTGGACGATCGACGGAGCTGCTGGAGGCTCAGGAGCGGAATACGTCAACCACTCCTGCGAGCCGAATCTGGTTTCCAGAATCGTCCGCGGCCACATCCTGTACGTCGCTCTTCGAGACATACAGCCCGGCGAAGAACTCACCATCGACTACCGGTTCGACAAAGACGTCGAGAAGGTGGTCTGCCGGTGCGGTGCTGCGAACTGCAGAGGCACGATCAATCTGCTCAAGTAGCTAAGGCTGAACGCGAGGGTCGTTCGCAACCGTTGTGAGCCCGTGTTCAGGGCGGGCCGCTCTGCGTGCGTACTGAACTCACCCGCCGCCTTCACCTCCCGCGCCTTCTCATCCCACGTCGCGCCAAGTTCCTTGGCGTCGTGCCCCAATTGCAAGCCAATCGTTCCCTAAAAGCCATAGGATTTGTCCGCCTGACTTCCTAGTCGCGAGTAGGACAGGAGAGCATTACATCTCAGTTAGCACTCAAGTAAAAGGAATACGACGCCGATAAGGAGCCTAAGCGAACATATGGAAACGCACGCAGGCAAAAGAAAAAAGAGAGTATCCATCTGCGAGACCCAGCCCCTTACGGTGACGGGCCTGGCCCACTTGTTGGACTCGACGGATGATTTGGCCGTTGTATCATCTCATTCGTCGCCAGCCGAATGGATGATGAGCTCGCAGGCCGAGCAGACGGACATCCTCATCATCGACAAAGGACTCGGCACAAAAGCAGTTCTGGAAACACTTGCCCAGTTGCCAACAGAGCATGGCAGCCGATCCACTACCCCAGCCGTTGTGATTTGGGGCATGTCGATTACCGAAGCCGAAGCGCTTCGATTCCTCCAGGCGGGTGCGAAGGGCATTCTCCGCAAATCCGCCGATACCGCTACGGTGTTGTCCTGCCTGCGGGCCGTTGGCCAGGGCAGGAGCTGGATGCAAGACTCCGTATTCCGCGAGTCGATGACCGTTGAAGCACAGCTGCGATCGGAGCTAACGCCCCGAGAGCACCAGGTGATGGAACTCGTTGAACAGGGATTCAAGAATCGCGAGATCGCTCAGGAACTCGGAATCAGACCCGGAACGGTGAAGATCCATCTGAAGCACATCTTCGAGAAGACCGGAGTGCGCGGCCGCCACGGTCTCGCTCTGAATGGGTTGCGCCAAAAGGGCGTAATCTCGCTTCTCGCCTCCTAAGCGCCTCAACAAATAATCAGACGGAGCGAACGGCCGGTCCTTCGACTGGCCGTTCTTAAGTTCTCTCCTCTGGTCATCAAGGTGAATTGCGCACTGCAACCACACAGTACCGTCCGTAACAGCCGTCCGGGAACATCGCGTAAGAGAAAACCGAATTTCACTGCGGCCGTTGTCACTGTTAGCCTCTCCCTTGAGTTACGAACTTGAGTCACGAACCAAGCGTTTTTAGACTTCTACCTCTACGTTTCCAAAACGTGCTGTGTCTGTGCTCCGGCGCTCTCATGGCCTCCATTTGTCTGATGGCGCAGACGCAGTCTTCTTCGCTGGACTTGGGCTCCATCCCGGTCGCGTCACAGTCGGCGCCCGTACCTGCCACTTTCTCATTGGTCGGACAGAGTGCTGCTCCGGCCTTCTCGGTGTTGTACGGCTCGGACTTCGAAATAGGCGCCGCAAGCTGCGATGCCGCATTCGCAACCTGCAGCGTACCCGTCACCTTCAAACCTACGTATCCGGGTCTTCGCACCGAGGTACTCCTGGTTCGAAATCAGGCAAACACCCTCCTTGGACGAATGGTCCTTACCGGCACGGGTACCGGTCCCCAGGCGTCTTTGGCCCAAGGTCTGGTGTCAACCCTTTCGTGGGGCGCAGTTGGAACGCCTGTACCTAGCGGCTTCGTGATCGATCCTGGCGGCAACGTTTATGCTCTGAACTGGAACTCGAACCAGATTTTCAAACTGAATTCGGCCACGCAGACCGTTTCTGTCATTGCCGGCTCAACGGTTGCGGGCTATAGCGGAGACGGTGGCCCTGCCTTCAATGCCCAATTCAGTCGGCCCGTGAGTCTGGCTCTTGATCGAAATGGGAACTTGTTTGTAGCTGACCGGAATAATAACGTCATTCGCAAAATCGACCTCGCAACGGGAATCATCACCACAGTGGTAGGGACCGGAGTCGCGGGCCGCAGCGATACAGGTCCTGCATCGGCAACGCCCATTTCCTTCCCATTTGGGCTAACGACCGACCCGCAAGGCAACCTCTACTTCATTGAGGGCACGGATTTCAGCGACGTCTCGGACTATAAAGTCCGCAAAGTAGATGCTGCCACTCAGACGCTCAGCGTCTTCGCGGGAACGGGGGTTGCCGGCAACACCGGTGACGACGGTCCGGCAACCGCGGCCCAGGTTAATCCGCTGCAGCTTTCGAGTGATCTGAACGGCAACATCTACATCGTGCAGCAAAGCGGCAGCTACAACTCTGATGGCGGAATCGTACGTGTGGTCTCGAACGGCATCATCTCGCGATTCGCAGGTGCCGACGCCGGATCCACAGGAGACGGCGCCCCAGCTCTTTCAACCCATTTTTTCGCCATTCGAGACATCACCTTCGACGCTGCTGGAAATGTTTTCTTTATCGAAGGTTCGACTCCCATTCGCAAGCTAAGCCCAAGTGGTTCCCGCATCACCTCCGCGCTTCTGAGTTCGACTCTGCCGAACTTCTACTACTTCTACTACCCCACATCCCTGGCACTTAATGCGGACGGATCATTTTATTTGAGCGATGGCTTCTCGGCGCCGAAGAAGGTAGCAACCCAGGCGGCACCGCTCGCCTTTGCGAACACGAACGCTGGCAAAATCAGCAGTCCGCTTCTGCTCACTTACTACAACACCGGCAATCGTACACTTGCGGTCGGCGATATCTCGATTGACGGTGCTAACCCGGGCGATTTTGTTCAGGCGAACAATTGCGGAACCGATTTGCCTTCGGGCGGAAGTTGCACGATCACGGTGAACTTCACTCCACAAGTAATGGGAGCGCGTTCCGGGACGCTGACGATCACGGACAGCGCTCCGGGTTCGCCTAGAAACGTTTCTCTCAGCGGTACCGGGCTGAGTCCTCAGCAGGCTGTCCTGAGTCCGATCTCACTGTGGTTCGGGCCCCAGAATGGCGGTACGGTCAGTGCACCCCAGATGGTTACACTTTCTAATCCGGGCGTAGCTCCGCTCCGAATCAGCGCGGTGACTGTCACCAACCCCAGCTTTGCGGTCAGCCACGATTGCCCTTCGAGTTTGCCGGCGGGCGCGCAGTGCACTATCTCGGTGACGTTTTCTCCCAGTATGGAAGGCTGGACTAACGGTAGCAAGCTGACAGTAACGGATGACGCAAGCAACTCGCCGCAATCAGTGGATATTCAAGGCTTTGGCCAGGCGATTACGTACGCAGCTTCCTTCTCGCCGCTGTCGGTCGATCTGGGTATCGTCTCAATTCACGACCTCGGCTCCAGGCAGGTATCGATCCCGAGTGTGCAAACGATCTCTATACGAAACACTGGCACAGGCAATCTCCCTTACTTCAATCTCCAGATCGACGGACTCAATGCTTCGGAGTTTTCTGCTTCGAATAACTGCCCGACCGTAGTGGGCCCGGGTTCCACCTGCACTATTTCTGTCGCTTTCACGCCCGCTGCTGCGGGTTTGCGTACGGGAAACCTGAAGATCTACACCTACTCGATCGTAAACGGGCTGCCCGAAACGGTAGCCTTAACAGGCACTGGGTATCTCCAGCCTTCGGCTGTACGCGGGGCCTCCGGATATCTTCGGGTTTCGACTGACTTCAATGGTGATGGGAAAAGCGACTTGGCCTATTGGCGCCCGGGTACCGGGATGTGGGAGATCGCCGAGAGCAGCAATCCGGCATCGACAAGATTGCAACAGTGGGGACTGCCGGGCGATGTCCCCGTGCCCGGTGACTACGACGGCGACGGCAAAGCCGACATCGCGGTATGGCGGCCGTCCAACGGCATGTGGTATGTCATTCCCAGCGGCAATCCCTCAACCTCTATCCAACAGCAGTGGGGATTCCCCGGAGACATCCCGCTAGTCTGCGACTTTGATGGAGACGGTAAGGCCGATTTCACGGTATGGAGACAATCCACTGGCACGTGGTTTGTGATGCCCAGCAGTAACCCGCGCGCGTCGTACTCGCGGCAATGGGGCTTTGCCAATGATATTCCGATACCCGGTGATTTTGATGGAGACGGCAAAGCTGATTTCGTCGTCTGGAGACCCGGGAACGGAACCTGGTATCTCAATCCGAGCAGTGATCCAGCCACCACACAAGTGAGGCAGTGGGGTTTCAAGGGCGATATCCCCGTGGGGGTTGATTTCGACGGCGATGGCAAAACCGATTTTGCGGTCTGGCGCCCTCTTACCGGGACGTGGTGGGTGATCCCAAGCAGCCGACCATCTGTTCCTCTGTCCCAGCAATGGGGCTTGTCCGGCGACATTCCAAGCCCGGCTGACCTCGACGGTGACGGTAAGGCGGATTTCGCTGTCTGGCGGCCGTCCGATGCGACCTGGTATGTTGCGCCAACGGGTCAATCCCGCACGATGTACACCAGAGTGTTAGGCGGAGCGGCCGACACCGTTTTCCTGGGGGCCTTCGCCGGGGATGGCTGGCCTTATCCCGCCGTCTGGCATTCCGAAACAGGTGTATGGACCGTTCAAACGCGTTCTTCGTCAACCACCGTACAGCAATGGGGTTTGCCGGGCGACATCCCGCTCCTCGGCGACTTCGATGGAGATGCCAAGTCCGATCTGGCGGTCTGGCGGCCTTCAAACGGAACCTGGTACGTCATTCTGAGTAGCAACCCTTCTTCGCCGCTGATTCAGCAGTGGGGATTTCCCGGTGATACGCCCGTTACGGGTGATTTCGATGGTGATCGCAAGACAGACTTCGCCGTCTGGAGACCATCGAGCGGAACGTGGTATGTGATTCCGAGCAGCAATCCATCCGCGCCCATCATCCGGCAATGGGGGTTAGCCGGGGACATTCCTCTGATCGGGGATTATGACGGAGACGGGCGGACCGATTTCATTGTCTGGCGTCCTTCAAACGGCACTTGGTATATCTTCCAAAGCACCGTTCCGCAGCCCCCAGCAATTATCCAGTGGGGATTGCCGGGTGACATACCCGTCATTGCGCGCCTTCAGCGGAACGTCGGATCAAACCTGATCGTTTGGCGTCCATCCGATGGAGCTTGGTACGTCCTGCAAGCGGGAACGAACTGCAGCTTTCAGGCGCTCGGTTTGCCCGGCGACGTGCCCATCGTGTCACAACAACCTTATAATTTCGCAATGTACGGAGTGGTGAGCTTGTGGCGTCCTAGCGCGGGCTTCCTGTTTGCACCGGCGGGCAGCTGTACTGGCCCGACATTCGCGAAACTGGGTGCCGCCCTCGACGTGCCGCTTTAACTCTCAAGGCTAAAGACGCGAACCGGGGGAGTCCGCAGCGAAAAGCCTTGACTAGAGGCGAACAAATGGCGAATAATCGAGCTGAGGAGCTCAGCTGATCGAACTGGGTTTATGAGCCAGTTTGTTCCACTTACGGGTATTGCCCGGCAGGCGTCGGAGGGCGAAGTTCTTGAGGCCAAGCGCCGGGTGGAATACCGGACCCTGCCAACCCGCAAGTGGCTGACTCGATGCCAATCCAAGCGCGTTCCGTTCACTTGGACCATCAATCCGTATCGGGGCTGTGAGTACGGGTGCAAGTATTGTTATGCCCGCTTCACGCACGAATTTCTGGAACGGAGAGATCCAAAGTCCTTCGAGACCGAAATCTACGCCAAGGATTGGGACTACGCCTCATTTGTGCGTGAACTGCGCAGCGTCAAAGAAGGGGACTGGATCGGAATCGGTACGGGAACGGATCCCTATCAACCGGCCGAGAGGAGATTTGGACGGACGGCCTCTACGCTCGAGGCTCTCACGTGTTTGAAGAATGCTTCGATCGGTATCACGACAAAGTCCAATCTGGTACGCAGAGATGCCGAAATTTTGCGCACATTAGGGAAGGCCAGCAGCGTCGGTGTTTGCTTGACAATTACGACCCTCGATGCGGCACTCGCGCGGAAAATGGAACCGTTCGCGCCTCATCCGGAATTGCGTCTGGAAGCAGTACGGGCCTTGGCTGATGCTGGAATTCGGGTAGGCGTGATTGCGAGCCCGGTGCTGCCCCTCATTACCGATTCGCAACAGAGCCTTCGCGCGATCGCTACGGCCGCAGCTGCTGCCGGAGCAAGTTCTTTTGGAGCAGCGGTGCTCTTTCTCAAGCCCTCGACGCAGCGGGTTTTCTTTCCATTTCTCCGGGAGGAGTACCCAAAGCTGGTTGAGCGATACGAAAAACAGTACCGCTCGGGTGCCTTCCTGAAAGGGGAATACCCAGACTACGTCAGCCGAGTCGTCCGAACGATCCGCTCTGAAATACCTTTCCACTCGAATCGGGCACCGGTCGTCAAACCGCCTCAGCCCGGCGGACAGCTAACGCTGTTCTAAAGCGGCGGCCGGGTTCTTTACTCGTGATTTCAAAAACTGCAGCGCCACGGGAAGAATGGATACGAAGACGATCAGCAAGACGACCTGCTCAAAGTGACGCCTGATGAACGGAATGTTGCCGAGCCCGTAGCCAAGGCAAACCATTGATGTCACCCAGCCTGTTGCACCGATGACATTAAAGGTGACGAAGCGAGCGTAATGCATCTTGCCAACTCCGGCAATGAAGGCCGCAAAGGTCCTGATGATGGGAACGAACTTCGCATAGATGATCGTTTTCCCACCATGGCGTTCGTAGAAGGCACGTGTGCGCTCGAGGTACTCGCGCCTGAATATCTTTGAATCTCTTCGGAACAGCCGGTAACCGAGAGTCGAACCAAGAAGGAATCCGATTCCATCTCCCGCGATCGAGGCGACCGCCAGCAGAGCGATGATCATGCCGATCTGTAGCTTGCCGGCTCCGGCGACAATCCCAACCGTAAACAGCAGCGAATCGCCAGGCAGGAAGAACCCTACGAGGAGGCCGCTCTCCGCGAACACGACGAGGAATAAAAGCAGGTACGCGACCCAGATGTGAGGATAGGTCGCGATGAACTGGCCGAGAACGTCGGGGTTCGTGAGACTTCTGTATAGGGTAAGTGCTTGCTCGATCAGAACGCCACCTAACTCTGGTATGAGCCAACCAGGCGATTCATTGTTTCCTGGTTGATTTTCACTTTGCCCTGCCGCTTCAGTTCCGAAACGACATGGTCGCGGAAGAGCGGCTGTTGCACAGCTTGCCGCTGCTGATTGATGGATTGCACCACTGAATCTTTGTTCTTTGCAAACTGGGTCATATCTGCTGGTATTCGTTCAGCAACTTTGCACACGAACTGAGCGGACTGCGCTGCCACGGGGCCGACAACGTCGCCCACCTTGTCGTTGAACAGGCCGGGAAACAGCGACGCTGGTCCAATGCCCTCTGCCGCTCCGTCAGGCGAGAACGGCGCGGCTGTTTTGACGGGTACTCCCAACGATTTACCGATTGCCTCGAGAGTCTCACCCTTCTTGGCGCGATCGGCAGCCGCTTTAGCCGCGTCTTGCGCAAGCCGGGAGGCCTCTGCATCGGTGTACTTCTGGAGTACATCGCTCTGGACTTCGTTGAATTCGGCGTTTCGAGCAGGAACGATGTTCTTGACCACCGCGAATGCATCTTTGCCTTGCGCATCCACGTTGACGACATTTGTCACGGTCCCTTTTGAGGCCGAAAAGATCGCGCTCGTCACTTCGGGAGTGTTCAGCTCTGGAAGGGTTTGACCGTTGGTTGAACCATTCAGCCGGAAAAACTTCAAGCCGTATTTCTTTGCGATGGCTTCATCCTGTCCCGGGTTCTTCGACACTTCGGAATGAGCAGCTTCAATTGCCTTCGTCAGGCTTTCGGCGCCGGCCTGTTTCTGTGCTTCGGCCAAAAGCTGCGGGCGGACCTCTTCGAAGGTTTGTGTATGGGCCTCTTGTTTGTTCTCAACCTGCAGAATGTGATACCCGTACTCGGTCTCCACAATTCCGCTCAGCTCGCCGGGTTTGAGTGAAAACGCTGCCTTCTCGAAGTTAGGAACCGTCTGGCCGCGCACGATATATCCCAGCTCGCCGCCCTTCGCGCCCGATCCGGTATCTTCGGAGTTCTTCTTCGCCAGTTCGGCAAAGTCGCCCCCGTGCTGTAACTGCTTCAAAATGTCTTCGGCCTTTGCCTTGAGTTTGGGGACTTCTTCTTTCGGCTTTCCTTGCGTCTTGATCAGAATGTGCCGCACCTGGACACGTTCGGGCTGGCGATAGCTATCCATTCCCTCCCGATAGGCGCGCTGGAGATCGCTCTCCGAGATGTGCGCGCTTTGCACGAAATCTGCTGAGGAGCCCACCATGTAATCGAAATCCCGCTTTTCCGGAATCCGGAAGGTCGACCGATTCTTGTCGAAGTAGGCCTTCACCAGACTGGGGTTCTTATCAACCTTTCCAGCGAACGCTTTGCTGTCGAAGCTCAGATATTGAAGACCGACCTTGAGATTCTTCCGCTGGTATTCGGCCCGGGCTTCTGCATCGGTGACAATCAGGGACTGCATTTCCAGGTTCTCGAGACGCGAAGCCAGCATGCTCTCCCGTTGCCGGGTCTCAAAGTCGCGCTCGGTCAGCCCTTGCTGCGCCAAGACGGACCGGTAGATATTGATGTCGAACTTGCCGCCTAACTGCGCAGCAAACTGGTTCTCGATGGCATCGCCGAGTTCCTGATCCGAAACTTTCAATCCCATCTGACGAGCTTTATAGGCCATTGCTTTGCCTTCGATCATCTGGTTCAGCATCATAGGCGCGTACATAGCCATGATGCTTTTGGGCAGGTTTGCTTGACCTCGGGTCACGGCTTGCAGTCCACGCTGCAGATCCGTCGTCGTAATCTTCTCGTCACCAACCGAGGCGACGACGTTATCGCCGCCACTTCCGAGACCGCCCGAGCCGCCCGGGATCAGGTACCACAACATCGAAATGGCGATCAGGCCGAGCAGCACCGTCATGAGAATGCGCACACTCTTCTCTCGGCTCCGAAACAGATCAAACATAAGGTGAGCTGGAACTCCTGCTGTAGAGAACTTCTAAAGTGGTGATCGGCAGGCGCGACGCTAAGCCAATAAACCTTTTTGCCAGTATAGCGAACAAAACTGGAGGTACTCGTGGAGTGAATAGGATGAATGAGATAGACCAGCTCGTCCCAGGGGACTAGCCCCTTTTCGCCACCACATTTTTCGCCCAAATGTGCGAAGCTGAAATGTATAGATGTTCCGCTTCCGACGTTCGAGCCACCCTCATGCCTGCGCGAAGTGTGGCTCATTGGAGATCATGCGCTCCCACCGGCGGAATCCGCTTGAGGTGATGCTCAGCGCATTCATCCTTCCCTGGAGATGTCGCGTGTGCTTCCACCGTTTTTATCGGTGGCGCAGTCAAAACCAACCACAGCAGCCTCCTGCCAGTCGAACCGCGACTAACTTAAGCTGAATCGCTTCCGGAGAAGCTCGCAGTCTTTCCGTTCGAGGTCCTAGCCCGGATCACTTTCAGAACCGCCTCTTCCACCTGCTCAATATCCAGGCCCGTGGTTTCGATCAGCTGCGCGTCCGGGGGCTGCACAAGGGGCGCTTCCGCTCGCGTACGGTCGCGTTGATCGCGCTCACGCATCTCGGCTTCCACCGTTTCCGAATTCGCGGCCGTTCCCGATCCTTCCAGTTCAAGCGTGCGGCGTCGTGCGCGTTCCTGAGGATCGGCATCCAGAAAAATTTTGACCTGCGCATTGGGGAACACGACAGAGCCAATGTCACGTCCCTCCATGACGACGCTGGTCTCCTCTGCCATTTTTCGCTGAAACCCAAGCAGGGCGCGCCGCACGGCAGGAACAGCCGAGACTTTCGATGCGGCCTCCGTCACTCCGGGAGATCTTATCTCCTCCGTTACGTCTTCGCCGTTGAGAGACACGCGGCCGCCCCCCTCAGTCAGGTCCAGCTTTGCTTCTTTTGCGAGCTGTTCCAGCCGGTGCATATCGGACAGCTCAGTGCCAAGACGCAGGGCCCACAACGCAATCGCACGATACATCGCGCCCGTGTTGATATAGGTGAATCCCAATCGTTCGGCTACGCGCCGCGCGATCGTGCTCTTGCCTGCACCCGCCGGACCGTCAATCGCGACAACGATGTTTTTATGCGTCATAGCCTCCGCTTAAACACTACCGAAGCTGGTCTTCGATCTCACGGAGCCAATCAGGTCTCTTCAAAACTTCACGCGGCTTGCTGCCGTCCGGCGGCCCGATAATGCCTTCCCGTTGCATCATGTCAAGAATTCGGGCTGCGCGACCGTAACCCAGGCGCAGCCTCCTCTGCAGCGTGGAAGTAGACGCTTTGCCCAATTCCAGAACGACCCGCACTGCATCCTGGTACATAGGATCCTGCCCGCCGTCGAAGGTCTCGCCTTCTTCCAACTCCTCCTCAGATGGTGGAGTGAGGAGGAAGCTTTCGTCGTACTCAGGTTCGGCTTGCGTCTTCCAGAAATCGACCACGCTGTTCGTCTCGGCTTCCGTGACATAAGCACCGTGAACTCGCGTAAGCCGCGAAGACCCGGGCGGCAGGAACAGCATGTCGCCTTTGCCGAGGAGGTGTTCGGCGCCCATAGAATCGAGCACGGTTCGTGAGTCGACCCGGGTTGCTACCCGGAAACTGATGCGCGAAGGAAAATTCGCTTTGATCAGACCTGTGATGACGTCGACGCTCGGCCGTTGCGTCGCCAGCACAAGATGCATACCCACGGCTCGCGCCATCTGGGCAAGCCGCGTGATGCATTCTTCGACGTTCGCGCGCTCGAGCATCATGAGGTCCGCCAACTCGTCTATCAGGATCAGCACATACGGCAGCGGCCGTGTTTCCTCTTCGTCAACGTCGTTCTCTTCGTCGAAGAGGCTGCGTGGCTCTTTCCGGAGGGCAATCATCTTGCGGTTGTATTGATCAATATTCCGGACGCCTTGCGCCGCGAGAAGCTTCAGCCGGCGCTCCATCTCCAGCACTGCGTTGCGAAGTGCGTTGGTCGCCTTTTTGGGTTCCGTGATGACGGGCGTCAACAGGTGGGGGATGCCTTCATAGATGCCCAACTCCACGCGCTTCGGGTCCACCATGATCATCCGCACTTCATCAGGAGTCGCCTTGTACAGGAACGACATGATCATGGCGTTTAGCATGACGCTCTTTCCTGATCCGGTGGAGCCCGCAATCAGAAGGTGGGGCATGGTCTCGAGCGATGCCGCCTTAATGCGGCCGTTGATGTCTTTGCCGAGAGCGATCGTCATCTTCGAAGCCGAATCGTGAAACGCGTCCGATTCCAGAATTTCTCGCAAGCTGATGACTTCTCGTTTGCTGTTCGGTACTTCGATGCCGACAGTCGGCTTACCTGGAAGGCGTTCAATCAACACTGACTCGGCCTGCAGCCCCAGGCAAAGGTCTTCCATCAGCGTAGTGATACGGCTATATTTCACGCCGGCTTCAGGTTTGAATTCGAATGTCGTAACTACAGGACCCGGGTTGATCTGGACGACGGATCCGCGGACATTGAATTCCTCGAGTTTCGATTTGATGCGGCTGGCTACTTCCTTCAGTTCCTGGCCGTCGTAACCGTTCCCCGCGGGAACCTCGTGAAGCAGATTAGTGGAAGGCAATCGCCAGAAGCGTCGCCTCTTGCTCGGGCTCGAGTGGTCCACAGCCGGTTTGGGCACCGGAGGCGGGACCTGTTCTGCTATTTCGTCCCTTGAAGCCGGTTGGTATTCGAGCGTTCGAATCGGAATCTCGCTTGGCTCCGGCTCGGCCTCCGTTTCGTCATCGAGATCAAACGGAGGAGCATCGTATTCGGGTTCCGGTCGTTGTGGAGCGGCAGCCGCGGCCTTGGCCGGTTCCGGTTCGGGGTTTGCAGGCACGTCAGCCTTCGCTCTACGCGCCTCACGTGCAGCCGCCGGTTTGTCCGCAGTCGTTTGCCGGCGAGCCGTTCGGTCCGCAGCCTGGGCCTTTGCCTTTTCGATCAGCGCTTGTCGCCGGGCCTCGCGCGATTGCTTCCACTTTTCCCGGAAGGCACGCCATTTTGCGAGGGGTCCGCTAAGCCAACGGCGTAACGTCGAAACCTCAAATGTGGAGGCGAAGTAGAGGGCCAGAACTCCCGACGCGACGGTGATGATTGCCGAACCTGCGACATCGAATCGAGCCAAAAGGTAATCGGCGATGACCATTCCAACGAGGCCGCTTGGATGAATAGAACCAGCGATCAGCCAAGGGCGGGGAATGAGGCCGCACGCGGCCGAGAGGCAGAACCACAGCGACAAGTTTCCCAGGACGCGAAACCACGTGCTCTCGATGGGCGAGGAGCGTACCCATTTCCATCCGAGAGCCCAGATGTTGATGGGAAGAAGGAAGATGCTGATTCCGAAAACCTGCAGGAATAAGTCGGACCAACGCGCTCCAAACAATCCCAGCAGATTGTGAGTCCGCGCTACCTGGGTTGCCGTATTCCAGGACGGGTCAGACGATGAGTACGAAATCAGGCTCAGGCAAACGGCCAAGCCTAGAAGAAGCAGAAGCAGCCCCACGGCTTCGTTCAGCCGATGGTGGCGAGACGGTGATAGTAGCGTCATCCGCCGTTGCGAAAGTAAATCCCCAGAGCGATCACTATTATGCCAAAGATCACTCGGTACCAGACGAAGAGGTTCAGCGTATTGCGGCGGAGGTAATGAAGAAAGAAGGCTATGACGATGATGCCGACGAGTCCGCTAACCACTATTCCGACCAGGTAAGGCAGTTGCATATCGTGGGGAACACCGCCTTCTTTGCGAAGGTCAAGAGCATCCTTCGCCGCCGCCGCCGCAATTGCCGGAGTCGACAGAAGGAAAGAAAAGCGGGCTGCCGCTTCCCGATCCAAGTGGCGGAATCGTGCCGCTGTGATGGTGATGCCGCTGCGCGAAACGCCGGGTACCACCGCAAGCGCCTGAGCGATGCCGATCGTAATCGCGTCCGCCCAAGTCATGCTGTCCAGCCGCCGCTTGTTTTGACCCACTCGATCCGCGAAGTACATGACGATGCCGAGCACAATGAGCGTTGTCCCCATGACAAACAGGGTTCGCCATGGCCCTTCGGCGTATTCCTTTAGCGCTGCCCCTGCAATGAGAACCGGAATGGTGCCAACAACCAAAAACCAGAGCAGTGACCGGCTGTTTTCATCCGGCGCCACGCCTCGATACGAAAAGCCCAAGCCGTTTGCGATGACCTGTACCCAATCGCGGAAAAAAAAGATGAGGATCGCTACCAGCGTGCCGACGTGAAGAGCAACATCGAATCCCAAACCCGGATCGGCGAAATGGAACAGCCGCGGAACTATAGCGAGATGCGCGGTGCTACTGACTGGTAAAAACTCGGTTAATCCTTGAACAACGGCGAGTATAATCGCCTGGTAAAGCGGCATAATGAAGGGGAGCTCAGATTTGTTATTGGTCTAAAATCCATCGCTATCGTAGCGTAACCATCAACTCCCAATCCATAAATGCGTGCCACAAAAATCGTTGCCACACTCGGACCTGCGACTGACAGTCTCGAGGTTCTGAAGAAGCTCTTCGATTCAGGCGTAGACGTTTTCAGACTCAACGCGTCACACGGCACCCAGGAAGACATCGCTCGGCGTGTAAAGAGCGTGCGTGATCTTTCAGAAGATGCGGGTCGACACGTAAGCGTGTTACTCGATCTGCAAGGTCCCAAGATCCGGCTCGGAACGTTTAAGGACGGCCCTCACGTTCTAGAGGATGGCGCGAGCTTCACCATCACCACTCAGGCGGTTGAGGGAAACGCGCAGATTGGTTCGACGACGTACCCGGAACTGGCCCGCGACGTGAAGCCGGGCGACCCTATTCTGATTGCTGACGGCACGGTGCAACTGCGAGTGATAGCAACGGACGGCATCGCCGCTCGATGCATCGTGGAGCACGGAGGCAAAATCAGCGACCGGAAAGGCATCAATATGCCAGGTGTTGCTGTGAGCACTCCGTCAATCTCGAAAAAAGACATCGCGGATGCGCATTTCGGCGTCGAATTGGGCGTAGATTTCTTTGCTCTTTCGTTTGTGCGCAGCGCGCGCGATGTGCTGCGTCTGCGTCACCTTCTCGAAGAAGTGGACGCAAAGCAGCCAATCATCGCTAAAATTGAGAAACCCGAGGCCTGGCAAAATCTGGACTCTATTCTTGAAGAGTGTGATGGCGTGATGGTGGCGCGGGGAGATCTCGGCGTGGAAATGGCTCCCGAGAAGGTGCCGTTCATCCAGAAGACCATCATCGAGAAGTCGAGAAGGTGCGGCAAGTTCGTTATCACTGCTACTCAGATGTTGGAATCGATGATCGAGAACCCCATCCCAACCCGCGCCGAGGTCAGCGACATCGCCAATGCAATTTATGACGGAACGAGCGCAGTCATGCTATCGGCCGAGACGTCCGCGGGTAAATATCCGGTGGAATCGGTGAAGGTGATGGCGCGCATCGCTGTCGAGACAGAAAAGTCGATGCGCCGCGAATACCCGGATGTCTGGTTGAACGAGGAAGTCTCGATTCCCGAAATCATCGCGGATGCGGCGTATCACTCGGCGCGCTGTGCTGGCGTAGTGGCGCTCGCCGTCGGCACAAGCACGGGAGCCTCGGCCCGTTTACTTGCGAAGAATCGTCCGCCCGTTCCGATCTACGCGTTCACATCGTCGGAAGTAACCGCACGGCAACTTTCGATCGTCTGGGGCGTTCATTCCATCCTCACGCCTCCTATGGATTCGACCGATCACATGCTGCAGGAGATGGAACGGATGCTCGTAGATGGCGGGCGGGTCAAAGCCGGGGACAATATCGTTTTCGTCGCGGGACAACCCGTTGGGCTTCGAGGTTCCACCAATATGTTGAAGCTTCACAGAATCACGGAGTTGCCGCTCTGAACATGTATGACGCCTTGCTTCTAGTCTCTTTTGGTGGACCCGAGACCTCCGAAGATGTGATGCCGTTCCTCGAGAACGTGACCCGGGGCCGGAACATTCCTCGCGAGCGGCTGGCCGAGGTTGCGGAACATTACTATCACTTCGGTGGGAAGAGCCCGATCAACGATCAGAATCGAGCACTGATAGCCGCCCTCCAATCCGAACTAAAGAACGGAGGAATCGACTTGCCCATCTATTGGGGCAATCGGAACTGGAAACCCTATCTGACGGATGCTCTATTAACCATGCGCACTGACGGGGTGAAGAATGCGTTAGCTTTCGTCACCTCGGGCTACAGCTCGTATTCAGGATGCAGGCAATACCGTGAAAACGTAGCCGCCGCGCAAGCGGAAGTGGGCGAGGGTGCGCCCAAGGTCGATAAGCTTCGGGTCTTTTACAATCATCCCGGCTTTATTGACGCTTGCGCCGAGCGTGTTCGCGAAGCGATGGAGCAATTGCCGCGTCCAGCGTCTTCAGCGAGCGGCAAGGGTGAACGGCCGCGGCTGGTAGCGACTGCGCACAGTATTCCTTCCTCCATGGCGGAGACAAGTAACTACAAACGGCAACTTCGTGAAACAGCGCGGCTGGTCGCTGAACGTTTGGGATTTGAGGATTGGGATCTCGTTTTTCAAAGCCGAAGCGGACCTCCGACTCAGCCTTGGCTCGGCCCGGACATTCTCGACCATCTGCGAAGCCTGGCGGGACAAAACGTGCGAAAAGTTGTGGTCTCGCCGCTTGGCTTCCTGTCGGACCACATGGAGGTCTTGTACGATCTCGATACAGAGGCGGCGGAACTCGCGGCAGAACTCGGGATAACGATGGTACGGGCTAAGACTGTGGGCACGCACCCGTCATTCGTCCGAATGATTGTGCAGCTCGTTCGAGAGCGGATTTCGCCGGACGAACCCAAACTGGCGATTGGCCAATTTGGCCCTAATCACGACCTTTGTCCAGTGGACTGCTGCCCGGCACCGCAACGCGCCGGTAGACCTCCTGTTTCGGCAGACCCAGTTGTTTCGCTACAACCTTGATGGCTTCCATGCGATCGAGCGCAAGCTCGCGAGTAAGTCGCTCGACTTCGGCCTTGACGTCCCTGATCTCGGCTTTGTCAGTGCCGCGTCCGATCACGAGTGTCATTTCCCCCTTCGGAGTTCCTCGGGCCCCCAGTTCTCTCCGGATCGAATCGGCGGTTCCGCGCAGAAACTCCTCGTGAATCTTCGTCAGTTCTCGCGCGAGCACAATCTGACGCTCGCCCAGGATCTGGCCGATGTCTTCGAGCGAGTCGAGGATGCGATGCGGGCTTTCGTAAGCGATGACGGTGGAAGCGTCGGTGGCAAGTGCCTCGAGCGCTTTGCGCCGGCTGCCCGATTTCGGGGGCAGGAAGCCAATGAATCGGAACGTGTCGGTCGGCAGACCGGAACCGCCGAGAGCGGACAGAACGGCAGAGGCGCCCGGAATAGGGACGACAGGATAGCCATTTGAGATTGCCGCGGTGACGACACGATACCCTGGATCAGAGACAAGAGGTGTTCCGGCATCGCTGACCAAGGCGACGGCTTCGCCTCGAGAAAGAGCGCGAAGGATATTCTCTGTTTGTGCCGTCTCGTTACGTTCGTGATAGCTGATGAGGGGTTTGCGGATATCGAAGTGCGTCAGCAGCTTCTGAGTTTGCCGGGTGTCTTCGCACGCGATGATTTGAACTTCGTCCCGAAGGGTACGGAGAGCTCGGAGCGTGATGTCTTCCAGGTTCCCTATGGGTGTTGCGACAAGGTAGAGATTGCCGGCCAAACAATATGCAGTTTAGCGTTCTCAAGTAGTCCCAGTTGATCTGCAAGCAATGCAGCCGATGCCAAATGCGCCGGAAGCGAGCGAAGCGCCGCTCTATGTCCGATGGGGTCCGAACGGTTCTCCCTACGCTATTGAATTAAAGCTTGACCTGGTAGCGAAAATCCGGAACATCCTTTTGCCCGTCGCCGGCAACGCGGAAGTCGGCGGTGTACTGGTGGGCTCTCTCCCAAGCTCGTACTCGCCGACGCTTCGCGTAGAGGACGTCGAGCCGATCCGGAGGGACGATAAGGACGGCGTTACGTTCATGATCGATCCCCGTCAGGAGAACAGAGTAGAAGAGGTGAGGCGCGGAGCACGTGAGATTGGCAGATCTGTGGTCGGTTTGTTCCGAAGCCACCGGCGTCCCGGGGCGCTTCGTCCGTCGCTTGCCGACCGGGGCCTGCTATCGACCTTGTTTACCGAACCCGTTTCTGTTCTCCTGCTCGTGGAAGGGAACGAACCGCATTCGGCTGCCTTCTTCCTTGCACAGGATCGGCAACTGCCGGCAGAACCCTCCGTACGCGAATTCAAATTCGACGAGAGGGAATTCAAGTTATTGCCCGAGGTCGAGCCGGAATCTTCGCGGCCCCGTCGCGCGGAACCGGAGACGCGTAAGCCGAAGACCCACTTCTCACCTTTGTGGATAGCCGGCGGCGGTTTGCTTCTGATCTCTTTGCTGTACTTCAGTTCGCAGGGATCCGAGATGGGAAAAGCGATTCCGCTACTGCGTTCAAATGAGTTGGATCTGATCGCAGCGCGGGAAGGGCCCGGTCTGCGCGTAAGCTGGAATAACTCTTCAGGCGCTTTCAACCATGCGTCCGGAGCTCGTCTGGTTGTGAGGAGAAGTGGCAGCCCCGATCAGGAAGTTCAGCTGGGGTTGGATGATTTGCGCTTGGGAGCAGTTGAAGTGGAGAATTCGGCTGTTCAAGTAGACGTGACCCTGGTCGTCGAAGTCCCAGGATCTACGCCCGTTACGCAATCAGTCAGGTGGGAGCGCCCGTAGGCTACTGTCGAAGTAGGATGGTGAAGTCCCCACCCTTCGCGTCTAGAATGACGGTGGAACCAGCGGGAATCTGGCCTTCGGCTACGAGCGCCGCAACGGGTTGGATGAAATTCCGCTGCACGGTTCGCTTGAGCTCTCGCGCTCCGAATTCCGTGCTGATTCCGGTCTCCAGAAGCAGGTTCCGTCCCGAGTTGGTGCACTGAACTTTAAAACTGCGCAATCCCAGACGGCTCTTGATCAGCTCGCTGAAGTTCTTAAGGATCTGGTCGAGAATGACGTCGCAGGCACTGCGGTCCAAGGGCCTATAGGTGACTACGGAATCAATGCGATTTACGAACTCGGGGGAGAAGCTCCGCCGGACGGCGGCCATCCCGATACTCTGAAGCCTCGAATCCTCGGCCACCGGTTTCAGGGGTAGCATGGCTTCAAATCCGAAATCCGGTCTGCTTACCCGCTGCATCGATTTCGCGCCGATGTTCGTCGTCATGAAAATCAGCGTACGTTCGAAATTGACTGTTGTGTTATCGCCCAGGCGCAGAGTGGCTTTATCCAGGATTCCCAACAGCAGCCGAGTCATGGATGGCGCAGCTTTTTCGATCTCATCGAACAGCACGATCGAGATGTCGCTGTGCTCGGAATTAACGGCGTTCAGCTTGCCTTGGCTCAGCATTGGCTGGGTTTCGCGGTGGCCCAGGTAACCCGGAGGCGCGCCGATCAGCTTTGCTACTTCATGCTCCATTTGGAATTCGCCGCAATCGACTTTAAGAAGGTGCTTGCTGCTCCCGTGAAGAACTTCGGCGAGTGCTTCCACGGTTCGGGTTTTGCCGGTTCCAGTGGGTCCGAGGAGCAGAATAACTCCGATCGGCCGCCCTTCTGGCGAAAGCCCTGCCTGGTGCATCTGAATGAAAGGCACGATCGCGTCGACCGCCTCGTTCTGCCCGACGAGTAACCGCTCCAGGTCAGCCCCTATTCCGCTCGCACTCTCTTGGGCAATCGAACGTTTTGCGCGTACCGATAAAGTTTGAGATCGCATCCGCCTCCAGAAACCTTCTTGCCCATCACTGTAAGCGCGACGAAGTTCCGCTCTGCGTTTGAGAGCGGCGGGATGAACACGCGGTGCCATGCACTAAATGCATGAAACAATTTGCACTTACCGTCGTGCACGGAAAACGGTAGTTCTTTTCGATAAGCTGTGACCGGTTCCCGGAAGTTCTATACGATCGCCGTAGGAGGCGCTGGTTCGTCCGCGGCACCCGCGCTGCGGAGCGGAAAACGAACCATGATCCAGCCGAGAAAAACAAGAACGACGAGCCCGAGGGAATAGAGAGGCTGGCGCACAATCTGCAGGTGCTCTCTCACGGTTTGCGGCGCGAATTGAAGGGCGGCCCAGACGAGCCCCAAAATCGCCTCGCCCGCAATCAGTCCCGAAGCGGTCAGAATGCCCGCGTTCTCAACACGCGCCCGTTGTGCTTCGTTCAACTGGCGCCTTGTGGCGATTGAGTCTGAAACGGAACGAATCATTCCTCCTACGAAGATCGCGAATGTTGTTTCGAATGGAAGATACATGCCGACTGCAACCAGCATTGGGCTTCGCACCTGCATGCAAATCAGCCCGATACCCATCAGCATGCCCACGATGACAAGGGGCCAAGGCATGTCGCCGCCAACGATGCCTTGCGCGAGCAAAGCCATAAGCCCTGCCTGTGGCGCCGGAAGCTGTCGATCTCCGAAACCCGTTCCACCGGCCCGGATGTTGCCCTCGTGCAGAAGCACCAAAGGGAAATACATGATGAGACTTGCAACCACAACCGCGATCAGCTCCGCTATCTGGATGTTTCTCGGAGTGCCTCCCAACATGAAACCGACTTTAAAATCCTGAAGCAGCTCTCCCGCCACTGCGGACGAAACACAAACGACCGCGGCAACACCCAGAACAGCGGCCACTCCGCCTCCGCCCGAAACGCCGAGAGCGACCATCAACAGCGCGGC
This sequence comes from Bryobacteraceae bacterium, assembly GCA_045807925.1. GTDB lineage: Bacteria > Acidobacteriota > Terriglobia > Bryobacterales > Bryobacteraceae > Bog-105. The sequence continues at coordinate 35,548 of JBJMGK010000086.1, read as the reverse complement.
GATAATGAGCGTCGAAAGGGTCAGCCCCGAGACCGGGTTGTTGGATGACCCGATGAGGCCGCATAGGCTGCCCGAGACGGTGGCGAAGAAGAACCCGAGTATCAGCATCGTAACCGCCGCAACAAACCCGCTGACCAACCCGCCGGAGAAGTAAACATACAGCACGATCATCACGGCGAACACGATCCCAATGAGCGTGAATACTACCTTCGAACTCATGTAGCGCTCAGTCCGGCTCAGGGCAGCTGTCTGTTCTGCTGTTTGCCGCAAATCACTGACAGCCCGCCCCATTCCGGAAAGCAGGCTGTCTTTCATTCGGTACAGCGTATACGCTGCTCCTACCAGCATCCCGCCCACTGCAATCGGCCGCACGATGTAGCGCCAGACACTGGCTGCTAACCCGCTCCAGGACTCCTCCTCCGCCCCGGCCGGTAGGAAATGGTGAAGCTGCGGACCGAGGAAGTACATGAGCAGAGGAACCATGAGCCCCCAGGCTAGGACGCCACCCGAAAACTGCAACCCGGCTAAACGCAAACCGATCACGTATCCAACGCCAAGGTAAGCCGGGCTCACGCTCGGTGCGGCAAACGTCGACACTCCGCCGGTCTGTAGCAGATTAGGCGATCCGCCCGTGCCGAGCCGTAGCCTCGTTGCCCCAAGCTTGCCGATGGAGAAGGGAAACTCTGCGTCCGGCGCAAAGAGGCCAAGGCGCCCAAGCAGGAACACAATGCCGCCTACGCCAATGTTCCAGAATAGATACCTCGCTGCCTCTGCGCCGCGTTGTCCGGCCTTGTGAATTTCTGCGGCTGCAATCGATTCGGGGAACGGAAGCTCAGGATCCTCGACCATGATTCGCCGGACGAGCGAAATGAACAGCACCCCGAGCACGCTTCCAACCAGAATCAGAATTGTCGATTTCCAGTAAGCGTCGGCAAAACCGAACGAGGGCCACGCGCGTGAAATCAGGAAAGCGGGGATCGTGAAGATGGCGCCCGACGCCACACCTTCTCCGATCGACCCGCTCGTGCGCGAGATGTTCTCCTCTAGGAGCGATCCTTTCCACGCCCTCATAGCTGCCATGCTGATCACTGCTGCCGGATAGGTAGCGGCCACGGTAATTCCCGCTCGCAATCCGAGATATGCGTTAGCTGCCCCAAGAATCACGGTCATAGCAAGACCGAGGAGCATTGCGCGTAGCGTGAGTTCGCGCATCTGCACATGCTCGGAAACAAACGGCTGGAACGGCTTGGCTGAAGAAGTGCTCATAGCTCCATCCGAGTGTAGCCATACGGACTCGGAGGACCACCCGAGACCGTGTGACGCCGCTCCGGCTGTTAGTACCAAACACTTACGTTACTTCGAGGCCGGCATACTTCCAAGTAGTCTTTCTGGTGTACCCTTTGGGAATGTTAAAGGGATTTAGAGACTTCATCTCACGCGGTAACGTCATAGATCTCGCCGTCGGTGTCATCATTGGCGCCGCATTGCGGGCATCGTCGATTCGTTGAGCAAAGACATCATTACCCCGATCATTGGCCTGGTTGGCGGCCAGCCGGACTTTTCCGCGATCAAACCCTACGGCATCGGCGTTGGAAATTTCGTCAATGCGATCATCAGCTTCCTGATTAAGGCGGCCGGGCTCTATTTCTTGATAGTTCTCCCGTTTTCTCGTTTTGCGAATCGACTCGTCGCCACCGCACCGCCGCCCGCGCAGGAAGTATTGCTCGCCAAGATTTTGAACGTGCTGGAGCGCAGGACTGCCGCTGACGGCAAAGCTATAGGCTAGGTCCCGCCCAAGTTCGAACCGCGTCTCAAGGGTATGCTGGAGAGCAAAATACCTCAGCATGCGATGTCCTGGATTCGAGAAGCTGGTTGTTTTCTTTCTGGTGCCCTGTTTTGCTCTCGCGGTTAGGGGAGCAACTCTGAATGTAAAAGAATTCGGAGCGAAAGCAGACGGGAAAACACCGGACCGCGATCCCATTAACCAAGCAATCGCCGCCGCCGCGGCGGCGAACGGCGGAACTGTTTTTTTTCCCTCTGGGACCTACCTGACCGGTTCCATTCATCTGCGCAGTAATGTTCATCTGCAGTTTGAGTCCGGCGCCGTGATTCTAGCCTCTAACGATCCGGCGGCTTACGACGAAGCAGAATCGAATTCGTCAACCACGTTCCAAGACTTCGGGCATAGCCACTGGCATAACAGCCTGTTCTGGGGCGAGAACCTGACGGACCTGGTTATTGCTGGCAATGGCCTGATAAATGGTAAGGCGCTCACGAGAGAAGCCAGGACGACGGGTGGGAACAAAGCGATTGCTCTCAAGCTTTGCCGAAACGTGACGATTCGAGACATCTCCATCTTGTCTGGAGGACACTTTGGGATCCTCGCGACCGGCGTTGATAACCTGACGATTGACAACCTGAAGATCGATACGAATCGCGACGGCATCGACATCGACGGCTGTCACAACGTTCGGCTTTCCAAGCTCTCGGTGAATTCCCCGAATGACGACGCAATTGTCCTCAAGTCCAGCCACGCCTTGGGGTATCGACGGGCTACCGAGGCCGTTACCATCGCCAATTGCTTCGTCAGCGGGTACGACGTGGGCACCTTACTCGACGGAACTTACGCTCGGAAGTTAAAGCAAGCTCCGGACCGCGACGGCCCGACCGGCCGCGTCAAAATCGGCACAGAATCGGAAGGAGATTTTCGAAACATCACGATAGCGAACATCGTGTTCGAGCATTCGCGCGGTCTGGCGCTGGAATCCGTGGATGGTGCTCATATCGAGGACGTCGCCATCTCAAACATCACCATGCGTGACGTTTCTAATTCGCCGATCTTCATCCGCTTGGGCAGTCGCATGCGTGCGCCCGAAGGAACACCTCCTGGGTCGATTCGACGGGTGATCATCAGCAACGTTACTGCTACTGATGCTGATGCTCGCTATGCCTCGATCATCTCCGGCATTCCCGGAAACGACGTGGAGGATGTCACCCTCGACAACATCCGGCTGCAATATCGAGGCGGATTGACACTTCAGCAGGCGGCCGATCAACCCTCGGAGCTGGTGAATACGTTTTTCTTCCGAGCCTCCGGGGGCGTGCCAAAGCGGCAGCCCTATGAGGTGCCCGAACGCGAGAAAGAATATCCGGAGCCCTCCATGTTCGGTCTTTTGCCGACGTACGGGCTTTACATCAGACACGCTAAAGGTGTGAACATTCACAACCTTGCCGTCAGTTATGCCAAAGCGGACTCGCGCCCGGCTTTTGTGATCGATAACGCGCGAGATGTTGACTTCGATGACGTAAAGTGGCAAAAACCAAACGGTGTTCCTTCCTTCGTTCTGCGAAGTGTAGAACACGTGACGGCTACACGGTGCTCGCCGCTGTCGGATTTCAAAATCGAACGTGCCACGGACCGGGTGCTGCAGTGACCGCGGGACCTGCATTACACAATAAGACTATGAACGTTTCGACTCGCACCGAATCAGACAGCATGGGCTTGATCGAAGTGCCCTCCGACCGATACTGGGGTGCTCAGACCCAGAGATCGCTGAAGCACTTCGACATCGGCGATGACAAAATGCCTCCGGAACTGATTCGTGCTTTCGGAGTACTGAAGAAGGCGGCCGCGCTCGTGAATCATGACCTCGGCAAACTCGACGATGGAAAAACCAGATTGATCACACAAGCCGCCGACGAAGTGATCGCGGGAACCTGGAACGAAGAATTCCCACTCCGTATCTGGCAGACGGGCAGCGGCACGCAGACGAACATGAACGCCAACGAGGTGATCTCAAACCGCGCCATCGAGTTGGCGGGCGGAGTGAAAGGCAGTAAGAAGCCGATCCACCCGAACGACGACGTCAACATGTCGCAGTCATCAAACGACACATTCCCGACAGCTATGCACATTGCTGCTGCCGAAGAACTGAAGCGTAAATTGATCCCTGCGGTGGAAGAATTACGGCAAGCACTGAAGGCGAAAGCCGAGCAATTTGCCGCGATTGTAAAGATCGGTCGTACGCACCTGCAGGACGCGACCCCCGTCACCGTGGGCCAGGAGATGTCGGGATGGGTTTCTCTGCTCGACAGAAATATCGAACGGTTGCAGGTGGCCTTGGACGGCCTTTACGATCTGGCAATCGGCGGAACCGCTGTAGGAACCGGCCTCAATTCACCGCCCGAGTTCGCCGAGAAGGCTGCCGCGAAGGTGGCCGAGTTGACGGGCCTGCCGTTCCGCTCGCATCCGAATAAGTTTGCGGCGTTATCGGCTCACGACGAACTTGTATTTGCAAGTGGCGCATTGAAGACCCTGGCCGGCGCGCTGATGAAAATCGCGAATGATGTTCGGTGGCTTGCGTCCGGTCCGCGTTGTGGTCTGGGCGAATTGACCATACCCGAGAATGAGCCAGGATCTTCCATTATGCCCGGAAAGGTCAATCCAACTCAGTCGGAGGCCATGACCATGGTGGCCGTTCAGGTCTACGGGAGCGATGCCGCCATCGGATTTGCCGGCTCGCAGGGCAATTTTGAACTCAATGTATTTAAGCCCGTGATGATCTACAACTTCCTTCACTCCGTCCGGCTGCTTTCGGGCGCTTGCCGGAGCTTCACGGAACATTGTGCGATCGGGATTGATGTTGATCGCAAACGGATCCAGCAATATGTGGACAACTGCCTCATGCTGGTCACCGCGTTGAATCCGATTGTGGGCTACGACAAAGCAGCGAAGATCGCCAAAACGGCGCACCAGAATGGATCCAGCCTGAAGGAGGCTGCTGTCGCGCTGAACATTCTCAGTGCGGAAGACTTTGACCGCTATATGAAGCCTGAAAAGATGGTTTCACCCGCCTAAACGCGAAGAGCTCCGAGCGGTGGCCCCGGAGCTCTTCAGTTGACACTTGTGTTGAGTGCTCGCTAAATGAACATCTCTTCGTCGGCTGTTGCGTGATCAACTGTCGGACGACCGCCTCGCCCTAAATGAGTCAAAGCGGTGCGGATGCCGGTAACGATACCCTGAACCTCGCGCACCGGGCGAACCACACCCGACTGCACGAAAGACACAGTGTGTTGAACTCGACCCATCGTGTCATCCAGCACCATCTCCGCGCGTTCCATTTGGACCTTGGCCCGGGTGCTCGCGTCGGTTATGAGCTCGTCGACCTTCGTCAGTTGCTGTTTAGTAGTATCGAGAATGGCACTGCTGGATGTTCCAATCCGGTCGATGTGGCCCTGCACTGTTTGTATCGTCTTCTTGGAAGTATCAATAAGTCCGGTTACAGGTCCGGTCAAGACTGATACTTTTTCCTGAATCCGTTTAGCAACAATGAAAAGCCCCAAAAGGGTGCCGGCCTGAATCAGCATGGCAAGTGCTGCTAGACCGACGAAAATTGTAAGAAGTGTATGCTCGTCCATTTTCTAAGCGCTATGCTCTGGGCGCCAATGGATCGCTTAAACGCCTTCGGTTGGAGTTCCGGAGCTGGCTCCCGCTACTGCTGATTTGATATCAGAAACCGAGTCGCGATATGCCTGTTTGCCGGCCTCCACGGCAGCGTTAAGAGTATCCTTTTGGCGGGAGACAGTAGTCCGGCCTTTCTCGTACAGGTCAGATGCAGATTGCTTGATGTCTTCGGCGCGCTGACGCACATACTCCGAGCTCTCGCCTGCCCGGGACTTCAGATAGTCCGCGCCCTCGCCGGCCTTGTCCGCGAGAATCTGTCTCGTTTCGTCGCCTGACCGGGGAGCCCAAAGCATGCCAGCCGCTACGCCAATTCCAAGTCCCAAAAGGAAATAGCCGAAGCCGCCTTTTTCTTCCATTTTTATTACCTTGCCTTTCAGGCCATAGTGGCCGCTGTAATTGCAGTCTACACCCGAGTAGAGTGTGCTAGTGTTACAAACGTTTCAGTGAGATGGTCGTGCCTTTGAAGCTTAAGAAGCTGGGTCGAGAAGAGCTGTGGAATTATGCACTTCGGCTCCTCGCACAGCGGCCGTACTCTAGCGCCGAACTGAAGACAAAGCTCTCAAGGCGTTCAGATTCCGCGTCTGTCATCGCGGAGACTCTGACCAAACTCCGCGAGTATGGGATAGCTGACGACGAGAAGTTTTCGGAAGCTTTTGCCTCCTCTCGTCTTCAGAATGACGGATTCGGACGCTCAAGGGTACTCCGAGATCTTCGGGCAAAGCGTGTGCCTCGTCACATCGCCGAAATGGCCGTCGAGAAGACCTTCGCAAAGACCGAAGAGCATGAACTAGCTGCTCAGTTTCTCGAACGCAAGTACCGAAATAAGAATCTCGGCGAACTCTTGCAAGATCAGAAGAAATTTGCCGCTGCCTACCGCAGGCTGCGCGTTGCCGGGTTTAGCGGCGCAGTGTCGCTATCGATTCTGAAGCAGCACGCGGCCGAAACAGCGGAGTGGATTGAACCGGAGCCGGACGAAGATGAAGCCTAGAACTTCACCTGTGGAACCTTCTTCTCCTCTTCGGTGGTCTTGAAGTAGGCGTCATCGCGATGAAACCCGAAAAGGGCCGCCGCGATGTTGCGAGGGAAGAGTTCTACGTCCGTGTTGTACTTACGGATCGCTTCGTTGTAATCGCGCCGATCAACCGCGATGCGATTCTCCGTTCCCGCCAGTTCGTCCTGAAGCCGTAAGAAGTTCTCGTTCGACTTCAATTGAGGGTAGTTCTCCTGTAGAACAAGCAGACGTCCAATGGCCCCGCTGAGCTGATTATTGGCGTTGATCGCATCTTCTTTGGAATGTGCACCGAGCAAAGCCGCCCGCGCGCTCGTAACCTCGCCGATTACGGCTTGTTCCTGCTTGGCATACCCCTTGACGGTTTCCACCAGGTTTGGAATGAGATCGGCACGCCGCTTCATGTCGTTTTCAACCTGGGCCCATCGTGCGTCGATGTCGTTCTTTTCCGTCACAAGTTGGTTTCTGGAGCCCATCAGTTGACCTCCGAAAACCACTCCAACAATGACCAGAACCCCAACTACAATCAATAACCCCTTCATCCCGCTAGTTCTCCCTTATCTGTTGAGCCCGATGCTATTTCGCAAGTGCATCCACAAACCGCACCAGAGATTCCATCTCACTCAGATATTTCTCAAATAACATGGTTGCATCAATACCCGCCTGCTCCTTGCCGGATCGCAAGGACAGGATCTGCGCCGCCCCTTCTAATCGCCGATTTAGCGCGACTTCAAGCGCGGAGATGATCTCCGCCTTCTTGTACTTCGGCTCGGTTCCGCTTAAGACCAGCGCATGTCGGCCCAGCACGCAGAATGTGGACAACGAATCCGCCAATAGCTTTAGCAGTCGGGGAGGAGTCGACAGCAACTCCGCCGCTTTCTGACGTAATCGGATCAATTTCGTCCGCAACTCGTGCTCAACTTCGGCACGATAGAAACACCAGTCGATCCCGAGATCCTGAATCAGGTCGCTTCCGTAAAGCACCCGACGGTGATCACGCATATCGTGAAACTCCATCGGGAAACAGTCGGTCGAGGTCCGCACTTCGTCCGCCGTAAGCAGCAGAGGCGGGCGATTACCCAAACCTCTCCACCACTGGAAGATCGGCTCGCATTGGGACAACTCCGACGCAGACAACTTGTCCACGACGCACAGCACGTTGATGTCCGAGGTGTTCTCTTCCCAGTCTTCCATGGCTGCGGATCCGTACAGAACAACGGAAATCAGTTGGCTGTTTAACCCCGTTCTCAGGCGACGAACGAGATCCGTAGTTTGTTTATCCAAAGATCGCATCGTCATGCCTCACCAGTCGCTGCTCGCTCCACCGCCACCGAAATCTCCCCCTCCGAAACCACCAAACCCTCCGCCGCCGCCCGAATCACCGCCGAAGCCTCCGCCCCTTCCCCAGTCGCTGCCGCCACCTCGCCTGCCGCCGCTCAGTAAATTTCCGATCAGCATCCCGGTCAGGAAGTTGCCGCCGCCACCGTACATTCCGCCACCTCTTCGTCCGCCTCTACCGAAGAGCCAGAGCAGAAAGAAAATACCCATGATGATCAAAGGGAACGGAATCCCTGAGCCCCGAGAATGATCTCGGGGCTCAGGGATTCTCGCCGGCAGGCTACCCGAGAATGCAATGCCTTTGCCTTGAGCGATCTGGTTCGCCATCTCCTGAGCCGCGGCAAGCAGGGCTTGTCCGTAATTCCCGGCTCGGAGGTCCGGGCGCATCGAACGGAGCGTGCCGCCGGAGAATCCGTCCGTCAGGTACGGCTCCGTACCGCGACCCGTCTCGATGTCACTCTTATGGTCTTTGATCGCCAGCAGCAGAAGGACACCCTGGTTGGTTTTTCTGTCGCCAACGCCCCATTTGCGCGAGATCTCCAGAGTAACGTCTCTGATGGGGCGATCGTCGAGGCTGTCAATCGTCACGAACGCAAACTGAACTCCGAGTTGCTGCTCCACCGCACCGCAAAAGTCCTCGAGCAATTGCTTGCTGCCTTCGTCAACCACATGAGCGAAATCGCTTACATATCCAGTCGGCTTAGGAAGCGCGTCGATATTGACGGCGGCGCAACGAAAGGCGGTAAATAGCGCTAAGCAAACGGCAAGCCGGTTCAATCTCAATCTCGCCCTGCTCTTTGCCATCCAATCAAAGGGTAACAAGCGCCGGTCACTTGCGTACTTCTTCGGGCACGAGCCGGTCTAGCTCCCGGATCTGCGGAAAGAGAATCGTCCACAATGCGGTGATCAAAATAGTCCCGATGCCTCCCAGTAAGACGGCAGGAACGGTCCCGAACCACTGGGCGGTCAGTCCCGATTCGAACTGGCCTACTTCGTTGGACGCACCGATAAACACCATGTTCACCGCGCTGACGCGCCCTCGCATGTCGTCCGGCGTGGAGAGCTGAATAATTGTGTGCCGGACGATGACGCTCACCGTATCTGCTGCTCCAGCGCAAAGTAGCGAAGCCACCGAAAGCAGCAGGCTGTGAGAAATTCCAAAGACGATGGTGAACAGCCCGAAGGCTCCGACACAGACGAACATCGCCGCGCCTGCCCGGCGCCGCAAAGGCCAGTGCGCAACAACAATGCCCATGAGAACGGCGCCGATACCAGGGGCACTGCGCAGAATGCCTAAGCCGATCGCTCCAACGCGAAGAATTTCTCGCGCGTAGACGGGCAGAAGAGCGATAGCGCCGCCCAGTAGCACTGCAAACAGATCAAGCGACATGGCGCCCAGAATCAACTTGTTTTGCCAGATGTAGCGCAGTCCTTCGAACACGACGTAGTTGCCGGCACTTACATGACGCGGCCGTTCCATCGTCGAGAGGCGCACGTAGCTAAGCAGCGTGGAGGCCCCGGCATACGCGAGGCATGCTGTCACGTAGACAAGGATGGGCTGCCCTGTAAAGCCGTACAAAAGTCCGCCTACCATCGGTCCGGCAATCGTTGCGGTCTGAAAGATAGAAGAACTCCACGCGATTGCATTGGGGAAATGCTCCTTAGCAACCAGGTTCGGTACCATCGATTGGCTTGCGGGAGCGTTGAAGGCTCGCACGGTGCCGTTCAGCAGAAGGACAGCATAGATGAGGAGCGCTGACCTGAACCCGGAAAGCGTATAGATCAGCAGCAAAGCCGAACAGACCGCAAAACTGGCGTAGCAGATCTGCAGAATCCTCTGCCGCGGATAACGGTCAGCGGCGTGACCGGCAACGAGGAACAGACAAATACCCGGAAGAAACTGGGCTAAACCGGCCAGTCCCAGATCGAGAGGTCGATGCGTCGTATCGTAGATCTGCCATCCCACCGCAACCGATTGCATTTCCGAAGCGATGGTGGTGAGGAATCGCGCCACCATAAACTTCTTGAAATTGGGATACGAGAATGCAACGCGCGAGGACAATCCATCGTTCTTATCCTTCATCGAGTCTTGCTCAGTGTCCCACGCTAAGTGTTCGGAGTAGTACGGAAGAACGGGTTGATTCTCCGTGTCCAGCACATCTGGGTGCATGTTGCTGGGATAAACTTCATAAGGGCCAAGTCCGACCCTGGAACCCTGATTGGAAGCAGAGGTCGGCGTTTCCTAAGAAGAGGGCGAACAAACATGTCTGAACGCGGCTTTGACCGACGAGATTTCTTAAAGCGAACCGGAGGTCTCGGTGCCGGCACTGTGCTGTCAGGTACGGCTTTCGCACGAGGAAACAACAAGATGAACGCGTCGCGGGTGCTTGGCGCAAACGATCGCATCAATATTGGTCTGATCGGTTGTGGAGGACGAGGATCGAGCGACGCCGGAACATTCACGAAGTACGCCGAGGCAAACAACAACGCCTGTCAGATCGTTGCGGTTTGCGATGTTTACGAAAAACGAAAGAAAGCTGTTGCCGACAAATACAACGCCAAGGGCTTTCTCGACTACCGCGAAGTTCTGGCGCTCTCGGACGTAGACGCCGTCATCATAGCCACACCCGATCACTGGCACACGCGCATTGCGCTTGACTCCATGGATCGAGGCAAAGACGTTTACCTCGAAAAACCGATGTGCCACACCAACAAGGAAGCGAAGCAACTCATCGACACGGTACGCGAGACCAAGCGCGTCCTGCAGGTCGGGTCGCAGACTACTTCAGCAGATCAATGGTGGAAGGCGAAGAAGGCCATTGCGGACGGCATGATCGGCAAAATAATCATGAGCCAGGGTTCGTACCATCGCAACTCGGTTGAGGGCGAATGGAATTACCCGATTGATGCGGAAGCGGGGCCGGAGGGCAAGGGCGAGAACTACCTCGACTGGAAGACGTGGCTCGGTCCTGCTCCGTCGCGACCGTATGACGCGGACCGCTTCTTCCGCTTCCGCAAATATTGGGACTACTCGGGCGGCATCGCGACCGACCTGTTCTTCCATGTTGTTGCGCCGCTCAACATTTGCTGGGACAAGCCACAGTTCCCCGTGAAAGTAATGGCCTCCGGCGGTAAATACATCTTCACGGACGATCGCGAGGTGCCCGATACGTTCCATCTGCTGGCCGAGTATCCCGAAGGCCACTCACTGGTCCTGAGTTCTTCCATGGCGAACAGCCAGCACATCCCCGGCCTGATTCGCGGACACGAAGGCACCATCATCATGGTGGAGCACGGAGAATTCGAGCGCCCCACGCCCGATATTGTCGTTCGTCCCGAGAAGATCCGAAGCAGGGGTGAACAGGAACGCCACACCTTCCCGAATTACAAGTTCGGCAGCGACGAAATCCGTATTCCGGTCGAGCAGAAAGACATGATGCAGGCACACATCGGCAACTTCCTGCAGTGCATGCGCACCCGCGAGAAACCGCATCTGGATGTTGAGACTGCCGCACACGCGCAGGTTCTGATCAACCTGGCTGTGGAATCCTATCGGGAAGGTCGCGTCAAATACTGGGACGAGAAGGCTTGGAAATCTGTCGACAAGCCGGTGAAGGCCTGAACAGATTACGGTTGTACTGTCAACCTGATCCCTAGATCGCGCAGTTGTCGATCTGATGCCGGAGACGGCGCTTCGCACATCAAATCAGTTCCTTTCGCGGTCTTAGGGAAGGGAATCACCTCGCGAATCGATTGCTCTCCGGCAAGAATCATCACCAGGCGGTCGAGACCGAGAGCGATGCCTCCATGCGGGGGCGCTCCGTATTCGAGAGCTTCCAGCAGGAAGCCAAAGCGTCGTTGTGCTTCCTCCTCGGACAGACCGAGAGCAGAGAATACTTTGCTCTGCACGTCGCGACGGTGAATACGAATGGAACCAGACCCCAGTTCGACTCCGTTCAGCACTAAGTCGTAAGATTTTGCTCGGCAGTGCGCAGGGTCGGTCGTCAACTTCTCTAAATCCTGATCGTGCACCGACGTGAACGGATGGTGGGCGGCGTTCCAGCGGTGATCTTCCTCGTCCCACTCGAACATGGGGAAATCGATCACCCAGAGGAACTTTAAGGTGTCACTGTTGAGCAGCTTGTGGCGCTCGTTATAGAGTTGCGCAATGTGCAGCCGAAACTGGCCTGCTGCGAGAAGAACGGTCTGCTCGGGCAAAGCACCTTTCTTTTCACCGGCCCAGTTCACCAGGATGATCAGATCGTCTTCTGCCGGCTCGATTCGCTCCCGTACTCGCGCAAGCTGCTCCGGATAATCGCGCTCCAGCCGCTTCAGGTCGTCGAACACGCGGAGTCCCCGTTCCTGTCCGGCGGCTTTGAGCTCGTCCCGTTCCTTCCGGCTCAGATTCCCAACGTTCGGAATGTGAATGGCGACCAAGGGTAGGCCCGACTCGGTGAGCGGCGTTCCACTAAAAATATCCCCAAGACAGTGGAACGGCGGGAGGCGGAGGTCCGGTTTGTCGCTGCCGTAACTTCGCATTGCCTCGGCATACGTAATGCGGGGAATTGCTCGCTCAAAATCCTTGCCGGCCGCTTCGCAAACCTTCCAGATGAGCGGTTCGATGACTTGAAAGATCTGCTCTTCCTGCGGGAAGGACATCTCCAGATCGATTTGCGTAAACTCAGGCTGACGGTCCGCACGAAGATCCTCGTCTCTGAAGCAGCGCACGATCTGGAAGTAGCGTTCGTACCCGCTCACCATCAGCAGTTGCTTGAAGATCTGCGGTGACTGCGGCAGGGCATAGAAGTTACCCGGCTGAACACGGCTCGGAACCAGGTAATCGCGAGCCCCTTCTGGTGTGGACCGCGTCATAAAGGGAGTTTCGATCTCCAGAAAGCCCTGTTCGTAAAGCGCCTGGCGGACCGCAAATGTGATCTTCGAGCGCATAATGATGTTGCGCTGCATCCGAGGCCGCCTCAGGTCCACATAGCGGTACTTCAATCGTGCGTCTTCCTTGACGTCGACGTTATCTTCGAGTGGAAAGGGTGGCGTACGAGATGTATTCAGAATCCAAAGCTTGTCCGTGGCCAGTTCAACCTCGCCCGTCGCAATGTTGGGATTCACCGTTTCGGGTGTGCGCAGGGCCACTGTGCCGCTGACCGCAATGACAAATTCAGAGCTTAGTTCCTGAGCACGCCGGTGCGCTTCTTTGTTCTTGCTCTCATCGAAGACAAGCTGTGTGATGCCGTCACGATCTCGCAGGTGAATAAAGATTACGCCGCCCAGATCGCGTCTTCTATGGACCCACCCCATAAGGGTGGCCGTCTTTCCTACATCGCTCGGCCGCAGGTCTCCGCAGCTATGGGTGCGGCGCATGTCGCCGAGAAAATCCAATACTACTTCAGGCATTTATAGTGTGTTAGTTTTGTGTCCGCTGGTTCAGGTTGGCAAGATGATCCAACAAGCTCCGCCGGGTCAATGTAGTCTGCTCGCCCGAGCTCATATCCTTCAGCGCGTACGACTTGGTTACGATCTCGTTATCCCCGACGATTAACGTGAAGCGTGCGTTTGCTTTATTCGCCAGTTCCATCATTTTCTTCAGTTTGCCTCCGATCCCTACTTCCACCGAAAGGTCAAGCCGTCTGATTTCACCGGCCAGAACTCCGCAGTGCCGGAGCGCCGTGTCGCCCATGGGAGCTATGTACAAGTCGATTGATGTCTCATGGACCGCGTTTTCCTGGACTGCCATGACCAGGCGATCTTCTCCAATGGAGAAGCCGATTCCTGGCGCAGGAACCTTAGAGCCCAGCGACTCCGCGAGCCCGTCATAACGTCCACCGCCGAGGATCGCATTCTGGGCCCCGAGAGCCCCGTGAGTGATCTCGAACGTGGTGCGTGCGTAATAATCGAGCCCTCTCACGAGGCGTGGTTTTATCGTGTAAACAATTTCGCGATCATCAAGGAACTCTCGAACGCGCAGGAAATGTTCACGGTCTTCTTCCGTTAAGTAATGGAGGATCGACGGCAGCCGATCAATGATGGCTTGGTCTGACGGAACTTTGCAATCGAGAACCCGGAGAGGGTTCGTTACGGCGCGGCGGCGGCAATCTTCACACATATGCGAGACCACGCCTTCCAGTTCCGTCCGGAGCGCTTCGTTGTACTTGCTTCGCGAGTCTTTCGTTCCCACGGAGTTGATCAGCAGTTCGAACCCGGTGAGTTTCAGCTCGGTCAGCAGTCTGACCACCATCTCGATTACTTCTGCATCGATGGCCGCAGAATCAGATCCGATTGCTTCCGCACCGATTTGGTAAAACTGGCGATACCGACCCTTCTGTGGACGCTCGCGTCGAAACATCGGCCCCATGTAGTACAGCTTTTGCAGTCCAGGCTGCTGGTCGAGCCGGTGTTCGATGTACGACCGAATGACGGATGCCGTATTTTCAGGGCGCAACGTCAACGAACTGCCGTCGCGATCTTCGAACGTGTACATTTCTTTGCTCACGATGTCGGTCTCTTCACCGACGCTGCGAGCAAAAAGTGCCGTTTCTTCCAGGATGGGAGTGCGAATCTCGTGATAGTTGAATTGCCTGAAAATGCGGCGGGCCGCCGCCTCCACCTGATTCCAAACGGAGCTTGCGGGAGGCAGGATGTCCCGCATACCCTTAACGCTGGTAATCAAGGCTGCTCGCCTTTATAGATCGCCGTGATTCGGACGTAGTTATCGCAGTTCTTCTCAAAGCGCTCACGTTCTGCGGGTGTGACATCCCGTCGCACCTTGGCCGGCGCTCCCATGACTAAGCTGTTTGGGGGCACTTCCATGCCTTCCGGAACCAATGCTCCCGCCGCGACCACTGCGCCAGAGCCAATCTTCGCTCCATTGAGAACAATGGCGCCGATACCAATGAGCACACCGTCTTCGACAACACAGCCGTGCAGGACCGCAGCGTGTCCCACCGTTACACGATTGCCGATCAGACATGGATAGACCTCGTGATCGACATGCAGAACAGTGTTGTCCTGAATACTGGTTTCGTCTCCGACGCGGATATGGTTGACGTCGCCTCGGATGGAGACATTCAGCCAAACGCTGGATCGCTCGCCGATGACAACGTCGCCAATCACTTGGGCGCTTAGATCGATATAAGCGGATGGAGCAATCTTCGGCATCACGCCGCGATAAGGTCGGACCATGAGATTTAGAGAAGGGCAGTCGTGAGGTCGACAACTGCGGAGAAAAGGCTTCTATCTTTCCTTGTCTTTAAGCCATCGTAGCAATACGGACCCTGTACTAAGCTGGCCGCGACTACTGGGGACTAGCCGCAAACATGCACCGGCAACGCAAATTGCGCCGCTAGAATGAAGAACATGCGGAACCACGCGCTTTGCGCCGTCATTGTTGTTCTTTCCGGCGCTGTGGCAACATTCGGCGCGAAAGCTCCTTTCACCGTGGACGCGATGATGAAATTGGCGCGCATTGACGATCCTCAAGTCTCTCCCGATGGAAAGAACGTAGCATTCGTGGTGCAAACCGTGGATTTGCCCGCCAACAGTAAGCCGTCGGCTGTCTACTCGGTGCCGGTGGACGGCGGTACTCCGGTTCGTCTGACTGCTCCGGGAAGTTCTAACTATCGCCCGCGCTGGTCGCCCGACTCGAAGCGAATTCTATTCATCTCGGATCGCAAGGACGGCCAGCAGGTCTGGTCCATGAATGCCGACGGAAGCGATCAGAAGCAGGTAACGTCCCTTCCGACCGGCGCAGAAGGAGAAGTCGTGTCTCCTGACGGAAAACTGATCCTGTTTACCAGCGAAGTTTATCCGGAATGCTCCACCGCCAATGCCGTTCCTGGCGTGGCATACGACGCCGCCTGTAATCGGACCAATCTCGACGCGGAAGCTGCGGCGAAGATGAAAGCTCGCGTTTATACGTCGCTGCTGTACAGGCATTGGACTACCTACCTGGGGAAGCGCCGGCAGCATCTCATGATCCAGATCCTCGACAACGCGACGGCCGTTCGAGATCTGACACCGGGAGCGTTGAACGTGCCTCCATTCTCGCTTGGTGGCCCGGAGCCGTACGTCTTTTCTCCCGACAGCGTACAGATTACCTACGTGGCCAACACCGATCCTGATCTCTCCGCGAGTACGAATTCGGATTTGTTCACTATTCCGGCCGCGGGCGGCGAGGCGAAACGGATTACTACTAATCCAGGGGCCGACGAAGGGCCGTGCTATTCGCCGGATGGCAAATATCTCGCGTACCGGACCCAGACCCGAGGCGGCTTCGAAAGCGACCAATGGCGGCTGGCTGTTCTTGAAATCCAGACCGGGCGCATGAATACGCTGACCGATACCCTGGATCGCTGGGTTGAAAGCTATACCTGGTCGAACGACTCTCAGCATATCTTCTTCACCGTGGATGACCATGGCTCGACGCCACTGATGATGATCACCCCATCCGGAGGCCCCATTCGTACGATCGCGCAGGGCCCGACGAGCGTCGGTTCGGTCCAATTCACAGCGAACGACAAGACCATGATCTTCGCGGAGCAGAGCGGTTCCCGCCCGACTGAGCTGAAGCGCGCCTTTTCGAAAGGCGGCACGCCGGTCGCTCTGACACATCTGAACGATGGATTAATCGACAGCTACGAATTGCCGCCGCTCGAGAAGATAACGGTGGATTCGGCCGACGGGACAAAGATCGAAAGCTACATCGCGAAGCCTCCCGCATTCAATCCGTCCGAGAGATATCCGGTTATATTCCTGATTCACGGCGGACCACAAGGTGATTGGGGCGAATCCTGGAGTTACCGATGGAACTCGCAGGTGTTTGCCGGCGCAGGATACGTCGTCGTTATGCCCAATCCTCGCGGCTCAATTGGTTATGGCCAGGCTTTTACGGATGCGGTGAGTGGTGATTGGGGTGGCCGGCCCTACGAAGACATCATGAGTACCGTCGATCACGTCTCCAATCTGCCCTACATCGACAAAGATCGAATGGCGGCTGCAGGCGCATCGTATGGCGGTTACATGATCGACTGGATGCTCGGACATACCGACCGATTCAAAACGCTGGTAACTCATGCGGGCGTCTACGATCTGCGTAGCGAGGCAGGATCTACGGACGAACTCTGGTTTGTGAAGTGGGAATTTCAGGGCTTTCCCTGGGAGAATCCCGAAATGTATGACAAGAATTCGCCAAGTCTCTTCGCCAAAAGTTTCAAAACGCCTACATTAATTACCCATGGCGAGCTCGATTATCGAATTCCGATCAGCCAGGCCCAACAGCTGTTTACAGCCCTTCAAGAACAGAAGATCCCATCCAAGCTCGTCCAATTCCCGGACGAAGGACACTGGATTCTAAAGCCGCAGAATTCAGAATTCTGGTATCGAACTGTGCTGGACTGGATCGGTGAGTACACGAAGAAGGTTCCCTCCGGCTCGACCGCTAGCGCGCCGCGATAGCTTCGGACCGGATTCAGTCCTAGCCCTTCTAGTTTCATTAAGCGGGAACAGCACTATCCGAAGATAATACGAACCGTCTGCCTTCATGCACCCGACAGCCACTCGCAGAAGATCCATATTTGCGCTCGCCAGCGCCAGGGTTATCGCCTTTCTCGCCGTGCTTGGACCGGGATTCATCACTGCGAACGTCGACAACGATCCGGGTGGGATTCTCACCTATTCGCAGGCAGGCGCGGAGTTCGGATACCAACTTCTGTGGACCCTGATTCCCACCACGATTGCCCTGATAGTGATTCAGGAGATGGCTGCCCGTATGGGCGCAATTACAGGTAAAGGCCTGTCCGACCTGATTCGGGAAGAGTTCGGGTTGCGGGCGACGTTCTTCACTATGCTCGTGCTCGGATTGGCCGATTTCGGGAACATCATCTCCGAGTTCGCCGGCCTGGCATCCGGCATGGGCATTTTCGGTATCAGCAAGTACATCGTCGTGCCGATTGGCGCGGCGGCAGTTTGGGCCCTGATCGTTCGAGGACGATATAAGCCCGTGGAGCGCGTTCTCATCCTTGCCTCGCTCGTTTATTTTGCTTACCCCGTGTCGGCGTTCTTCGCGAAACCCGATTGGGATCTCGCGATCAAACAGACCTTCGTGCCTACTTTGAGTTCCAATCCGACTTATCTTGTGATGATCGTTGGGCTAATTGGTACGACGATCACCCCGTGGATGCAGTTCTACCTGCAGGCTGCAGTTGTTGAGCGGGGCGTGGATCAGCGGCATTACAATCTATGCCGGCTCGATGTCATCATGGGCTGCATCTTCACCGACGTGATTGCGTTCTTTATCGTGGTCGCTTGCGGAGCCACCGTCTATCACTCCGACCAGCACGAGATCACGGACGTCGCTCAGGCGGCTCTGGCCCTGCGTCCGGTGGCGGGAAAATTCGCTTCACTGCTGTTCGCGGTCGGACTGGTGAACGCATCGCTGCTTTCTGCCGCAATCCTGCCTTTGGCGACGTCCTACAACATCTGCGAGGGCCTGGGCTTTGAGTCCGGATTAGACAAGCGGTTTTCGGAAGCTCCGATCTTCTACTGGCTGTACACGCTTCTGATCGGAGGTGGAGCAGCTTTTGTGCTCGTTCCGAATTTTCCGCTTCTCAAGATGATCCTCTTTTCTCAGGTGGCGAATGGAATCCTGCTTCCTTTCGTGCTGGTCTATATGCTCTTGCTGGTCAATCGCCCGCGCCTGATGGGCGCGTACAAGAACAAGCCTTGGCAGAACTGGATTGCGTGGACTACCGCGGTAGTCATGATCGTGCTCACGGGAGGACTGATCTACAACAGTTTGCTTGACTAGACGAGAACTTGTTTCACCTAGGCTTTCGATCTCAGAAAATTAGTTCGAGCCTATCTCGTAAAGGCACTGCGCACGGGAGCCGGAGGCGGCGAGTGTTTTAGGGCCCGCCACAAGACATCGTTCAGTTCGTCGTCGTCCACTCGATCTTCTTCGGAGAAGTCCATTCGTGCGGACGCCTGCGCGCCTGATCCTTTCGCCGGATTTCTGTCGGTCAACGATATTCGAGGAGTAATTGCGGAATACGGTTTGGGGTCCGCGGTCCGGCTGAACGTGCCGAACATCGGGCGGGAACCCGCATCGAAATGGGTCATGGGGCGCAATCCCAAGATCATCTCCATCGTTCGCAGCACACTAGTCTGGTTGTACATCGTCGAATCAACGACACCCCGGTGCGTAAACGGGGAGATCACGAACGCCGGCGCCCGGTGCGAATCGACATGGTCCGGCCCATTCTGAGCATCGTCTTCGATAACAAACACTGCCGTCGAAGGCCAGGCCTTGCTGTGGGAGATGGCCTCAATCATCAACCCTAGCGCGTAATCATTGTCGGCCTCGTATGATAGCGGCGTCAATGCTCCTGGTTTGGTCCCCTGCGTGTGGTCGTTTCCCAGGCGCACGATGCTCAGCTGTGGTGTTTTGCCCTGAGCGTCAAACTGTTGCCACTCGCGGATGAATTCCTTCGCGCGGTTTACGTCCGGATACTCCAGGTCAAAGCCGCGGTAATCCATATCGGTGTACGGCAGCAGTGCGCGATCGCGTACCTGCTGGACTTGGCGGCTACCTGAAACGGACTTTAACGGGATATTGCTGATCCACTCGCCGTAGTTTCGGATGGCTACTCCGGCTTGCAGCGCATTTGTCCAGATATAGCCTGCGGGAGGCGTATTGGCTGGTTCGCCTCCCTCGAAGTCGTATTCTTTCTTTCGATGGCCGTACTCGCCGGGCCAGAGCTTTACCGTATAGTCCGGCGCAATGGCCGCGGCGGCCCAATTGTGTCCTTCGGCGGAGACATCGGCGTTTTCATAGAAGTTGTCATACAGAATGAACTCCCTCGCGAGTTGGTGATGATTCGGCATCACCTGTTCACCAAATAGCGTCAGAGATTTGTCACCATTGCCCTTTTCCAGATCGCCCAAAACTTGATCATAGGTACGGTTCTCTTTGATCACATAGACCAGGTGCTGTATCGGAGACGCATGCTCCTCAGTCTTGGCGAAATGAGCCGTTTGTTCGTTGTCGATCGGTCCAAATATCAGATCGTCGCGGTACGGCGAGTTTCGCCGTACGGTAGCCGTGAACGCACTCAGGCCTTCTTGATCCGCCGGCGGTACAAACGCTACGGTCCCGGTTTGGATGTGACCCACATACCCGGCCGAAGCAACGGGACCTCCTTCCCAGAGCGGCTGATTGGGCTTGGTGGTCACTGGCCCGTCGGGATTTGCCCGGCTTCCCAGACCCTTGCCGTTTAAGACCAGGAGCCCTCCATCACCAGACGGCATGACTGCGGTCGGATACCATCCGGTTGGGATAAACCCGGCAATGTGGCTAATCGGTTGCGACACATCGGTTACGGCAATCGCGTTGGCATCCGAACACACCGTGTAAAGCAGAGTCTCTTCGTTATTGAGAGCCAGCGCCGAAGGTGTCATCCCCAAGGGCTGCATCGGAGTCAGCGAGACGTTGATGGTCTCGAGCGGTGATAGCACCCCTTCCTTGGTGACGCCAAACGAGTACACGTTGTTCGTATTCGAAGCGGCTACGAACAGCCGCGCAACGTTGTTCGACGGAGTTCCTTCCGTAGGCGCCGGCCTGTTCGAAAGCACCATGTCGGTGGCATGCGGGCCAACTCGTGTGACTGAAAATTCGTGGCCGTTGCTGGCATCCAACTGGTGTACGGTTCCGTCAGCCCAGCTACTCACAAACAGGCGTCTTCCTCCCGGCGCGACCAGTATCCGGTAAGGACGCCGGCCCGTTTTCCAGCGCTCGAGCACTTGTCCCGATTGCAGGTTGATGACGGCGACGCTGTCGTTGTAAAGGTCAGCGGCATACAGTAGGTGCTCGTCAGACGAAAGTGCGACGTCCCCGATGAATACAGATGCGTTGCTTCCTGCTGGACCGGCGATGGCCAGTTCCTTTCCCTTGGTTAACGATCCCGTAGCGGGGTCGAGCGCCAGTTGGTAGACAGTTCCCCGGCTTCCGCCGCCGACGTAAATCGCAGACCCGCTCTTCGCCACGGCAAGTCCCAACCAACCGTCGGGTATGGGCGTTCGCCCCAACTCACGCTTTTGCGCGACGTCGATGACGCTGACGGTCGGCGGATCATATCCGGCATTCAGGACCAGGAGATATTTGCCTCCGGCCGCAAACGCCATGCTGATAGGGAATGTCGAGACTGGCACCTGATTGCCGACTGGACGAATCGTCCAACCGCTGTTCAAGAGGAACCCTCCATCTGCAAGTTTGCCTACATGCTCCGAAGGAGTCTGGGGACGAGTGTCCTGCAAAAGCAGAGCGCCGGCCGACGTGAGGGAAAGCAGCAGAAGTATCTTCATTCCGTAAACCTGTGCGCGATTGGGAAACGCCTTCCTACGCCAAATGCCTTCGCCGTGATTCGCAATCCTGGTGCGGCTTGCTGGCGTTTGTACTCGTTCCGATCAACTTTTCGAACGATATCGCGCACCAGATCTCCGGAGATTCCGTATCGTTCTGAAATCTGCTTCACGGATTCGTACCGCTCGACATAACCCTCCAGAATGCAATCGAGGACGTCGTACTCCGGCAAGCTGTCCGTATCCTTCTGATCGGCTCGAAGCTCAGCGGAGGGCGGCTTTGTCAGTGTACTCTCTGGAACCGGAGGCGGAAGTCCGCGTGCTGCAGCCCTGGAATTGGCAAGCCTCGCAAGACGGTACACCATCGTTTTAGGTACATCGCTGATGACCGCAAGCCCACCGCACATATCTCCGTAAAGCGTGCAGTATCCGACCGCTATCTCGCTCTTGTTCCCGGTTGTTAAGACAAGGGCATTGAACTTGTTCGACAGAGCCATCAAAACCAGGCCGCGCAATCGGCTCTGCAGGTTCTCCTCTGTAGTATCTGCGTTGTAGCCGGCGAATAATCCATTCAGAGTGCCGAGCATGGTCTCATAGCCGTCTTTGATCTGAACCACCTCAAATCGAATGCCGAGTCGCTTCGCCAGATCCCTTGCGTCGTCTACGCTGTGCTCGGACGAATACGGTCCCGGCATGCCGATACCGGTGACGTTCTCTTTTCCCACCGCCTCGACTGCAAGGGCGGCGACCAGGGCAGAGTCGATGCCTCCGCTCAGCCCAATCAGAACCGTCCGGAAGCCGCACTTTCTTATGTAATCGCGCGTACCGAGCACCAGTGCTTCGTATGCCGCCTCATCGTTGTTCTCGTGATTCGTGTGAAAGTCGCCCTTGCCGGTATCTGAATCGAAGCAGATCAAGTCCTCTTCGAACGACTTCGCCTGAGCCGCCAGTTTTCCCTCCGCGGTCATAGCGAAGCTCGAACCATCGAAGACCAGCTGGTCGTTTCCGCCCACCATATGCGCATAAACTTGCGGCAACCGGAAACGCGCAGCCGTGGCTCGGAAGATCGATTCACGCTGTCGCCGCTTTCCGATGTTCCACGGAGAAGCGTTGATGGTGATGATGAGGTCTGCGCCCTGCTGCACGAGTTCTTCTATGGGGTCCCGGCTGTAACGCCGGCGTTCCCAATACTGCTTATCGTTCCAGGCGTCTTCGCAGATTCCGAGGGCGATCCGGGTGCCGGCCAAGGTGCAGATGCATTGCTTGTCGCCCGGAAGAAAATAGCGTGCTTCGTCGAAGACATCGTACGTTGGCAACAGCATCTTATTCTGCCGGAGGAGCAGTTGGCCGCCTTGGATCACGGCGGCAGAGTTCTGCGCGCCGATACCCGCATTTGCCGGGGCTTGCGAAGTATATCCAACCACCAATGCCGGTCTCAAGCCGGACGATTCGGCAATAATACTCTGGAGCGCATCGTCTGTCCGTTGCAGGAACGATTGTTTCTCCACCAGATCTCGAGGCGGATAACCGGTCAACGCAAGTTCAGGAAAGACCACGATCTCCGCTCCGGCTTCCTGGCCTCTTCTTGCAAAATCCAGGATCTTCGCACGATTACTGTCCAGATCTCCAACCGTGTTATTCACCTGGGCAATAGCAACACGCATGAGTCTTCATTCTATCGGCGTGGTCCATATGGTCCTGGAACGGCCGTCTATGCACGGACGTCCAAAGGGTAGGAACGATCTCGGGAGAAACGGGTTACTCTAAGAAAGGCGAAGAACGATGAGATCAAGATCCGCGTCTCTGCTGATCACAGCAGTCACCCTCTTGACCCCTGTTGTTGTGAATGCTCAACGTGGGCAAGGCGGAACTGCTGGTGGTGGCTTTCATGGGGGCGTTTACCATGGTTCCGCCTCCGTGGCGCGTCCGGCTACTCCCAATCTCGGAGGGCGGCCTTACGGGATCCGGACCGATATACCGACACCGATCGGATTGAATCCACCAGCCGCATCGTACACGGGAATCCTACCCGGAGCGTTTAAGCCTGAATTCAATATCGGCGGACGTCACAACCGGGGAGGGGGCGGTGCGCTTATCGGTGCTCCGTTGTATTATCCCTATCTCGGTTCCGATACGTCCCTGAACACGTTCCCTTCTTACAGCGAGACCATCGACCCGAATGCGCAGGCATTCGCTGCAGCCCAAGAGTCTCTGGGTGAACAAATCCGTCAGCTTACAGCGGAACTCGACTCCGTAAAACGGCAGGTGAACGGACCACCTCCCGTGGCAGCACCAGGGATGCCCGAAACGCCGGCTGTGTCGTCGCCGACTCCCAGAGCGACCGATGCAACCTCACAGCCGCCGCTGGCAGTGGTCCTGAAAAATGGTCAGAGTCTTTCGGTTCAGAGTTATGCCGTTATGAACGGATTCTTCTGGGACTTTTCGAAACAGCCCGTTCGCAAAATTCCGCTGTCCAGCATTGACGTTCCTGCTTCTGTAAAGGCGTCAGAGGCAAACGGGACGGAATTTCCGGATCTTAGCTCTTCCGGATCGCGGTGACGATCACACATTAGATACAGTGACCATGCTCGAGTGATCGCTCTCTAATGAGCGGATCTCGATTCATTTGGGCGCACCATCAACGTCTTTCTCAGCAGGTCGAGCGCCGACTGGGTCGCCAATAACCGGGTTCGTAGCCGATCTCCAGCCCCGAATCTTGTACGCACCACGCGCGTACCGTTCGGGCCCGCAATGCCGAAGTACACTGTTCCAACCGGGTCGAAATCAGTGCCGCCCGAAGGGCCGGCGTATCCAGTCACAGATAATGCGTGAGTTGCGCCGCTCTTCTTTTTGGCGCCGTCCGCCATCGCGGCAGCGACTGGCTCGCTCACTGCGGTGTGCTTGCTGATCAGTTCTCGAGAGATGTCAAGCACCGAGCTTTTTTGAGCTTCGTTGTACGTGACATAGCCAGCGATGAAGTAGTCGGAGCTTCCGGCCTGATCGGTCATCCTTGCTGACACCATTCCGCCAGTACAGCTCTCCGCGACAGCGAGGGTACCGTGAGTCTTCCGAAGTAAACGTCCGACAACCGCTTCGAGGGGCTCGTCGACCTTCTCCGTGTAAATCTTGTCGCCGAGGAGCGCAGCAATGGGATTGCCGACTTCGCGCAGAAGAGCATCGGCTTGCTCGTCGGTCTCCGCCGTCGCTCTGAGGTGGACTAGTAGATCGCCGGGGGAAGAAAGCACGGTCGTCACCGGGTTGGTGTACTTGGAGTAAACCGGAGCAATGAGCGTGTCGAGATCGGACTCCCCGATTCCGGTGATCCGAAAGCTGCGCACATGAATCACCTGGGGCGGAACGACTGACCGTAACCGCGGGAGCACCTCGGTTGTGAGCATGCCTTTCAGCTCTCGAGGTGGTCCAGGCAGCAGCACCATCGCACCCTTGGCAGTGGAAATGAATTGTCCTGGAGCTGTTCCGTTTGCATTAGGAAGGGGCTCCGCGCCCTCGATCAGATAAGCCTGTCGCAGGTTGTTCTTGGCCATTGGCCGGTTGAGTTGGCGGAACCGGTTGATGAGGACCGACTCCTGCTCTAGCGAGAGCACTAGTTTCCGGCCTAGTGCCGCAGCTGCGGCGTCCCGGGTCACATCATCCTCGGTAGGGCCCAATCCGCCAATCAAGACCAGAATGTGTGCCCGGTCTAACGCTGCTCTGATCGATTCGGTAAGCCTGTTGCGGTCGTCGCCAAGCACCTGCTTCCGTATAAGCTCAACACCCAGGAGGTTGAGAGCCTCGGTCACCGCGAGCGAATTTGTGTCGATCTTTTGAGGCGTGAGCAGTTCTGTGCCGATCGCGATGATCTCAGCGACTTTCATAGTAAGCCTGTGTAGTTTATCGAACGACTAGGACAGTAGCTGCCCGTCTATGTTCGCATCAACTCGGAACAAGGCGCTCTGAGTGCTTAGGATCATGGCCCGTGCCGGTGTGAATGCCAAACCGACTATTCCCGGGCCGGAGACATATTGTTCGGGCTGATCCTGTTCGCTGAACCGTATGATGCCGCGTCTGCCCGCGAGCGAAGCGGCCACGTAGAGCCGACCCTGAGCATCGAACGCCAGGCCCTGAGGCCTGCCGAGACCGCGATAGAAGGTGTCCACTTCGCCGGCCCTCGAGATCCGGTAGATCGAATCAAAGCTTGAGGTTGTCGGCCCCGAAACGTACAGTTGATCTTCGGGCCCGAACGCCAGGTGGTAAGCGGCAATGGACGGCTCCAGCGTGGCAAATACATAGATCTGACGCGAGCGGCTGATCTTGAAAATGGTGCCGCTTCTGTCACCCACATACAGATTCTGTTCCGAATCGAATGCTATTCCTGTCGCAACGCCCATGCCTTCGACGAATACGGACATATTGCCGGTTGGGGTCACCTGGTAAACGATTCCGTCGTAGCGGCTGGAGACATAGAGCAGGCCCTCTTTGTCGAAAGCCAGCCCGGTCGGGTTCATCAGATCCGTAACAAATGGTCGAGAGTTGTAGCTGTCATCGATTTTATAGATCGAAACCGGCGACTTTTGCCCGCGAGAACCGCTGAACGTGCTGTAGATGTTGCCTTCGCGATCAACTGCGGGATTGGCAACGGGATGCAAGCTGTCGGCGATCTGAACGCCCACATGTGTCTCGAGCTTTGCGGTTTCTTTGTCGCCGGTTTTCACGACAACTTCGCCCACGGTCGCTGCATCGGGCACCTTCGCAATGATGTAAGAATCGCCCGCGATTACCAGGTGCGCCTGTTGTCCGCCGAAATGAACGGATGGACGGCCCGAAACTGCAAGATTTTTCCCCCTGATGTGCAATTCACCGCCCGCGATGGCAGCAGAGGGCTCCACCGCGGTAATCATCGGTTTTCCGCCTGGCCGGTCACTTGCAATCTGTTTGCTCGCCATATTCAATAGAGTCCGAAAATTCCGCCTAAGTACAAGATAAGTGCCCCATAGAGCCCGGCTGCCAAGTCGTCCGCCACGATCCCATAACCGCCTGGAAGTTTCTCCAAATTGCGCACAGGCCAGGGCTTCCAGATGTCGAAAATGCGGAAGAGGACAAACCCGGCAACGAAGCTCCTTACAGAGTATGAGCTTACTCCGAGGAGTGTTACCCATTGACCCAGAACCTCGTCAACAACTACCAATCCGGGATCTTTCCTCCCGATTACTGCTGCCGTCTTGGTCGACGCCCAGACGGCAGGTATCAGGAGCAAAAAGAACGATCCGAAAAGAAACTGCCGGGTCCCCCCAAGCCAATGGTCGATGGCAGCCCCAATCAGCAATGCAGCGAGCGATCCGACCGTCCCTGGTCCCCAGGGAAAGTAGCCACAACCGAACCAGGTGGAGAGCGTCAAAGCGACGCTGTTCACTGCGTAGAGCCTTCAGGGTTCCGAGTCTCCTCCGATTCTTCGAGTTCGGTTGGCCGATTTCCCGGGATGCTGTACTTCTCAGATGCCCAGTTTCCTAAATCCACCACACGACAGCGATCGCTGCAGAATGGCATGTTCGGGTCACTGGAATCGACAGCCTTGCCGCAGATCGGACAGCGAAATGTCACAGGCATACCGATACTATTGTCGGACGCTGTAGGTCTGCGCGGGATGGGATTTCAGGATTGGAAACGGATTGGCGGATCGGAGCGGTTCGAAAGCGCGCTCGGGGCCATCCACCAGGGCGCCCACCAAGTCGTGATCGTGTGCCTCAGTGACTTTGAATGTGCGGATCTCGCCGGGTCTGGCCTCACCGGCTCCGAAGTCGTTGATGTAACAAACACCGTCGATCTCCGGGGCCTGGGTGGCGGATCGAGCCTCCCACAGAAGCTCCGTCTCCGATGATGGACCTTCTACGAGAACCGGAAATTCTGCGCCAATCAGAACCTTGTTGCGCTTTGCTGAGATGCGCCGCTGGATCGCCATCAACTTTCGCTTACGATTGTAAATCGTGCGCCCGTCCACCTTGCCGTCGAGTGCGTAGCTGCCGCTGGTTTCCTCGTCACTGTAAGAAAACACACCGAGGCGGTCGAATTGAGCGGCTTCAATGAACTGACACAGCTCTGCGAAATCGGCGTCAGTCTCTCCCGGAAATCCGACAATCATGCTGGTGCGAATGGCCACGCCGGGGATTGTCCCTCTGATCCTCGACAACAGATTGAGGAAGATATCGGCCGTACCGCCTCGTTTCATCCGGCGCAACACTGAGGCGCTTGCGTGCTGAAGCGGCATATCCATGTACTTGGCGAGTGATTCGTGAGCGGCGATCGTGTCGAGCAGCTTCTGACTGACGCGATTGGGATAGGCATAGAGAAAGCGGATCCATTTCGGTAAATCCGTCGGAATCTCTGCTAAGCGGGCAAGCAGATCCGCAAGCCCGTGCTTCATTCCGAGGTCTTCGCCGTAACAGGTAGTGTCTTGGCCAATGAGATTTAGCTCACGCACACCCATTCCGAACATGCGCGTCGCTTCGTTGATGACGCTCTCAAAGCGACGGCTACGGAACTGGCCACGATACTGTGGAATCACGCAGAACGAGCAGGGATGGTCGCAGCCCTCAGCGATCTTGATATAGGCGGAATGCTTTGGAGTGGTAAAGACTCGGGCGGTTAAGTCGTGGTAAAGATATGGCTCGATCTTGTCTGCGTTCGGCGTTAAACCTTCACATAACGCGGTGATCTTGTCCAGCTCGTTCGTCCCGAGCACCGCATCCACTTCCGGAATGTTCTTCTGGATATCAGAACGGTAACGCTCGACCAGACAGCCCGCCACGACTAGCCGTTGCGCGCGGCCGGTCTTTTTGTAATCCGCCATCTCGAGAATTGTGTCGACGGATTCCTGCTTGGCTGGATCGATGAAACTGCATGTATTCACCACGATCACGTCGGCTTCCGACGGTTGCGGCGTGAGCTCATGACCATCGGCGACAAGCTGGCCCATCATGACTTCGGTGTCGACCAGGTTCTTCGGACAGCCGAGACTTACAAATCCAATCTTCAAAGTTGCTGCTTAACCGTATCCAGGGAATCGCGGGAAGGAGATCACCGCCTCTTACAGGATACCAGCCGGGCGACTGTTCTGGTCCCCAGATCAAGCGGGCGGCTGTCCCAAATGGCACGGTTAAGTACGTGATCGAACACCAAATCGAGCGTCGAGTGTTGACATTGGACAGAACGGTCACTAGACTCCAATTAATTCCTCGCTGAATGGTCTTTCGGCCCTAGCCCCGCGTTGCGTCTGCCGGCTTAATTCACAACGCTTCAAGAGGGGTCCTCATGCTCATACTGCGACACGTGCGCGGCAGCCGTGTGTCTACGCCGCTGCTTTCGCCCTTAGTTTTCAGCGTTATTTTCTTCCTGTCCACTGTTGGTGCACTCGCGCAGAACACATCTTCCGGCACCATTGCCGGGCAAATCACTGACGAATCCGGTGCCGCAGTTCCCGGTGCCGATGTCAGGCTGGTCGATAAGGCGACAAACTCCACCAAGGGCTTTCAGACAAACGAGACCGGGCGATACAACATCTTCGATCTCGATCCGGGCACTTGCGACATCAGCATCAACAAACCTGGTTTCTCGGAGACGAGGATCCCCGCGCAAACTGTGCAGGTTGGCTTGGTTCTTACTCTGAACGTCAGCCTCCACTTGGGCCAAACGTCGACTATGGTCGAAGTTGCCGCTGTGGCCGGGGCAGAATTGCAGACCACAAATGCCACCGTCGGCTCCACCATTTCAGGTGCGCAGCTCGAAAATCTGCCGAACCTCGGTCGCGATGCAAATGCTTTGTTTCTGCTGCAGCCGGGTGGTTGCGCCCAATGGCAACGTTGCAGGTACGGTGTCGGATCAGAACCAATTTCAGCTCGACGGTGGTAACAACTCGAGCGATATGGACGGCAACTCGGCTCAGTACACGCTCACGAGCGGCACTATCACCGGTATCTCCGGTGGCACGCCTTCCGGTGTCATCCCAACTCTAATCGAGACGATCGAAGAGTTTAAGGCGGGAACTGCCAACCAGACCGCCGATTTCAACGGATCGGCAGGCGGCCAAGTCCAAATGGCGACAAAGCGTGGCACGAGCGTGTTCCACGGATCCGCCTACGATTACCTTCTGAGCAGCTATTTCTCCGCCAATACCTGGAAGAACAATCACACGCCTTCCGGCAATCTCGGGTATACACCGCTGCCCAAAACGCATCAGAACAGATTCGGAGCCTCTGTGGGCGGTCCGGTGGGCCCCAGCTTCTTAGGAGGCAAAACGTTTTTCTTCTTCAATTACGAAGGACGCCGATTCCCCCAGACGACCACCTTTGAGCGCCAGGTGCCTTCGGCGATGCTGCGGGCCGGCATCATCCAGCTGCCCAACTCAGCCGGCGTCTATCAGGCTTACAATCTCAACCCGTCTCCTGTAACCGTAAACGGCCAGACCTACCAACCGGCAACCTGCCCGGCAGGCTCATGCGATCCGCGAAGGATTTGTTTGAACCCGATTGTGAACCAGATCTGGAAATTCATGCCTGCGGCAAATGACCCACAGGCCGGAGACAGCTACAACACACAGGGTTATCTGTTCAGCGTCGGCATCCCCCAGATCTCCGATAACTTCACCGGCCGCATCGATCACGATTTCGGTCAGAAGTGGCACCTGATGACAAGCTACTGGTATTTCGATTTCTCCCAGAACACCACCAGTCAGACCGATATCGGTGGGCCTGCTCGGAGGCAGCCTGGGGCAGGGAATCGCGACGGCTCCGCGCGTACAGAAGCCGAGCTACTGGGTTGCGGGGCTTACAACGACGATCAGCCCCAGTCGAAATTGGCGGAGAAACCGCCAGCACAAATGCGCTCATTCCCTATAACGTCAATTCGCAGAGCGTCCGGCAGCGGTTTTGGGATGGCCAGGATCATCTATTCCGCGATGATCTGAGCTGGGTGAAAGGCAACCATCTGGTGCAGTTCGGTGGGTCCTATCAGCGCAACTTCAACTATCACCAGCGCGACGACAACGGCGCGGGAATCTTCAACAACACTGTGTACCAGGTTGGCGGAGCTATCTCGGGTGTCAGCTTCCCCTCTGCCTACATCCCCGGGACTCTTCCCTCGAACCAAGTTGCAAACTGGAACAACTTTTATACCGAGGTTCTTGGTATCGTCAGCCAGCCTCAGGTGCTCTATACCCGATCGGGAACGAACCTTGCTCTTCAGGCGCTCGGAACGAATCTCTCCGATCGCGTGACCATTCCTTACTACAACGTCTATTTCAGCGATACGTGGCGCATGCGCAAAGATCTCACCCTGACATACGGACTCGGTTATCAGATCGAGATGCCACCCACGGAGGAGCAGGGCCGTCAGGTGGCTCGTGGACCAATCAGGAAACCAGGTCGGCGCTTCCGATTACCTGAACGCGAAGATGGCCGCAGCGTTAAAAGGCCAAGTCTACAATCCGAACCTCGGATTCGCAACCATCCGAAACGTCGCCGGCAGCCCGAAATACCCGTACGATCCTTTCTTTGCCGGGCTGAGCCCTAGGCTTGCGGCTGCCTGGAATCCAAATTCAGTGATGGCTTCATGAGCAAGCTGTTCGGCGGCCAGAAAACCGTGATTCGAGGTGCTTACAGCCGCTTGTTCGGTCGCCTGAACGGAGTGGCTCAAGTACTGAATCCGCTGCTTGGTGCTGCATTCGCTCAGCCCGTATCCTGCTTCGGCGCGAGCATCACGGGACAATGTCTTGGAACCGATGGCGTAACGCCGCAAACAGCCTTCCGGATCGGTACTGACGGGCTAGCGGCACCGCTGCCTGCTACGCTCCCGCAGCCCTACTATGCGGGGCAAAGTGGAAACGCCGCGGCAGCCGATGCGACAGTTCTGGACAAAACCTTCCGGCCAAATCGCTCGGACGTTTTTGACTTCACGCTTCAGCGGCAGCTCAATGACAAGCTGACGGTAGAAGCCGGCTATATCGGACGCATCATCAAGAACGAATTCCAGCTGATCAACACGGATGCCGTCCCGACGATGATGACGCTCGGCGGTCAATCGTTCGCCAACGCCTTCGCGAACACTTATCTCGCGATTTCCGCTGGGGGTTCTCCCGCGGTACAGCCGTTCTTTGAGGCTGCCCTTGGCGGAGCACGCTCCGGTTACTGCTCCGGTTACGCAAGTTGCACGGCCGCCGTAGCAGCGAAACAGAAAACGCAGATCACCGGCACTCAGGTGTATTCACTCTGGAGCGCGATGTCCAATGCTCCCGGCTGGACCCTGGGACGAACACTACCGAGTTCCGCACCGGCGCAAACTGCGTCGATCTACGAGACGACGAGCTTAGGTTGGGGCAACTACAATGCCGCATTCCTCTCTTTCACGTTCCGTGACTACCGTGGGGTGACTGCTCGGTCGAATCTCACGTTCAGCAAAACTCTCGGCACGGTCGGTTACGCGCAGTCCACAAGTTCGACGACTGTTCTCGACCCGTACAACCTCAGGTCGATGTATGGTCCTCAACCGTTCGATGTCCCGGTTGTCTACAATCTCAGCGTTGTATATGCTCCGAAATGGTTTCGTGGAACGGGTTTGCTCGACACGGTCCTCGGCGGATGGAGCTTCTCGCCGGAGAATGCGGTTCTCCGGTCGCCTTACACGGGCGGCAACTCATTACATGAGAACGTTGTGAGCTCGACGATCGTTGCATCGGCCGGCAATCCATCGAAGAACGGTTCGGGGTTGAACATCTTCGCGGATCCGAATGCTGTTTACAATCAGTTCGGACGCTTGATTCTTGGCCTGGACAACTCCTCAAACGGCGCAGGGATCCTTCGCAATTTCCCGTACTGGAACGTCGACATGCAGATCTCGAAAGAGTTCCGCTTACCGTTCCGGGAAGGCATGGGGATTACGTTCAATGCGCAGTTCGCAAATCTTCTGAACCACTTTCAGCCCGGGTTTGCGGCAAACAGCATCACGAAGCACGACTTACATGAACATCGATAATCCCCAGAACTTCGGGGTGATCACTCAGCAAGCGAACACTCCGCGCCAGATCGAATTCGGGCTTCGCCTCCACTTTTAACCGCAACGGGAGACGGTGCCTACGAACTTCGGACCGTCTCCTTTCCACTTAGTCAAGCAGTGTCAGCGGTGACTGACTTTCATGTCGCACTTGCTGGATAGTACAACCCGACGGCTGCTTATCCGGACGCCAGTGAAGTAACTTCGTGCCGTGCCTGAAGCGGTCTCCGGAGAAGTGATCGTATTGCACCTCTACCACAAGCTTCGGCGCTAGCGGCTTCCACTCGGCACTGCGTTCCGTGCTCCATCGGCTCGGACCACCGGGCTTGCTACCGGTAAACCCCGGCGCTTCAACGAGTGCTTCCAGCTTCTTGGTCAGCTCCGGCTTCTCAGCCGCAGCGAGACCGGAGGTGAAGCCGACGTGATTCAAGAGTCCATTGTCGTCGTAAAGTCCAAGCAGAAGCGATCCGACCAGGGGTTTGCCCGTTCCGTAGCGGAACCCGCCCACCACACAATCTGCGGTGCGAAGATTCTTTATCTTCAACATGGATTTCCGTCCGCCGGCAGCATACGGCTTATCCAAGCGCTTCGCGATCACACCGTCCAAAGGGCCGGCCATTCTGTGAAACCAGCTCTTTGCGACATCGAAGGAATCAGTTCGGGGTGAGAGCCGGATTCGGGATTGGCCCACAAAGAACCTTTCCGCAAACGCTTCCAGAACTCGCCGCCTCTCGCTGAGGGGCTGCTCGGTCAAGCTATTGCCATCATTGTCGACGAGGATGTCGAAGACCAGAAGCGTAGCCGGCGTCTCCACAGAAAGCTTTTTGATTCGGCTTGCGGCGGGATGAATCCGCTGCAAAAGATCGTCGAAACTCAATGTCTGGTTTTGAGTGACAATCAGCTCGCCGTCGATGACAAACCGCTGCGCCTGAAGGCGCAGCAATGCTTCCTGGATCTCCGGGAAGTACCGAGCCAGCGGTTGACCGGATTTGGACATGATGTCCAACGTTTCACCATCCCGGAACGCCAGACATCGGAATCCGTCCCACTTCGGCTCGTATTCCCACTCTGGGCCGGTCGGGATCTCACGCGCCGATTCCGCCTCCATGGGCGGGAAGTCGGTTGCAATCGGCAGACTCAAGAACGCCTCTCCATCAGATGCCGCGGCTAAGACCCACCCGGCTATTGAATACTGTCGCGAGTCGGCTTTCCGTTCACTGCCCGCAGAATGTTACGCGGGTTGGCGTTCTGCAATTCTTCCGGCAAAAGGTGGTCCGGGAAGTTCTGGTAGCAGACGGGCTTTGCGAAGCGGTAGATGGCTGCCGTGCCCACCGATGTGAATTTCTCGTCTGTCGTGGCCGGATAAGGCCCGCCATGATGCATCGCATACCCGACCTCAACTCCGGTAGGAAATCCGTTGAAGAGAATGCGTCCTGCTACACGCGTCAGCAGATCGATCAGTTTCTTGTGCTGCGCCAGCTCGTCGGCAGTACCGTGAATCGTCGCGGTCAACGTCCCATCCAGATTTCTAACGGCTTCGATCACTTCCACTGGCGAAGCGCATTGCACGACGAGCGTAGCGGGCCCGAAGTTCTCTTCATGCAGCAGATGATTCGACAGCCATGTCTTGAAATCTGTGACCAGCACGGCCGGCTGACCCTCCGCACAGTGCTTGGACGGGGCCTTGCTTCCAGTAAAGCCCTGCACACCGGAAACCTTTTGGAAAGCCTCGAGTTTCTCGGCGTAGCCCTTCGCGATCGGAGCATTCAGCATCGTCCCTGGGGTAGCGTTCGTGAACAGTTCACCGAGCGCGGAGCGAAATTGCTCGAAGCCTTCCGTATTCTGTACGAAAACAAGTCCCGGCGAAGTGCAGAACTGCCCGGTGCCGAGTAGTACCGACTTGTATAATCCATCCGCAATCTTCGCGCCCTCGGACTTGAGCGCGTCAGGCAGAATGAACATCGGGTTGACGCTGCCCATCTCGGCGTATACCGGGATCGGATTGGGCCGTTTTGCCGCTGCATCGAACAAGGCCCGCCCGGCTCGAAGTGAACCGGTGAACCCTACCGCCTTGGTGTTCGGATGTGTCACGAGCGCGATGCTGATCTTCGGATCGGTGCTTTGCAGCATCGAGAAGACGCCTTCGTGGAGACCCTGTGAACGTACGGCTTTCCTGATGGCCATAGCAACCATCTCAGACGTGCCGGGGTGGGCTGGATGGCCTTTCACCACGACGGGATTTTTAGCGGCGAAAGCGGAAATTGTGTCCCCGCCTGCGACCGAGAAGGCCAGGGGGAAATTGCTGGCCCCGAAGACGGCAACGGGACCGATGGGCTGAAGCATACGCCGGATATCGACACGCGGTAAAGGCTTCCGATCAGGTATAGCCGGATCGATGCGAGCATCCACCCAGGAGCCTTCCTCGACGAGGCTTGCGAAGAGCCTGATCTGGTTCACGGTGCGGCCCCGCTCACCTCGCAAGCGCTCGAGATCAAGCCCGCTTTCCTCAGAAGCCCGCTCGATCAGAGCATCTCCAACTGCTTCGATTTCCGCAGCAATAGCCAGGAGAAAGGACGCGATCTTCTCGCTGCCCAAGCCCCTCATTTGGTCTGCTGCTGCTGCCGCAAGCTCAAGCGCCTGGTCGACTTGAGCCTCGGTGGCTTCGTAGAAGGGCGGTTGGATCGTTTGCCCGAGTTTCGGGTTGAATGCAGTGAAGGTCTTCTGGGCTGCTGGTACAGTCTCTGTTCCGACGATACTCGTTCCGTGGAGAGTCATGGGGTTCTCTCTCCTAGGGTAACGGGTCGACCACTCTGTCGCCCGACCTTTATGCGGAGGCTTAGCAGCCCGTGGTACTAGTGATTTTTTTCAAAACATGTGACGTTGGAAATGTTGTGAGCGTCTTTTCTGCATGGCGATGGGAACGCGGAAGGGGCGGGAGCGGCAGAGCGATATCTGGATCGCAACGAGCGCCATAGTCGAGACTCCCGGGAATGCGTTTTACGAGCGGCTGAATAAGATCCTGAGTGAGCATAAGTTCGATGCCCGGGTGGAAGCGCTGTGCCGCAAGTTCTACAAGAAGAGCCCGCATGGCCGGCCGAGCCTTGCCCCGGGCGTGTATTTTCGGGCACTCCTCATCGGCTACTTCGAAGGCCTTGACTCGGAGCGTGGCATTGCCTGGCGCGCGGCCGATTCCCTGTCCTTGCGCGGCTTTTTGGGTTACGCCCTGGACGAAGCGACGCCGGACCATTCGACCATTTCCCGCACCCGGCGGCTGTACTGGGTGGAGACACACAAAGCCATCTTCCGGTGGGTGGTCAGGATTCTGACCGGAGAAG
>JBJMGK010000085.1:0-20736 GCA_045807925.1 Bryobacteraceae bacterium | reverse complement strand
TTCAACGGTCCGCTCTTCTAGATCGATGAGGAGCGCGCCTTGTATAACGTAGAAGAACTCGTCGTCGTAATCGTGCTTGTGCCAGTGGTATTCGCCCTTCACAACACCTAGACGAACCACGGAACCATTCACTTGGCAGAGCGTTTGGTTGTACCACTGGTAGGTGCAGGCATCCGACAGAGCCTTTTCATCAATCAGTTCAAGGGGCTGAAACGCGATGTCGAGCCGGGTTTCGTATGGATAGCTTTGAGAGATGTCCATGATAGTGCTTTCTTGCAAGTCAGGGCTGTGCCACCTCGCATTATGCCGACCCTTTATATTGGAACACCGTTTTGACGGATGGTCGCTGAGAAATGTACGCCAGATACGTACCCTGAAGTCCCGATCGCGTCACGCAAGTTTGGGCTCGGGCCGGAAGCCTAGACCATTTGACCCGTGACACACCCGGTGCGAGTGCGTAGCGTCCGTAGTTCAGTGGAAATCATGCGACTGAATTGTCTCGTCGCCTAATGCGAGCGCCTGGACATCGGCGGCCTTGATGGAGATGACGTTCCAGGTGTTTTGGACTATTCCCTTGACCTGCACGTATGGTGCAGCGACACAGGCGGTCCTGTTCCGATCAAAAAGGTCGGGATTGATGATGATGTTCACGATGCCGGTTTCATCTTCAAGGCTTAGAAACACAAAGCCCTTGGCAGTCCCTGGTCGCTGACGTGTGATCACGCATCCAGCCACTCGAATCACGGCTCCATCTGGTTGTCGCTTGGCCTCGCCACTGTCGAGAACACCGGTGTCGCGCAAACCGCTTCGGTAGAAGCTCATCGGATGACGACCGATTGTGAGACCGCTGTTCTGAAAATCCGCGTAGATCCGCTGTTGAGGAGTCATCGGCTCGAGCGGTGACGGCTCAGAATCATGCACCGCAGATTCGAGGAGGTCGCTCACGGGCATCGCGGCGGCCGTCGCGTGCCAAAGTGCCCCTCGGCGGTGCCGGTCCTGCGGGTAGTCCGGCAAGGCATTCAGTGCACCCAGCTCGGCCAAGGCGCTAAACTCCTTCTTGTTCATCGACGGCACGCGCCGCCTCAAGTCGCGCATGCTCGCGAACTGGGTCGACTCACGTGCGGCTACGATGGCTTGGGCGGTTTGTCCGCGCAAACCTTTGACGTAGTTGAAACCGAGACGCACGTATCGGATATCGGCTTCCGTCTCGATGGTGCACTCGCATTGCGAGCGAGTCACATCGACAGGACGGAATCGCTGTCCATGTCGCTTCGCATCCGTGACCAGCGTCGCCGGTGAATAGAAGCCCATGGGCTGATTGTTCAGAATGCAAACTGTGAAGCCGGCCAGATAATGCGTCTTCAGGTAAGCGCTTGCATAGGCGATCAGCGCGAAGCTGGCGGCGTGCGACTCGGGAAAACCGTAAAGTGCGAAGGAGGTGATGGATTGAATGATCCGTTCTTGCGTAGGTTGATCAATCCTGTTCTGCGTCATTCCACGGCGCAACTTGATCTCCACCTCTTGCATCCGCTTCTCGGATCGTTTGAAGCCCATAGCACGACGAAGCTCTTCGGCTTCGCCGCCCGTGAAGTTAGCGACGATCATGGCCATTCGTAACAGCTGCTCTTGGAACAACGGAACGCCGAGTGTTCTCGCGAGAACTTCGTCGAGCCAAGGATGCAGGGATTCCGGCTCTTCCAGCTTCTGTCGCCGGCGCAGGTACGGGTGGAGCATTTGGCCCACGATCGGGCCCGGGCGAATAATCGCCACCTGCACCACGATGTCGTAGAAGTTAACGGGTTTCATGCGCGGCAGGATGGCCTGCTGGGCTCGGCTCTCTACCTGAAATAAGCCGATCGTATCCGCCTTTTGTAAAGCGTCGTAGACAGCGGGATCTTCTTGCGGCAGGTGAGCGAGATCGACAAGGTCACCGTAGTCACGACGTACAACCTCAATGCAGTCTTGCAATACGGCCAGCATGCCAAGGCCGAGGAGGTCGATCTTTACGATCCCGAGATCGGCGCAGTCGTCTTTGTCCCACTGCACGACCGTCCGGTTTGGCATGCTGGCCGGTTCGAGAGGGACAACCTGGTCCAGCTTGCCTTGACAGACAATCATGCCGCCTGAGTGTTGCCCCAAGTGCCGCGGCAAGTGCATAATCTCCTGGGTCAGGCGGAAGAAATGCGCAATCCGCGGATCCCCGATGTCCAGCCCGGAGTCGCGGAACCGCTTCTCCATTGTGTCCTTCTCATCTTTCCATTCGAAGTGCGGCATCTCCGCTGCAAGACGACCGAGTTCTTCCTCACCAAAGCCCAGAACCTTCCCGACATCCCGAACGGCGGAACGCGAGCGGTACGTAATGACGTTTGCTGTCATGGCTGCTCCATGGGCACCATAACGCTGGAAGACATACTGGATGACCTCTTCTCGGTTCGTGTCGCTCGGTAAATCGAGGTCGATATCCGGCCACTCACCGCGTTCCTCAGAGAGAAAGCGCTCGAAAAGAAGACCCATGCCGACGGCATCAACGGACGTGATCCCGAGTGAGTAACAGACCGCGCTGTTGGCAGCAGATCCGCGGCCCTGAACAAGGAAACCTCTGGAACGGGCAAACCGGACGATGTCCCAGACAATCAGAAAGTAGCCGGCCAGCTTCAGCTTCTCGATCAGCTTGAGCTCATGGTCGATTTGCGCATACGCTTTCGGGTGATCGATGCCGTACCGCCCTATGGCTCCTTCAACCGTGCACTTCCGGAGAAAGCAGATCTCGGGCTCACCTTCCGGAGTCGGGAAGGTTGGAAACTCATAGCCCAAGTTTTGGAGCGTGAATCCCAATCGGTCGGCGAGCACTACCGTATTGGCCGTTGCTTCCGGGAGATCGGCAAAGACCTGCAGCATCTCTTCGCTCGATCTGAGATAGGCTTGGGCATTTTGGCAAAGGAGCCGCCCGACCTTCTCGAGTGTTTTCTTCTGACGAAGACAAGTGAGCACATCCTGCAACGGGCGGCTCTGGATATCCGCGTACAGGACGCCATTCGTCGCAAGCAGCGGGAGCCGAAGGTTCTTCGCAATCGGGATGAGCGCTTGATTGCGATATTCCTGATCCCGTCGACCATGTCGCTGGAGCTCGATGTACACATTACGGCGTCCGTAAATTCCGATCAGCTCTTCGATCTGGTGCCGTACAGCTGTGCTCGATTCCACTTTCTTCAGCGCAAGGGCGATCGGTCCTTCGTCACCCCCGGTGATGCAAATAAGCCCTTCAGCATGCAGCGCCAGGTCTTCGAGAAAAGCGATTGGGTTCTCGATCTTCCCGTTGAGCCCGTTCCGCAGCTTGGTCCGGGTGATGAGCTGGGTCAGATTCTTATATCCGGCCTGGCTCTCGACTAATAAGGTCAACCGCGCTCCCGATTGCAGGCCAACTTCCGCGCCAACCAGGGGCTTGATCCCGATCTTTCTCGCGGTATAGTGCAGTCGCGGGCTGCCGTACACCCCATTCGCATCAGTGAGCGCAATCGCGTGCTGCCCATAACGGGCGCACTCGGCGGCTAGCTGTTCGGGAGTCGATGCTCCTTCCAGGAACGAGAACGCGGATTTGGCGTGTAATTCGACGTAGTCTCTCGCCGGCATGCCTCAATCCAGGATCGCCTTCAACTTCTGACGAAGGGCGGTATCGCGCGGAGATCCTCCGGGCTGCTTCAGCCAGCGGTCCAGATCATCGAGCAAAATTTTGTATTCGACCGCGGGCGATTTCACCGAGATTTCGAGATAACCGGTCGCATACACCGCTTCGGTGCACCAATCCTCCTGTCGGAAGATCTTAAGCGCTCGAACCGCAGCTTCGAACGTGCTTTCCGCTGTCACCTCGACCGAAAAGCGACCGCTTCCCTTTGGTTCACGGAAGGAGACGGTACAGGTGCGGAGATTGCCCACGACGGACAGGATAGCGCATTGGTCTTCTCCTTTTATTCCCCCTCAGCGTATTACAACCGAACAGCGCGTCGAGTGGATAAACCACAATTTCGCCAGACTTATCTTTCCAGAATTGCTTCAGGCTCTCATCCAGAACCACACGCCGGGGCTTGCGACCGGCTTTTTGTCGAGATAGACGATGCCCTGCCCGTAACGCTTCGCGAGCGCGAGGCACCAGGTGAGGAATGCGGCCTCCGGATCTTTGGGCTGATCTGCCATATATGAGACGTTATCGAGCTTCCCGTTCGCAAATTCAAAAACCACCTGCGCCGATATGCCCGCGTGGGTGTCACGATATACGAGTGGGCTCTGCTCTTGGCGGGTGGCGCCTTCTCGGATTTGACGACTTCGTTTTGCGTCATGCCCCAGCGCTCGTTGCGAACATCGGGACCTGAACAAGCGTCAATGTACCAGTGAAGAGGGGGATGATCGCTGAATCGATGCGCTCCACCCTTTGTATTGAGAAACTAGATCTGCATGGCAAAGGCGAGAGCCTCGTTCATCGAGCCGATGTTGCTCTTGAGAACGGATAATCTGCCCGACGGGCCTGAATGGCTAAGGGAAATCAAGCTTGACGGCTTTCGAGCATTAGCGATCAAAACAGACCACAAGCTATCGCTTCGCTCCCGGAATGACAAGGACTTCAACGCCAGATATCCATCGCTCGTCAAAGCGCTGTCCGGATTGCCCGAACACACGGTGCTGGATGGTGAGGTGGTCGCCTTCGACGTTGTCGGTAAGCCATCCTTCAACACCCTGCAGAATGCGGGATCACTACCCTCAACGCCGCTCTTCTACTATGTCTTCGACATTCTGATCCTCGCGGGCAAGGATGTCATGGGCCAGCCGCTCGATGCCCGTCGAAAGCTTCTCGAGACCAAGGTGCTGCCCAAAGTGGCGGAACCCGTTCGCTACTCCCCGGAACTGAAGGGAAGTCTTAAGGATCTGATCGCATCCGTCAAAGCGCAGGAACTGGAAGGACTGGTTGCCAAGCGCCGCAACAGCATCTACGAGCCCGGCCGCAGATCGGGCGCGTGGATGAAGATGCGAATCAATCAGGGGCAGGAACTGGTGATCGGCGGCTACACCTTCGGCGGTAAGACATTCGACGCTCTGGTCCTCGGCTATTACGAGGGCGGGAAGCTGATGTACGCCTCGCGCACCCGCAATGGCTTCACGCCCGTCATCCGCGAGCAACTGCTCAAGAAGATGAAGCCGCTTGCTATCGCCGATTGCCCGTTCGTGAATCTTCCGGAAAAGAGCGGCAGATGGGGTCAAGGCTTCACGGCCGCCAAGATGAAGGACTGTCAGTGGCTCAAGCCTGAGCTCGTGGGGCAGTTCGAGTTTGTGCAGTGGACACCAGACGGCCATCTGCGCCATACGAAGTTCGTTGGGCTTCGAGGAGACAAAAAGGCAAAGGACGTGAGACGCGACGGCTAAGCAGGAATCTCGTAGCTGACTGAGGGCCCGGTGCTCAGGCCGGCGCGAACAGTAGCGGAAAGTTCGGCATCTCATCGTATGTCCTTCCGCTCAACAGTCGACCCGCTGCTTTCTTGTTGACGCCGCCCCACTGCTTGAAAAAGAACGGAACGCCGCTTCTCCTGCATAGGGACTTGATGTCGACCACCCAACTCTCCTCGATGTTCCGTGCTCCGGGACCCGATTCGCCGCCGACAATCACCCAATGTATCCCCGTCAGGTTGAGGCTGGAAAGCGGCCCAAGCAAGGGTTCGAGCGACAAAAACTTAACACGTGCATCGGTGTTTCGCACGTGGTTCGCGCGGTAGGCATACTTGTCCGTTCCGATGCTGACGCCCATCCATACGTTATCCGGCCAGTCGAACTGCCCGTTCAACTCATCAAGTCTTTCCGCCCTTTTCGTGAGGACCTGGAACTGGTGCCAGTGCGCCTGCCGCATGACCGAAAACACGCGCTGTATGTATTCGATGGGGACCTCGTTATGGAAAAGGTCACTCATCGAGTTCACGAAGATGCGCTGTGGCTTCTTCCACTTGAGTGGCAGCTCAAGTGCATGGTCCTGCAGAGTGAGTTCAAATCCGTTCACGTAATTGCGCTGGCCCATCGCTTTTAGTCGCCCCGCCATACGCTCGGCATAACAGTGTTTGCAGCCGGGGCTGATCTTCGTGCAACCTGTCACCGGGTTCCAGGTGGCTTCGGTCCATTCGATGCTTGATTTCAGTCCCATACCTAGTTCCTATGATGCAGCAGGAAATCTGATCCGCACGGTTGTTTTGCATCGGAGACCGCGTTGGGCTGCCAACCGGAGAATTCAACCCGAACGCTTACCTGGCGCTTCGCCTCGATTGATCGCCGAGGCAGGCGGTCGAGGAAATATCCCCAAAGCTGGCCGAAAGCTCAGACGTGAAGTTTACTGTTGAGATAGTGAAGCAGCGTCCGAACGGAGTGATTACAAGCATGGCTTCCGACTCCTCCAGCAAGGTACCGTTGGGATGGGCCATGCTTCGGCGGTTTCGCAGCCTGTTGATGGCATCAACGATAGTCGCCACTCCCTTCAATATGTTGCCAACCTCTTCCTCTCGCTGGGACGCGCCCTGGATGGCGGGGTGCTGATTTCGAATGATCTTGAAAACATCCGTGATGCTTGGATCACTCCCGTACCCTAACTTCTCGCTGTCGCATAGTGCTTTCAGATATCCGTGGAATGCGGTATGGAGACGATCAAGAGCGCCAGCGGCGCCGCTCGACAGAATCAACAGTTCGGCTTCCGACAAGGCCCGTTCTACGATCTCCGTGGTGATTTGCAAGTGGGGCCTTGCAACACTTTCGACACCTAACTCCATGTCCATATCGACAGCGACGAAGCGCGGCGTCAGGCCGAAACGCTCCAGAGCCCTTACTACTCTCACGTATTCTTGGATCATCCTCTCTTCGCTTAGCCTCGCCTCCAGCGCAAGGTATTCCTCAATGCCTGTACGGAAGAAGAGCAGGAAGAATCTATCTCGGAAGTAGTTGGTGCCCGACCAGAGTTCGAGCGGGCATTGGCGAAGCAGATCGCCGGCCTCTCTGTCGTTTGTAACTTCAAGTAGTCGAATAGCTTTTCGCCGAGGCTCGTCCCAGCTGTCCTCCGCTTGTTTATCGACCAATGTGAAGTCGGTTGCGCCGGAACCGTGGTAAAGGGCGAGCATGTCAGACTTTCCAGTCTATTCGCTCCTCCGCGCACGTTCAGCCGAATGGTCGGTGATTCGGAAAGTGTCGGGTAAGCACGTCAACAAACAGCAATTGAAATACTCTATCCCCTCACTTCACCTGAACCGGGATTGGTACCCAGTCATACGGAATCCGGCGAATCCCGATCTGGTACGAATCGGGCCGCAACGCGCTGAGATCAAGCCGTACGTGTAGAAAGGTGTTCCCGTCCTTTAGAAACGCCTTGCCCGAGGCATGAACGCCAGCTTGCTTGCCATCAAAATTTAAAACCTCGACTTGGTAGTCGCCCTCCGGGCTGGCAAACGGGAGAGTGATCATCAGGTCCAGTCGCTTTGCGGGCAAGTTGATCTTCGGGGTTGCCGGGGTCGAATTCGAATCCGTTCCGCGTGTGAGTTGGTTTCGCGAGAGGTCAACTGCCTCGCGGACCCAGGGCTCGGAGGTTTGCTTTTGTGACGTCCTAACTCCGATCACCGCAATAACTGCTGCTGCAACGCCTCCGGCTGCAAGCAACGTTCGCCTGCTTATCGACCTGTTCCGCGCGGATTTTCTATAGGACACGAATTCGCGATAACAGGGCGAGCATCGGGCCACATGCGTCAATCTGGGATCATCTAGATTTATCGAGGTTCTGTCGTTAGCGAGTCGCTGTAGGAAATCCTGTCCGGGACAGCCTTTGCGTTCAGGGTTGGGGTAATCATGCAATGCGGCCTGCTCGAGGAGTTCGAGCATTTGGCGATGCTGTTCGCGCGTGAGTCGGCCGTCATCCATGAGCAACAGTATTGTCGCTCATGATTGTTTTTTGGCACTCTTCTCTCTGAGTAGGAGCCGGCGAAGTGCTCCCTGCATAGCTCGTCGGAGGCGCTTGCCGACATAATCGCCGCTCTGACCCTCCTGCGCGGCGAGTTCCCCGACGCTATAACCAAGGAGGTTCCTCTCCCACAGCTCACGCCCTTTCTCATCCATGCACTCGAGGATCTGCCGGCGCGTGAGTTCCGTCAGGATTTCATTCTCGGAGTCCTCCGTCCGTGCTAGATGCGAAAGCACCTGTTCCTCTAGACCGAACGACCTGATCGTTTTGCGAAGGGTGATGTCAACCAGGTTGCTGTAGGTGCGGAAAAGATAGCTGACTGGATCCTGTAAGGTCCTCTCAAAAGCCACTTCGGAGGCACGGTATGCAGCTTCTTCGATGAGAGTTGCGATCTGCGCCTCATCACCGAGCTCGTTCGCACGATACCTGGCGAGATCCGATTGTCGGCTATAAACTACCTCCTCTATGTGAGGGTGTAGGCGTCGACCGTTCGAGTCGACCTGAGCAAGCCAAATCAGATTGGGGCGAACGCTGTTATCCGGAGGTGCCATGGCCGTTGAATCGTTGCAGGATCTATGGGCGCTAACTCGAGCGTACCGCAGCCGAGTACCTGGTACTTCTAAAACTCCTCAAATTCACGTAAAATTCCCTGCCCTGTTGGGAGGACCGCCTTTGTGAGGCGGCGTCCTTGTGTTGCGCATCAGTTAAAAACTGTGCTCCCTGTTGTGCTTTGCTAGCTGCTGTGAAGATCGCCCGCTTGTCACTCTTCAGCACGCGCAGCCAGTTTTCCACGTACGGAGCATGGTCGAAGCGGGGCTCGGTCTCGAGACTTAGCTCGGCGGAAAGGAAAGCGCTGCCCAGTTCAGCGATCAGCTCCTCTGCTGCATACGCTTCCGATCCGAACCGGTTGCCGAGCTGTCGATTGCATCTGGATTCGTGACCCGTGAAATGAATCGTTTCATGAGCAAGGGTCGAATAGAAGAGATCCGGCCGCTTGAACACATGGAACGGAGGCATGTGAATCTCATCGGATTTCCAGTCGTAATAGGCACGGCTACCGTTCTCGATAACCCGGGCGCCGGCATTACGGAAGAACGTCTCAGCTTCTTGAATGCGCTCAGACTCGTTTATCA
Organism: Bryobacteraceae bacterium; assembly: GCA_045807925.1. Classification (GTDB taxonomy): domain Bacteria; phylum Acidobacteriota; class Terriglobia; order Bryobacterales; family Bryobacteraceae; genus Bog-105. The sequence goes on along the minus strand of JBJMGK010000085.1, from coordinate 11,634 downwards.
ACGAAAGCGCAGGGACGCTGAAGCCATCGACTTGGTCTGCGTTAAAGACGTGATATGCACGTGCGAAGCAACGAGTCTCGGTCCTCTGATCCGCATCTGATTCATCTTGGTCGGAATCGGCCGCGTCCTGCTGAGCTCCGAAGAACTTCCAGAACACTACCGTCGCAGATTTCTGACCCTGTCGCACTTGTGCGCCGAGTTCTTTCCATTGCTGGTATGTCGCCCATAGCTGGGTCGAATATCCGCACTTTGCAGCAAGTGACCAGAGAACGAGGATGTTGATCCCGGTATACTTGCGTCCAGTGCAGGCGTTTGTAGGAATTTGTGACAGTGTGTGCCAGGGCATCTCGAAGTTGCTTACGCCAGCTTCTATGGCTTCGATGATGACTGCCGTTATTGCCTCATATACATCACTCTGAATTCTCATTTTGCTCCGCCTTTCGGAATTGAATCGGGGTGTTGCCGATCAACACCCTCGAGGCGTCGCTGGCGAGACTGGGGCGGCAAATGCAAGGGATGACGAAGCGCTTGCGCTTTTTCGGGGGATGGAGGAGTGAAGCGACGGGAGGGGGTTCCTCCCGAAACCTGGAAGGCGACGCCCTTGCTATGCGCCGGGGCGAAGCCCCTGGAGAGGGCCGCACGCCTACAAGCGCTCTAGGAACGTCGGTATTGTTTCATAGCGAAACGAAGATTGTAAAAGCCCGGACTCCCAACTGAGCGGTCTATCCGCCGACCTCTTCCGGGGGCCGGATTCCGAGAAATTCTCGATAGAGTAGAACGTCGTAAACAATCTTCAGCGATCCGGCAACAAAAAACGGAACGCTGATGAGCGACGGGCTTGCAAACAAGACACCTACACACAACGGAGCCAAGGCAGCCCCGGTTGTTCGAGCAACACCCGTTATGCCGGCTGTGGCTGATCGTTCTTCTGGACGAACGACGGCCATTGTGTATGACTGGCGGGTAGGTACATCCATTTGGCTGATGCTGAACCGAAGAAAAAGCACGAGAACAGCCGAGGAGAGTGTCGGCGTGAGCGGCACTAGAATCAGGAGAATATTTGACGGCAAATGCGTGAATACCATCGTGTTGATGAGGCCGAATCGCGAGGCGAGCCGGGACGCCCAGAAGGCGCTGAGGCCGGCGAGAATGTTCGCGCCAAAGAAAATCAGGCCGAGCGTCGATGGATCGGCACCGAAACGGAGGTGAAACCAGTAAGCAGCAAAAGTCTGCATGACAAATCCACCAGCAAAGGAGTCGAGAGCAAAAAGGGCGGATAGCTTCAGGACGATGTTCCGGGAATGGCCGATGCCCAAGAAGTTTCGCATCGGCGCCGGGCGGTCAGTTGTTTCTGCTGGTGAACCTACTTCGGTAGCGGGTGAGAGGCGACTGAAGAAAAGAGTCAACATCCCAGCTACAGCCACGTAGAGAAGAACGACGGCTCGATAACTTCCTGGAGTAGAGACGGTCTTGTGTTCGAGCAGTTGCACAAGAGTCCCGGCGAAGAGCGACCCAGTTGCTGTCGCGAATGCGCCTGCTACTGTGTACCAGGCGAAAACCGCTGTTCTCGCTCGATCAGGAACAACGTGGGACAGGGCAGCTTGTTCGATTGATAAGAATGGTCCGACCTCATTGCCGCTTGGGCTGATTACTCCGATCGTTCCGGCGATCAAAAGAACAATCAGATTTCTGGTTGAGGCGAAAACAAGCCCAGCCAAGGCCATCAAAATCGCGCCAATCCGGAGCACGCGCCGTCGGCCGATACGATCCGCCTGGGTTGTGAGCCACAGCGACACGAATGTATCCCCCACGAGCGTAAGAGTCAGCAGCAAACCCGTTTGAGATTCACTCAGGCCAATGCTGGTGAGATACAAGACCAACACAACAGAGACTGCACCGTAGGCAAACAACCGCGCGAACCGGGTGAAGAATAAGAACCATCCATCTGGTGTGAGATTTCGCAGCGCCGTGCGCTCCAGGAGAGCAGCTACCCTAAGCCCTTTGCCACGGCTTTTCTTTTGTCCGGCCGTAGGAACGTACATTTAATCCACTGCGTAGACACGTATCTCGGCAGGTCCGGAATCGGTACGTCGCACTGCAACAAATAGCTCGCCTCGATCGGGCGAAAAGAAGCCCGTGCGAGCGCCCTTTATGGTAGCGATCTTGGCTATTTCCCGATAGTGGTCTGGATCGTCTTGCTGAAAGACAGAAACGGCGCCTTCACCGCCAATTGCATAAACTCGCTTGCGCGCCTGGTCATAGAAGATGTCATCTGAGTCACCGACAGCCGGGAATTTCCCTACAGGCCTCCCGGTAATCGTATCCAGTACGACCAGGCGTGCAGGAAGACGGCACACGATAAACAAGCGATGATCTGCCTCGTCAAGAGCCATCGGATAATTTGAAAATGCTCCGTCTGTGCCCCATGTTGAAACGATGGATGACGTCGTTCGGTCGGTAACCGCGACTTTCCGCGATCGCGGTACGTTAACAAAGATTCGCTTGCCGTTCTTCTCAAGCTGGAACGACTCTGGATGCCCATCCAGAGTGATCGCGGCAAGCTTCATTCCTTCCTCACTCATAATGGCGAGTGCTCCGTCACCGTACCCTACGTAGACCTGCTTCTTTTCGGCGTCGAAGCGGAGGTTGTCTGCGTCGTTCCCGAGCTTGATGGATTTAATAGGCGCATAGGAAAGGCCGTCAAAGAGGCGTAGTGTACCGTCATCGCGATTCGCTACGTAAAGTCTGTTAGTGACCGACAAATACAAGACGCCCTGTGGTTCGTGCAGGTTGGGGATGGTATGGATCAGCTTCCCCTCGTTGAGGTCGATCACCTCGATGGTGTTGTTCCCTAGAGCGGCGACAAAGAGCCGGGCGTTACTTACGTCGAGCGACATGTGATCTATGCGGCCCTGAACGTCGGGAAGTGGAATAGTTTTTCGCAGACGCAAAGGCGCATTGGATTGCGGTATCGCCATGGCAGCGATGGTAAACAGGCTACACAGCAGTCGCATCTAGTGGCTCTTCTCCGTAACAGCCTCGTACACGACCATCCGGGCCACCGGGCGACCATCTTCTTGCTCCTCTGGGGCGTAAACACGATGAGTGGCGGTGTCTACGGCAAGGCTGTGCACCATTTTCTGGACGGGAAAGTCCTCCAGCTTTCGAAAGTGCTCGGCGTCGTCTTCCTGGTACACCGCAATGACTCCGGTCGAGCATGCCGCGTAGGCTCGGCGCAAACCGGGATCAAACTTGACCACATCGGCTCCTGACGGAAGAGGAAGGTGAGCAACTGCGCGGTGGGAATCCAATGCGAACACGGTCATGGTCCTCGTTTTTCCGCAAAGCAGAAATGCAAGGTGATGGTCTGAATCGACAGCCATTCCATGATTGAATTCGCAACCGCTGACGGGATACTGACCCAGAATCTTGTCGGTAGAAGGATCGATTTCAGCGATTTGGTTCGTACTCCGCAAGCTCACATACACGCGTCGCGCGACCGAATCGTATTGGGGCATTCCGGTTTCGCTGGCAAACCGTAGAGTCTGGACGATTTCATCCTTGTCGACGTCGACAACCGCGACAGCCTTACCAAGCGTATCGGAGACATAGACCTTCCTATAAGGTGCTGCGTAAGTGCTTCCGTTCGGCTTTGCGGCCGTCGGAAGCCGCTTGATCACGCTCATGTTGTGCAGGTCTACGACACCGATCTTCTCCTCGCCCCAATTTGAGGTAAACACTTTCCGAAGCACGGGTACGTATTCGAGACCTGTGATTCCAGGTACGCCAGGGATAGCCTTTACGAGCGTCTTTGTTCGAACATCGATGACATAAAGAAGTCCGGGGCCGAGATGCGCCGACAACAGGTAGCCATCCTCATCGTCCATCGTGAGATAGTCGAAGCGCTGTCCTTTCGGACCCGGAAGATCGATGACGGCAACCTTCCTCAATGTCTGCCCGCAGAGAGAAACGGTGAGGCAGGCGAATACGACTGCGAGACGTCGGATCTCTCCTCGCCGTTTGCACCTCATATTTTTTCTCCCGATCGTGGTTGAATTGCACCAACCTGAACGTCCAATGCGTATCGCATGGCTCTCGCCAATTGGATCGCGCTCCCTTCTCCCCAGAACTTCACGAACACACATTGCGGGTGCTCACCCAATGTGTGATTGCGAATGGAAGCAATGTTGAATCCTCTATTACGAAGCGCGCTTAGAAGCCTTCTGAGTCCATCCGCGCTCTCAATAAACTCGCCGTGCGCGACTGCATGATCATTGTTCCCGGCTATGGAAATCCAGGTACTCATCCCCATCTCCCGTCCGACAGTTTCGCCATTCAGTAGTGTTCGGCGTCCGATGGCCGCCTTGTAGACGCCTTCGCTTACGGTTCCATTCATCGACAGTGCCGTGTTTAGTGGACCAGGATCAATTGAGCTCTCAAGGGGAAGGATAGGGACTTCAAACCTCTTCCGGGACACGGCGGCAGTTCTTCGCACTTGCTCGATTTCATCGAGACCCTTTCGAAAGGCAGAAGCGAGGGTAGAAAAGGAACCGAGTCCATTGACATCCATCGTATGGAGCTATGATTCTCGTTTGAGATCTATAGATTCTGACGTGCAGCCGCATCCGGCTGACGCTTTGCGGGGCAGTTGGAAGCGCCAAGGCCGCATTCAGCGACTCACGTGCAGATGCTATGAAAAGGTGAGGATCCATCAACGCAACTTTAAGACATTACCAGCGTTTGCGAGTACGGATGACTCGACCTATGCTGACGGATACTGTTATCTCAAACCCGACAGGTACAATGCTTCGTCAAGACTCTCATCGAGAGATTGCTTCTCCTCGTGGGTCAAACAAGCATCACAAACATTGATGATCCATCATTTGGGTGATAACGTCTCGCAGCAATCGGCAATTCCTTGCAAACACATCGTCCACACAGATCGCCCGGACCGGCCACGTACGGTCTCACATCAGCTTTTTGTAATTTCACAGTTCTACCAAAAGTGTCCGGAACCTTTCTCAGCTCTCAGCCGGCTGTTGTGGCCAAAAACGTCCCCGCTTTAGTTCCTCCGACCGGTTATCGCTCGACAAAGTTTTCTCGGCAGCTCGATTGCGTGATTTCACGCACCCTGGCAGGTCGACATAACGTTCGAAGCTGCAGGACGGAAGGGCTATAGGCAGGCCGTCTCCAGTCGGACTTTTCATGGTAGACGAGGATTTTTGGCTCCTTGTGATCTGGTACTTAAACTCGTGCGCACCCGACTAGCACAAGTGCTCCGGCTGACGACCCGTAGCATATAGATGCGCGTGCGGCAGGGGTCTCGGCGAGTGAAGGTTAAGGACTCGGCTCCCTCCCGTCCAAGCGAGCAGGATCTACACCTGTTAGGTAACCGGCGTGGGTCAAACCCAGCGCATGGCAGGTGGCGGGCGGGAACGTCTGAATACGCTTTCAAGTAAGTAGGAATAGGAATACAATCAAGACCCTTTGAGGAGGCAAGCTATGACGACCGTTTCTGCGCAAAACACAGACTTCTCCCGAGACATTTTGGGCCGATATACCTGTAACGGCCTTGATGAGGCTTTCAAAAGTACTGACACGACGAATAGACCAGACGCCCGTCCCTTCGATGTAGTGATCGTCGGAGGAGGCTCCTTCGGCGGAGTCGTGGCACAACACTTGTTTTCCCAGGACACTGCCCGTCAGCACCGGATCCTCGTGCTCGAAGCTGGCCCGCTCGCGCTGGGTGAGCACGTCCAGAACCTTCCAGTGCTGGGCCTCAGCGCTCCAGGCCCGGTTGTCGTGGATCCGGGAGTCCCACGCGCAGAAATCTGGGGTCTTCCGTGGCGGACCGATGTCGTTCAGGGCTTTCCTGGGCTCGCGTATTGCTTGGGTGGCCGGTCACTGTTCTTTGGTGGCTGGTCACCGCGCCTTCTGGATTCCGAGATGTCCTCCGCGCTTTGGCCGGCTAGCGTCATTGCAGACCTGACGGCCGCCGGCCAATATTTCGACCAGGCAGCCGATCAGATCGGAACGAGCGAAACGAACGACTTCATCTTCGGCCCCATGCACGAGGCCCTGAGGGCAGAGCTTCGCACCGGCATCGACAACGGAGATGTTTCCGATGCCATACCGCTCGCTCAGCTCCCGTTGCACCTCAATCTCAACGGACTTCCGCCTGATAATGCATTAAAGCTGGAAGCACCCTTGGCCGTCCAGGCGCGGCCACCACGCGCTGGATTCTTCCCGTTCAACAAATTCAGCAGTATCCCTCTTCTGATCGAGACTTCACGCGTTGCGCAGACCGAAGCAGCGGGAGATGACATTAAGAAGCGTTTGATGATAGTTCCCAATTGCCACGTGACGCGGTTGATTACAGATGGAACTGGCAATCCGCGATCCGTTGTAGCCGTCGAGACAAATCAAGGCACAGTGCCCGTGTCATCAGGTGGCGTGGTCGTCTTGGCGCTCGGAACAATAGAAAGTGCGCGGCTTGCCCTCATTTCCTTTCCAGGTTTGCCGAGCAACGGACGGATGGGTGCCAACCTGATGGCCCATCTTCGATCCAACCTAACGATCCGCATTCCTCGGTCATCCGTTTCGGGGCTGGCGGTTGGAGTTCAGGAATTGCAGGCATCGGCCCTATTTGTCAAAGGTCGCCATGACCATGCCGATCACCAGTTCGGGCACTTCCATCTGCAGATCACGGCAGCAGGGCTCGACTTCCCCAGTGGTGACTCAGAAGCAGAGCTGTTCAAGAAGATACCAGATGTTGACACATACGAACGCTTCAAGCACATTACAGACAATCAAATCGTGATCACGATCCGCGGCATCGGCGAACTGCGCCCTAAAAATCCAAACACACGTGTCACGTTATCGGGCGAACTAGACGAATTTCACCTGCCTAGAGCTTTTGTCGGCATCCAACCCACTGCAGACGACAACGATCTCTGGGATGCCATGGACAAGGCATCCGATGATGTGGGCCTCATCTTCGCAAAGGGGCAGGCTTATGAGGTCCTGAAGGGCAATTCTTTTGTCACAGTCGCCGCGGGTCAGCGTGCGCAAACGGTGTTGTCGTTCGCGCCACCACGCAGGGACGGCTTGGGCACAACACACCATGAGGCGGGAACTCTGGTGTGCGGCGACGTTGCTGCATCCTCCGTAACCAACGCCGACCTGAGGTTCCACGAAGTCACGAATTGTTTCGTCGCCGGGCCAGCCGTGTTTGCTACTGTCGGCTCGCCAAACCCAATGCTCACCGGCACCGCCCTCGCTCGCAGGTTGGCCGACAAACTCGCTCAGTTCACGCCGGTTGCGCCCGATCCCGGCTTCACTATGCTGTTTGACGGGACGTCCCTAAACGGGTGGCGGATGTCGACTATCGGGAATCAGCCCGGACACGATGATCCCGGACGCTTCATCATCGTCAATGGTGCTCTGGAAGCGGTTACTGGAACGGATCTGGGGCTGCTCTGGCATACGGTTGCTACGCCGCCCAATTTCGCTCTCAGACTCGAATGGCGAACGTGGAAGGCCGATGATAACTCCGGGGTGTTCATACGGTTCCCGAATCCCGGCAGCAAAGGGTACAACAACACTGCGTTCGCCGCAGTAGACTTCGGCTTCGAAGTGCAGATCGACTCCCTGGGACAACCGGACGGTGCTGGGATTCACATGACCGGAGCGATGTATAACTTTCAGGCCCCGAGCAGCATGCCCGTAAGCCCGCTTGGGCAGTGGAATGCCTACGAGATCAGGGTCGAAGGACAGCACTACCGGATAAAGCTCAACGGCATCGACGTGACGGACTTCACTTTTGCCGTAGGATCGGACGCATCGCATCCTGATCGCGGGTTACCGAGTACGGCCGCAGTTCCACGGTTCATCGGCCTGCAAAGTCACACCGGGCGAGTCGCGTTCCGGCGAATCCAGATCATGTCTCTCTAGGGTGATGGATTCGCGCAGCGCTGCATGGATACTCCGCCGAAGAGTCTCCTTCTCTGGAGACCCTTCGGCCGGTTGGGGCTTATTCCCCGGATTGTACGTCTTGAAGAAGAATGACATCCGCGTCGAGAGCACCTGCAACTCTGATGTGATTGTCCAAAATCGAGGCCGATCTATCCGACTGCGGAAGACACCTGTACTCAGGTACAGAGTCAAGGGCACGCTCAAGAAACATGGGATCGCTTGCGCATTGTGCGAGAACGGGAAAGGAAGACCTGCCTGGCGTGATGTAATCCAAGTTGTGGTACTTCGATCCTCTTTGTTGTTTTGTGTGATGATCCTGTCCGCTGCAATCGGCTGGCATAGAGTTGCTGCAGGCTCCGAACCCAAACGCAATTTCGATATCGCGGTTTCTCGCGTACCGAACGGCGGTATTCAACCGCGATTGCTTGCCGATGGTAGGGGCGTTGTCCACCTCCTGTACTATTCCGGCGATCCAGCGCACGGAGATCTGTATTACGTTACTTCTTCCGACGAGGGTCGGTCGTGGACGAAACCCTTGCGAGTGAATGGCGTGCAAGGATCTGCCGTCGCACTCGGAACCATTCGAGGCGGGCAGATAGCAGCAGGCCGGAATGGTCGGATCTACGTCGCTTGGAATGGCTCGTCCCTCACCGAAGGACAAGGACCTATGAACCCCGAGTCCCGCAAGCGTGGGATGCCGTTGCTCTACACGCGTCTCAACGATACGCATACCGGATTTGAGCCGGAACGAAATCTGATGACGCATACGTTCGGCCTCGATGGCGGTGGAACGATCACCGCCGACAATGCTAGCGACGTCTATATAGCGTGGCACGGAAAGGCTCCTGGTGCCGCTGCGGGCGAGGCAGGCCGGCAGGTGTGGGTCACAAAGTCCACAGATGATGGCAAGTCGTTCAGCAGTGAGCAGCCCGCGACGAAAGACGCAACTGGCGCATGTGGCTGCTGCGGCATGGCCTTCTACTCTGATTCAAAGGGAGCTCTCTACGGACTCTACCGGTCAGCGACGGAGAACGTCCACCGCGACATCTTTCTCTTGTCTTCGACTGATCACGGAATGCACTTTTCTGATCGACGGCTGGATGCCTGGAACATCAATGCGTGTCCAATGAGCAGCATGGATTTCGCTGAGGAGGACGGCAACGTCGAAGCAGCGTGGGAGACCGGCGGACAGGTTTATTTCCAAAATGTAAGTAACTCTTCAGCCCGGCCAATCAGCGCTCCAGGTCCCAATAAGGGCCACAAACACCCACGACTTTCGATTGCGCCGAATGGGGAGACCCTGCTCGCGTGGACTGAAGGGACAGGTTGGGGACGTGGAGGCTCGATCGCTTGGCAAACCTATGATGCATCTGGGAACTCGATGCAGCAGAGTGGTGTCGAAACCGGATTGCCTGCGTGGAGCTTCGGCGCTGTCGTGGCTGTGCGCAGCCGATTTCTTCTCCTCTACTAGGCACCGCGACGCGTGTTCATCCGGGTCTTCCGGCGCACTTCAATCCGTTCGAGACTCAGTTCGGCTGATTCCCGCCTTCAATGCCCGATCCATGACAGACTGGGCAATCACACGGCCCGCTAAACGGAACGAAATCACCGTAACCGTATCCGCAACCGGTGTAGGTTTCGCCTTCGATGTGGATGCCGCGACAGCGCGGGAATACGGGCAATGGTCGCGGTTCGACGCGAGCGATGCTTTCATAGTCCGCTGGCATTTCCGGTGCATGTCCTCGGTCGGATGGGTTGCACGCCGGACACGGAATACCAGCTCCACCGCAGTCGCACGCGTCTGGATGATGACTCGCCCCAGCCCATGATTTGCCCGGGTGATCCTCACAGGCCCATCGCGCGTCATGACAGGCGAGACAGTTCATACCTTCATTCTCGGCGACAGCCCGGGCCGTGTTGCCCTCCGTTTGCATTGTTCTTGCGCTTAATCGTGGGGACCCATTTCGCTCATTTCGTCTGTTTCGTAGCGTCGCACCATGGACATTTTCAAACAAGTTTCGAACCAACCCAGCAGCCAGGCAGTTCACAAATCAAAGCGCACGAGTGTCGGCCCGAGCAGATAAGCGGTGAAACAGCGTATCAGGTACACCCCGCTGAGAACCACAGGGCAATGCTAAAACGACTCGCCGTCTGGCAGGCTACAGAGTCGTTCGGGTCACAGGCGCCGTCGGTCAGAGCCAAGCGGCAAGGCGCGTCAGCATCTCTTTCCATTGTGCCGTAATTATCGAAACGTGGAGCATTGTCAAGTGGGGCTCATCTGTGTAGAGAATCGCCAGTTTAACGAGAGCGTTCAGCATAGACAAGGCACGCCCTGGATACGGAGCTCTCAAAAGTCTGGCGGCGATGGTGCGATTTCGTCCCTGGCCACCATCATTCGATTGCGAACCGCATCGTCGGGCGCAAGCGTCGTTCCAGTTGTTCCAAAATCTTCAGGAGCGCGGTTTCGTATCTCTGAATGAAGCCTGCGGCCGATGATGCCCTTCCCTACTGCTGCACGAATTCCCGCAGCTCAGGATAGTGCTCAACCAGCGAAGGCGGCGCCTTCACTGGCTCACCCTTTAGCAGGGACGCCATCTCCAGAGCATTCACGGTCGCCTTGCCGACGTAGTGATTATTGGTGACCGAATAAGTCTCCTTCGACTTGGCCGCCACTGACCTGACCCGGTCCACCCATGGCTCCAGCTCGTCGACAGTGTAGAGATAGTCATACCTCTCGCGCGGCTTCGCGTTCTCGACAAACCAGTTCTTATAATTCCGCCCATGCAGCCGGACGTATCCGACCGAGGATGTGACCTCCGCGCCAGGCTTAATCGACTTTTGAAAAAGTGGCTGGTCGATATTGCAGAGCCCGATGTCCAGCTCCGCCAGCCAGTCGAGCATCCCGACGTCGTTCCAGCTTGCATGCCGGACCTCGAGCACGAGCGGATACTCCTGGAACCGCTGCTGGAGCCGGGCGACGTAGTGCCGGTTCTCATCGGTGTTCCGAAATGACCATGGGAACTGCATCAGGATCGCGCCCAGGCGGCCGGCCTCGAGCAGCGGCGCATACCCATCCTTGAACAGGCGTTCGTCCTCCGCGCCGGCGTCGCGGTCGTGCGTAAATCCTGCCAGAGCTTACCGGTGAACTTTGAATCGCCTATTCCTCTCGACCTTCTTCACCCAGCTTTCCGCCGTGCGCGCCGGGATCGGACGGTAGAAGGTGACATTGATCTCGACCGTATCGAAGAACTCGGATATATAGGTCAGCTCCTGAAAGCCCTTCGGCTTTGAGGCGGGATAGACGATGCCCTGCCAGTCTTTGTACGACCAGCCTGCAGGCCCAATGCGAATCATGCAGTTTCAGCGTAGCCTTGGGCCTTTGATCGCGGACAATCATAATTCGGCCCGTGTTGCCTCAATAAGGAATGTTACCGAAGTGTTAGTTGTCCATTTTAGCGTCGGTTGACCTGCGACGCGAATGGGCCAAAGCTTGGCCTTGAAGACGATTCAGGCGGTTTTCCGGCATACCGAAATGCATCCCCGACGCCTGACGATCGCGTATAGCTCGTTCTAAACGCAAATTTGTTCTGCTTGAGTTTAAGATGATCGAATCCGCTACACTGATCTCGACTTCAGCAGGGATAGAGCAACGCAGGGATG
>JBJMGK010000084.1:0-9796 GCA_045807925.1 Bryobacteraceae bacterium | reverse complement strand
GCTCCAACTGCAGCAGTAAGCCCGACTGACAGTGCCGCGGCCGTGAACAGCCACACGTGTACCTTCATCAAATCTCCCTCAGTTCTGTTTGCTTTCAATGGCCGTCCTGGCATTCATGCCAAGAAGTAGCTCGGAGGCCGAGTTCACTGCGCCTGCGCTGCCGGAAACTGATAGACATTGACGCTGATGGGCGCAACCGAGATGGTTTTCGGAACATCGTGTACAGCAGTTTCTTTCATTTCGACGGCGGGCGGCTCGCCAACCCGGTTGGCCGCATCTACGCTGGCTCCTGTTAACTGCCACAGCTTGCATGGGCCTACGCCCAAGCGGGTTCCGCTGACGTTCACATCTAAATTCTGCGCCGAATCCGTTGCATTCACGACCGCAAGCGTGAGGTATTTATGATCTGGCGTGAGTGCAGCAAACACGTCGAGCGGATAAGTTGGGCTGCCGGAGCTTGTTTTCGGCTGATCCCCAGCCAGGGGAATCTTCGCGCTCGGCTGCGGCGAGTTGCCCGAAACGGCCACCGGGATTGAGCCGATGAAGTGATCGCCGTACATCTTGAACAGCAATCCGGTGGTGTTCAACACTGCGCCCGTACTGTTGTAGTCGAGCGTTGAGACTCCCATGGTATGTGCCGAGGTCGTGAGGAAATCAGTATGCCGGAGCATCTCGTTGAAGAGCATTCCGTACGCAAGGGCCAGTTTCAGATTCGGTCCTCCGCCCCGTCCTCCGCCGAAGTACGCATACTCGTCGATCGACAAAAAGATCTTTTTGTCGCGCATGGCCGGGAATCGCTGCTGGTAACCCTCCCATTCCTCGGCTTTGCGTCGCACCACATCGCCTGCATGACGCGCCCATTCCAGCTGTGTTGTGTCAACCTTCACCCAGGCGTCATCGGTAGGAGCATCGGGCGGCAGACTTCGTGCCCGCTTCAGATCGAAGTACCTGCCCGGCTGCTCGTACCAGTGCTCGGCGATGCCGTCGAAGTTGCCCCAGCAGTGCGCAAGGATGCCGCCAGTCCAGTCGACATCTGACCCATAGAGAGGCTGGAGGTTTCCCGCATACTTGGCGCGCAACTCACCCTTCAAGAACGTGTTCTCGAGCATCTTCGCAGAAGCGATAAGAGTGATGGAAGGATCCACTTTTCGCATCGCTTTGGCAAATTCGTTGTGCTTGAGAACGTAATACTTCAGGTCGGTGTAGCCGAGCTGAAAGGTACCCCAGGGCTCGTTGCCGATGTTCCAGATCTTCACGTGGTACGGCTCGGGATGGCCGTTGCGCGCCCGCATGGCGCCAAGGCGCGTGCTGGCAGGACCATTCATGTACTCAACCTCTTCCGCCGCCGAGTGCGCGTCGCCGAAGCCGGCGTTCACCGTAACGTACGGCTCGACTCCGATGAGCTTGCAAAGAGTCATGAACTCATCCATGCCGACGTCATTCGTCTGCATGGCGTTCCACGCATGGTCGAACATGGGCGGACGTTTGTCGATATCACCGACCGAGTCATACCAACTCCATCCGGATAGGAAGTTGCCGCCGGGCAGCCGCCAGATTCCCGAATGGAGCTGACGCAGCAGTGCAATCGTATCGGGCCGGAATCCCTGAACGTTGTCCGCGGGCATCAGCGAAACGGTGCCGATATCAAAGCTTCCGGTACCCGTGGCCGTGATCTCGAGCGCACCGTCTGCACTGTCGGCTTGAGAGGTGAAACTAAGCGGAAAGTTAGTGTACGCGTTCGATAAGTTGGAGATTGAAATCGTCTGACGATCGTTCGCGTTCTGTCCCCAGATGAGGCTGACGCTTACTTTGGAACCCGGAGTTCCGCGAAGGTAGATTCGACCTTTGTAAGTCTTGGCCTTAACCAGACTGAGGCCCGATTGCCGTACGCCGTGGGGGCTGGAACTGTCTATCTGAATGCGCGGGCTCTGTGCGCCCACAAAAGCCTGATCCCGCTGCATCACGATCGCCCCATCTGGGCCCACCGGGCGCCAGTGGCGGAGCTGCCTGCCCCGGGACGGGCCGCCCGGGGTCTGGCTCTCTGATTCAGGCGCCTTGGACGAGATCGGGAAATAAAACTTCCGGTCATCGAGCATTTCAGACCAGAGGCTGCGATAGATCAAAGGTCCGATGTGCTCGATGAACATGCCAAACTCGTCCTTCGAGACCGGGTCCATCGTCTGCTGCGCATTGATGTTCGCCACCAGGTGGTCGGGCCTTGTCGACCCGGCCTCCTGCGGCGTCGATGGAACCGCGCACCCAAGCCACAATACTGCTCCAGCGAACAGCGGTATTCGCGAGTTCATCGATTAGGTGTTTCGTCCGACCGGAGAGTCCGGTTCATTTCGTTCGTCAAGCGTTTGTCCCAGGTCAAAACCTGATCTTGCCGATCAACTCCATTTGGCGCCCGGGAACTGTGGTCGTCGTAATCTTTCCTACGTGGCCGGGGCCGATCAGCGAATCAGGCTGGCCGAACGAGGGGTGATTCAGAGCATTTGTCGAGTTCACGCTGAAATCGAACCTGACTCGCTCAGTAATCGCAAAGGTTTTTTGCAGCGACATGTTTACTTGAGTCATTCCAGGCCCGTACAGGATATTCCTTCCCATATTGCCGAAGGTTCCGGCTGCGGGAGCAGCCAGCGCGCCCACATTGAACCAGGAATCGATTGTCGGATTGGCGTAATTGGGATTGCCGACAACGTTCGGATACCACTGATTGTTCGACGCCAGACTATAGCTGTTATTCGTTGCCATGTATGGCGTGAAAGGATTACCGGTTTGGGCGACGATCGTGCCCGAAAGCCGCCAGCCTCCGATCACGTAATCCAGACCTTTGTTCTGATTTGCAAAAGTCCGGCCTGTTCCGAAAGGCAGCTCATAAATCACCTGGCCCTTGAACATATGTCGGATGTCAAAGTTGGACGGACCGTAATTTAGCTCTGGATTGTACGCTCTCTGGTATCTCGTATTGCCCTGCTTCGAACCCCAACCCGAGGAGTCTTGTGTCGATAGCATGTGTGACCAGGTGTAGTTGAAGTTGAACATCAGCCCGTTGGTCATACGACGTGTAATTCCCATCTGCAGGCCGTGGTAATTCGAAAGGCTGTCCGTTGTGACTCCTGTGATGCTCTGGAACGCCGAGTAGGGACGGAATGCCGCATCATTCGGCCCCAGCAGGTTCGCGGGAACCTGATTAAGGTCTGTAGTCCAGGCAAGGTGCGTTCCGTGACTGCCTATATAGCCGACATCAAAGAACATGTTCGGAGTGATACTTCGCTGGACCGTGAGGTTCCACGACTTGAGCAGCGGAATCGGCGAGGTGTACTGGCTGAAGCCGACAGCCTGTCCGTTGTAGGCTTGCGGGGTGGTCGGAGCCAGCCGATAGAGCGAGTTGACACTGGCGCCCCTTGCTCCCTGATAGTTCGTGTTTCCATCAGATCCCAGGATTACCGTAGGTTGAACGTTGTTTGTGGAATCGGTCTGGGAACCGCTTGATGTGAACGCGTTTCCTAATCCGTTGCCGTAGGTGTCAACATTCCAGGGATACGTGTACATGCCGAAACCGCCGCGGATTGTCGTATTGGTACCGAGCATGTAGGCGAATCCGATCCTTGGAAGGAAGTTCTTCCATTGCGGCGCCTGCAGTGTACTTCTGCCATTGGTGCTGTTGACGGCGTACCACATTGCACCCGGCTTATTCGTTGCCGGATTGATAAGGTTCGGATCAAAGGAACGTTCATTGCCGTTAATTTCAGACCATCCGGTGTTCCCTTCCCACCGCAGGCCTAGGTTCAGAGTGAGCTTCGGACTCAGCTTAAAGTCGTCCTGGACGAATATTCCTGGATTCTTGAGCCGACCGCCGTATTCCGGCGATACCGACGCCGACCAGGATTTGGCATAGCCCAACAGAAAGTCAGCATACGGCGAACCACTTGAAGATGCGAGCGATCCAACATTACTGCCAGCGGTATAGACACCTGTGAAGCTCATGTTCCCTGCATTGATGTTGCCCCACGCGGTGGAATCGGCTCGATTGATTAGCACTTCGCCTCCGAAATGGAGGATGTGGCGACCGCGAACGAGAGTCACCTGATCCGACAAGTCGAACAGGTTCTCTTTGTAGTTCGCGTTGACACCCGGCTGCAATCCGTCGTAGAAACTCGTGATATTGATGGTCGGAAAAAGGTCCGCCTTAGCGAACTGCATACCAAGCTTTGCTGGCCAGCCCTGCCCCAACGTCTGAGGCGTAAGGAGATCATACTCGCCCATGAATCCGAGACGGAACTCGTTCATGGTGGTGGGGCTGATGCTCCAGTAATCAGAAATCTGATTGTTGGTGTTGAAGATATCCTGCGAGACACAGTTTATTGGGCAGATCGGGCTAGGATTAAGCCGCGGCGCATCATTCCACGCGGCGGAACCCGTGATTCGATTGTTGGGTGTTATGTCCGCATCAAAACGCCCGAAGTACTTGCGCAGTGGGGAGGAACTCGGGAGCCCATAATTGAAGTTGTTTGTTATGCCTCCATTCGCAAACGTTCCGGGAAGGTTCGATGCCGGGAGGATATTCTGGAGTGACTTCGCAACCGGGTCAATAAGTCGATCGGGGATTTTGTTGCCCGCAAACGGTTGCCGAGTCACCACGCCGGTAGCCGGATTCACCAACTGTGTCGTCGGATCGTAGATCGTGTTCAACCCGCTGAAGTCGCCAGAGCGCATCGCATTGGTTGGGACTGTAACCAAATTCACGCTAGCTCCGCCGTGGTTGACGACGTTTTCTATAGCGAAGAAGAAAAACGCCCGATTCTTGATGATTGGTCCGCCGATGTTGCCGCCAAACGCGTTGTAGTGGATAGGCGCTCGTGGAGCGTTGAGGCCAAATTGGAAATTCGCGGCATTGAGGGCGGTATTTCGGAAATAGTCATAGCCCATTCCGTGGAACTGATTCGATCCGCCCTTACTAATCTGGTTGTAGAGAATCCCTCCGGTTCCGTACTGGGCGGATGAAAGCGAGTCGGTGATCTTTACTTCCGCAATGGAGTCGAAGATCGGTGTATTGATGACGTTGTTGCTCATAGGGGAGCTGGTCGAAACGCCGTCGAGCAATGCGTTCGAGAACGGCATGCTGCCATTGGAAGAGACGCCGCCCATTCCGGGATTAGAGGTTTGATTGCCGTTTTGCGGAGTGCCCCTCGTCCCGGGCAGCAGCACGATGAACTGCTGCCAATCCGGAGTTCCAACTTGGGGCAGGGTTGTCAGACTCTCTTTGGAGATGGTCGTCGAGAGTTCCGCGGTGGCGGTCTCGAGCAGAGGCGCGGCGGTGTCTTGGATCGTCACGGTTTGCGTGGACTGCCCTACAGTCAATTCCGCATTCAAACCGGTGACGCCGGTGGTCAGCGTCATGGGTCCGCGCTGCACAGACGAGAATCCCTCTTTCTTGAAGGTGATCATGTAGCGGTCCGTGGGAACGAGCGGGCCGGAATCGTACACTCCAGAATCGTTCGTGACGACCGTCTTCTCAATGTTCTTGTCCAGATCCTGGATGCTCACCGTCACGCCTGGCACTATTGCGCCTGACGGATCAGTGACACTGCCTCTTAAATCCGCTGAATTTGTAGCTTGCCCACACATCAAACCGGGACCCAAGCAGGCTAAGCAGACATATAACGGGAGAAACTTTCCCAGTGATCGCGTACGTGGCTTCATGTAAATACCCCTCGGAGCGCTTTTTCGCTGCGGTTGGCACATCCTGACACGTACGCCAGTCGTTTGCCAAGGTTTGGTACCGTAAACCCCGCGAATTAGCAATAATTTGTTGCACTTACAGGTTCAGAGATTTTTTGCGTTTACGCGAGCTAACGGTTAATTACGACTGTTAAGGGACGGTCAGGTGTTTGAAACCATTGTCAGTCTGTGTTCCCCGGCGCCACTCGACTGCGACTATTTCGAGGTCCGGCCGGCAGTGGGTCGGATGCTGGTACAAGGAACCAGGCCCGCACCCTCTTTGATGCAGTAGAAGTGATCGGCTTGGAGGTTCGTTAAGATCTCGGTCTGACCTGATGGCCAGGAGATTTCCGCTCTCTCAACCCGACGTTGATCGCCCAGCCCGAAGTGCAGCCGCAAGTCGCTCTGTGATAAATAACTCCCGCCGCTCCTGACTTCGTCGGTCTGAGCAAAGCCACTGGCCGTGACCTTTACCCGCGCATTCAGCGCCAGTTTGTCCCCCTTCGTTCCAGCCAGCTCGAGGCTAATCCAGTGATGACGCGGTCCACCTTCGGCACTTAGGATCACCGGCTCGCCTTCAAGATTCTCAACGACAACTTCCTGGAGGCCGTCGTTAAACAAATCCCCTACCGCGAGGCCACGTCCAGACCGTGGGACCTTCAGCGCCTCACCTGCCTGGGCGCTCACATCACGGAAGGTGCCGTCGCGCTGATTCAGGAAAAGCAGGCTCGGTTCGCGGAAGTATATTCCAATGTTTGCCTGATCGACTTGCGGGTAGACATGACCGTTAACCGCGATCAGATCGAGCCATCCATCGTTATCAATGTCAAGGAAGGCGTCTCCCCACCCGACGTAATGAATCGTCGAGCGGGCGATTTTGGCAACGTTCGATACGTCCGTAAAGCTAAGCTGGCCGTCGTTGCGGAAGAGCTCCATATATTGATCGCTGAAATGAGTGATGGCAATCGAAAACCGCCCGGTGTGCTGATAATCTCCAAGAGCTACGCCCATGTTTGCCAAAGCCTTGCCATTTTCATCGAGAGCCACCCCGGCTTGGTAACCCAGCTCCGCAAAGTGGCCGGCGCCCTCGTTCTTATAGAGATAATTCTCCGCGCCGTCATTGGCCACGAAAAGATCGAGTTTCCCATCGTTGTCCAGGTCTGACCAGACGGCAGTCAGGCCTAGCAGATTCTTTGGATCGGCGACGCCAGCTTGCTTTGACACGTCAGTAAACGTTCCGTTGCCGTTGTTGTGATACAGATTGTCTGGCGATCCCTTGAGTCCGGTCGGCCCGCACTGGACCTTGATCCCGTAGTATTGGCAATTCACCATCGACCCAAAAGCCGGAAGATTGTGCAGATCGAGCGCGGCGTAGTGAGACACGAACAAATCCTGCAATCCGTCGCGGTCATAGTCTCCAAAAGCGGCGCCCATGGCCCAGAGCGCATCGCCGCTAAGTCCTGCTTGCTGCGTCAGGTCGGCAAACGTGCCGTCGCCATTGTTGCGGTAAAGAACTGTACCGCCAAAACATGTCACCAATAAATCCGGCCAGCCATCGTTGTTGAAGTCACCTACGGCGGCGCCATTCGCCCAGCACGGAAATCCGACACCTGCCTTCTCGGTGACGTCGGTAAACCCGCCATTATGATCGTTATGAAATAGAGTGCTTCGGGCCTTCTTGCCGGCCAGCTGCATGTCCACATCCGGTGCGTTCGTGAGGTAGATATCCGGCCAGCCATCGCGATCGTAATCGATCAAAGCCACCCCGCCACTCATCGATTCCACGATGTACTTCTTGTCGGGAGAGGCGAGATGCCGAAAATGAATGCCCGTGGAACCAGTAATATCCACAAGTTGAGGGATCGCGGTCTGAGGCTGAGCATGGCTTTGCCCCGCCGCTCGAGGCTCTGAAGCGGGGCGGGTCGCATGCTGAGCCTGCAGGCAGAGTTCGAGTAACACCATGGCGATAAGCACCAGGGACCACGGCGATTTTGTGCTGCTCATCGAGACAAGTTTATTAGTGATGCGAATGTGCCCGTCTAATATTGGGTTACGACGGTCATCTCACATGGGATCGGGCTTTCCTGCCACCTGTTTGAATACCTTTCCTAACTTGTCTTTGATGTCTTTATAGCGGTGGAAAGTGTCCATCTCACGTTGAGCATCTGCCACCCTGCCGGCACGTCGATACAGGACACTGAGACGGTAATGCGCCACCATGTTGGTCGGATCGTCTTTCACGGCGCTTTCGAGCAGGGAAATAGCTCCGTCCGTCTGATTGGTAGAAATATAGACAATTGCTAAACCAGTTTTGGCGTCCGAATCCTGCGGCTGCAGACGAAGAGCCTTCTTATAATCCTCTTCCGCCGTTTTGAAATCGCCTTTCGCCGTCATGATTCCGCCGAGCTGGCGCCAGGACAGCTCATCATACTGATTGATGCGGAGCGCCGCTTTGTATTCGGCTTCAGCCTGGGCGTTTAAGGCGGGATCAGAAGAACTCCTGAGTTGCTCGGCCAGCTCAAAGTGTGCTCCGGGCAGCCTCGGATTAAGTCGGAGAGCCTCCCGATATTGCGCGATAGCGTTGGTGTGGTCGCCTTGCCGCGCGAGTTCGCCCGCCATAACCATGTGCATCTCGGCGGAGTCCGGCGCAGCCATCATCATGCTCAGCAGGGTTTGATTCATGAATTGCCGCGAAATTTCAAAAGTGGCTAACAGGACCTTTGGATCCTGCGGCGCCAGTTCCTGCAGCTTCACCGCGATTGATAGAGCCTTCTCGAGTTGCGCTGCAGCGGAGTGGATCTCGATCAGTTCTAAGCCAGCCTCAATCTGAATCTTCTTGTCCTCCAGCTTGGAGAACGCACGCTCCAGGTTCTTGCCCGCCTCGCCCGGGTTCCCGGTCCGCTTCTCCGCCATTCCCAACAGGGCCTCAATTTTCGAGAGATCCGGCTGCAGATCTAGCGCCGTACGCAAATGTGGGATCGCATCGGCGTACTTGCCCTGAAAGAACAGCAGAACGCCCAGATTTGCCTGAGCATTGAGATTCTTCGGATCAACGGACGCGATTTCTTGCAGGATAGGAATGGCGAGCTCTGGTTTCTGATCCTGAAGGTATTTTTGGACTTGCTGCTCGAGATTTGCGACCTTACTTTGAACATCCGGAGCGTTCTGCGCCATGAGCGCCAGCCCCGGCAGTAGGATCATCAGTACGCAACCTGTTCTGGAAACAAGATTCCTCACAGGCATGACGTATACCACGCTACCCGGAGGAGTGAGATCCGTGCCAGAATTTCAGCTTCCGTTCACAGGGTGACCAAGCGGGCGATTGGTCACGATCGTGGTTTCTTCGGCCGTGCCCAGCACCGTTTCGGTGATGGCTTAGTCGGCCATCCCACCGGGATTTACTGATCAATTCTCTTCTTTGCGACCTGCATACTGACGCAAAGTTGATTCTGAGACACGGATCAGGTCTTTTCGTAAGCTTTCCGGCGCAATGACTTCCACGGCGTCTCCCCAGCCAAGAATCCAGCGGCGAATCTCGAAACGTCCACCAGCATGAAAGATCATTTCGACGCCGCCACTGGGGAGAGGTCTGATCTGCTGTGTGGGATGCCAGGTTCGTTCGCGAATGTAGGGCGCCTGGTCGGCGCGGAAGTGCAGCACAATCTGCTCCGGGTCCTGCCAGGAGACGCCGAATGCCTGATCGCGGCATTGCTTGGGATCGAATGCGGCGTCAGCGGTGAACGTCACAGAGCTCAGTGATATGGAAATCAGCCGGTCCACAGCGAGAGTCGCGACGCCCTGATATTTACTGAATCTCGCATAATATAGCGGAATCAATCAAATAAAGAGGCCTGCTTCCAGAAGGCGGTGATCAGTCGCGGTCGGCGGCGCATGCGCTTGAGGGAACGGCGGGCTGCTTCGCTCAGGTCCCAAAGGTTCTTGGCACAGACGTTCGGCAGTTCGTGGTGCTTGCAGTGAGCCCAGATGTACTCCACCGGATTCAGTTCCGGCGCGTAGGGCGGCAGGTACTCGATGACCAAACGGCCTTTCTGGTCACGGATGAACTGCTGCG
>JBJMGK010000083.1:0-4967 GCA_045807925.1 Bryobacteraceae bacterium | reverse complement strand
CCTCGACGATACGAGTCTGTCCAGACTCGCTGACTTTGAGACTCTTCAATGCCTTCTCGATCACCGTTTCGTGTTTGTCTTCGGCTGGCCGGGAAGAAAACATCTGAGCCCATACCGGTGTCTCGCCCGCGTTCGGAGCGAGATCTCGTTCTGACTCGATGTGCAGCTTCGAAAGAGCATTCTCCATCAGAGTTCTGCTCTGCAGAATTTTGATCTGGGTTTGGATATCAGCCAGCGGGTCCACCGCCGGTGCCTCCGAAGTCTGGGTCAGAATCTTTCCCGCATCATTCTTGACGTCCTGGATTTCAAGCGAACTGCTGGCGCGATATACGGCCGGCTGGAGTAACGCCACGCCGAGGCCGAGAACCAAGCCGGCCGTGCTGCAAGCTGCCACTAATTTCTTGCTGCGGGAGACAGCTCGCCAGTAGTCCAGCAGGCTGCCAGATTGCGGCTCCGTCACAAACTCCGGCTGAAGAACCACGCCCTCCCGAATGGCCGCAACA
The DNA here is from genome assembly GCA_045807925.1 of Bryobacteraceae bacterium. Classification (GTDB taxonomy): domain Bacteria; phylum Acidobacteriota; class Terriglobia; order Bryobacterales; family Bryobacteraceae; genus Bog-105. The sequence continues at coordinate 4,464 of JBJMGK010000083.1, read as the reverse complement.
TCCGTCCAGTTCTGTCTGGTACTAAATAATTCTTTGCTCATGACCTGAATCTCTCTTTAGTTATCGGCGGTAAACAGCAATTCCTGTACCTGCTTGGATCGCTACTTCCATTGCTCGGATGGAAGCGCTCTTCGGTACGCTGGTCGGGATGAAAAGAATGTCGTTGGCCTGGAGCGAAACATCCTTCGCGCGCCCGTCCAAGATTCGCCCGACATTCACCTTCACTTCTGTCCTTTCCGCGCCCGGCGTAAGCTGCCGGAGAATCCGGGCCTGATTGGCTCCAGCGACGCGATCTAACCCCTCAGCGAGCGAAACCGCCTGCAACACCGAGATCTGTTCTCTCTCCGAGAGCGGGAAACCTCCGGGACGTTTCACTGCCCCGACTACATACACGAGTTCAGCTTTCGGTACCGTAACAACATCATTCGGAAGCACCTCAATGTTCTCTTCAGGATTTTTCGCTTCCATGACGCTCCGCACATTCAGCTCGCCGATGTAGAAATCGCCGCTCTTATCTTTGGTTGCGTGAGGCAGGGGCAGCGGACCGGCTGCAGCTTGCCGCGTGAGGTTGATCTTGTTGCTCGCGTCCGGGGTAAGTCCACCTGCCAAGGAAAGAACCTCGAAGAGGGTCTTGCGGCCGCTGACTTGATAAACGCCCGGAGTTCTGACTGAGCCCAGCACCGAAACCGGATGGCTTCGGTATTCCGCGACTGCGACAGACACCTGGGGATCCTTCATCAGGTTCAACAGGTGAGCCGCAATCTCTTTTTCGAGACCCTCCACCGTAAAGCCTGAAGCCGTCACGCGTCCGGCGAGCGGGATGCGAATATTGCCTTGATGGTCGATGCGCACGACTCCGAGCGCTTTCGAATCCAGTTCCGGAACATCGGCTACGTGAACCGTTATGGCGTCGTCCGGGGCCAAGACGTAGCCGCGTGCGGCCGGTACTTCTGTGGCGGTCAGTGCGCAACCGGCACTGAACAGCAAAGTAATCAAAAGGCTTGAAAGAACTCTCATTCCACTCTCCAGATTTGTTGTTATTGAATAATTTCTGCGACACGGATCGTCGATCACGCTTGAATCGTGTCTCGAATCGCGCTGATTTGGACCATCAACTCTTCCAGTGCTGCGATCAAAGCTTCAACACGCCGCCAAAGCCGGTTGATGTCACAGTCCACGGGCGTATGCGTTGGATCATCGATCTTCTCGGTCAGCACGACGGATCGAGCAAACAGCGCCACGCTCTTGAATCCGTGGCGCTTGCTTGCTGTCTCGACAGCGCCGTACTCGTCGTCCGATACCCGAAAGCTGATGATTTTGCATCGATTCTGTGGTTCGGAAGCACCGTCTTGCGGCCAGGTGGTGAATTGCATGCGGATTGATCTCGATGGAATTGGGTTTCTACTCGGAAACGCAGATTGATGCTTGATCTATGTGTAGAGAAACGGATTGGTTCAGCAGGGTGATCGAAACAACGAGTTTCTCGCCGCCTTTGGCGTCCCGAGCGACGATCCCTTCGATGCCTTCAAGCGCTCCGTGCGATACCCGCACGCGCTGTCCTCGTGCAAGATAAGGTTCGACCTGCGCTCCCGCTTCCACCATCCGGCGAATGCTTTCGAGCTCAATTTCCTCAACTGCAACGGGACCGTTCGCACCAAGGATGTAGTCCACCCCCGGTGTGCTCACAATCGGAAATTTCTGCTGGGCATCAAACCGGCAAAATAGATAGCCGGGGAATAGTGGAACCGAGACAACCTTCATCCGGTCGCTATATCTCCGCCGTTGTTGCTGCATCGGACAGTAAGGCCAATATCCACGAAGTTGCAGCGCTTTCATGACGTTGACCTCTCCACCGCTCCGTACTTTCAGTGCGTACCAAGCTATTCCCTCTTGGCGGCCGGAAGCCCAAGCTAACGTCGAAGAGACCGCTGTATGTTTACTGCCGTCGCGTAGGCAGGCTTCGCCCATTTTCGTCACATTCACTTTCTGTCCCGCTTTCGCAGGTAGGTAAAATCGACTTCAGTCTCGAATCACAGCTTTGTGTGTCACGCCTATGCAGGAGGGCCGCTGTGTGATTCGTTCCAATCTGCCGTCTTTGTCTGACCTGAATCTAACAACCGCCGTATACCGCGTCAACGGACATCGAAGGCTCTGCGTACTCCACCCTGGCACCTTAGAATGAATCGGAATTGTGGGGTAGAGGTTTGACTTAGCCCGCCCGAATGCCAATTTGTTTTGCTCCTCGTGTGTATAGCTGCGTAGGCGGCACATAGCCGAAACCATCAAAGTTTCCATAGCACTCCAAGGTGTGTCGTGGCCGTGAAGGGTGATTGGCCTAGGTAGACTTTGTTGGTCGAATCGTGCAGAAAGTACAACCTTGATGCCATTCCAGTTCCAAATGAAAACCTTGAAATCTGGTATCGAGATATCCCCTTACTGACCGATCCGGAATATCGAGGCTTTTTTCTTTCACACCGTACAAGGATTGATTACTTCTTGACCGCTGAGGCATCTGTTATCCTTCTGCTTGCTTGCAGGCCGTCCCGCCGGAGCGCAGGTCAGCCTTGGTACTCCCAAAAGCTAAGCAACATTCCCTAAAGCAAGATGTTCGTCTCCGTTTTATCGAAGTGCCTTCCCATTCTTTTAATGCCGCTCGGCGCATCAGTCATTCTGTTGTTGTTCGGACTGCGGTGGCGCCGTCGTTTGCTCACGCTGCTTTCGCTTCTAATCCTTTATGTTTTCGGTACTCCCGTCACGGCTGACTTGGTCATGCGGTCTTTGGAAGATCGATATCCTCGCAGAGACCCGGCTCAGTGTCCTCAATCTGATGCCATTTTTGTCTTCGGCGGCATGCTCAGCCTTCGCGGAGACGGTACTGCAGGACCAGACTGGAACGAAGCGGAAGATCGCTTCGACAAAGCACTGTCCCTCTATGTAGCAGGGAAAGCTCCGCTGCTCGTTTTCAGCGGGGGACCCGAGCGATTCGAAGGCGGTCCGGATGAGGGTGACATGCTGCGGAACGAGGCACTCCGCCGCGGCGTACCGGATACTGCGATTGGGGTAACCCGCAGAACGTGGAACACCGAGTCCGAAGCCGGAATTCTCTGTAGCCTCGCCAGAGAACGGAAATGGAAGCGCGTACTCGTCGTCACTTCCGCCTACCACATGCCGCGTGCGATGCTCCTGAGCGGGAAGTGTGAGGCTGAGCGCGTGCCCGTTCCTGTCGCATACCAGACACCGGCACCCCATACCACTTGGGCGTTCCGTCGGCCCGAGTACTACTTTCCTCAAGGACGGGCGCTTGCCATGTCTGAAACAGCATTGCACGAATACTGGGGCATGTTGTTTCACGCCTCGTTACACTTACGGTGACTCTGCGTTAATTGTGGGGTTTCATATCTCAAGTGGGCGTTCAGAAAAACAGCTCTGTTTCGCCCGCCCCCGCTATATCGGTTGTAGTCTGCGGGCGCCGCATCCTGCGATAGTACGTTTCAAACGAATCCTGGGCCTACGGAGCACGCTGTTCGGTCCTCAGCAAGACATAGCCGACGACAATCTTAGGTCCGACCTCAGATGCATACGTCTCACGCTCCCAGTCAGAGTGGGCTCCGCAGACTAGGAGCGATCCACTCGGGACAATGCGTCTAACCTCTAACAGGATGCTGAAAAAGGGGTTTTCGACCCAGGTTAGTCGGTTACACCAAAAACAACTTCTTGCAGAAACGTTGTATACGCGATCGTTTGAGCTTGGGTATACATTGGAGATCCCCTGATCTGACTTTATGGAAGCCTCTCAGAACCCTTTTTCAGCATCCTGCTAAAGGGAGGTTACCTCCTCTACTACCCTGCAGCCTTTGACGCTCAAGCAAACGCTGTGATACAGGCTCGTGTTCCGTCCGACAAAAGGTTCGCTGTTACGGAAGAGGGCACCGTTCACTTCGCGTGCAATGCCGTGAACGTCGGGAACACGATCATCTTGAACTACGCAACGCCCCAACTCGCTTCGCGCTTGGCGTCGCAAGGTTTTGAAGTAATTCAGACGCACATGTCGGAGTTCATGAAGGCAGGCGGGTCAACGAAGTGCCTGTCGCTTCGGCTAAACGAATTCTGACCCATGAACTTAGATCGCAGGAGGTTTGGAGATCGCCTGGCTTCAAAAAGACCGCCTATGCTGGAAAGCTGGCGAGTGCTCGGATCGGATAGGGAACGACAAACCCGGCAGCGTACGGCCAAATGAAGGCTCTACGGCAGTAGTCAAAAAGCGAACAAACTGGCTCGCATGGCCAAGAAACGCAAACGCACTCCCAAGTCCATACTGAAGTTGCCCGACCTCGAACAATCCAAATCAGCCGTTCTAAATAGCCTGCCATCGGTCAGCTCGAAACGCTCGTACGATCACGCGATCCGCCAGTTCATCGATAGGTACTGCTCAGAGCCTCGGCAACAAGGCGCTCCATAAGGCCT
>JBJMGK010000082.1:0-11310 GCA_045807925.1 Bryobacteraceae bacterium | reverse complement strand
TTCTTGAGTTGAGCGCCCTTGGAAGCGATCACAGCCATCAGGTCATTCCACGACTTTACAAATGATTTAACCCCGTCATCTTGGAGCCGGGCGGCCAGAGTGCCGATATCGATGCCGTTCTTAGCGAACTGGCTTAATATGTCTTCAGTGTCGCCGCTGTTCTCGGACAAGCCGGCGCCGAGTTCACCGTGATCCGCAAAAGCTTTCAGCGTTGCCTCGGGCATCGTATTTATAGTGAATGGTGCTGCCAGCGCCTTGATGTACAGAATGTCGGAGGCAGTGGCGTCCTTAGTTCCGGTACTAGCCCAGAGGAGGCGCTGTGGACGAGCGCCAAAATTATAGGCGCGCTGCCAGCGCTCCGAGCTGAGCAGAGAGCAATAGGCGTGGTAAGTGCGCGTTGCCACCGCGATACCGAGTTGATTTCGGAGGGTATCAGGCACCCTACCGACCATGGCCGCATCCCAACGGCTGACAAATAGCGATGCAACCGAAGGGACATTGGGATTGAGGCCGGCCTCGATGCGCCGCTCTATGCCACGCAAGAACGCTTCGGCAGCCGCGAGGTACTGCTCACGCGAAAACAGGAGGGTCACATTTACAGGAACGCCAGCGAAGATCGATTCCTCGATGGCTGGCACACCTTCTCTCGTGCCTGGAATCTTAATGAACAAGTTCGGTCGGCCGGCGCGTTCGAACAATTCTTTGGCCGCCGAGACAGTGCGAGCAGTGTCGTGGGCCAGCAGCGGCGAAACCTCCAGTGAAACCCAGCCATCGACGCCGCTGGTACGATCATGGCTCGGCCGAAACAGGTCGGCAGCACGCGTGATATCCTCAAGCGCCAGTTCGACGAAGAGCGGCTCAACTGTTTCGCCATCCCGCAGTTTCTCACGGATTGGTGCGTCATACTCAGTGCTGTTTTTGACCGCGTGGTCGAAAATAGTGGGATTCGAAGTGAGTCCGGTCACAGATAGCTCCTCGATGTAACGCTTAAGTGACCCGCTGCTTAGCAGGGGTCGAGTAATGCTATCGAGCCAAAGGCTCTGGCCCAGATCGCGAAGTCTTTGTGTTGGTTTCATCTTTTCACCTCAATTTGTTGACCAAGTATTGTTTTACGGCGGCGACGAGAGTCGCATTCGGCAATCCCGGCTTTGTTTACTCGTGGCCACAAACGCTGATCGAAGCGGGAAAGCCACGTTAAACATCAGCAGGCCTTTGCACACCCCGAACAATGCTGAGCACGGCGCCTTCCAATCCCGTCTGGTTGTATCGAATACGTCTGCATTTCTCACGGGCCCGTCGTCGATGCCCAGTAAAATTAATCATCAGCTGCCGACCGAATCCTGCCGAGATCCAGACCAGGGTCGGTAACGACACCGGTCCGCCCGAGTGCCAACACACAGGGATCAGAGCTGGCCACCACAAACACAGCGCGGATATTCAGAGATTCTTCTGCCGTACTTGGGGTTGGCGGCGGAGAAGAAGGGAAGCAAGGCTTCCTAACCAGGAGTGCGGGAACGAAATCAGATGCGGCCCTGGACGGCATAGCCGGATTTCGCCACTTGTCAATATTTGAACAATGAGCCAGTGATTTTCTGCTGCGATGTCGGCATGATTGGTGTGAAGATTATCCGGAAACACCTATGGGCACCAATGCTCCATGTCGTGTTCCTCGATCCTTAATGGGTAAGACCGTTAAAACATGTCTCATCCTCATGCCGCTGTTATTACGGCCCAAAAATCAAAGCGCATCTTTACCAGAATCAACGAATTGACTCGCGTGAAAAGCCGATGAGTACATCGGACCTCACGAATTGCATCGGAGCCAGCAATGTAGCCGATCCCCGCATTGCTGCCGACTGTCTTTTCATCTGAGGCGGATGACACCTTCATAGTTTCTGGCCCATTGGGCAGCGGCGTGCACTCAGGACATCGGAACGAGGTACGTCATGACAGGCTGCGTATTCGCTGATGAAGTCCAAGACCTTGTACAACTTCTTGTTAAGGACGACGGATGGATGGCCGCTCCGGATCTGCAGGTTAGCAGATAGAGATTTGAAATGAAATTAGATACCCAGCAGCGCCCCGTCGTTTCTTCCGTTTTCTCAAAGTCGGAGCGCAGGCGGTTTGTGCGAGCCTTTCTCGCGGCGGCGCTTCTCATCCTCGCCGCTTCTTTAACAGCGAAGGGCGCCGAGTTGAGCCCTGACACGCTAAAGGCCTGGGACGCTTACGTACAGAAACAAAACGCGCGGGCCGCCGGATACTCGAAGGCGAAACTATTTCTGTGGAGCGATCAATCACCTGACCGGCTGCGGGATCTGCACACAGGAAAGACCGTCGTCAATTCCTTCGGCGAAACCCCAGACAGAGTTCCCCACGGGTTGATTCATCATTGGATAGGCGCTGTTTTTCTCCCCAGAGCTCGTTTGGATGACGTTCTCTGTGTCGTTCGCGATTACGGAAGATACAAAGATATATACAGCCCGAACGTCGTTGAATCCAGACTCGTTCGCAAGGCGGCTGCAGGAGACACATTCTCGCTTCGCCTGTTGAACAAAACCGTCGTCGCGACATTTGCGCTTGACACTGAGTTCCGGAGCACCTTTAGACAAATCGATGAAAATAAATGGTACAGCATCTCTGACACTACTCGCGTTCGTGAGGTCGAGAATTACGATCTAGCCGATGAACACGAAGCGCCGGCAAACACAGGCCGCGGTCTAATTTGGCGGCTGTACAGCATCTCCCGGTTTGAACAGCGCGACGGCGGAGTGTACGTGGAGTTGGAAGTGGTTGCTCTTAGCCGGGATGTCCCGGGAGCGATCCGATGGCTCCTCAATCCGGTCGTACGCCGCACGTCTATAAGCTCGATCTATGTCTCGCTTCAGAAGACGGAGGCGGCAGTCCTGCAACCAGCGCTCGCTGAGAAGGGCAACAACAAGGATGCCACGCCGGTAACGTCGGCCTCTTCGACTAACTTGCCGGCGGCTCGAGTTCAAAACGGACTGATGCGCTGATGCCGCGTCCCGGGTAGACGATCTACCCTGAATTACACGACTGATTCCGAACACACAACCCTGCTCGTAGCCGTACGTTCGGACAAACACCACGACGCTCCGAAGACAAATCCTCAGAAGTGCTCTCCGCTAATATGACGGGCTGTCTCCTCAGGGTTGAGGAGCATCGAAAGCGAACTCGGAAGCCGGGCGAGGGGTTTAAAGGCCGGGGCGTTTACAGCGCCGGTAGGGCGGGCAGCGCTCCTTCGCTCGGACCTGGACCAATGAACTTCGCGAATGACGGAAATGACAGAATTTGTCAGAATAACGAATCCCGGCCATTGACATCCAAGAAGCGTGAGTCACGGCCACGCCTGGTTTTCGGATTCAGCCTCTGTTTGCCCAAGCGATGAGCTCAGAAGGCAATGCAACGCGACTCAGACCGTGGATTGAATCATCAAAGTCCCGCAATCGCGACTGTGAATCTGGCCCGTCGCCATCAAATTGGATAGCGGTTGTACGAGCAGGCGTTCGATGGCGCGCTTCAGGGGGCGGGCACCGTTGTGCTACGCAAAAATTGAATTAACGCGGCAAATAAGAGAGTTGGCGTGAGACGATTTCAGGATGTTGAAGGTCTTCACCCGCTGTCCACGCTCGTTCGGAACCTGTGCACGATCATCAGTGACGGTTTTCGTTTCTTCGCGGGTGTCTGGCGCGCCGCACTGCTCTGGCAGCTGAGAATCTGTTCCTGCGTAAACAATTAGCTCTATTCCGGGAGCGGGAGAAGAAAGCGATGCCCACGACTCCCGCCGACAGATTTGTACTTCCCCAACTGGCTCGTTGGTTCAACTGGCGTGGTGCATTGATGATCGCCAAGCCAGCCACTTTGATCGCCTGGCATCGCAGTGCATTCCGCCTCTTCTGGCGCTGGAAGTCGCAACCCGTAGGGAGGCCGCGGGTGAGTGTCGAAGTCAGGAACTTGATTCGGCGTTTAGCGGCTGAGAATTCAATCTGGGGAGAACAACGTAATGCCGATAAGCTGTTACTGAAGTTGCAGATTCGGCTCTCGCCACGCACGTGGCCAAATACAGCAAGCAACCACCCCGGCCACGCGGATCAAGAGACCAGCGCTGGTCCAGTTTCCTGAAAATCACGCCAACTCAATAGTCGCTTGCGATTTCTTTACGGTGGTGACAGCGTGCTTTCGAGTGATTTATGTCTTGTCCGCTGGAGATCGGTTCGCGCCGGTTGGTTCACTTCAACGCAACCGAACCTCCGACCGCGGAGTGGACTCCGCAAGAACTGCGGGAAGCGCTACCGGGAGACCGGGAATACAAGTTCCTGCTTCACGACCGCCACGAGACCTTCTCTGTTGTTTTGGACGAGGAAGTTGCGAGCTGGGGTATCAAAGTGTTGAAATCACCGGCACAATGCGCCGAGGGCCAATGCCTTCTGCGAACGATTGATTGGAACGATCCGTCGAGAGTGCTTGGATTATGTGATACCGCTGAGTGAATCTCATCTGAAGCGCACGCTCCGAGAATGGGTGAACCATTACAATATCGGACGCCCTCATAGTCCTTGGGACCCGGCATTCCCGATCAGGTTGAGCCCACCTCGCCGGCAGTGCAGGATTCCGAACGCATCTCTTCGAACAGACGGGTAAGCGCGAAATTGATCCTCGGTGTTTTGCATCACGAATATGGATGCGCTGATGCTGCCTGACTTAGTCACAACGATGCCCAATGAGCAAATTGCGTCGCTTGAAAGCGTTTTGCGCAGCACACCTGACCACGACCCAGACTATCCGGCCCACGCAGGGCAACTTGTTGGCGCCGGAACAGCCGTCGCTCAGCGTCAGAGATGAGAACGGGTTTGTTGATGTGGCTGCGCTCTTACCGAGATCAGAGCGTCTGAAGATCGCGGCAGAAGTTGCCCGGCAGCAGCTTTTTTCACTGGCAGCTCGAATTTGCCGATGTGTTCGCGGATCATGGCGGGTTTGACCTAATTCTCGGAAACCTGCCATGGATCAAGGTCGAGTGGAATGAAGGCGCGGTGAATGGGAGATGTCCAGCCGCTCTATATGTTGCGCGATTTCACCGCGCCCCAGCTCGCCGCACTGCGTATGGAGGCCTTCAGCAAACACTCGAAGCTTCGCAAGCTGTATTTGGACGAGTACTGCGAATTCGAAGGCACTCAAGCGTTTCTGAATGCTGGGGAGAATTATCCGCTGTTAGTAGGAGGCCAGTCCAACACCTATAAATGCTTCATCACTCGGTCCTGGACTGCCGCGAATACCAAAGGTGTGCAGGGATTGCTTCATCCGGAGGGTGCGTACGACGATCCCAAGGGTGAGCCCCTGCGAAGTAGTCTCTATTCCCAATTACGTTCACACTTCCATTTCCTGAATGGACGGCAGCTCTTCGCTCGGGTCGACCATCACAACGCCTCCACCGTGAACGTGTACGGTCATGCTGACACACCTCGCTTCGTTCACATGGCCAACGTCTTTGTGCCATCCACCGTGGACGCATCGTTTGACCATGATGGTCTTGACCTCTTCCCGGCATAAAAAACGACCAAAACGACGGGAACGATGCGGCGGACGCTCACCGTGGAATCGAGGTGAATGAATCGGTCTTGGAACTGTTTGCCGTGTTGTACGACGAACCTGAGACTCCGGCCATTCAAGCTCGGCTTCCTGCCTTGTATGCCAAAGAACTTATCGAAGTGCTGCGCAAGTTCGCTGCCCATCGGAAGCGATTAGGTCAACTTGCGGGTAAGTACACCACGTCTGCGATGTGGCACGAAACCAATGCCGTCAAGAACCATACGATTCGCCGTGAAACGTACGCTTTTTGAATGCCGCCTTGAATCATTCCTGAAGCTGGGTCACCCTGAGCGGCGTGGAGAACACGACGGTGCCATTCCGCCGCGAACAGTTGAGGAGAGCCGCGTCCAGGCGGCCGGGACGTTTCTCGCGAGGGACTTTCTTTATTTCGGTTGAGCCCAATTGCGGAGCTCACATAGTTGGAAATTCAGGCCGCGATGTGCGCACGCCGGAGGATGCAGATCGAGCTCACATCAAGGCCATCCTTCACGAATCCAAATGGGTCGTCGGTGGACGAAATGGAGCTGCTGCCGGGCTTTGGGACGCAGCGGACCAGCTGATTGCCAGAATGCGAAGGCTCGGAATCTCGCGAGCTGCAGTTGAACGCCCTCTCGATCAGTCGGATCCGTATATCGTCAGTTGTCGGTCGTCGCATCAGATCCGGCTATCCTGCCTCACGGTAGCTGTCCATCGCCTCAGACCTTGTCTGAATGGCCGACAAAATCGGAATGACCCGCGCCACGGGACCCGGATAAGTAAACGTATAATTGTCAACGTTCCACTTTGCGTGTAGGATTCACCACATGGCGAACGTTGTAAGGCAAGTCCGTGCGCTACGGCCAAATAAGCTTTGTTGCGTTCAAGTTACAGCCCCTCTTCGGCCCACAGTGCTCGGGCGCTGGCCAAGTCTGTGTTCCGCGTTTACAGGAGCTTGGGCCAGAAGTCCGTCATGGGAGCCAAGCCGCATCGGAACGAAACGAGATGTGAGCCCGAGCATCCAACCAGGAAGACTTGGGCTCGATGCTGGTTTTCCCGAATTTAGCCGGTCGGGCTGGGAATCTGGCAAAAACCCATTGCTAGCGGTTCAACCGATCAAGGCTCGCGGCGTTTCCATGCCAGAACGCCGGTCTTGCTGGAGGGAATGGTCTCCAAAATCCTGAAGGTGCTGCGAAGTCAGCCTTCATCGAGGTGAAAACGTGACCGGATCTGCCAAATCGAAAAATGACGTTCCTCTGGCGAGTTGCATTCCAGAAGGCGCGGCTTCATTGGAGTCGATCCTCTGCACGGAGGAGCTACAGCAGCGCCCTTCGCGCCCGCCCGATCACGCAAAAGAGAACGCCGCGCTCGTGGCGCTCGCCAACGCGTTAGCCGAGTCGCAGCACACCATACTTGAAATTTTGGCGGAGACAATCCTGCGTGTCACCGACTCTGACTCATCGGGTCTCAGTTTACTAACGTCGGACGGCGCAACGCCGGACAATGAAGGACAACGATTCTATTGGCCGGCCATCAAGGGCAAGTGGAAAGAGCACGTCGGCGGCGGGACACCGCGCAATTTCGGTCCCTGCGGAGACGTACTTGATCGGAATTGTACATTGTTGTTTCGACACTTCGAGCGACGTTACCCCTATTTGCTGCCTGTCTCGCCAGCGGCAGAAGAGTGCTTACTGGTTCCGTTTTATGTCCGAGGAAAAGCCGTAGGCACAATATGGGCGATGATTCACAGTGATCGTCGCAGGTTCGATGCGGAAGACCAGCGGCTTATGGGCGTTCTGGGGCAATTCGCCTCCCTGGCGTATCAAACTCTGGGCACGATCGAAGACCTCAATTCGCAAGTAGCCGCGCGCGAACAGGCGGAAGCAAGACTGCGTGCGCTAACCGATGGGCTGGAGGCGCAAGTCCGAACTGGGGAAGAATTCCATCGTGTGGTTGTCGAAACTGCGAGCGACGCCGTGGTAAGTATCGACGCCAGAGGGGACATCCTGCTTGCCAATCACGCAACCACAAGAATCTTCGGTTACGAACCATCGGAGTTGATTGAGCAACCGCTGACAATACTGATGCCGGAATACCTACGGGACTTGCACAACGCAGGCCTCAAGCGCTACCAGGAAACCAGTCATCGGCACATGAACTGGCAAGGCACCGAGTTGGTTGGCCTTCGCAAAAATGGAGAAGAGTTTCCCGTTGAGGTTTCGTTCGGGGAGCTCAACAGCAACGGTCGTAGGGTGTTCACCGGCTTTATCCGCGACATCAGTGGACGGAAGCAGGCTGAGGAAGCCCTGCGGGCGAGCGAGCGCGATCTCGGCCTGATCATTGAGACGATTCCAGGCCTGGTGTGGTGCGCTGCTCCGGACGGCGAACTTAACTACTTGAATCAGCGGATACTCGACTACACCGGCACCAGCGCCGGCGATTGGGCGCAGCTCGGTTGGAAGAACCTTCTCCACCCGGATGATGCGGAGCCAACTACGCACGCGTGGTCGCGGGCCGTTGCAACTGGCCAGCCGTACGAAATTCAATGCCGGCTCCGCCGGTCAGATGGCGTCTACCGATGGTTTGAGGTAATTGGCCAGGCGGCGCGTGACAGTGATGGCGGAGTGGCTCGCTGGTACGGCTTGCTGATCGATATCGATGACCGGAAGAACACGGAGGAGGCCCTGCGCAGTAGTCAGGTGCGGTTGTCGCGAGCGATCCAGACCGCCACGGTTGGCGAATTTGCCGCCGCTATCGCACATGAAGTCAACCAGCCGCTGGCGGCCGTGGTGACTAACGGTCAGGCTTGCCTGCGATGGCTTGCGGCCCAACCTCCCGGTATGGCCAAAGCGCAGGAAGCCGCCGAAAGGATTGTTCGCGACGGTAAGGAAGCCGGTGAGGTAGTGCGCCGCATCCGGGCCCTCTTCAAACAAGCAGGCGCTGAGAAGATCGAGCTCGATCTGAATGAGGTCGTCGGCGAGGTGCTCCACCTCCTGAAGGGCGAGACTGCAAAAAGGCGCGTGGCCGTGGAGACGGACCTGGGCCAAGGCTTGGCGCTCGTGGCGGGTGATCGGGTGCAGCTGCAGCAACTGGTTTTCAACCTGCTTCTCAACGGGATCGAGGCAATGGATGCAGTCGTCGACCGTCCCAAGAAACTCAGCATTGCTTCGAAACAGCCGAGCCAGGAAACCGTCTTGGTCGAGGTGAGGGATTCCGGCACGGGCGTGAAGGATCCAGACAGAATCTTCGACGCTTTCTTCACTACGAAAGAAAACGGAATGGGCATGGGGTTGGCGATTTGCCGCTCGATCATCGATGCACATCACGGCCGGCTGTGGGCAGCATCAGGCGAAGGCGGAGGTACCACCTTCTCTTTTACTCTTCCAGTGCAAGCAGGTGTGGTGTCGTGAACTCCGACGGCCCGGTCGTCTTCGTGGTGGATGACGACCATCGTGTGCGGGAAGCGCTATCCAGCCTCATTTCCTCGGTGGGGCTTCGAGTGGCAGTCTTCGGCTCGGCTGCGGAATTTCTGGAATACGAAAAGCCAGATGCCCCCGCATGCCTTGTCTTGGACTTGCAACTTCCGGGCTCGACCGGCCTCGAACTCCAGCAGCACTTGGTGGGCGGAGAGGCCCCGCCGATTGTATTCATCTCAGGTCATGGGGATGTCCCTTCTTCAGTGCGCGCCATGAAGGCCGGGGCGATTGAGTTCCTTTCAAAACCGTTCGACGAGCAGGAATTGCTACAAGCGATTCACGCCGCCATTGATCAGGATCGAATTGCGCGCCAGAAGAGATCAGAACTCGCCGAGTTGCAAAGGCACTACGACCTTCTCACGCCTCGCGAACGGGAAGTCCTTCCCTTCGTGGTAGCGGGCTTCGCCAATAAGCAGACTGCCGCCGACCTGGGCACCAGCGAGATCACGATTGGGGTTCACCGGGGACAGATCACGCGAAAGATGGGCGCTAAATCGCTCGCCGAGCTCGTCCGAATGGCCGACAAACTTGGAATCGCCAGGGCCGCTGGAGCTGTCTAAATAAACCTATAATAGCCAGCCTGCGACGCTGCCGGTATGATGAGTGGACTGGGGATGCTCCGTACAATGGCAAACGAAGTGATACCAATCGTAGCGGCGGTGGACGACGATTTTCGAGTTCGAGAGTCCATAGAAAGCCTACTCGAATCAGCCGGATACGCGCCTGTGGTGTTCCCGTCAGCGGAAGAGTTCCTGGGTTCAGGGACGCTAGCCGCAGCGACTTGTGTGATTACCGACGTTCGAATGACTGGAATGGATGGTATTGAGTTACAGCGCCGCATCAGGCTCGAGCGTCCGACGTTGCCGGTGATCTTAATATCTGCGCACTACAATGCTAAAGTTCGAAAGACAGCGATCGACGAAGGCGCCGTTGATTTTCTATATAAACCCTTCGATGGCACCGAGCTGCTCAGAATAATCCAGTCGGCTGTGACTAACGCTCGAGAAAAATAGACGGTCTTTCCGCACGGCAGTTCCCACCCCCGCATCCTTGTGCCTCCACTGCAGTAGTCTCGTGAGTTCGTCGTCTCGCAAACGCTGAGTGGAGGCGAAGACCACGACCTGTTGAAGACCTACTCTGCCGGAATAAACTCGAACTTATTCGAACTTATTCGCACCATCGTACCTACATAAATAAACCTATAATTGTCGCCTCCGACTCTTGCCGCTATCCTCGAAATGTGCTTGGGAACGCCCTTCGTAATCAGCAGAAATAGGCGATGCTTCCCGAGGGCAGTCCAGCAAGGAGTAAAACGATGGCTACTATCGATTTGATCGGATCCAGTCCAACATTCCGGCCATTACTGACAGAAGTGGCGAGGGTGGCACCGCGAGTCGACCGCGAAGCTGTGAAACTCCTGGCGTTCAGTCAATTCAACGGACTCGAACTCAGAAATTGTCCCGCCTATATCCGTGAATGGATCACACGCGAGAGAGTCCAGTCCAGGCTGGACGGGTCGCGGCAGGCGACCCGAGCAAGGGAGGATATCGAAGATGTTTGATGCAAATGGCCTCGACCATTATTGGGATGCCAGTCTAGCCCGCTTCAAGGAGAAGAACGATGTCGACATCTGAACTGATAGGATCCAGCCCGAAGTTCCGGGCGGTACTTGAAGACGTAGAAACGGTAGCGTCCGCGGATTGCGCTGTCCTCATACGAGGCGAGACGGGCACAGGAAAGGAAGTGATCGCAAAATCCATTCACGATGCCAGCCCCCGCCGACAGCACCGGTTCGTGGCCATCAACTGCGCGGCGATTCCTGCCGCGTTACTAGAGAGTGAACTTTTCGGTCATGAGCGAGGCGCTTTCACTGGAGCAGTTACTCCAAGAATGGGACGCTTTCAAGCCGCTGATCGAGGTACGCTCTTTCTCGACGAAATTGGCTAATTGCCGATTGAACTTCAGCCTAAGCTGTTGCGTGTGCTTCAAGAGCGGGAATTCGAACGACTCGGGAGTTCGCAAACCACTCGAGTCGATGTGCGGATCGTGGCGGCAACCAATCAAGATCTCTGGACCATGGTTAAGCAACGCAGGTTTCGCGCTGATCTCTACTATCGGTTGAACGTTTTTCCGATCACGCTGCCACCGCTACGCGAACGAGAAGGCGATATCCCGTTGCTCGTAGCTCACTTCCTTCGAATCTTTGCCGAGCGCCAGCGTAAACCCATCGAACACGTCCCTGACGATGTGATGA
>JBJMGK010000081.1:0-12410 GCA_045807925.1 Bryobacteraceae bacterium | reverse complement strand
AGTCGGCTGGATCTTCACCTTCGCGGCCGCCGCTTATAACCTGGTGCGCATGCGGAAACTGCTGGCTCCGGCAGTTTTATCCGCCTAACCCATAGCAGAAGTGTGTCCAGAGGGTCGCTCGAACCCCTCTGGACATCAAGGAAGGCCTGCAAAGGTGCGGATTCAGCACTCTGCACCAGCCCTACAAGCGTCCCAACAAATCAGACCTGAACTACCTCGCCCTGAATTCCTACTTTTTCAGAATCCTGCTAGGGGGAGCGCCGACGCAGCTTGGGGGCGAACACGCCTGGGCAACTCCGTGTCGAGGTTCTACTTCAAGACCTCTAAGGTCGGCTGTGCCCATGAACTTACTAACCTGGCTACTGACGGGAACTGGGTGCCCAATACCGCCATGACAGGCAGTGCTCCATACGTGATGATTTGCAAGTAGAAGTCCTTCCCGAGAGTGCCTTCCTCTGTTCCTGAAATTCGACTGATGATCGGGTTGCGCTCGATTTGCGCCAGCGCACGGACTACGACGATGCCGCCAGCCACGAGCCCGGCGAGCAATAATCTCGAAATCGCTTCCGTTTGGAAACTGAAGGAATTCAAGGCCACTACAAGCAGCACAAACGAGAGCACGGAGCACAGGAGCAGGTTTTGGATGTGCCGCAGCGCGTACCCGATGAAAACAGAGTATTGAAGCGCAACGTATTCTGATGCCATCTCATACCCCTCCTCGTCGGTCGGCTGCGCTGGCGGCCCCACCGACGCGATCAGGTGAGAGGTGCCCCCGACAGTTGCACTCCTCGCAAGCGGGACGTGGGTCTCTACGTGGCTCTCGTGCCCGGCTTCCACGAATGGAATCCGCTGCGCTTGCCAGAAAGGCTGAAGCACTTGCTCCGACGCAGTCCGACTAACCTCAGCCGCCTTCCTGGCAAATGAGCGGTATTGCTTCAAAACCTTGCCCCGGTCGCGCTCAGGTTTCAAGGACAGGAACTGTTCGAGAGCTGCCCAGTAGCCCTCCGCTTTAAGCTGCGGATGCGGCATTAGAAGGTCGAGATTGTGTAGAGCGATGGCGGAATTGACGGAAGAGGCAAGCGAGGTCAACTTTAGATCCCGAACCCAGATAGGGCCGCTTCCATCGAAATCGGGCAAACGTTTGAAGAAGCGCGCAATGGCAAGGCTATTAAGCATCGTCAGCAAACGGCGCAATATGTGCCAGCTGAAAGCAAATCGCGCGAAACTGCTCGCGACGAGAAGACTAAGCGGCAGGACCAAAAGGAGAAGGATTCTTTCATAAGCTCGAGGTTCGAAGGATTTCAAGCTATCGTCTGGAAACACGATAACGAGCATCGCGAACACGCATAGGATCGCCGCTGCGCCGGCCGCCCGGACGCCCGGCCTGCTCGCTGCGGGGCCCGAGAATGCCCGGCCCAATGCATCGTTCAATTTTCCGAGTTGTCCCCAAAGCGATCGATCGAGCGTACTCGTTTCGAGGATCGGCCGCTGCCGACTGGCCCACGTTAGCCGGCGCAGGTGGAGAACGGCGATGACAAAGATTCCCAACGTGGCGAGGAGTGGTGGCCAGACCGGACACACCGGAAACGATAAGGATAAAGTTCGATAACGGAAAAAAGTGCCGCGCAGACCCTGTTCGAAGCACAGCTCATACCAGAAAATAAGACAGGTGATCGGAAGCAGGAGCAAGAGGACCCGGACAGCTAAAGAGCCGTACAGGAACCGCCTCGTTGGCGGCGCCTCATCGGCCGGCGTATCTCCTTCCTTTTTTGACGGAACCTCCTCGTCAGCGGCCTCAGCGTTCTTTGAAATTCTGAGACTCACGAAGCATTGCGATAACAAGGGAACCGTAACGCCTGAGGCAAGGAGAACCTTCAAGGGCCAGTCGCGGATCCCGCCTTCAAGCATGGGAAACAAGAGGAGCCCGTTCAGGAATGCCAATGTACCGAAGCAACTTAAAAGGCAGAGATAACGAACGTGCGCGAGACGCGACATATTGGGCCCAGGCTGCAAATCGACAGAGCATAGGATGCTCCACACACGAAGATTAGGTCTAAGTCGCAGATAGATGAAGCGTCCACAGAAGAACAGACACAACAGGGTAGTAAGTAGGCACAAGATCTTCCAAGACGCGCTTACCGGTGGCGGTGTAATCGCGAGCGATTCGGGCTTCGGTTTTTGCGACTCGTCGAACCATGTCTTCGGCGGAAGCTTCTTTGTACGTTCTTTGAGGGTGGGGTTCTGCTGATCCAGCAAATCGATCGGAGCCCAACCGGAGCGGCCCAGCACCAGAATCCAGGCTGAAGCGAACATATCCTTTTTTTCCGGGGATGGGGGCGCAAAAGGAAGCGGATCACTATTCGGTTTACCTAACAAGGCAAGTGCGGCGTTGTATTCACCTACCGAATCGGTGTCGGCGAATGTTGTTCCTCTCCGGAGCGCTGCTCCTCTTCGCAGTGCTGTTTCGCTCAGTGCGTCCTCCCACCGGAAGCCATTCGGGAACATCGGGAAGGGAGAAATCGCGAGGAGTCCACTCAGTGAGTTTTGGGCTGCCTGCTGTACAAACAACAGATCGGCGCCGCTCAAGACTACCCGGACGTCGGGGCATTTGCTTGCCAGGACGTTCGTAATGAATAGCACGTCGAAGACATTCGTCGCGCTGAGACTTATCAATCGGATCCGCTGATTCCTGATCTCGTTGACAACCTGCTCGAGTACCAAGTTCTGGGATACAGGAGTATGGCTTGCCGAAAACATCGGAAATTCGCTCTCGCCCGTCCCCGTATCTTTTAGAACGAGCTGAGGTGATTGGGCACCTTTCGCGCCCGTTTTCAGTGGATTTGCAAATGCCACGTCGCTGTAGGCATCTCTCAGTTGCGCGATATCCCGGGGGTAGAAAAACGTCTTGATATCGGCATCTTGGTCGCCGTTCGCGCGTTCAACGCCAACGGAGAAACCACTTCCGTCTTCTATCAGGTTTGCGATCTGGTCAACACTGAAGCCCTGTTCTTTCGCTAGTCTCCGAAATTGCGCGTCTGACGATCCGCTCGGCAATGTCGAGCCATGGAAAGTGACGTCGTGCGAGTTTGCCATTGCTCCGAGCATGCTGCTGGCGTAACCGGAGTTTGAAACTGAACCTGAGTGGATGTCGTACCCGTGTTTGCCGTCGGCCTCGATCAGTTTTGTTAGTGAGAGGAACGATCCGGAGAAGCGAGGGCCCAAAACAGATATCCTCGGGGCACCAGTCAGGACTTCGATGCAGCGTCGTGCACCCTCGAATTGAAACCCATTCAGACCCGAGGCCGGGTTTTCACCGACAACAAACATGAATAGGAGCTTATTTTGTACTGCGGGTTGGGTGAACTTTCGCCGGAAGACGATCAAACCGGGCAGCTTCTCCGGGTCCAGGTGAATTACCGTTTCGTCCTTCGAGTCATCAGAGATTGTTCTTGCTTGTACGCTCCAGGGAAGCCATTGGGTAGCCAGTTCCCAGTCGGAATCAAATGCCGCGCGTTGAACTGCGTCCAAGTCACGATCAGCCGCCATCGACATGCGAGTGTGGAGCGGATCCGGGATTGTAACCACGAGCGTTGTAAGTTCGGGGGCGTGAAAAGTCTCGTCGAGACCGAATAATTCCCGCAGAGCATCCGGGCTGCAAAAAACGTCGGTCCTTATCGGAGGCAGCAGATAGTCAATACAGGTGGTTTTGAAGTCGGCGGGCGGCTCCCGATGGAAATACTGCCTGCTGGCCAGCCAAGGACCCTGAACGGGCACGCTCTTGGCGCCAACTTCAGGTTTGGCATCAGCATGCGCTTCTGCAGGCGCTTTTTCGCTCGTCGCACTACCCGCCCGTTCGGTCGAAGACGGCATAAAGCTATGAAACATGACGGCGATCAGCGCCAGAATTCCTGCCGATGAGCCCACGCGCTTTTCCATTGGACACGACCTCCAGACAACCTGGCCAAACCCATGCGGCTTAAGCAGCTCGGATCAACTAATCGCACACGAGAGTGCCATGATGTGATCCGCTTATCTTATTGAGTTCAGCGTAGGAACTTGTTAATGCCGCTATCTATCTGACAGAACTTAGTGCTCAATTCGCATTAAGCATTTGCAATGCCAAGATTCTGGCGTGTCTGCGAATCTCGGCCCCGGATCTGATGCTTGAATGAACGAAAACCGAGCTTAGTGGACGCGAACGAATAAGAAAGCACCGTTTTGGATCAGTCGTGATAAAGACGAACTCTAATCGGAGTTGAATTCCGGAAACCTGGAACCTGCAAGTTAATGCTGTTATCCGAGTCGCAAACCATTCTGAGCTCGAGCTTGGGCGCCTCCTTCCGTCGAAATCTTTCGGAACTGGGACAAGTACCGCACCGCACAGGGGTAGAGCGTCTCGTCCTCTTCTCACGACCCGCATGATGCGAGACTCTCATTCACATACATTTACAGCCCGTGCATAGAATGGAACAAAGGATACTATGGAGCGCAATAATCAGGCAACTTTGTGGGGATGGTTTCTCGGAGGAGCAGCCTTGGGCGGAGTCGTTGCCCTTCTGCTCGCGCCGAAAACGGGCGCGAACACTCGCGGGCTGATCGCCAGTGAAGCTGAGCGAGGACGCAAGTCTCTGCTCGAGACGGGCCAGGAGGTTTTCGAACGCGGTCGCGACTTGTTTGAACGCGGGCGGGAGATTGCCGAAGAGGCTGCTCAATTCCTCGAAAGAAGCCGCCAAATCGCGGAGAAGACGGTCGAGGATCGTTTTTAGCAGTCGCTTCATCCAATAGGTGTCCCTAACTATGGCCACTATTGCTGCTCCTCCGTCGCAGTTGCCTCAATTCGTAAACGAACTGTACGCTGACTTCTCTCAGCCGGAAGTCGCAGAGCGTGCTAAAGCAGCGCTCGCGAAAGTTCGCTCAGAATTTGGCAAAGAATACGATTTGCTGATTGCGGGGGACCGTCGCCGATCGACATCCAAACTCAATTCCGTCAATCCCGCCCACCCGTCCGAAATCATTGGAATTCACCAAAAAGGTTCCGAAGATGATGCCCGCGAGGCGATCGAAACGGCGGCGAGCTACTTCCCGACCTGGGCTGCCGTGCCAATTGAGGATCGGGTGCGGATGTTGGTTCGTGCCGCGAACATCCTGCGGGAGCGGAAGTTCGAGTTCGATGCCTGGCTGGTGGTCGAAGCCGGCAAGACTTGGCCGGAAGCAGAGGGCGAAGTCGCTGAGGCAATCGACTTTTGTGAGTATTACGCTCGCCAGGCCTTGAAGCTTGCGAATCCGGAGCCGACCGTACAACTATCGGGTGAGCGCGGCCAGATGATTTACCTGCCGCTGGGGGTGGGCGTCATCATTCCGCCATGGAATTTCCCGCTCGCCATTCTGGTCGGCATGACTGTCGCGGCTCTGGTGGTGGGCAATACGGTGGTCGTGAAGCCCTCGAGCGACACTCCCACGGTTGCGGCGAAATTTGCCGAAGTCCTGATCGAGGCAGGGTTCCCCTCGCAGAGCTTTTCACTGCTAACCGGGAGCGGTGCGGCAATCGGTGACATCCTTGTGACTCATCCGAAGACCCGCTTCGTGTCCTTTACCGGGTCAAGAGACGTCGGCCTGCATATCAACGAGCTGGCAGCCAAAACTCCGAAAGGGCAGCTCTGGATTAAGCGCGTTGTGGCTGAAATGGGCGGCAAAGACGCCATCATTGTGGATCGCGAAACGGACATCGACAAGGCTGTCAGCGGCGTGGTCGCATCGGCTTTCGGATATCAGGGCCAGAAATGTTCTGCATGCTCCAGAGCGATTGTGGACCAGTCGATTTACGATCAGTTCGTCGAAAAGCTGAAGGCCAACGCAGAAGCTCTCACTGTGGGCTCGCCAGAGGAACTGAGCAGCTACATGGGCCCGGTTATTAATGAGCGTGCTAAAGAAGCGATCCTCAAGTACATCGAAACGGGCAAGTCAGAAGGCCGTCTGGTCGCGGGAGGAGAGGTAGGTCCCGGCGACGGTCACTTCGTGAAGCCAACCGTAATTGCCGATGTCGAATCCAGAGCGCGCATTTTCCAGGAGGAGATCTTCGGTCCCGTCCTGGCCGTCACGAAGGCTAAAGATTTCGATCACGCGCTCGAGCTTGCCAATGATTCCGAATACGGCTTGACTGGTGCTGTCTTTACGAATAATCCCGCCAAGATCGAGAAGGCCAAGGAGAAGTTCTTCGTCGGGAACCTGTATATTAACCGAAAGTGCACAGGCGCGATGGTCGGAGCGCATCCCTTCGGCGGTTTCAACATGTCCGGCACCGATTCAAAAGCGGGCGGCCCAGACTACCTGTTGCAATTTGTGCAAGCGAAGTCGATTGCCGAAAAGGTCCAAAATCCGCCCGGAGTATACTGAAATTACCCCGACAGTTCAGGGGACAACTCAGTTAGAACTTCAGGATCGATTACGATCGACGCGACCAGGGGGAACCGCAAGGTTCCCCCTTCGCTTTTCTACGCAGTACGCTACGTTCCCCACCTCTTAATGTGGTTCACGCCCACATTGGGCGAATTTGAGGGAACACATGCGCATCTGTTCGCGCAAATTTGTGATTGTCGCTCTGACTGTCGCGTCTCTTTGGCGCAAACAGCAACGCTCTCCAGACCGGCGTACGGGAAACGGTACGCGCGGCCGGCAATCCGGAACGCGATGATTGTCGACGGCCATGGCACTCCCACATCGGGACCGAAGGACATCATCCTCGAAAACAACATGATCACGGCTGTCGTACCTTTCGATCCCGTGGCTTTGCAAGTGGGCCGCATCGGCGCGGGGGATGACGCATGCTCCATTTGCCAGATTGACGGCTTCGGCATGCTGCGCGAACTCGATTGCACCAAGGAAGCCGGCTTAAGTCCTATCAACGTCATCCAGCATGCGACGGGGAACAATGCCCAAATCCTGGGGATTCGACGATAGACGGGACGTGTTCGGCTAACCGCCGTCAATCGAGGAGCAGCATAATCAAAGTGTGCGGCCTGTTATCCGGCGATTTGCGCTCGCGACTGTCTGCCTTTGCGCTCCCGTTATGAGTGCCAGTAATCCGAAAATCACGATCACCTCGACGGGATCGACCAACACGGTCGGCATGGAAGTAACGCTGGACGGAGGGGAGGATGCTTCGATTCGCCCGCAATCCAAAGCGGCACGCCAGGTGAAACTGAAGAGTTCCGCGGTCGCTGAATTCACGAAAGCTGTGGATGCCGCCGGGCCTCTCCATGCGCTGCCCGCGAATCACTGCATGAAAAGCGCCTCGTTTGGCTCGAACCTGTTCGTTTCGCGCGGGGACGATCGCTCCCCTGACCTGAGTTGTCCGGTCCAGTCCGACCCCCGAACCGCCGCAATTAAGAAACAAGCCGAGAGTCTCCTGCAAGCCGCGCAAAAAGCCGGCGGAGTGCACACGTCCCGCCGAATTGTTGAATAGTTGACGCCCGGCACAAGAGCTGAAATGCGGAGGAGCGTGGCTCGCATGCTGGGGGATGTTAGCATAATCGGGCACACTTGAGCTCGAATTTTTTAAGCGGAGAAAGTCGATGGATAACTCTTCACCTACACCGTCACCGGTCGGGCAAACAGCAACTCACGTTCAATGGAACGATGTTCCGGTCGAGTCGCTCAATCCTTTACTCAGCCGGCAGGTAGTTGTCGGCACAAACATCATGGTGGCCCGAGTCCTGCTGAAGAAGGGGTCTGTGGTTCCGCTGCATCATCATTATCACGAGCAAGTGGCCTACATAGAATCGGGAGCGCTTCAGTTCTCGCTCGAGGGGAAGGAAGTAACGATCCGCGCCGGAGAGTGTCTCTGCATTCCGCCGAATGTTCCTCATTCCGCGTTGGCACTCGAGGACACGGTCGATATCGACTACTTCAATCCGCCGCGAGAAGACTGGCTGAACAAGACCGACGATTACCTCCGCCGCTAGGGACCTGATAGCGGACAGGGTGTCGCGTTAGGATTATCCCCATGGAGTCACACACGCCGAAGCGTGAAGCGATCGAGAAGTTTATCGGACACGAAGAACAGGCCGTCAGTAATTGGATTATCCGGGCCAAAGACCAAGAGCACGCGCCCGTACTTGTACTGCAAGCCTGGAGAGACGACCAGGTAGAAGCGGAGCCTGAGAAAACGCTTGAGGTCCATACTCGCCAGGTACGGTTGCTGGATGACGAGCTAGACGAAGCGACAAAGACCATGATCCGCCGCTGGCTCGCCTCGTTGTAGGGCTGAACTGATTCGGTCGTCCGACAGGTAACTCACAGGATTGCGCGACCCCGGCGGGGCTTGGCGCGTTATCGATCCGCGTAGAAGTACATAGGCAAGCTACGAGCGCCGGTGCGATGCCCAGTTTCAGGCAAGGACTGCTGTCGTTGAAGCGCTCGAAAAGCGAGCGGATCTCAGACGCGCAGGTCCTCCGTGCTTATCCGTGAACGGGAGATCGTTCCGAATCGATCTTTCGGCCAATCACCAGAAATTGTTTACCAAGGAATTGCCACAGAAACGGCATCTTCAAGTACAACCTCACGAGGAGCGACGGCACCGTGCGTTGATTCACCATGGTGTATGGCAAGAAGCGATCGATGACGCGTTCGACCTGGAGACCCTGAACCTGCATGACCTCGGCCAATGAGGAGTCAGTAAGTGCCAGGTGATGATCCCAGAAATCCCAATAAGCTCCACCGACGAACCTGATGTTGGGGCCCAAGGCAATGATCTTTCCTCCCGGTTTCAGACATCGTTGCGCTTGCATCAGTGTCTGAGCCAGCACTTCTTTGGAAGGTAAGTGCTCGAAGAAATTACTGGTAAACACGACGTCCAACGAGTTATTCGGAAGAGGCCACGGGTGAGAACAGTCCTGTTCGATGAAATTCACATCTCTATTCAGGCGCTCACGTGCCCTCGTGTTCAAGTCCATCCCGTACTTCTGCTTGCAAACCACATGGTTGATGAACTCGCCATACCCGCACCCTAAGTCCAGAATACTTCCGTTCTGCGGAACGAACTTTGAAAAGTAATCCGCCACCAGCACCTGCCACACTTTTTGCCGGTAAGCGATATGTGCATTGAACCGCCGGTCATAAATAGCTTGAAGTTCGTTTGAACTATGCATTGATTTGTGAATTTTTGGTTGGATCCCGGCTGTCTCAGCCGACTCCACCTGATCCATTCGAACATGTAGCTCGGATTTGATGGGAACCATTTAGGACTTCACTCCATTGAAGATACTTGCTTTTTTCTCGCCCATTACAGCAGGGCCAGGTTCCTGGTCTTGCTTCTCCAGGTCAAGAATCTGAAAGAACTGCATCTTACCCGCGAACGGATCCGCATTTCCAATCCAGGAATTCAGATTAATCGGACCGGGCGAATTAGCGAACGGACGCGGCAGATTTAACACGTCGCAATGAGAATCATTACACTCCAGCTGTACGGTGCTTCCGTGGAACTCGATCCTTACCCGCACTGGTTCTCGCCGGGGTAGCGTAAATTCTTTCGAGCCGACATAACCAGCCCCGGTACCCACGCGTAGAACGTACCGATCACCGGTGGCGTGCTGGAAGCGAAAGCCGAGATTATTAGAAGGCACCGCTTCATTATTGAACACGGTAGCAGGTCCGATCTGCGCTTTGATGGGCACGAATTCCGCCTCTAACGACGCGTGCTCCGGCATGTTCACAGGTGGTAAGTCTTTGGGCAAAGTAGTCGGACTTGCTAAGCAGCTCAAAGCGGCATGATCGCAACTCTTTGGTGCAAGCGGCACATTGAAGAGAGCCTCACGGCGCGTGGCCAGATCCCGACGCAGGAAAAACCGCTGTCCATACAAATCGGTTAAGTGCACGTAATTCGTTTTGATGAATCCGGCTATCCGCGGAAACTGCTCAAAGTTGTACAGCTTGGGGTCATTTAAGAACCAGGAAGTTGGCCCCACAGCGTCGATGAATACGTCAGGCGGCCGTTGCTCCATGTCGCTAAGGAATCTGCGCACGTAATAACCCCTGAACCGGTCTCGACGGAAGCAGTACACAACGTGGGTATCTGGACCCTCGCCGACGCGCCCAGATCCCAAATAGGGCCGCACTGTCCACCCCCAAATTCTGATTCGGGAATCATCAGTTGTCAGGGCGCGGATGAAGTCACCTTCCGGCGGACGAATTGTGGGTCCGATCCTCTTGAACGGCTCAGTACGCGTGTCTCCAAAAGGTTGAGAACTCGTCAGAGTCCAGACATAGCTTTCGTATCCGACAATCATGGTTACAAATAGAGAAACTAAGGCCATGCCACGTCGAATCGGAAGACCTTGGCTCGCTGTGGTTCTCTCATGGGTTGGCGTTCCAACTGAATCTCCGGATTCTCGCATCAGCATCCATGCCATGCCGGCGCACAACGGCTGGACGAGGAACAACAAGTAATGCAGATACGGACGATGCGGTGCATAATTCACGAAGAAACCAGTCGCTATGAACGCCAAGGCGAGAACACCGAACCAGTGGATACGATCGGAGAGAAACCATACCCCTCGGAACGATGCGACGACGTAAGCCATTCCGGCTACTATGCCGAAACAAGCGAGATAGATGTGGCTCTCTGTGAGATTTTCACGAATAAAGATGGCAGTACCAATCGTGATCCCAGCAACGACGACCATCTGGCCGAATCCAGTCTCCTCATTCGTTCGCCGGAAACGGATTCTCTTGAATACAAACGCAGCGCCGACGCCAAGCGCGGTGAAGAGCAAGAAACGTATCTCATCCGGGAGCATTATCAGTCCCAGGAATCTGTTGAGAGTTGTCGTCTCACCGCCAGCGTAGGTCCAGTTGCTCACTATATAATCAATCCAGAAATCATTCCAGACTCCTCGCATTAGGCACAGCAGTGCGTTCAACAGGAACAACGGCACAGTGCCCAGAGCTACCAGTAGTATAGGTTTCCACATCTTGTCTGCGCGTCCAGAAGCGTGCACACAGGCGACAGCCACTGTCGCCATCACCGCGACGATGGGGAGGTTTTGTATTTTCGTAAAAACGGCTGCGGATGCGGTCAGACCCAAAAGGAAGAGGGCGTCACGATGTGCACGGGGATCCTTCAACACACGGACGCTCAAATAGATGGCCATCGAGATTAATACGAGAGGTATCTGCTCCGAGGACATATGGAGGAACTCGGTGTTCTCCAAGGTGCAGAACGCAGCCACCATCGGCAGGATTGCCAGGCGAGCAATGTCGTCCGACGCAATCAATGCAAATGCTTTGTACAGAAAGTACGCGCTGAAAAAGATGACCAGCAATCCTAGCGCCCGAATCGAGGCAAAATCAGGCGACAGTCCAAAGAGCGCCGGCAGCATGAGCGGGTAAACATTCATGGGGCCGCTGGTATGGCAACCGACGGAATGAAAATAGTTGGAGTCAAAAAACAGCTTATGCGCGCCGAACAGGAACGCTCCTTCGTCAGGATTCAGCTCATCTCGCGATAGGGCAGGAAACCGGCCAAGCAGCAGACATTCGGCGATACTGCCGAAGAAAAGTCCACGGGGGAAAAAAAGAACGCCAGGGAACTTACCGTGCAACACGATCTTTTCATCGCGGCGCAGATAAGCAAAGAGTACGAGTGCCGGGGGAACAAACAACGCCCAAAAGCAAGCGGTGCTCCATGCATCCGGCAGGCTCTCTGGTGTCCCATAGAAACGGAGTAACCTGCTGAAGAATTCATACAACACTGGGCGCGGCGATGCCGGCGAGTCTAGTGGCTGCGGCACAAATGTACCTACTCGGTACAGGCAAAGTGCGGGCAGGAGGACGATCGCAAACCAGGTTACGCCAGTCTGAAACCGTTTGCTGCGCGGCTCAGGGATGGTATGCGATTTTTCTACTGTGATCGTACGATCCATTCTGATGACGGCGCTTGGAAGTGTAAGACGACGCTTCCAAGACTTATTATGCTTGCAGCACCATCGGTCTTTGCCGCAACCGGCCAAGGGAGCAAGCAGTGGCGCTCGATGGAAGTCACTCAAAGTGCTCACGTGCCCTGGCGTTTAAGTTCAATGCAACTTTGCGGGTCGCTTTGGAACTCAGGCCTTCCTAACCCGGAATTCTCACACAGGGTCTGGCAAAAAGCCGTCTTCTCCGGCATAAACATATTTGCCACAAGATGTTTCAGCCCAGGAGGAGACGGCTTTCGCTATGACAGAGTGTACCCAATCCCGATTGCCCTTCGCTCACCACGGCAGGCGTGAAGTGGTGGCGGAGTTTAGCGGTGGAACGATGACTTCCGATAGCGGCGCGCTGCTGCTACGGGAAACCGACCGGAGAATGAAACTGCTGGCGCGGTTCAGCCAGTGTTTTCTGGATGGGCGTAACCAAGCGTTAGTGCAGCACCCGGT
>JBJMGK010000080.1:0-203835 GCA_045807925.1 Bryobacteraceae bacterium | reverse complement strand
TTTGGGTCTGCCTGCTAATTTTCCTGTTTTGAACTGATGTTTTCGAATCTTCTCTGCAAGCTCGATGCCGCTGATCGTGATTGCTGCCGTGTCGAACCGTTTGAATCCGAGCATCGGTCGAATCCGGTGTTTGATGCGGCGATGATCCTGCTCCACCACATTATTCAAGTACTTGCTGGACCGTATTCGAACGCGATGCAGCATCGCCCCCGCTGATTTCAATTCGGTGATAGCCCGATGCGAAGCCGCGTAAGCATCCAGGGTGATGACGCGCGGTGTCGGGTGGCTCTTCATGGGCGCACGGGATGACATCTCAGCGGGTTTAAAAGTCCGACAATTAAAAAGGTGATCGCACCTATGGCTTTCAATGAGCTTTCCTCGCAGCGGACAAGATAGGTACTGTCAAACGCCCATCCCGCCTGGGAACTCCTAAACGCGAATTTGCGGGACCGAGAGGCTTATCGTTTCGCTCTTTGTTGAGCACCTGTGTTACTTCCACTCGCGGTCGACAACTATGGTGTCGCCGGTATCGCGCATTTCGAACAGCTTGGCGTGAGCCTGGCGGAACGGATGGTGGAGGACGAGCATGAGTCGGTTGTCGAAGGTGTGAAACAGCATGCCGTGACCGCTGTCGTAATCGACGAGTGGCGGCGATTGACGCCACGGTCCTTCCAGCTTCCCGGAAACTGAGTAGGCGAGGGCTTGCATGTACGAACCATCGCGATAGCTTGACCACAGCATGAGGAGCCTGCCATTCTTCGTGCGGTACAGAAAGGGACCGTCTGTGACATAGGTGCGAGCTTTGGCTGAGGTGGCGTGCTGCTGGCTGAGCCAAGGAGCGTCGGAACCTTTGAATAAGTAGAATGGATCACCGACGGACGCACTGAGGTCGGGCGCAAGGCGGATGGCTTCCATGGTGCCGTCCAGGGTTTGGATCCATTCGTGGGCGTAGATCATATAAGGGGTGCCATTCTCCACGTACAAAGTGCCGTCGAGAGCCATGAATTCAGGAGGCGTGGCGCTGTGTTTCCCGAGTAGCCGAAACGGGCCGTCGGGCGAGTCCGCGACCAAGATCTGCGTGCCCCGGAGGTGAAGAGGTGCTGGCTTGCCCTGATACATAGGATGCGTCACCGGGACGGGTTCGTCGAGAAGCTTGGCGTTGTTGTGGAGGGTGACAAACATGTAGAGCTTTCCACGGTAGCGATGGACTTCCGGAGCCCAGGCGCCGTCGGCTGGATCGGCCCAGATCCCGTATGGTACGGAGAAGACGACATGAGGGCCTTCCCAGGATTTCAGATCGCTGCTTTTGTAGGCGAACACACCTGCGTGGCCGTCTGCGGATTGCTGGGGGCCGAACGCGGTGTATAGATAATACGTCTTGATCGCGGGGTCAGCGAGGATGAACGGGTCGTGTGCATAGAAGTCAGAAAGCGAGAGATGGGATTGAGGTGCGCTGATTGCTGGCGAGCGCTGCGGCGTTCGCGCAGATAGGGAGCGGGCGTGTGGAATCAAGAGCACAACCAACGAGATGAGAACTGAGTTCGTGAGCATAGGGCTATCGTTTCTCCGCGAGGTTGGAGGTTTAGGCCGACGGTCAGGGCAGAAGGTTGATGTTCACCGGATTGTTGCGATCGCAGGTTAACGTTCCGTTTTGCACCGCGAGCTCCGCTACCTGGATAACAGTGTGGCGTTTCCATCCTATGGGTTTGCTTTCCGCATGGCCTGCCACCTGGTGTGTGAAGTAAAAGAGGTAAGCTCGCCCGTCGGCGCTGACGACGACATCCGGGTGATTGCCCTTTGTGCGGTGTGTGGGAAGCGTTCCTGGCTCTTTGATAAGCGAAAGACTTTTGGCCCTTCTCCTTTTGAGCCAGGGAGAGCTACGCCCTTGGGTGTCCAGTGCGAGAGGTTCGAGCTGTCTGCGAAGTAGATGGAGCCATCGTGGGCACGCTCATTCTTGAACCACATGCGCCAGTTACCGTTGGGCAAACGGATGACACAGGGATCGATCACGCGGTGGGAGTGGAGGTCCAGGGTCGATTCGTAACGCCAATTCATCAGATTTTGACTCGTCAGATGAACGATTTCCCGTGGGGCGTTCCAGTCGCTGAAGATTCCGGAAACGATGCTCAGGTACATGTGATAGAGGCCGTTGTTGAAGATAACCTCCGGCGCCCAGTGCGTGTAGTTCGGTTTGCCGAAATTGATGTTGGCAGCTCCTACGTACTTCCAGCTTGCTCCGCCTTTTCTACTCTCGGCTATGCCGATTCGAGTGCCATGAACCCAGGTGACACCGGAAAGAGTATGGGCGCTTGCGCGGCGGTTTGTATAGAACATCAGCCAACGATGGCCGGCACGGTCCCAGATGAGAGTTGGGTCGGCGGCGCCGTCGTAGACAGGGTCGCGGTAGAGCGGCTTAGGCGCGATTGTCGGACTCGCCGCGGCGCATAGTCCGAGCGCAAACAGGACGAGGACGGCACGAGCAAAAGCCGGGCACTTCATGTGATGACTCAGACTATCTTAAGCCGGAGTCAAGACTGTGCTTTGCCTTCCTATTCCCATTTGGATCGGTTCAGGTTTGTGCACGTGATGGAATCTTAACCGTTTCCTCCGTTGTGGCGCGGGCGCGATTACTGCTGGATCTACAAGTTTCGTTTTGCTCGCTCTCGGCCTTGAGACCCCAACTATGATGAGGCCCGCGGTTCTGCGCCGGCAGGGATTATTTGTTCTGTTTCGCCCCAATGGTTGATGATTCCGCCGCACCTGCTTGGTTCAACTAGTGCCGTTCGCTCTTGCTTATCTTTAGAAAACTATTCCGGGATGTGAATATCCATTCCGGGCCGGATCGGATTCTTCATCCATTTCCGCCAGGAATCCCTATTCACATCGCTCCGGAACGATTATTCACATGCCCCGGAACGATTATTCACATGCCCCGGAATCCGCACGGGTCGTCGGCCTTCGGCGAAGTCACTTCAATCGAGATGCGCGGATCATTGATGCGGGCTTTGATCTCAGATAGAGACTCATCCGCGTTCTGCCCCGGCAGGAGACGACAATCGAGAGTGGCCTCCGCCAATGACGGAATGACATTCGACTTTGGGGGATCGCCAACTCCGCTTCGCAACGATGTTAATGAGATTGTATTCTGTCCAACTGCGTTGATGAACTTGTTCGACGCGAGAGGGCCTGCTTTTTCCCGCATGTTCTGAACAATCGCGTTCGGCTTCTTTGCCGATGGAAATGCTTTGGCCTTGGCAATAGCTTCAAGCAGTCGATCGTTCGCGTTATCCGCGATTGGCTGCGATCCTGTCCTGACGTGCCAACCGCACGCATCTTGAGCCAAAGAAGCTGTTTATCGGCGACCGAAACGCCAAATATCAGCTTGCCCGGTGAGTAGATATCCCGGGAGCCCACGCCACCCTCGTCCAGCACATACTCTGGATTCAGTTCATCCCAGTGGGTTTGAATCATCCATGCCGCACCGCTTACGCCGCCGGATTCTTCATCGCAGGTGCTGAGAAAGACGATGTCTCGCGGCGGTACGATGCCAAGTTGTTTTAGAAGCAGAAGAGTGATGAGTTGGATGATGCCGGTGCTCTTCATATCGAGGCTGCCGCGTCCCCAGACCTGCCCATCCTTTAATGCACCGCCGAACGGATTCTCGGCCCACCTGCTCTTATCGACGGGAACAACATCGATATGATTGAGCAGCAACAATGGACGGAGTGAACGATTGCGCCCCGGAAGACGCGCCAGCAGGTTTACTTTCCCGGGGGCACTCGCATACGCCTTCGCTTCTACGCCGTTTGCCGACAGTTCGGCAGCCAAAAATCTGGCCGCATCTGTCGTGTTCGCCGGAGGATTAACCGATGCGATCCGTATGTAGCGCTCTAGCAGGTCGAGCGCATGTGCCTCTGTTTTTGGCCACTCTGGCTCCTTCCCCAACGCTGAAGCGCAAAGGAGGGGCAATAGAAGTAAAAACGGGCCTCTCACGTTTCGGATCCTGGCACATTCGACAATGCAACTCCGACCGAGTTATCCCGGAGTGCTCGCAACAGCGCTCCGGCCGCAGGGCTGAGCTTGGGCCGGTGCACGACAGAGCCCATCGCCATCTTCACTCGTTCGATGAAGACGCTGCGCAGAAGATCGCTTTGGAATACCCCGCCGACATAAGCAACCTCGATCGCCTCGCCGGACCGAAAAAGACAGCGGTGTACATGTTGCGCATATTTGGCAAGCTCTCCGCCTCCTTCCATCAGGATCACTCGCGCGACATCGTCATCGTCGCGCACGGCCTGATCAAGAAGAGAGGCATAGGACGCGATCACGGACCTTTGCATGCCGCCGTAAAACTGTCGCAGGATTTGATCTGCGTTCTGCGCGTCGGCTGCCTCCAGAAGCAAGTTGTACAGCTTGGTTGGTTGTCCCCAGCCTTCCTCAAAGGCAAGAGCCGCACGCAAGGCCTGCCGCGCCAGGAAGAACGCGCCGCCTTCGTCTCCGAACACGTACCCCCATCCGCCCGCACGCGAAGCCTCGCCTTCTCCGTTCCTGCCGTAGGCCATGGAGCCGGTCCCAGCTATGACGATGATGCCCGGTAGGCCTCCGGTCGCACCTTCCAGGGCGATCTCTGCATCATGTGTGATTCGGTATCGTTCGCTCCGGATTAACTCGCGCACGTAAGCGTCCTTGTCCTGAGGCCCGCCGCTGAAACCGAGGCATGCCGAGGCGAATGTCACATCATCGCGGTTCAGGCCGGCTTGGGCGCAAGCCTGGCTGAGCGAGTCGCCAACCGCAGAGAAGAACCGGGCTCTGCCTTCCGCCGGTCCGACGTGATTGCACGGCCCGCCTTTCCCCCATCCTAAGACCCTGCCGCTTTCGTCTGCGATCAGGGCTACTGTACTGGTTTGGCCGCCGTCAACGCCAAGATAAAGCTGTTTCATCGGATGCGCTGTTCGCCCGCACCTGTCTAGGCAAGTGTCTTGTCCTTCGCGTAGCAGAGCGGGTCAAGCGGGCAGGAAGCGCAGCGAGGCTTCCGCGCGGTGCAGATCTGACGTCCGAAATGAATCATCTGATGGGCGAAATCGATCCAGCGATCTGCCGGTACGATCTTCATCAGGTCCTGCTCCACCTTCACCGGATCCGTATTCTTCGTCAGATCGAGACGCGCCGAGATGCGGCCCACATGCGTATCCACAACCACACCGGACGCAATGCCGTAAGCTGTCCCGAGCACGACGTTTGCAGTTTTCCGGGCGGCACCAGGAACGGAGAGCAACTCGTCCATTGTTTTCGGTACTTTGCCGGCGAACTCTTCACGGATCTTCCGCGCCGCTCCAATGATCGACCTTGCCTTATTGTTGAAAAAGCCGGTAGAGCGGATATCATTCGCCAATTCGTCCTGAGAAACGTTCGCGAAGTCCTCGACCCTCGGATACTTCTCGAACAGGCCCGGAGTGACTTTATTGACTCGCTCGTCCGTGCACTGCGCCGAAAGAATTGTGGCGACCAATAGTTCCCAGGGATTCCGATAGTCGAGCGCACACGTTGCATCGGGAAAAAGCTGGTCGAATTCAGCGATGATTTTGCCGAGCCGGGCCTTTTTTTCAGCCGCGGTCTTCGGTTTTGGAACTTTCTTGGGCGGCGTAACCGGATGAACCGGCGTCGGCACCGCGATATCAGCATCGGGCATGCGAAAGGACCACGATAGCAGCAGGTCCACCAAACGAGCACGGAACTGCTGCAGCAAAGCTCGCGGAAGCTGCATCCTAAGTGCGACTGCGCGGGGAAGCGGGAGAACACGGAAACTTACACGTTACACTGCGAAATGAACAGTGGCCGGCCACTTCGGGAGACGTTCGCTATCTTTGAGGATCCGTATAATCTCGCGAAGATCACTCCACCCTGGCTAAACTTCCGCGTGACATCCACAGAGCGGGTACAAATGCGCGAAGGCGCTGAGATCCATTACCTGATTCGCTGGTTGAAATTGCCCGTACGCTGGAAAACGATTATCACTGAATGCGATCCGCCGTACAAATTTGTGGACGAACAGGAACGTGGACCGTACGCGCTCTGGCGTCATCACCACACCTTTGAGGAGACTCCCGACGGCACGGAGGTGATGGACCGGGTCGATTACCGATTGCCGTTCGGCCTAATCGGCAGGCTTGCTCACGCGTTGGTTGTCCGGCGACAGCTTCTGGCTATCTTCCGTTATCGCCAGCGCGAACTTGGCAAGATGTTCGGCGACAAAGCGAGGCAGGTTGTTCCGCCCCACGTCAGGCGGAGAATTGCCAGCCTATGATGACGCGCCGTGTTCGAGGAAGTTTCGCAGGCGATTACTTCGGCTGGGATGGCGCAATTTGCGTAGCGCCTTCGCTTCGATTTGCCGGATACGCTCTCTGGTTACGGCGAAATTCTGGCCGACTTCTTCCAGCGTGTGCTCGCTGCCGTCCTGGAGTCCGAATCTCATCTTGACGATTTTCTCTTCTCTGGGACTGAGCGTCTTCAGAACCTCAGCGGTTTGCTCGCGCAGGTTCAGGTTGATCACAGCCTCAGATGGAGAAACCATCCGGCTGTCCACCAGAAAGTCGCCGAGGTTCGACTCCTCTTCCTCGCCGACAGGGGTTTGCAATGAAATCGGTTCCTGAGCAATTCTCAGAACCCTGCGGACCTTCGTTGGAGGCAAGTCCATCCGAACCGCTACTTCTTCGGTGGTCGGCTCGCGACCGAGTTCCTGTTGCATCGTGCGTTGCAGCCGAACCAGCTTGTTGATCGTTTCGATCATGTGGACCGGGATGCGAATGGTCCTGGCTTGATCGGCTATCGCCCTGGTGACAGCCTGACGCACCCACCATGTTGCATACGTGGAGAACTTGTAGCCGCGCTTGTAGTCAAACTTGTCGACTGCACGCATCAGCCCGATGTTGCCCTCTTGGATCAGATCCAAGAACTGCATGCCGCGATTTGTATATCGCTTCGCGACCGAGACGACGAGGCGGAGATTGGCTTCAATCAACCTCTTTTTGGCGCAATCGCTCTCCGCTTCGCCCTTGGCAACCACCTCCAACGTTCGATGAAGGTCAGCGGCGCTCGCGCCCGCTCTGTCTTCGAGTAGATGAAGCTGCGCCATGACGGCCTTTAGTTCCCGGCGCGCAGTACCTGCGGCTGCTGAATCGGAGCCCGCCAGTGTCTCGAGTTTGTGTTGGAGTCGAGCCGCCTCCTCCTCGAGTGGTTGTATCTGACGAACAAACTTCCGAAGCGCTTCGCTTAACGATCTGTGGAACCGGGATGCAAACGGGATCGAACGAATGTACCGGGACAACTGAACAGTGGCGCGTAGATGTTCACGGCGCAGTTTCTGATACTGTTTGGGCTTGAGGGATCGCGAAACCGCCAGTACCTTCTGGTTCGTCATCTGGCATTTTCGGTAGAGTTTTTCCAGCTCGAGGATGCTCTCGAAGAGCTGTTCCTTCATCTGATCGCAAGCCGCAGATTCCTCAGCAAGTGTGTTTGCCTCCGGCATCTGCATCACTTCAAGCACGGGGATCAGATCGCGCTCTACATTGCGCTTCGTGTCCAGGATTATCTGAACGACTAATTGGGAACGGGATAATGCTTTAAGTACAGACCGCTGTCCGCGCTCAATCTGCCTCGCGAGCTCAATTTCACCTTCTCTAGTAAGAAGGGGAACCATACCCATCTCACGGAGATAGACCCTTACGGAATCGTTGCTCTTGTCGATCGCTCCCGCGGAAAGATCAAGATCCGAGAGCTCATCCGGGTCATCGCTCTCTTTCTCGCTCTCCTTGCTCTTATCCAGCAGATCCCCAGGAGAGGCGTCCAGATCGACGAAGAAATCATTGAGATCTCCACTCCCGCCCAGATCCTCCCGCCCAGCGGCGGTAGCTTCGTCGAATAGAGCAAAGCCCTTGTCGTCAGTTTCCTGCATCAACTGCCTTCGCCAAGCTAGGCAACTCAGATTCGCGGGAAGAAACTCGGATACGCCCGTAACCCCGGTAATCTGCCGAGCAAGGCCCCCTCAGTCTTCTCGACTCCTCATAGTACAACAAGATTTTGTCCTAGGCAGGACGCCTTTCCAAGTTGTTCAACTCTTCGGCAAGCTGTAGAGCTTCAGAAAAGTTTCCAGCCTGTTCCAGTTCACGAACTCTTCGTTTGATCTCTTCCCGTCGTTTCATTCTGGCCGTTAACTCCAGCGCCTCAAGGCAGTGTAGCGCTTGCTGAGGAGCATCGGATTCGCTGATACCCAGGTCAGCGAAGCTAATTTCAGTCAGAATCTTTTGCATTCTGGTGTCCAAACCTTCTAGTGCTCGTTCTACGGAGAACGATTCTTCCTCCTCATTCATCTCTAATACTGCTTCGAAAAAGCTCCGAAGCTCGAGCAAATGAACTATGTTCGTTTGCCCGAAGTACTGCCTGATTACTGACCGGGCGTCCTGACTTAAAAGAATGCAGGCGGCGAGCAGTTTCTCGTTCGGCGGCAGGGAAGACCCAAGTGTACGTGCTTTCGGGGCGGAGTGTAAGGGACTCTGTGGCCGTAGATTCTCTCGAATCGTCTCCCGGTCTACATTCAGATACTCTGCCAGTTCCTTGGCTATCGTCCCCCGCTCAATGCGGTCGTGGACCTGTTGAAGAACGGGCACCAGGTATTTGAAAGCATCGACTCGGCCCTCCGCCGTTCGCATGTCGAATTTCTCTCGTGCGCGGTCGGCAAGCCAATGAAAGTACGAACCGGCACGTTCCAGCAACTTGACATACGCTTCGCGCCCGAAGTCTTTGATGTATTCGTCGGGATCGAGTTCACCTGGGATCCGTAGCACTTTGACCCGGAGCCCTTCGGCAAGTACCGCGCCGATGTACTTCTCCGTGGAGCGGGTGCCTGCCGCATCAGGATCAAAGTTCAATATGATCTGCCCGCTCCCTGCCTGCCCTTGCGAAACCTGCCGCTTGATCGCACGTACCTGATCGCTCGACAACGCCGTACCGCTGCTTGCAACTACTTCATGGATACCGGCCGAATAGACCCCGATGACATCCATGTATCCTTCCACGAGGATCATTCGGTTTTGCTTCCGGGCATCAATCTTTGCACGGTGCATGTTAAACAGAACCGCAGATTTCTTGTAAATAGGCGTTTCCGGAGAGTTGCGGTATTTGGGCTCGTCGCCTTCCCGCAATGCGCGTCCACCAAATGCGATGACCTTCCCGTCCTCGCTATGGATCGGGAACATGAGGCGTCCACGAAACGCATCGAAGAATCCGTTGCCGCCCTGGCGTTGTAGTACCAGACCTGACTCCGCGAGCAGCGCAGGACCAAATTTTTGCAATCGCGCGGCAAGTTGTTGTCCGGAGGGATCCGATAGTCCGAGGCGAAACTCGGCAACCGCATCAATATCAATGCCGCGGGATTCGAGGTACGCGCGGGCATCCTTCCCCGCCGGGGCCCGAAGATTGTCTTGGAACGTCTGCGCCGCAATCTCATGCATCTCGACAATCGCGGAGCGTTTCTGCGCTTCCGGGTCGTCGAAGCGATGCCGCTCCGGCATAGGAACGCCGTACCGCTCCGCTAAAACCTTGATGGCTTCGGGGAAGGTCAGGTGATCGTGCTCCATCACAAACTTGAAGACGTCACCGCCGGCATCGCAACCGAAGCATTTATAAATCTGGAGCGTGCTATGCACGCCGAACGACGGAGTTTTCTCGGAGTGAAACGGACAGAGTCCCACATACCTGGGTCCCGCGCCCTGACGTTTCAACCTGACGTAGTGACCGACGACGTCGATGATGTTCAGCTGGCTCTTCAGCTGTTCGGCAAAGGTCATAGCAGTCGCTGTATCCGAGGTTAGCAACTGCAACGCAGTGCCACTGCGACATCTTGCCATAATGTCGGCAGCTATGGGTCTAAAGGAATACGCCCGGAAGCGCCATTTCGACAAGACGCCCGAGCCCGGTCCGAATGAGTCCGTCCACGAGAGCCGGCCGCAGGGCGGTTTCTTTTGTGTCCAGCGCCATGATGCTACTCGGCTTCACTACGATTTCCGTCTCGAGGTGGGTGGAGTGCTCGTGAGTTGGGCTGTTCCCAAAGGCCCGAGTCTTGATCCTTCCCGCAAAGCCTTGGCGATGAAGGTCGAGGACCATCCGTTCGATTACGGAACTTTCGAAGGCAACATCCCGGAAGGCAATTACGGCGCAGGGAGTGTGATGTTGTGGGACACAGGCACGTACGATGTTCTGGGTGACCTGCCCGCAGAGAAACAGTTGGAGCGCGGCGACTTTAAGTTTGAGCTGCATGGCACTAAGCTGAACGGATCATTCGCGATCGTGCACATGAAGCATGCGGGCAAGGGCAATGAGTGGCTTCTGATCAAGAAGAAGGATCAGTATGCTGTTCCGAACTACGACATCGACCAGTTCTCGTACAGCGTGAAGTCAAAGCGCAGCCAGGACGAGATCGCCGAAGAGCAGGGCGGTTCCACGTGGCTCAATTACGATGAAATCCCGGGCGCTCGTAAGGCCGCGATGCCCACGAGCCTCGACCCAATGCTCGCAACAGCAGTGACAAAGCCGCCTGCGGGTAACCAGTGGCTCTACGAAATCAAGTGGGACGGAGTTCGGGCGTTATGCCGCATTCGCGACGGAGAACTCACAATCTTTTCCCGGCGCGGAAATCGATGCGAGGCGCAATACCCGGAGCTCCGGGATCTGACAAAACATGTAGGGGCAAACGAAGTCTGGCTTGATGGCGAGATCTGCGTGCTCAACGAGGAGGGCCGATCGAGCTTCGGCCTGATCCAGCACCGAATCAACGCAAATCCAAGCGCGATTCCCCGGCTGATCGAGACCCACCCGGCTGTCCTAATTCTCTTCGACGTCCTCTACGCTAGCGGCTATGACTTTCGCAGCTGTTCGCTCGAGGACCGCCGGAAAGTTCTTCAATCTCTCGTCACACCGGAGGGTAACATCCGGATCTCCGACACATACGATACCGATGGCGAACAGATGTTTGAGGCTGCCCGCAAGATGGGCCTGGAGGGTGTGTTGGCGAAAGATCGACGGAGCAAATACGAATCCGGACGATCAAACAAGTGGCAAAAACTCAAAGTTTTGAAAGAGCAGGAGTTCGTTATTGCCGGTTTTACCAAAGGCGAGCGGGACTACTTCGGAGCTTTAGTGCTTGGCGTTCACGAAGACGGCAAGCTCCGGCACGTGGGACAAGTTGGAACGGGTTTCGACGCGAAGAAGATGCGCGAGATTCATCAGCGCCTGGAACCGCTGATAACCAAAGCTTGTCCTTTCCCTCGCAAACCGAAAATCAAGGACGTTACCTGGGTGGAGCCCGAAACGGTCTGTGAGGTCCGATTTCTCGAGTGGACAGGCGAAGGCATTCTGCGTGGCCCGGTGTTCGTCGGTTTGCGCGATGACAAGTCTGCTGCGGAGGTTGTTCGAGAGCAGACGCCCCCGGAGCCAGAGACCGATGAACCTGACGAGCCTGAAGCACCAACGGAGGCCAGCAGTTCACTGCGGCTTGATCTGTCGCGTCGCGAAACGGTGGTCGAAATCGACGGTCATACGCTCAAATTTTCGAATCTGGAAAAAGTGTTTTATCCCAAGGAGGGTTGGAAGAAGCGCGATTTGCTGGACTTCTACGACCGGGTGTCCACGTGGCTTCTGCCGCACTTGAAAGATCGCCCCTTATCGCTCAAACGCTACCCGAACGGTATTCACGATGAGTTCTTTTTTCAGAAGAATGCGAGCAGCCACTTTCCCGATTGGATGCACTGCGAGCCTATTCAGGAGGGGCACCCGGTCAAAACAAACCACTACCCAGTGGCGCAGGACCGAGCCTCTCTTCTGTATTTAGTGAACCTCGGATGCATTGATCACAACCCCTGGATGAGCCGCATCGGTTCTCTCGAGAACCCCGACTGGATGCTGCTCGATCTCGACCCTGTCGAAACATCATTCGATCGCATTGTGGAAGCGGCGCTTCTCGTCAAGGAACTTCTCGGACAACTTGGATTGCGAGGTTATCCGAAGACGACGGGCGGTGATGGCATGCACGTCTATGTTCCGCTCGAGCCAATCTATACGTACGAACAGGTTCGCAGCTTCGCCGAACTGGTAACTCACCTGGCTGTTCAGCGCGAACCCGATCTCTTCACGACCCCGAGGAGTGTCGGAAAGCGGAAGAAAGATCGGGTCTACTTCGATTACCTACAGATCGGGACGGGTAAGACAATCGCTGCTCCGTACGTTCTTCGCGCTTACGACGGCGCACCGGTGGCAACCCCTCTCGATTGGAACGAAGTGAAACCGGGAATCAAACCCACTGACTTCCGTATCGATAACACGATCGAACGCTTCGAAAGAGTCGGTGATCTTTTTGCCCCTGTCCTGGAAGGAGGGCAACGCATCGAACACGCTCTCGCTCGGTTGCAGGGCTTGAAAAAAGATGAACCAGCGGAGAAAGCGCCGACCAAACGGCCAGCTAAGGCACCGGCAAAGAAGCGGACGAAGAAAGCTTAGCGGACAGACAAGCCCAATCTTCCAGACAAGTGAGCTCGGCATCGGGCAAAAACTCCATTAGCGCGGGTGCCTCGGAACGGGGGAACCCGG
The DNA here is from genome assembly GCA_045807925.1 of Bryobacteraceae bacterium. Taxonomy (GTDB): domain Bacteria; phylum Acidobacteriota; class Terriglobia; order Bryobacterales; family Bryobacteraceae; genus Bog-105. Next base: position 191,199 of record JBJMGK010000080.1, on the reverse strand, counting down.
TTAGAATGAGCACGCCGTGCGGAGCAGTTACTCGCAGCAGATCGTCCGCTGTGGCGAGGAGCACGGTTGCGCTGATATTTGCTACGGTCACATCGGCCCACGCATCAGTAATGCAATCGGCGGAGCCGACGGCCAACACCGGCGGCAATTTATTCAGATGGAAGTTTTCGCTTGCCGTCTCGAACGCGCAACCGTCGGGATCGACGCCGACCGCAATAGCCGCACCTAGCTTTAACCCGGCGATAGCCAGTATTCCGGAACCGGTACCGACATCCAGCAGCTTGCAGCCGGCAAAGACCGCGGTCTCAAGCGCCTGTAAAGCAAGCTGGGTGCAGGGGTGCTCGCCGGTGCCCGACGCTTGGCCCGGATTCTGAATCAGCCTGTGTCTGCCCGCCGGCGTTGGATCGCCTGACCAGGGAGGGGCGACATAGAAAAGCTTGCCGATCTTACGTCCAGGCCAAGCCTTCCGGGTGACGGCCAGCCAATCTGTCAGGTCCTCGCTCCATTCAGGTGCATACGCCGCAAACCGGTGCAGCAAAGACGCGCGGCTCGCGTCATCTTCAAAACCGGCCGTCAGTATGCATACTTCGCCCTCATCGAATTGCGAGATCGCGACCGTCCCCGCTTCCCAGAGTTGAAATGACAGCGTCTCGGCTTCGTCGCTTCCGCAACGCAGTTCGAGTGAGAACACGAGCGCTACAGAGCCGCCGAGTACACGTCGGCACGTTCGCCAACGGGCTCCGCTATCGGTCCCGTTGAGATGTTCCACCGTTTCACCCAGAGGTGCAGCGTCAGCAAGCCCCAAAGGTGATAACCGAGATTTGCTTCGCGTCGAAGGTGACGATGAACGAGGTTTTGAATGGCGGAAGCTGAGAAGATTCCGGCTTTCTCCACAGACTCTGTACCGAGTTCCTGCTCGACAAGAGGCCTTAGCGGCCCTCGCAGCCAGTCGTGTGCCGGTATGTCCAGGCCTTCCTTTCGCCGGCTCAGAATCGCGGGCGGGAGCTTCGTTTTCAGCAACTCGCGCATGACGAACTTCGTCGTGCTTCCCTTCACCTTTAGATGGGCGGGGAGTGTTCCCGCGAACTCGACGATTCGATGATCGAGAAAAGGAGGCCGCACTTCGAGCGAATGTGCCATGCTCATGCGATCGCATTTGTACAGGATGTCGTCCGGCAAATAATAGTGCTGATCGACAAACAGGTACCTGTTGACAACATCGTTCTGAGGCGGCACGTTCTTCAGCGCTGATACGAGACTTGCAGGCGACACGTTGCCGGAAACGCCGAGAATCTGTTGCTCGGCTCGCGTGAACGTGCCATTCCAGAAAAAATGGGCGTCGTCCTGAGTTAAAACAGCGCCGGCCAGGAATCTTTTCAGTTTGTATTCGAGCGCAATCTTGTCATCTGAAACGGGGAGCCGATTAGCAAGATTCAAGGCGGCGGCCAACAAAGGCCGAGGCACTTGCCGTGCCTGGCGAGCGTAGCCGTCGGCGAGATAGGTTTGATAACCGCCAAAGATCTCGTCCGCACCTTCGCCGCTCAAAGCGACGGTCACGTGTTTGGCAGTCATGCGGGACAGGAACCATACAGGCAGCGCACCCGCGTCCGCGCTCGGTTCGTCTGAATAGTAGGCCAGTTCGTGAATGGCGCTCGTAAGGTCGAGATCGCCGCTGACGTCAAATTCGTGATGCGAAGTGTTGTACGTGTTGGCGAGGAGACGAAAATACTCGCTTTCGTCGAAGCGTCTGCCCGCAAATGAAATCGAGAACGTCTTGAGCGTGCCCGTTGAGAGTTGCGCCGCGTAATGAAGAATCGCGGAGGAATCGAGACCGCCGCTGGCCCAAACGCCGAGCGGAACGTCCGAGATCAGATGCTCGGCTATGGAAGACGCAAGCAACTCGTCCAGACGCGCAGTCGCGTCCTCGATGTTCCACTTCTCCGGCCGGAACTGATCGGTCCAATACCGGCCAGTGGATACTCTGCCGTCCTTGAATTCCAGCCATGAGCCTGGGAGGACTTTGGTGATGCCCTCGGCCAATGTGTACGGGGTCGGAACGTAGTTCAGCGAAAGGAAGTATGCCAGCCCGATGTCGCAGAGCCGCCTAGGCACCTGCTGGTGGGCGAAGATGGCCTTGAGTTCAGACCCGAAGTGCAGGTCACCATTGCGGATCGTGTAGTAAAGGGGCTTGATGCCGAGCCGGTCCCGAGCCAGGACGAGCCGCCGTTTCGATTCCTGCCAGAACGCAACGGCAAACATGCCCCGAAGCCGCTTGAAGCATTCGGTGTCCCATTGCGCGAATGCCTTCAGGACCACTTCCGTGTCGCAGTGGCTCGAGAACGCGTGGCCTAAGCCTTCGAGTTCGCGTCGAAGCTCCGCGTGATTGTAGATCTCTCCGTTGAAAACGATGACCAGGTCACCGCGGTTCGCGAAAATCGGTTGGTCGCCGCCTTCGAGATCGATAATCTTGAGCCGGACCGCGCCGAGCGACACGGACTCACTCTCGAAGACACCCTGCTGATTGGGCCCGCGGTGGCGGATGCTTTCAATGGCACGCGACAGTACGCCTGCCGGACGCGCATTGCTCCTATGGGTGAAGCCCGCTATCCCACACACGGCGCTGTAACTCCGCGAGCGGGGCAGGTGATTGAAAATGGAAATATTGCAGCGGCTTCCAATCGATACATTATTGCCGGAAATTGTTCAATGCATTGAGGTTAACACGATCAGCATTGTGCGAGCCGACCCCGGGGCGGGGAAGACCACCCGACTTCCTCTCGCCTTGCTGAATCGAGCCGGCCGCAAAGTCTTTGTATTGGAACCGCGGCGGCTGGCCGCGAGACTGGCAGCTCGGCGCATAGCGGAAGAAATGGGTTCGAAACTGGGTGAGGTCGTCGGTCATCAAGTCCGCTGGGAAAAGACCGGAACCAATTCTACCCGGCTCTGGTATCTGACCGAAGGCGTTCTGACGAATCGCCTCCTGTCCGGCGACTCGCTGCCGCATGGAAGTGTAGTCGTTCTCGACGAATTCCATGAACGTCACCTAGAAACCGACCTCGCTTTAGCGTTGATGCGCCGGCTTCAACGCTCCCGGTCCGATCTTCGGGTCGTGATCATGTCCGCAACGCTGGATGCGGACGATCTGTCCAGAAAGCTCGGAAGCGCGCCCGTTATCAATGTTCCTGGGCCTAGCTTTCCCGTCGACGTACTGTATAGCCCCGCTTCTTCGGCGGCCCTCGAACAGCAGGTTGCGGCTGGTGTGGCGCGAGTTGCCGGTCTTACCCAGGACCACGTTCTCGTCTTCCTTCCCGGCTCGGCCGAAATCCGGAAAGCGATGCGGACGTGCGAGCCATTGGCGCGTTCGCTCGGTGCGCGACTATTGCCGCTGCATGGCGAGTTGAGCCCCGACGAGCAGGACACGGCTGTCCTCGATTCGGACATTCGCAAGGTCATTTGCTCCACCAATGTGGCTGAGAGCTCGGTAACCATCAACCGTATTGGCGCTGTCGTCGACACTGGTTTGGCCCGTGTTCTGCATCACTCCCCGTGGACAGGGTTCTCCCGGTTGCAACTGGAAAAGGTCAGCCGCTCGTCGGCCATTCAAAGAGCTGGACGCGCAGGTCGAACGGGACGAGGCGTGGCGCTTCGGCTGTTCAGTGAAGCTGACTTCGTGCGACGGGCTGACAATGCTCCACCGGAGATTCTCCGTTCCGAACTGTCCCAGCTGCTTCTTCAATTGTCTGCCTCGGGCGAACCACTCAACCCGGACGATTGGATCGACCCGCCGCCGGCCATGCACATAGAAGTCGCGCGAGAGTTGCTGATTCGCCTCCGGGCCTTTGATGCCGAGGGCGCAATCACGGACGACGGACGAACCATGGCGGCACTGCCTGTTCACCCGCGTTTAGCACGCCTGGTACTGGATGGATGCCGGGCAGACGCCGCACACGAGGCCTGTGAGTTGGCAGCGAAACTAGGCGATAGTCGTTTCCGTGTCGCGGGTGGCGAGCGCTCTCAATTCAGCTCGGATCTCGACGCAATCCTAGCTTCCGAGCCGTCGTTCGAAGCGCGACGAACAAGGTCGCAGTTGCTCGACGTATGTCGCAAGGCAAAGTCCGTGATGCATGGGAAGGACCACGACGCGCTCGAAAGGGCAGTGGTTGCCGCGTATCCCGACAGACTTGCTCGAAGACGCGGCGACATCCTGCTGCTTGCATCCGGCGGTTCAGCTCAACTCGATCGCGATTGTGCCACCCATGGTGAGTTTGTTGTGGCGCTGGACATTGATGAACGGAGTGACCGGTCTGTTGCCCTCGTGCGCCTGGCAAGCCAATACAAGCCAGAGTGGATCCTCGACTTGTTCCCAGAACGGGTGAAGGCTGAGGAAACCGTCGCCTGGAATCGGGAAAGCGAACGCGTGGAGCAGATTAACTCCTTGAAATATGACGAGCTGACGCTTGACGAAACCAGATCGCAGCCGACCAACACGGAGTTAGCCTCGCGTACTTTGATCGATAAAGCACTGGAAGCCGGGTTCCGTCGCTTCGCCGCAGGAGACGAGGTCGACCGCCTTCTCGCTCGCGTGCGCTTTGCTTCGGAGCACTCCCCGCAGTTTCCGGCTGAAGAGGTGATCGTGAGGGCGGCATTGGAAGGTCTGGGACGAAGCTTGATGAGCTTTGCCGAACTACTAGAGGCTACGTCGAACGGCGGCCTGCTTTTCGCTCTGCAGCGGCACCTCGACCTAGCGCTTCTCGACGAGCTTGCGCCCTCGCACATAGTGCTGCCGCGTGGGCGACGGGTCCGAGTCGAATACGAAGAGGGACTTCCGCCATCCATCTCGTCGCGCTTACAAGATTTCTTCGGCTCCAACCAGCAGTTCTCGGTTGCTCGCGGCGCCGTACCGGTTGTCATCAAACTGCTGGCACCGAACCACCGTCCGGTGCAAGTGACGACTGATCTGCCGAGCTTCTGGAAGAATCTCTATCCGCAATTGCGGCGAGAATTAGGCCGGCGGTATCCAAAGCACGCCTGGCCCGAAGACCCGCGCTAGCCGCCAGTCCTTACAAGCGTAGAGCTCCCATAGGTCGCGGGCTTTTCTGAAGAATCGACTCCAGGATTTCAGGAATTTCGTAAACTGCGCGATTGTTTAAAGTCGCGATTCGCTTCTTGAACTCCTCGAGACGCCCGGGAGCTAACAGGCCCCGCACTGCTTCCTCAACCTGACGCAGGTTCTTGAGCACAATACCGTACCCGTTCTCTTTCACCCATTGCGCATTGAAGCGCTCTTGAGGCAGGGTCCAGGCGTTCGCTTCAATGATGACCGGCAAGCCCATGTGGAGCGCTTCCGAAATGCTACCCGGGCCGGGCTTTCCGATGAAGAAATCGGACAGCGCCATGTAATCAGGGATCTGCTTCGTGAATCCCTCGACAAAGAGCCTGTTACGAGTCTCAAGGTGTTCGAGTCGCGCCTTCAGCTTGCGGTTCTTGCCACAGATCGCGATGATCTGCAGTTGCAACGGTGAGTTCGCAAGCCGTTCGCAGAGCCCGAACATGACATTGGAACCTTCTCCGCCGAAGAGAACCAGCGCGGTTGGCATTCCCGGAGCCAAGCCGAGCCTTTCCCGCTCGCCGTCTCGTGAGGTCTCCCTAGCGTTATAGAAATCGGGTCGGAGGATCATGCCGCTCGCCCGATAGATTCTGTCCGGCCGGAGTCCGATTGCGATCGCCTGCTCCCGAGCTCGGTCGGTGCCGCAAATGATGTACTGGTCCTGTCGTTCCATCCAGAAGTGCGGGGGATAATCGGCCAAGTCCGTCAAGATGCCGACGTACGGAACTTCGGGACAAGCACTCTTCAGGCCCTCGAACATCGCCCGGTTCAGATTAGGAACGAGCGAAACCACCATGTCTGGCATTCGTTCGCGCCAGAACTGCGCGAGTAGTTCGACCGAAGGGTGGTGATACCGGCGGATCACCCACTGCATCACCGGAAGCCAGTAACCCGCGCCCAAGGTCCAGCCTTTGGCCAGCATCCGGTTGTAAAGGTCCTCCAACCGGATACGCGTCAGTTTCCGGAACACGTCCAACGGATCGAGGACCTCTTGCAGGTTGACCAGACGGACGTCCCACTGATACCCTTGACACCCGATCACTTTATCGAGAGCGGTTGCTGCACTGCGGTGCCCGCCGCCGGCATCGAAATACACAAAATCAATTCTGGGGCGTCCAAAATCGCGCGCGGATGGCTCTGACAAACCTCTATCCTACTGACAAACTTCCGCCTGGACTACGATTTATCGCGAGTTCATCTCCGTTTATCCTTCCTGTCACCATCGTGGAATTTCAGCTGCCTTACATGGAGGCTGGGAGCAAAGATGTGAAAAATCTCGTAGACTCTCTATTGGAGGGCTGTCGCTTATGACGGCTCACCATACGATGCTGCAGTTCATTGCCGCCCGCGATCACCGGCTGATGCGCAAGGTGAATCAGTGGCCCGCGCCGAAGTGGATCAGACTTTGGGCTATGGCTGCGACGAGAGCCGGGGATGGCTGGCTTTGGTATCTGGCCGGTCTTCTGGTTCTTTTGTTCGGTGGCGACAATCGGTTTACTGCAGTCGCTTCCGCCGCATCTGCCGCTTTTGTCGGTTCCTGCATGTTCGTATCCGTGAAGAAGTTGTCCGGGCGAAAGCGGCCGTGCGCGATCGAGCCGCATTGTTGGGCCCGGTTGCTTCCGCCGGATCAATTCTCATTCCCGTCGGGTCATACCATTACCGCGTTCTCCGTGGCTGTTTGCCTCAGCGCATTCTACCCGAGCCTCACTGCACCGCTGCTCTTTTGCGCAGCCAGCATCGCGATTTCACGGATCCTCTTGGGTATGCACTTCCTCAGCGATGTGGTGGTGGGTGCGATCCTCGGCAGCGGTCTCGCCTTGACGAGTTACTCCGTTTTCGCGTAGCTCGTTCCTGTATCTCGCTTCGACTTCGGCAGCGGTTGCTACAATCCTGCCCGGCTATATTGAAGATGGCTCGGGCCTCTTCTTAGCCAAGCGCGGGTAGTTTGCCGGACGCCTCGAAAGGCAAGGAACGCATGCTGCGGCGTATATTCCTCGATCTGTCTCACAATCGGCCGCTACGCCATTGGATGGAGCAATCGCCGCTGTCACAACGGCTTACGTCACGCTTCGTCGCGGGTAAGAGACTGGACGATGGAATTCGGGCTTTGCGACAGCTTTGGGCTGACAAGATCACCGGAACACTCGATTTCCTCGGCGAAAACGTACAATCCTTGAGCGAAGGCGCTCGATCGCGTGATTGCTACCTGGCTGCCCTGGACGAGATCGAGCGGGCGGCGCTTCCGGCAACGGTTTCGATTAAATTAACCCAGTTCGGGCTCGATTTCTCTCAAGACGGGTGCCGTGAAAATGTGATGGCGCTTGCGTCGCGCGCTCAGGAAATGCGAAGCCGTGTCGAAGTCGATATGGAGTCGAGTGAATATACCGACCGGACGCTCCGAATCGTCCACGACGTCCAGGACCGATTCGAGGGCAGCGTTCGTGCCGTTATCCAGGCGTACTTGTTCCGGAGCGAAGAAGATATCGTTCGGCTTTCGGCCGATCGGATCCCTGTCCGTCTCTGTAAGGGTGCATATCGGGAAGGACCGGAAGTAGCGTTCCCGAAAAAAAGCGACGTCGACGCAAACTATCTCAGGCTAATGAAGTTGCTGCTTGACAAGGGCAGTTATCCCGCCGTCGCCAGCCATGACGAGAATATCGTTCGTGAGGCTTTGCGGTACAGCACGGAACAAAAGATCCCGGCCGATCGTTTTGAGTTCCAGATGCTGTACGGAATCCGGAGAGACCTCCAGCGTGAAATCGTGAACAAAGGATACCGGCTGAGGCTGTACGTGCCCTACGGTGAAGCTTGGTATCCCTACTTCATGAGGCGTCTCGCGGAACGCCCGGCGAACGTGCTTTTTCTGGCCAAGAATTTGCTACGAAATTAAGTATGCTTCTCTTTCGGAACTTGGCCCCGGGTGAAGGAGTCTAATCAGCGTTGAGGTACTGGCTCTACTTACTTGCGAAGCTAATCGTAGTGGTTGCGGTCGCTTGCAGTCTGCAGCTCGGGCTGATCCATTACTACACCAGGCACAACTCTAAGCCCTCCTCCCCCCTGTTCCTCCAGGACATGGTGTTCACTTTTGGAACCCTGGGTGTCTGGCTCGTAGGGGCAGGTTTGCTCTCTTTAGCGCTATGGGATCAGAGGCGCCGCTGCCGGACATGCCTTCGTCGCCTGATTATGCCTCTCAAAACCGGTTCGTGGGGGCACATCGTCCTGCTAGGTCGGCCGACCACCGAAATGATCTGTCCGTTCGGGCATGGGACCCTCTATATTGAAGAGCTGCAGCTGGTTGGACACCAATATCGGGACTGGCAGGCTCATGATGGGGACATCTGGAAAGAGCTAGAATCGTATCATCAAGCCGGAAGTAACCGAGGTTAGCGTCGGGCGTCCAATGGTTTGCGTAGTTTTACTCTAGGCCAAACATTTGCCCGTTCGTATTAAGCTTCCCGTCCGACGACGTCGCGGCCCTGTTGTCGCCAATCCCCGTCTCAAAACGGTCCTTAAGTACACGCTGATTGGTAGCGCCGCCGCTTTCCTTATCGGCATCGTCGTCGTTAGCTATTTCTATTCGAAATATGCGCGATTGGCCGATGAAACGCTTCAGCATGGCCCATTCCCGAATTCTTCCCTCTTATATGCCGCGCCGCAATCGGTGGGTGTAGGCGACTCGGGGACGGCTCTCCAGTTCGCCGCCCGTCTTCGGGAAAGCGGGTACGCCGAAGATGTTCGCAGCAGTCCGATCGGTTGGTATCACGTTCGCCCGGGCGCCATTGAAATCTTTCCGGGAGACCAGTCGTTCTCGGGCTTGGAACCTGGAGTACTCAAATTCTCGAACGGGCAGATTTCTTCCATCATCTCGCTCAGCGACAACACCCCTAGAACCCAGTACACGCTCGAACCAAGGCTCTTAAGCAGCCTTTTCGACAAAAACCGCGAAAAGCGCCGCCTGGTGAAGTATGACGACATTCCGCCGGTTCTGGTGCACGCGGTCATTTCGATCGAGGACAAACGCTTCTTTCAACACTCCGGATTCGACCCCGTTCGAATCGTGAAAGCTGTACTCGTCGATCTGAAGGAGAGACGAAATGCCCAGGGCGCGTCGACTCTAACCCAGCAGCTTGCCCGGAATATCTGGTTGGACGCACGGAAAACCTATAGCCGCAAATTCGATGAACTGCTCATCACGTTCCATCTCGAGCGAAAGCTGACGAAGCAGAAGATCTTCGAATACTACTCGAACGAAGTTGATCTCGGACGAAGAGGATCCTTCGCGATTCGCGGCTTCGGCGAGGCCTCGCAAGCTTATTTCGGGAAGGATATCCGCAGCTTGACTCTTGCCGAAGCGGCAACGCTGGCGGGGATTATCCAGAAGCCGAGCGTACGCAATCCGGTGCGATATCCGGAACGAGCGCAGGCTCGCCGGAATGTCGTACTTAAGCAGATGCTCGATAACGGCTATATCTCAGGCTCGCAATTTGCCGGGGCGAGTAAGGAGCCGGTCGTTGTAGCGCGGCAGGGCATCGAATCGGCAGACGCTCCTTATTTTGTTGATCTGGTGAATGAGCGGCTTGCCACGAAGTTCCAGGACCGGGATTTTCAGGAGTCGGGATCAAGGATCTACACTACGCTCGACCCGGATCTGCAGCGGGACGCTGCGGAAGCAGTGGCACTGGGGGTTCGGGAGATCAACACCATCATCGCGAAGCGGACGAAGGGACAAACACCGCCAGATGACCCGCAGGTTGCCATTATTTGCCTCGATCCGCACACGGGTGAAGTGAAGGCGCTCATCGGCGGCAAGAACTACGGAATGAGCCAGCTGGACCACGTGGTTGCGAAGCGGCCCTCCGGCAGTATCTTCAAGCCATTCGTTTACGCTGCTGCCCTGAACACTGGTCTGAATGGCCGGCCTGACGTAATGACCGCTTCGACAGTAGTCAAGGATGAAGCCCGGACGTTTCTCTTTCTGGGCAAACCTTACGAGCCGGCTGAATTCCACAAAGATCAATGGCTGGGCGATGTGACGCTGAGAAGAGCGCTCGCGAAATCGCTCAATGTTCCCGCTGTCGAGGTCGCGGAAGCTGTGGGCTACGGTAACGTGGCCAACCTGGCGCACAAGGCGGGGCTGAACGATGTTCGCGCCACGCCGGCAATGGCGCTCGGAGCTTACGACGCGACCCCGCTCGAGATGGCTACGGCGTACACAATCTTTGCCAATGACGGTATCCTCGTAAAGCCTCGACTGATCTCGGAGATCGTCGACCGCACGGGCGGCGGCAAGTGGTCCTCCAAGCCGGAGAGCGAGCGTGTCCTCGATCCGCGGGTGAATTACCTGATGGTCGACATGATGCAGGAAGTGCTCCGGTCCGGCACGGGCGCCGGTGTGCGTTCCCGGGGGTTTACGTTGACCGCTGCCGGAAAAACGGGAACGTCTCACGATGCCTGGTTCGCCGGATTCACGACCAAGCTTCTATGCGTTGTCTGGGTAGGGCTGGACGACTATCAGGATTTGAAGATCGAAGGCGCCAAGGCTGCTTTGCCGATCTGGACCGAGTTCATGAAACGCGCGCATAAGCATCGTGCGTATCGCGACGTTGGTCAGTTTGACGTGCCTGACGGCGTTGTCAGCGCCGAGGTCGATCCGGATACAGGACAACTCGCTACCAGCGCGTGCCCGAAACCGCAAAGCGAGTACTACCTGGTGGGAACGCAGCCAACCGCATTCTGCGCGCTGCATATGGGCGGATCCACTCAGATCGCCAGCTGGGACGTGTCCTCGCCGAGTCAGAAAACGCTTCCCAACCTCAACGCGACTCCCTCCGGAGCACTGAATCCGCCGCCCCTCGGCGCACCTCCCGCACCGCCAGCCGGGGTATTAGCCTCTGAGGCAAACAATCCGGACCTGAACGGGCAGAATCAGCCGGCCGAGAAGCCGAAGGAGAAGAAGGGATTCCTCGACAAGTTCAAGGGCATTTTTAAGTAGATCTGCCCACATTGTTCTCGACTTAAAGGGTATATAGTAGAACAGCAAGGGGGATCAATGATGATCTCTTTTCGATGTGCTACAACCAAGCTTCACTTAGCTCTTCTCACGTTCGGAGTTAGCCTCTCTCTCAACGCACAGACTCCTCCTCACTCGAACTCACTCGTCGCCGGAAACGTACCAGCTGCGCCGGCTCCATCCGCGAAAAAACCACCGCAAATCTCAACGGAGATGCGGGGTGACATTTTCATGGCACGCAAGATGTACCGCGAAGCCATCGACATGTATCGTCAAGGCCCTGCCGATTCACCGGTCCTGGTGAACAAGATCGGCATTGCCTTCCATCAACTTCAACTTCTGGATCTCGCAAAAAAGAATTACGAGCATGCGATCAAGCTCGACAAGAAATATGCGGAGGCGATCAATAATCTCGGCACGGTCTACTATTCGCAAAAGAGCTACAGGCGCGCGATAGGCTACTACAAGAAGGCGATCCGCATCTCTCCGCCGACAGCGTCCATCTACGCTAATCTCGGCGCGGCTTACTTCGGGCGTAAGGACTACAAGCAAGCTGCAGAGTATTATGAGAAGGCGCTGAAGTTGGACCCGGATGTGTTTGAACATCGCAGTAGCTTCGGGACACTGATGCAGCAGCGAACGGTAGAGGAACGTGCCACGTACCACCTTTACCTCGCAAAGATGTACGCAAAGAACGGGGCCAACGATCGGGCCTTGATCTATCTACGTAAGGCTTTGGAAGAGGGTGTCAAAGATCGCGAGAAGATTCCTGCTATGCCGGAGTTCGCAATGCTTCGTAAGGACCCGGCCTTCTCGCAGCTTATGGCGGAGAACCCCCGGCCACTATAAGCAGTTCGCGGCGTGTATCGTCCTCCTCTGTTTGGCGATGGCGGGATGCAAATCTCGCGTCGAGCAAACCGGCTCGTTCCAGCGGATTTCAATTCTGCCTGCGAACGTTCTCGTGGATGACGAGTCGTTCAACTGGGCGGCCTTAGCCAGTACATTCGTGATCCAGCAGGATCTCGCGACGTCAGCCTCCATCCTGCCTTCCTTCGCAACGGATCAATCCGGCGCGTACGGACAGGGTGCGTCCGCGGTGGTTCGATCAACCGTCGAGAAACGTCGGGGACGCATACGAGTTTCAGCAGTCCTCACAGATCTCAGCACACAAAAGAACCGGCAGACAATCGAGAGCGAAGGACCGGAAAGCGAAGGTTTGATCCAGCGCCTCGATGCGGTCTCGAAGCGCCTCGATCCCGAGCGGGCCGCGCCATTCTCGACGAGGAGTGACAATGCGCTCCAGGCTTTTGTAGCGGCTGCGGCAGCCTCCAACGCCGAAGGACGCGCCAAACTGCTCGACCAGGCAGTCTCGATTGACCCCGCTTTTGGATTAGCGCAATCTGCGCTCGTCGAGCTCGTTCCTGGGAGAGCTACCGCGGACCCGCGTATCACCGGCCGATTTGTTCCGCTCGATCGGGCCCGCTACATGACCCTGCTTGCACGCATCAACCACGCGCCGATCGCTACACAAGCAAATGCGCAAGCCGCCGTATTGGCTCTGGCTCCGAACAACTTGGAAGCATTGGCAGAACTCGGCTGGTTGTCGTTTCTTCAGGGCAAGTCAGGGCAGGGAGAACAGATACTGCGAAAAGCCATCTCGCTGAGTCCGCAGAACTTTGCTTTGCAACTGCAACTCGCGCAAGGTTTAGTGGCCTCGCGCCGTTTTCCGCAGGCGATTCAAATCCTGCAAGCTCTGAGCGGGACCAATCCGAGCGTACTTCCGGGCCTGGCCGCTGCAAAACTCCTGGCCGGAGATGCCAAGGGAGCTGAGGCAGTCATTGGGCGGTTTGTCAACCTTCTTCCGCCCGGTACACCAGCCAGAACCTTCATCGAGCAGCAGTGGAAGGCCATCGTCGATAACCAGCCACCCGGCGCGGAGATGGGCGGCAACACGCCCCTGGCGCCCGGTTACCGCGCTTTCCTCGAGGGGCGCTTCCCGGAAGCGATCAGCTTCTGGCAGGGGGTCATGCAACAGACCGCGGGAACCGACCTTCGCGCCCGCGCCATGCTTGCGGCCTCTCTGGAAAAGGCTGGGAAGAAGAATCAGGTAGAGGTTCTGCCATACCTTCCTGATTTCACCGATCTTTACGCCTCGACCGCGTTCAACCAGATGCGGCGGCTGCTAAAGATGTAGCGAGCCCTTGGTTTCCGGGGCCTCAATCTCGTGGTCGTCCTTTTCCCACGGTTTGGGTTGCTGTCCGGAATCGCGTCTATTCACGCGGTCGTACATGTGCTTGGGCGTTGTTGTTCCCAGTGAGGTGTTGTAGAGGTTCGTCAGATCGAGAGCCTCCTTGACGTCATCCTCGAACTGGTGCAGCGCCCTCAATTCCTCCGCGTGGGCCGGAAACCGCCTCCCGCTCGGGGTTTCGAAGAACATCTGGTAGCCCGCGCTCAGTAGCGTTGCGATTTCATTCCCGTAGGAAATCCCAGCCTTTTCTATTTCCGGCTGACCTTTCCCTTCGTCCCCAATGAAAGCTGCGACGCCGCCCTTTGACACTCTGACCCTTCCGTCAGGCATGGTCTCCGTCGCGAAACCTGCGTTTGTCAGGAGCGAAACGCGTTCCTGGAAGGTAGGGATCTTGGGACGCGTACGGCGGAAGAACATACTCTTAGTATAGAAACGAATGCCTATCGATCCTCGTATCCCCATCGCCGCGATTACTGACGAGTTTTCCCCCACCTTGTCCGAGGCCATCCCGGTCATGAAAGAAATAGGGATGACCGGTGCGGAACTGCGGGTCGTGAATGGAAAGAACATCATGGATCTTAGCGACGACGAGCTCAGGCGTGCAAAAGAGAACCTCGGAAGAGCCGGGCTTCCGGTCATTTCAATCGCATCTCCATTACTCAAGTGCATCCTGCCGAACTCGCCGCCACTCGACAGCCGCCTCGAGCACGATGTGTTTGCTTCTAAGCACACCTACGAAGATCAAGAGCGGCTGGCTAGGCATGCTTTCCAGCTGGCTAAGTTCTTCGGTGCGAAGATTATCCGCGTGTTTTCGTATTGGCGAACGATTGAACCGGAGGCGTGTACGGCCGCGATCATCGAGGATCTGAGGAAACTGGCTGACCTCGCGAAAGCTGAGGATTTGACTATAGGCCTCGAGAACGAGCACGCTTGCAACGTAGGGACGGCTTCCGAGTCGAAAACCGTTCTTGACGCCCTTCATCATCCGAATCTCAAGCTGGTCTGGGACCCGGCCAATGCGCTCGTAGCAGGTGAAGACCCGGTGCCCTACGGTTACGGAATGCTGCCGAAGCGGCGGATCGTTCACGTTCACGCGAAAGACTGCCACATGGAGAACGGGAAGCCAGTGTGGGGTCCGCTCGGAACACGCGCGGTCCGCTGGAAAGAGCAGATTGCTTCGCTGCTAGACGACGGTTACGAAGGTTTTCTCAGCCTGGAAACTCACTGGCCCGGCCCGGGCGACAACAAACTGGAAGCTAGCCGGATTTGCGGCTGGAACCTTCGGGGACTTTCAGCGGCTTAACTCCTGGCTCGTCGCCCAGGTGCCGTCCCGGGATGAGGTAGTTCAGCACGTAATCCCGAACCGCATCGGCAAGCGGCGTCATGGGGCGCTCGTAACCAAACGCGCGGAGCTTGTCGATATCGGCGCAGGTGAAGTACTGATATTTGTCCTGCATGACTTCGGGCATATCGACGAAATCCACCTTGACTGGCTGGCCAAGCGAATTGAAGATCGCTTTCACGAGAGCCAGCCAGGTGTTTGCCTCGCCTGAGCCGACATTGAACAGACCGCCGCCCTCGACGTGCTCGGCGAGGTAGATGGTGGCGTCTACGGCATCTTTGACGTAGAGGAAATCCCGACGCTGCTCGCCATCCCGGTACTCCGAGCGATAGCTCTTGAAGAGCGAGACGCGCGCGTTTTCGAGGATCTGATAGTAAGCCTTATGGACCAGGCTTCGCATATCACCTTTATGATCCTCATTCGGCCCGAAGACATTGAAGTACTTGATCCCGGTGATGAGCGGCAGAATCTCGGCGCGCTCGGCCCAGCAGTCGAACATGTGTTTCGAAAACCCGTACATGTTGAGCGGCCGGAGAGTTTCGAGGGGTATGCTTTCCGAAACTCTCTGCTCTAGGCATCCGTACGTCGCAGCGGAAGATGCGTAGACGAAGCGGCGGTCTTCGGCGATCGCAAACTTCGCAAGCGCTTTGGTGAATTCAAAGTTGGTTCGGACCAGGTACGCCGCATCCGTCTCAGTCGTCGAGGAACAGGCGCCCAGGTGGAAAATGACTTCGATGTCGCTAAAGGCTTCCGGCGCGACATCGAGGCGCATCAGCAGATCATCGCCTTCGATGTAATCGGCAAACTGCAGAGGAACGAGGTTTTTCCACTTCTGCGTCTCTCCCAGAAGATCGCAGACCAGGATATTTCGCAAGCCGCGCCGATTGAGTTCCCAGATAAGCGCGCTTCCGATAAATCCAGCGCCGCCGGTGACCAGGATTCTGCCCTTCGACAGATCAGGCATGAGAATCTTGACCGCGCACGATCAGCAAGGGCACCTTGACGCGGTGGCGAACGGCATTTATCGTAGTCCCGAAGATCAAATCCTTGAACCCCCTGTGACCGTGCGATGACATGACCACCAGGTCGGGTTGTAGTTCACCGGCAGCCGCCGCGATTTCTGCGGCCGGACTCTTGCCATGGCGCACGACGATCTCAGCCCTAATCCCTTGTTCCCGAAGGGATTCGACGAAGCTGGCCAGGTAGTCCTGACCTTCGTTGATCTCAGCCGTGGACGAGAGGGCTCCGAAGAGTTGGCTTGTCACTCCTTCTTCGACGTGCAAAAGGATGATTTTTGCATCATGCATTTTTGCAAGAGCCATTGCGTTTCCTAGTGCCTCCCGATCTGCATCACTATGATCCAGGGGTACCAGGATGGTGGAGTACGTACGGGACGGAAATACCGGGGCTGGCCCTTCGCGTAGTCGGACGGCCACCCTGCGGGACGGGATGGGTGCGTAGTGAATCAAGGGCCACGCCGTTACAAGCAGGAGCAGCAACAGGATTCCAAGTCCCGCAACAACGGTTCCTGCGATAACGAGCGGGCGATAGGTGCCGCTGGTCTCTATCCATTCGCCGACTTGGCTCTGGATGAGCCATACGTTGAGGGACAAAATGAAAACCGCACAGAACCATGCGCCCGTTTTGAGCCAGGGGCCGTTGGCGAATGTACCCATCCGTTTCGGGTCACTCGTCAGGTGTACCAGCGGGATAACCGCAAACGGCAGTTGAAGGCTGAGAATGACCTGGCTCAGGAGTATGAGCTGATAACTTCCGGAGTCGCCTGCCAAGTAGATGGTTAACGCTGCCGGCGTGATTGCCAGGAAACGAGTGACGGCACGCCTGAGCCAAGGCTGTATGCGGAACTGGAGGAAGCCCTCCATCACGATCTGGCCCGCCATCGTGCCTGTGAGCGTCGAAGACTGCCCGGAGCACAGCAAAGCCAGGCCGAAGAGCACGCTGGCAACGGTGGTGCCGAGAAAGGGAGAAAGTAGTTGATGAGCCTGCTGGATCTCCCGCACCACAATATGCCGCTGATAAAAAACGGCAGCGGACATGATCAGGATCGCCGCATTGACAAACAACGCTCCATTTAGCGCGACCGTCGAGTCGACCAGATTGAATAGGCACGCCTGGCGCTTGTCGGCGATGGTCGTGCCAATTCGCCTGGTCTGCACGAGCGCAGAGTGGAGATACAGATTGTGAGGCATAACGGTCGCCCCGAAAATGCCGACAGCGATATAAAGGCTGGTGCCATCGATTCGAGGAACCAGGCCTCCGAGAACCTGGCCGGGCGACGGATGCGCTAAGAAAATCTCGAACGCGAAGCAGGCACCAATGATGGCAATGAGCGCGAGAACGAACGCTTCGATGAAGCGGATGCCCAGTCGCGTAAACCACAGAATCAGTAAGGTATCGGCCGCCGTCAGCCCGACGCCCACCAGCAGCGGGATGTGAAACAGGAGATTCAGACCGATTGCCGCGCCAAGTACTTCGGCCAAGTCGCAGGCAATGATTCCAATCTCGCCCAGGACCCACAAAATGTAAGAAACAGGCCTGGGATACTCGTCGCGGCAGGCCTGCGCCAAATCAAGACGCGTGACAATGCCGAGCCGGCTGCTCAGCGTCTGCAGTAGCAGCGCCATGAGATTGGACAGGACCAAGACCCACAGCAGCTTGTAGCCGAATCGCGCGCCGCCTTCCAGATCCGTTGCCCAGTTCCCCGGGTCCATGTAACCGACGCTGACCAGATAGGCCGGACCGGCAAAAGCGAAGAGTCGCCTCCAGCGGCTTGTGTGAGAGGTCCCTACCGTCGAATGAACTTCGGGCAGCGAGTTGCCCTGAGCCTGAGAAATCCGCTCTGCGCGCTCCGTCGGCATAGTTCTGTTCTTTAGTATTGCGCCCCGACTGTTGGGCCTAGCCGGCCCGGCGACCTCCGACGGAGATCATTGGAGGTAAGGAACGAGCTCGTTTGGCCGCTGATCGACTGTCTTAGACAAACATGCCGGGAACTAAGTAGTAGGCCTGAACTCGTGCAATTCAAAGGATCCGCGAACCACCGCTCTCATCTCCTCTAACGAGTTAATTTGCCCGGTGCCCATAGCCTGTGTGAGTGCATTTCCAAGTGCGGTCGCCTCTGCCGGACCCGCAACCACCCGACGACCGGTTCGGTCCGCCACCATCTGATTCAGCAAAGAGTTCTGCGATCCTCCTCCAACGATGTGGATGGTTTCGATGCTTTTCTTCCCTAAGCGCTCCAGGAGTTCGAGAACCTGGCGATAGCGCTCCGCCAGGCTCTGCAGGATCACCCGCGTGATCCCGCCGACATCAGTTGGAACCTCTTGGCCGCTGGCGACGCAGAATTGACGAATGCGTTCCGGGTGATCTCCGGGTGAGACAAATTCGTCGAGGTTGAGGATGGTGTCAATGCCTTTCGCCTGTGAGGCGTGCCCGGTTAACTCTGCGTACGTGTACTCCGAACCCGCTTTGGCCCAAGCGCGCCGGCATTCCTGGAGGACCCACAATCCGGGAATGTTCTTTAGGAATCGAACCGTTCCAGCGACGCCGATTTCGTTGGTGAAATTCGCTTCGAGTGATTCCTCGTTGATGATGGGCGCAGTTGTTTCCACGCCCATCAGGGACCAGGTCCCTGAGCTGATATAACACCACCCGTCACCGACGGCCGGTACCGCCGCCACGGCCGATGCCGTATCATGCGAGCCTGTCGTGTATACGAGCGTATCCCGTTTCAGACCACAACGGTTTGCCGCATAGGGCAAAACGGGGCCCAGTTCCGTAGCCGGATCCACCAATTCAGCAAAGAAGTTCCCAGGGATGCCGAGCTTCCGAAGCATGTCGGTCGCGAAGCCCTTTTTGACGGGGTTGTAGAACTGTGACGTGCTCGCAATCGTCCGTTCTGCCGCAAAAGCGCCTGTCAGGAAGTAGTTAAAGAGATCGGGCATGAAGAGCAGCTTCGAAACCCGGTCGAGTAGACCCGGCGAATCGCGGCGCATGGCCCAGAGCTGGTACAGGGAATTAATCTCCATGAACTGAATCCCGGTTTGACGGAAGATCTCGTCGCGCGGCATGACTGCAAGTGCCTGCTTGAGGGCGCTCACATTGCGGTGATCTCGATAGTGCCGAGGCATGTGCAGCAGTTCTCCGTCGGCGCCGACGAGGCCGAAATCGACTCCCCAGGTGTCGATTGCGATTCCATCGATCTGGTCGGCTGCCTTAGCACCGCAGCGAATGCCCTCACACATCTCATGGAAGAGGCGGAGAGTATCCCAATACAAGCCTGTCGGAAGCTGAACTGGGATGTTGGGAAAACGATGGAGCTCCTGGAGTTCGATTTGTCCTTTGGCGACCTGGGCCAGTATGGCGCGCCCACTCTCTGCGCCCAGATCAAGCGCAAGATAATGCCGGTTCATCGTTCGTGAGTATAACGTTCGTATTCTTCACCGGCGTGCTCGCGCCGCCGCCGGCCTAACGTTCTCGTGTTCGCTTTCGCCCGCCCACTTCTCGTAGATGGCTGCTACCAGATCGTCCAGTGCGCGATCGGGATCGGGGGCGACCAGCACTTCGCGGTTAAACGCAGCAAACAGCGGCAACCCGAACGGGGATGGGCGGGGAAGATCGTAGATCCGGATGGGTGTTTCGTAGATCCTCGCAGTTTCTTCCAGAGCCCGGTATACGTCGCACTGATCTTCCATCACCTCGCGTACGGCTTCCTTCAACAAAGGGTGATCCGGTTCGTGCTCGAGTAGTGTTTTGTACAGCAAGCTGCCGTTCCATGTGGCTGCTTTCGCGGAGACGTTGCCCCTGGTGGTCCGGCGAGGCAAGAGCTGACCGATCTCCGCAATGTGTCGGAAGGAGGTGCCGAGTGTTTCCGTTGTCGATAGAGTTTGTCGGAGATCTTCGGCGAAATTCACCGGATTAAAAGCCGCTCGCAACGATGATTCGTCGGCTTCGAGGCGGCAATCGACGGAAAGCAGAAAGCTGTGATCGTCGAAGTTTGCGACCACGCTTTCTCCCTTCGACAGACGTGCCCCGGCTACCCACGCAAGGGAGCGGTTCACAGCTCGCCCGGCGACCACGTGAACCAGCAACAGCATGTTCCGTCCGTTGACAATCCGTTCCACCAGGACCGGAGAATCGGTCGGCACGGGGAGGGCATTGGAGTGCCGCCGGATGAAAGCTGCGATCCGGGACGAAACGTTCTCGTCCACCTGGTATTTGGTTCTAAGGAGGGCAACGCAGCCTTCCGGGCCGGCTTTCTCAAAGGCATCCCGTAGTCCACGTCGTAGCCGCAGCTCTTCTTCAGCCATTCGGGTCGTCAACGGCATCTTGTTCCCCATCCAACGTGGCGTCTTGACCTGTTCGCCTTTCGCGGCTTCGACCACCGCGATATTTCCGTGAACTCTGGCGACCCGGACCGGCTTTCCGCCCATAATGAACGCTTCATTCGGCCGCAGACCCGCAATAAACGCTTCTTCGACAGCCCCCAGTTGCCGGTTGCGGTTCGAGACAACCTTCATCTCGAAATCGGTGCTGATCACCCCCGCATTCATGTAGTAATCGCGTGCCGTTTTCGTATTCGCAACTCTGAACTTGCCGTCCTGCAGGATGATTTTTCCGTACGTGCCATACGGACCGAGTACTTTCCCGATTCCTGCCAGATACCGAAGCACGTCGTCGAAATCGGTTCGTGAAAGATTCTGGAAGGGACCCGCACCGGTCACGACGCGAAAGGCTTCGTCCGTGCTCCATTCGCCTTCGATGCTCATGCCAAGGAGCACTTGCGCCAGGACATCAAGCGGCGTTCCTGGGATGCGTAAACCGTCCAGACGGCCTTCTCGCGCCGCTTCTCGAAGCGCTACACACTCCACCAGGTCGGGCAGGCTAAGCGGGACGAGAGCGCCCGAGGCGACACCATCAACCCGGTGTCCGCTACGCCCAAGGCGCTGCAACGCCCGGCTCACCCCCCTCGGCGTTCCCACCAGGACCACCTGGTCCACGCTCGAGAAATCGACTCCCATCTCCAGACTGCTGGAAGCAACCACTGCGCGCCAGAACCCGGTCTTCAGCCCATCTTCAATCTCTTCCCGCCCTTTGCGATCGACCGAGCCGTGATGCACCGCGATCCGGTCCTCAAGTTCCGGCAGAAGAATGTTTAGCGCAAGGCCGAGCCGTTCGACGGCAGACCGCGTGGTCAGAAAAATTAAGCTGCAGTTCGCTTGTTGAACGAGTTCCGCGACGGTTGGCGCGATCCTGAATGAGTTGTAACCGGCAGGCGGCAGCCAGGCCCCCGGTTCAGGCGGAACGATTTCCAGGCGATGAGCCTTCCGAATGTCGGCCGAGGCGACCTCACACGGGCGAGCGCCGCACAGGAGTTTCTGAATTGCTTCGACTGGCCACGCCGTGGCCGAAACTCCGATGCGCTGAACCGGGCGTTTTACCCGATGCTCGAGTCGTTCCAGGCAGAGGGCCAGAAGGGATCCGCGCTTGTTTTCCGCAAAGGAGTGGATCTCGTCGACAACGACGGTATCGGGATCGAACCCGCGCTCACGCCACTCCGCCTGTGACAGGATGGAGCTCAAACTTTCGGGAGTCGTGAGCAGCAGGTGAGGACGTCTGCGCTTCTGACGACTGCGGTCCGCGAGAGCCGTGTCTCCGGTTCTCACTTCCATCTGAATTTGTTGTCCCGCAGGCAACCTGGCATTCAAGTCATCCAGGGCAGGGTTTAAATTTCGGTAGATGTCGTTATCGAGCGCTTTCAGGGGCGAGAGATAGATTGCACATACGGCGTTCGGAAGAGTGCCGCCCGTCGCGCGGCTGGCGAGCTTCGAGAGCACTGATAGGAACGCTGCAAGCGTCTTTCCGCTCCCAGTCGGAGCCAGAATCAACGTGTTTCTCCCTGCGAGCGTGTGAGGCAGCGCCTCGAGCTGAATTTCGCTGAGTGCCGGAAAGTGGCTCGTAAACCAGTCGGCAACCGCAGGATGCAGCGAACGAAGCAATGTCTGTTCGCCCGTTTCCCGGAGTGTCTTACTGGACCGACGATTTGTAAAGGGTTTCGACTCGCGCGATATCATCGCAGTCTCCCGGTTTCTTATCTCGGCGCCAGCGCAGGATGCGGGGAAAGCGCAGAGCATAGCCGCTCTTATGGCGGGAACTCTTCTGCACGCCATCGAACGCAACTTCAAGAACGGCCTCTGGGCGTACGACCATCACCGGCCCAAACCGGTCGGTCGAAGCGGCGCGTAGAACCTTTGTCAATTCCTTCACCTCGACGTCAGTAAGTCCGCTGTAGGCCTTCCCGACGTTCACGAAACCCTGCGGAGATCGAACGGCGAAAGTGTAATCCGAGAAAACCGTCGCCCGTCGCCCGCTTCCTTGTTCTGCGGAGGTGATCACCACATCGAGCGTTCCATACGGTCTCTTCAGTTTGTGCCAGGCGCCTCCCCGCTTACCAGGCTCATAGATACTTCCGCGGCGCTTCAGGAGCAACCCTTCATTACCGCGCTCACGTGCCTCCGTCAACAGCCGGTCGACTCCGTCATGATCGCTCGCTTCAAACTGCGGCGAAACGAGGATCGGTGAGGGCCGACCGCGAACAGTTTCCGCCAGAATGTATCGGCGCTCTTCGATCGACGCATGCAGGAGCAACCGGTCGTTGTGAAGGAGCAGGTCGTATGCCATAAACACAACCGGAACCTCGGCCATTAACGTAGCGCGAACGCTCTTGCGCGCGAGCCGTTGTTGCAGGACGTTGAAGTTCAAGGCCCGGCCGTCCCGCCAGGCAAGAATTTCACCGTCGATCAGGCCATTGCCGGGCACCGCTTCGAACGCGAGTTTGATTTCCGGGAATGCGGCAGTAACTTCTTCCATACCGCGCGAGTAGATTCGAACGTGGCCCGACTGATAATGTACCTGCGAACGGATGCCGTCGTATTTGTCCTCGATGATCCACTCGGCCGGCGAGGGAAGATCCTCCAGGTTCTCGAGCGGCTTCGCGAGCATGAACTCCATCGGGTGAAAGAGCCGAGCCTCGATCGACTCCAACTCGCCATGACGCGCGGCCAGTGCTACGCGCGGGAGATCCCCTAACCGGTTGGCAGCATCACGGACCGCTTCGGAGGGAACGTTGCACGCGAATGCGATCGCCTCCTCCACCTGCCTCGCCATCAGGCCGATCCGCAGACCCCGGGTGATGACTTTCACAAAATACTTGACGGTAAGAGCCTCGCTCTGGCGATAGGTCGCCACCAGCAGGTCACGTTTCCGTGCCGTCTCTCGCGCCCGGAACAGGTTTTGGTAGACCTCGTTCGCGGCCTGAAGGGTCAGCGGTCGTGGTTCCGAAACACCGCGGAGTAGAAGGCTGGTCGTTTCCCCCATATCCCCAACCTCCGCGTGACAAACCCGTAAGGTCTCGAGATCCCAGCCGCTTGCGATCTGCAAAGCGTCGCGCAGCACACCGTGCCCAATGGACAGACGGGTCTTTTCCACCAATTCGAAGAGGCTGTGATTGACGACGCCTTCGAGCGCAGGGCCGGTGCTCAGAAATTGCACCGCAAGCTCCAGATCCCGGTCGTCCAGAGTTCGGAAATAATCCGCCAGGATCGCCACTTTCTTCAGGCGGCTCGCGTGGCTGGCGATCCCTTCACAAACGAGCGCCAGACGGTCCATCAGCCTTCGGCCTCGATGTTAGTCCGAGCGCTTCCGCGCAATGGCGCCGCGGCAGAGTAGCCGCGGTTCTGAAGAATCTTGGCGAAAGGCACTGTGTACCCGTGAACGACGTCCACGTGCTTCGGCGAGCATTTCTCAACCGTGGCCAGAAGTTCGCAGAAATCTGCATGATCGGAGTAGGAGATCAGTTGCTCCGCGCCGCTGCGCGATCGGGCGTTGTCGAGTGCCGCCCACCCTGAAACATAGGCCAGACGTATGTTTTTTCCGCTGGCTTCGAGCACGTTCCCGTGCGAGGGTACGACCACCAAAGCTTTACCTGCGGTCGTGCGCGAATCATACGGTTCCCAACCCGGGAACTGGTACCCGTAGTCTTCGTAGACCGGAATGAACTTTGCGATTGCCCCATGCACCGCGGTCCGAATGCCGCCTTGGCAGAGCACGTGCGCGATCTCCTGTCCCCGTCCAAGCGGATACCCAATGAAAGCCGGAACGACGCCTTCGTCCAGACACTCGCGTGCGAAGTTTACGATCCGGGAGGCGGCCTCCTCACGATCGAGCAATTGGTAGATCGGTAAGCCAAAGGTCGACTCAATAATCAGACGGTCGCAAGGAATTGGCTCGGTTGTGTCCCCACAAAGAGGCTGACGCAGCTTGATGTCGCCCGTGTAAACCAGGCGCTCACCGCGATACTCGACAAGAAGCTGTGCGGCGCCGAGGATGTGACTGGCCGGGTAGGCTGTGAGTCTTGCGCCGTTCCATTCCAGGCATTCCCCGAACTCAAGCGGAAGGGGTTCCGGCTCTTCCTGGCCCTCATCAAGCCACAGCCTCATTCGATAAATACGCAGAGTTGCCGGTGTACCGATTACCCGACCGTGGCAGCCTCGGGCATGGTCGCTGTGTCCGTGCGAAATCCACGTTGCTGAGCAAGGTTCCGTATTGTCCAGCCAAAGCTCGATCTCGGGAAGATAGATACCGCTGTCCCGGAACTCAACCTGCATAGATTCGGCTCATTGTTCCAGGAATAGCGCGCACAGCCGGTCGATAAAGTCGCGAACGGCAGATTCGGGAGCGAGCGTTCCATTCACCATGATGCTGAACGCAACCGTGCGCCGGCCTTTCGTCTGCAGGTACCCGCTCAGCGCATTCACGTGGGATAGGGAGCCGGTCTTCGCATGGACATTCTGAGATCCGGGAAGCCCTCGAAACCGATGCTCCAATGAACCGTCCCAAGCGCCGACCGGAAGAGAGTCCAGCCACTCATCCCGCTCCGGACGAGCCCACATGTATCGCAGAAGAGTGACGGTCGAGTTCGGGGTTGTCAGGTCGCTTCGCGACAAACCCGATCCGTCCGACGCGGTGAACCCAGTGCCCTTAGGCGTCAAGCCCGCCTCCGCAAGAAATGCTTCGCGCTCCTTCCTCCCGTTCTCAACTGTTCCCGTGCCGGTTCTTACGTACGCGACTTCCCGCAGCAGCATCTCGGCGTGCAGATTCTGGCTCACCTTGTTGACGATCTGGATCAGTTGGCGCAATGGTAGGGAATCGCGGCTTGCTAATAACGTGCCTTCGGGAACAGACGCCAGATACTCGCTACGGGCTTCTCCGCGGACGGAAATCCCGCGGTCCCGCAGTGTGTCGATCAACGCCTGCGCAGCAAACCGGGCAGGATCAGGCACCGAAAACTCCTCTCTCCACTGACTCGCAGAATCCGAGATAGTGCCGTAGAGAATCAGCTCATTCGAGCCGAACGGTCGGCGGAATTCAATGTGCGTCGGCTTTGAGGTATCGGTTACGACTTCATTCAGCACGAGCAAGCTGCTCGAAGACGGTCGGAGTTCCAACGCCGCGAGGTCGCCATTGGCAGTCGGCCGCAGTATTGCCGAGACCGAGTTATCATTTACGGTCAGCGCGGAAACGGGCGCTCCGTAATCGTAGCTGCTGTCGTCGATAGTCCAGCCCTCCGGGTACAAGTCTGGGCTGTACCGTGCCGCAACGCCTGTGACGTCGCCGTTCACCTCCCGCACTCCAGCCTCGAAAAGCTGTTCCGCAAGCTCGCGTAACCCGCTGAATGGATCCCCGTCATGCCCGTCAACTCGGTAAGGGAGGGGCCGCCCGGATAGGTTCGGGTCACCGCCGCCAACCAGATATAAGTTCTCGATCACTGCCTGACCCGGTTGGAGCGTTCCGTCTGTCCGCAATTCGGTATGGAACTGGTACTCGCTGCCTAGCCGGACGAGCGCCACGGCCGTCGTATACAGCTTCATGTTGGAAGCCGGCACGAAATCTTTGTCGGAATCCGCAGCGGCGAGAACGGACCCACTTTCGACGTCAACGAACGAGTAGCCGACTCGACCGTGCTGGAGGATCGAGGCCGCATCAGCAACCAATTTGGCCGCGGCGGCGTTCAAATCCCCAGCTTCCGCGGGGCGGATCAAGAACTGAGCGACCAGCGTCGCGACTAGCAACCTTCCTCGGCGGCAGGGCAATCAGTGTTTCCCCGCCGCAGCCGCGGCGGCCGCCTCGCTCGGTCGCGTTTGCTCTCGACCTCCCATTAGCTTGGCTTCAAACATCAGCAATAGGGTGAGGGCGAGCACGACCATAGAGCCCAGCGCGGGTACAAGCATCAAGTATTGGATCCCGAAAAAGCTGTCCACATAGCTGATTAACCAGGGGACACTCATCGCTCCCGTCATCGCGATCGAAAAGATGCCGTTGTAGAAGCCGGGGTGATACGAAAACCGATCATCTAATGTTTCGGCGAGCAACGGATAGATCGGGGCGAAGCCGGCTCCTATCGTGATTACGGCAACCCAGGCGACCGCAATGGAAGTCGTTAAGCTCAGCAGCAGATACCCAGCCATCGATAGCGCGGTGGCGCCGAGCAGCAGCTTACGGTGACTGACCGCAGGAAGCAGCCTCCGGCCGACCACCCGGCCTGTAGTCAGAGCGAGAAAGTAAACGGCAAGCGCCAGGATCGCCCAGATCGGATTCGTACCTAACCGCCGGATCAGAAAAAGCGGCAGCCAACCTGCGATCACCCATTCGTTGCCGGACTGGAAGAACAGCAGGAGGCTAAACAGGACAGCAGCTATGCTTCGGAGGTCGCCCAGTGCTCGCCGGGATCTGTCCTCTTCCGGGTGCGCCGCAAAGGGTACCTGGGCGGCAGGGAAACGGCTGCGCCAGAACAAAAGCGCAAACATGAAAGGCGCTGCCGCGAGAACAGAGCGCGCAATGACGGAAGTGAACACAAAATAGGTGGCCGCAACGGTCGCGGTCGCGAGTGCGCACCCTAATCCAAACATCGCTCCCGTAATGTTGAGTGCCCAAGCAGGTGAGTTTCGGAAGTATGGCTCGAGCACATACAGGAGGGCAGCCGCCAAACCACCGGCAGCCAATCCAAGCAGCGACAAGCCCCCAACTCGATATCCAGCGGGCCAGGGTGGCGGAACAAGTGCCAGCGCCAGGAGAGCTGCGCACCCCAGGATGCAGCTGGCAATAGCCGTCCATCGGAGCGGAAATCGGCGCAGCGAGCGCTGAGAGCTCGCCGCCCCGGCCACGTATCCGGCGTTAAGGCCCAGAAAATGAAGCCCGATCGTCCGCGGATCAGTGTCGATGTGGTATTGCCAGGCGACCAGGAGCGAGCCTGTGATTCCGGCAAATAATCCTAATAGAGTAAATCCACTGGTCCAATCGCGGACACGGTTTGGCACGGAGTTTCCTGGTGAGAAGATGTGCCGATGTTGTTGACACACCTCGTACTTAGCTTATACAATCAAAGCATCACTGAAAAAGGAGGTGGTCCAGTCGAATGAATTCTGGTCGTGACTGTAGCATACAAGACCCGCGCGAGGTGGCCGACTTCTAAAGTCGCCGTTCTAAAGTTCAGTTCTCGTTCAGTGACGAGGCCGAAGTTCCTGTGGATCGGCCGCCCCGTCGCGCGAAACGTATCTAGAGTAAAACCAACCGCTACGAAGGCCCTGGTTTCTGTGTTCGCAGAACCCAGGGCCTTCTGCTATGCATCCAACTGTTAAAATAAGTTGTTCACCAACATTTTGAAAGGATGTTAAGTCAATGAAAGCTGGGATCCATCCCGCTTACGAGCCTGTGAATGTCGTCTGCGCCTGCGGATCAACGTTCCAGACTCGTTCCACTCACAAAGGCGATCTCCGCGTCGAAATTTGCTCCAGCTGCCACCCCTTCTTCACGGGCCGGCAGAAGTTGATCGATACCGAAGGCCGCGTCGATCGCTTCCAGAAGAAATTTGCTAAAGCACGCGAGATTCAGGCGCAAAAGAAAGCTGCGACTGATGCCAAGGCCAGCAGGAAAGTACAGTAACTCGAGAGGCTAACTGGACCGGTACCATTACCTCTAATCCAGTTAGCCTTCCGAACTCACGGCCACGAGGCGCCCGGTCTATTGAGGCGCTACCAGGCCCTTCCGGATTGCAAAGAGCACAAGCTCCGCCGTCCGGTGGATATTCATCTTCTCCATTAAGTTTGCCCGGTGAACAGAAACGGTGTTCACGCTCAATTCAAGAAGCGCCGCGATCTCTTTGTTTGATCGGCCTTGCGCGATGAGCTGAAGCACCTGCTTCTCACGTGCCGTCAGCCGATTTAGTTCGTCGTCCTGCTCATGCGCGACGTACTTCAAGCCGGGACCGATGTACCGTTTTCCTTCCGAAACTTCCTTGATTGCACCCACCAGATCGACGTCGATCGCGCTTTTCAGTAAATAACCCTTGGCGCCGGCATCCAGTGCATTCCGAACATAGTTGTCATCCGAGTGCATGCTCAGGATCAGTACCTGCGTTTCGGGCAGACTTTTAACGATTTCCTTTGTCGCTTGCACTCCGTCCAGTTGCGGCATGGAAAGATCCATGACCACCACCTGAGGCTTCAATTCATTCGCCATGTGAATGGCCTCGACACCGTTACTTGCCTCGCCCACAACTTTCATGCCGTCATCCTCCAGGATGCGCCGGAAACCGCGCCGGACGAGGCTATGATCGTCTACCAGCAAAACAGAAATATCTTCACTCATGAGTTCGGGAATGCCACCTCTCCAATTCTTTGATCTTGTGTGCTGTTGGTTAACGCCTCTTCGACCGGGAAGGGCACGGTAACAGAAACCGTTGTCCCGCCGTTTGGCACAGAGTCGATTTTTAGCTGGGCGCCGACGATGGCGGCGCGCTCGCGCATCGCAATCAAGCCCAGTCCCGGTTCAGATCCCTTCTTGACCGCAGGCAGACCGCTACCGAAATCGCGAATACTCAGCGTCAGAAGATCTGGCGCGAAAGACAGCTTTACTTCCGCTTTCTTCGTGCCGGAATGCCTGGCGGCATTGTTCAATGCTTCCTGCATAATGCGGAAACAGTTGATCGCGAGCTGACCAGTGACTCTCACCGGTGCTCCTGTCACAACCGCAATTGTTTCGATGCCCGTCTGTTTCTGGAAGACGTCCGCATACCACTCGATACCCTTTGCGAGTCCGTAGTCATCAAGTACTGCGGGATGAAGCATCTGGGACAGGCTCCGCATCTTTTCGAGCGTGTTGTGAGTGATCTCCCGGACTTCCGTTAGCTCCGCGCGCAACGGCGAATCAGGTGACAAGCCTTTCCGCTCAGCTCGGGCCAACATGGTGGAGACCGCGGTCAGAATTTGTCCGAATTCGTCGTGAAGTTCCCGCGACACCGAGCGCAATACTTCCTCTTGCACAGTGATCAAGCGCGCTGCGAGGACGCGTCTTTGGCGAGAAAGCGATTCGAGCTTCGCGAAGATCTGGCGATTTGAGTACGTCAGATACGAACTTGTCAGGACGATTGCGATCATTGTGGCGGCGAGAAACGCGTAGATATTCCGCTCGACTCCGTCATAAATGGATGCAATCTTCTGGTCCGCGCGTTCTTCCGCCTCATTGTTTCGCTCGAGTAAGGACAGAACCAGCGCTGCTGAGTCGGCTTGTTGCGATGAGAGACGAGTGGACGCAAGGGCCCTGGCGGCCGGCTCTTTTCCTTCTCTGGCCAGCTTGAAAACCTCTTCTGACGTCGCCCGTAGTTCCTCAAGGCTGCGCGTCAATTTGGCTTGCACTTCGGGGCGACGACTAACCGGAGCAAGCTTACTCTCCTGCCTGATGGAATCCTCGAGATCCCGCCGCAGGCGCTCGAACTCTGCCTGATATTGCGGGATCTTCGATGTGCCGGAAACGTGAACCATGTCTCGCAGCTTCAATCCCACAGCATTCAGGTCATTCTGAACCTCCAGCAGTAACAGTGAGTCATGCCGGTTCATGTCGATGGTCTGTGCCTGCAAGGTCCGCAAACCACTTAGCTGGCGTAACGCATACCACGAAAAGCCAGTAACTGCCGCAAGTGTGATCAGCAGACCGAGGAGTGAGCGAACGGTTGGCGACCTAAGCATTTCGCAGGGAACAAAACGCCATTACTTAAACTGACGAGTGGGCCCTGCCCTATGTTGCCGCTATTTAGGAAAAAAGAAATAGTTTGCCGCAGTTAGGCTACTCGGAAGCAGCGGACGTCGAGAGTGTACCGCTCGAGTTCTCAACTGCGGGCAGGCGTGAACTCATCGCAAATCGCAGTTCCTCAATCCCTTCGCCGGTCGCGCTCGAGATCTGAAAGAAAGGAAGATTATGCTCCTGGGCCTTGGTCCGCACCGCATCGATGCGCGACGAATCCTGACAGGCATCAATCTTCGACGCGACGACCAGCATCGGTTTATCGGCGAGATCCTGGTTGAAACTTCCCAACTCTGTCACGATGACGTCAAAGTCATGGGCGGGATCGCGGCCACTGAAATCCGAAACATCGACCAGGTGAACCAAGAGCCGTGTTCGTTCCACATGGCGCAGAAATCTGGTTCCCAGCCCGTGTCCTTCGTGAGCGCCCTCGATAAGACCTGGTATATCGGCCAGAACGAACGTCCGGTCACCTGCCGCCACGACGCCTAGATTGGGCTCCAGTGTGGTGAATGGGTAATCCGCGATCTTCGGTTTAGCGGCAGACAGTCGCGAAATGAGCGTGGATTTGCCCGCATTTGGGAAGCCGACGAGTGCCACGTCCGCGAGGAGCTTCAACTCCAGTCGAAGCTTTAGAAAGTCGCCCGGTTTTCCACCTTCGTGTTCGGTGGGAGCCTGGTGGGTCGAAGTGGCAAAGCGCGCATTTCCGCGTCCGCCCCGGCCGCCATGAGCGATCGTGTGTGTCTGCCCGGAGCTTGTGAAGTCAACAAGCTTCTCGCCGGTTTCGGCGTCGTAGGCGATGGTTCCTACGGGCACCGGCACTTCAATGCTTTTGCCTTCCCGGCCAGTGCGATTGCTACCCTCGCCGTGTCGGCCTCGCTCGGCGTTATGTTCGGGGTTGTACCGGAGGTGAAGAAGGGTGTTGTAGTGTTCGCTCGCCACTAAGACGACGTCGCCGCCACGTCCGCCGTCTCCGCCGCTGGGGCCGCCCCTGGGAACAAACTTCTCGCGCCGAAACGCAAGGCAGCCGTTGCCGCCATCGCCCCCTTTGACCGTAATTAGAACTTCGTCGATAAACACTGATTGGAAAAAAGAAAGCGAGCCTAAGGAAAGGCTCGCCTCGAATTCAGTCTGGTACGGCCACCCTGGCCGGATTGGATTTGATTAGGAGACCGCTTCAGGTGCGGCGATGATGTTGACGAACTTGCCAAGGCGCCCGCGATCACGGAACTCCACCGTACCTGGAACCGTTGCAAAAAGCGTATCGTCTTTTCCGAGCCCAACGTTCTTCCCCGGCTTGTACCGTGTCCCGCGCTGCCGGACGATGATCGATCCACCAGTCACAACCTCGCCCGAGAAAACCTTGATGCCGAGACGCTGGGAATTGGAATCGCGGCCGTTCTTAGAACTGCCTAAGCCTTTTTTGTGTGCCATCTGAAACTCCTGGGCCAGCGTTGCCGCTAGGCCACAATCTCCTCTACGCTCACACGCGTGTAGTTCTGACGGTGTCCGATGGTGCGCTTGTACTGCTTCTTGCGCTTGAATTTGAAAACTAAAATCTTGTCTCCGCGGCCGTGCGCAGCGATCTTCCCGCGCACCCGGGCAGTCTTGAGCGCGTCGCCTAACACCAACTCGTTGGCCTCGTTAGACAAGGCAAGGATACGATCGAACTCAACAGCGCTTCCGATATCTCCGGCCAGAGTATCCACTTCTATGGTTTGACCGGGCGATACGCGATATTGCTTACCGCCGGTTTCGATGACAGCGTACATTTCAGAACCTTGTTATTGGGATTTCGGCCAAAATTTCGAATCTCGATGGGATTCCCGGCCTCAAAAGCGCACACGGAATCACCTGGCCCGAAATAATCCGAACCAAACCATCATAGCAAAAATCGGGTTGCACGTCGGCCGGCAAAAAAGAGAAGCGTTCTCTGCGAGAGACTCCACCTAACCCCCCGTCATTGATCCCGTAGACCACGGGGGAGCCCTCTGAGCACCTTTAGACTTCTCCGCCTACCTGACGGCATCGGAGCATGAGCACAGGCACTACCCTCTGGGCTCCATGACATTGATTATCGGATCAAAATAAAGGAGCTAAGCGGAATACCCTCGCGGAGAACGCTTCTGTCTCAGAATACCAGGGAAGTGCTCATTTTCAACTCCTCCCAGTAGAAGTGCGGATGCCTGGATTCAGGCCGAGACTTACGTACCTGCTCGACAGCGGTACGTATGATGAATCTTGCGCCTCATATCTGCCCTTTTTGCCTTTTCAGCGTGCTTTGCAGCGGTATCATTCGCCCAAACGAAGCCAATCGGCATCTCCGTCGACCTGACGGATGCACCGCGCAAGATCCTGCATGCGCGATTATCCTATCCCGTTAAGCCCGGGCCTCTCACATTGGTGTATCCCAAATGGATTCCAGGTGAGCACAGCCCAACAGGCCCGATCGACAACCTGGCGGGGGTGGAGTTCACAGCCAACGGAAAGACGATACCCTGGCGCAGGGACGACGTGAACATGTACGCTTTTCACCTCGATGTCCCGGCTGGTGCCACCACGGTCGACGCCAAGCTGGATTTCCTCGCAACTGCGAGTCCCAGCGGCTTCTCGGCCGGCGCTTCGACCAGTGCCAACTTATGTCTGCTGAGTTGGAACGAACTGTTGCTGTATCCCGAAGGCTACTCAGCTTCTGAAGTCCGGTTTGCCCCGACACTCAAGGTGCCGGACGGATGGAAGTTCGGAACCGCGCTGACGGCTTCGGGTGAGGCGGGCGAAACGGCAAGGTTTCAACCGGTCACGCTGGAGATGTTAATCGATTCGCCCGTCCTTGCAGGGCGTTACTTCAAAGAAGTGCCCCTGGCAGCGCAAGTCAGCCCGAAGCACTTCCTCGATATGGCCGGGGATGGCCCTGAAGACCTGAATATCAGCAAAGAGCATCTCGCGGCCGTGCACAATCTCGTGCTCGAGGCGAGTAAGCTTTATTCCTCACACCATTTCGACACCTATCATTTCCTTCTTACTCTGAGCGACAACGTCGCTCACTTCGGTCTCGAACATCACCAGTCCAGCGACGATCGCGTTCCAGCGAGAACTTTGATCGACGAAGATCTGAAGCTGCTGAACGCGGATCTGCTGCCGCACGAATTCACTCATTCCTGGAACGGCAAATACCGGCGGCCAGCCGGTCTGGTGACGCCCGATTATCAGCAGCCCATGAAGGGCGAACTGCTCTGGGTTTACGAAGGTCTGACGCAATACCTCGGCGACATCCTGAGCGCGAGGAGCGGGCTCTGGACGGCGGATCAATTTAAATCGTACTTAGCGCTGTCAGCCGCGGAGTTAGACCACAGACCCGGTCGCACCTGGCGTGATCTGGAGGATACTGCCGTTGCGGCGCAAACTCTGTATAGTTCGGGTGGTGGTTGGGATAACTGGCGTCGCTCGGTGGATTACTACCCGGAAGGTGAATTGATTTGGCTGGAAGCTGACGTCAAGATACGCAACTTATCCGGCGGCAAGAAATCGCTGAACGATTTTTGCGTGCGCTTCCTCGGCGCCGGGGGAAGTACAGGTCCGAAGCTGGTTCCGTACACGTTTGGGGACGTTGTCGACGCTTTAAACGCAGTACAGCCTTTCGATTGGGCTTCTTTCCTGAAAGAGCGCATTACCACCAAGGTGAATCACGCTCCCACGGGGGGAATCACGGCGGGCGGTTACAAAATCACTTTCGATGACAAGCCGAACGAGTTCACACGCGCGGAGGAGTCACGGATTCATGGTGTTGATGCGTGGTACTCCCTGGGCCTGACAACGGCAGATAACGCAATCAGCGATGTTTTGGTGAACTCACCAGCTTTTCAGGCAGGAGTCGGGCCCGGCATGAAGATCATTGCGATTAATGGTCGGGCGGCATCGGACGAACTGCTGCGGACGGCTGTCAATGAGACGAAAGAAGCATCTAAAACCATCGAACTCATTCTCGAAAATACCGGCTACTTCAAGGTGGTCAAGATCGCGTATCAGGGTGGAGCCAAACATCCTCGTCTCGTTCGCGAGGGTTCGGGAACCGCGTGGCTGGACGAGATCCTGAAGCCCCTGGCCACTCATCCCGAGGTCAAATCTGCCGAATAGCGAGCCACCCCCGGATACCCTGTACAAGTATGGAGTTCATCACCGTCGATCGCTGGCCCGCTCCTCAGCGTCTCGACTATCGGCCCGAACTAGAAGCGGGAAACGTTCTTTTTTTTCCCTCGTGTCCCTTCCCGTTCCCGGAAGAGCAGAAGGATTTTCTCCGGAATCTTAACTTCGCGGGTGGCGCCATTCATAAAAACGTGGCATACCGGCCGTCAAGCGATCGCGTGACGGGTGTGCAACTGGACGAAGAAAAAACAGAGCGGCTCCTTTCCATCCTGCGAGACTTCTCCCGGAACATCGTCCGATTCACGAGCGAACTGCTCCCCGAGTATGCAGCTCACTGGAAATTGGATTACGCGAGCTTTCGCCCGCTTGAAGAAGAGAACCGCGATCTCCCTACCAACAAACGCAACGATCTGATCCACACCGATGCTTTCCCGTCGAGGCCGACCAACGGGGACTTGATCATGCGGGTATTCACGAACATTCATCCCACAAAGACAAGAAACTGGATCACCACGGATCCCTTTGAGTCCGTCGCAAAACAATACGCTCGCGACGCCGGACTCGACACTATCGCTGCGGGAGCAAACTCTGCGACTGGACGGCTTCGGAACGGATCCGCTCGATTCCTGCACAGCCTGGGTGTCCCCGTTGTCCCACGCTCCGCTTACGACCAGTTCATGCTGCATTTCCACGAATACCTTAAGCGCAGCACGGATTTTCAGCAAAACTCAAAGAAGTACGCCTTCAATTTCCCTCCGGGTGCACTCTGGCTCACCTTTACGGATGTTGTGCCGCATTCCGTTTTATCCGGTCAACACGCTTTGGAACAAACGTTTATCATTGCCCGCAAATCCATGGCTAATCCGGATCGAGCTCCGGTCGCGATTCTGGAACGGCTATGCGGGAAACAGATGCTGTTTCCGAATTAATCAATCAGTCTCAACGGCGGCTTGGCATTCCGGGCACCAGTAGAGTTTTCTTCCGACAAACTCCTCACCGTTCACTTCCGTGCCGCAGAGAAAGCAGGGAAGCCGATGACGCCGATAAACGTAATGTGTTTCGCCGGGTCGAGCCTTGCCGTTCGGATGAGGCCGGTCGCCGGGACGTGTCGTGACGATCCGCCGGTCGATCATCCCGGAATACAGCAACTCACGGGCATCCTTCCAGAGCTTCAGAAGCACTCTCTTCGAGATTGTGTTTCCGGCGCGGAAGGGGTTCAGTCGTGCGCGAAACAGAAGTTCGGCACGGTAGATGTTTCCGATGCCGCTGATTACCGACTGATCCATCAGAAGGGCTGCGATGGGAGCACGACTCTTTACGATTCGATTCACCGCTGCTGCAGCATCGGCGTCTTCCCGCAAAGGGTCCGGCCCGATTCGGACCAGTAACAGGTCACGCTCGGCTCTGGTCAGCACCTCGCAAATCGTCGGCCCGCGAAGCTCAAGCCAGTGCTGCGGCGAAGAGAAGCGCAAACGCAGTGCGCCACGCATTTCCGGGAAAGGCATCTCGCCGGTTCGGAACTTGCCATAAAGACCCAGATGAATGTGCAACTGCCGGCCCGGACCGAAGTCGTAGAAGAGATGCTTGCCGTACGCCTCCACTGACCTGAGTTTCCGCCGATTGAGCAGAGCGGCGACGTCTTCGAATCTTCCATTTGGCCCTTCTACCGTGATGACTCGACCGCCAAACAGCCTTTCCTGCTCCCGGGCATAGCGATGGATTTCGTTTCCCTCTGGCATCTCCGTTGTAAGTTGTTGGATGTTTCTTTCTGGGCGAAGATCTGACGATTACCGTCAAAGAACCTGCCACGAGAAACGGGCAAGACAAACTCGTGAGCCGCTGATAGCATAATCCCCATGCTCAAGTTGATTGCTCTTTCCCTGGCGGCGGCCGTAGCGTTGACCGCAGCAGACCTGCCCGCGAAGAAGTATCTAAATCTCCCCGCAGTCAAGGCAATGGTGGCCGGAGCGGAAGCGGAAGCCGCAAAGCGCAACGTCAATGTCACGATGTGCATCGTGGATGAGGGCGGCAACCTGCTCTTTCTCCAAAAAGGAGATAAGGTCTCGCTTAGCACAATCGACTTTGCCCAGAAAAAAGCCCGCCATGCGGCCATGTACCGAAGGCCTTCGGCTGCAGGGGCTGAGACGCTTAAGAAAGGCGACCTCTCCGTGCTGACTTATCCCAATTACTTCCCGAATCAGGGAGGATTGCCCATCTTGGTGGATGGTGAACTAGTCGGAGCAATTGCCTGCAGCGGGTCGAAATCGGAGATCGATGAGGCCGTCGCCCAGGCAGGCATTGACGCTCTCCTCCGAGACTACGTGAAAGCCGAAGGGGGCAAATGATCTGCTAACAATCCTACTCGCCCGAAGTGGGATGCAGGGGTTAACCTACTCGGCTGGTTTGACGAAGTACCCAGAAACTCTCCATTGGCCGGCTTCTTCCATTGGCACGACAGTTTCGGTGAACTTACCTTTATCGTATTCACTGTTGTATTGGATGACGACATATCGTCCGGCAGGTGCGTTAGGCAAGTTCTCAGAGTAGACTGCGCTCTTTACTGCGCGTTCTTTCAGTAGTCCGGTTTGATCACGAACTTGCTTCACCCGAGCTTCCCAGTCATCCTGCTTTATCCTACTTTTGAAGAGTTCAGCTGCATCCGTCCAGCTTTGGGCATACTTGCCGGTATCGAGGAGGGCGAGCCACTCGGCCGCCGCCTGTTGTGCTACCTGCTCAGGTTTCTCCTGAGAAGGCATGACAGATGCGAAAAGAAACGAGAACGCGAGGACGAGTCGTGACATTGCAGACCTCCCATCACGCTTACTTTCTTAGCAACCTCAATGCCAGACTGTTACGACCAGCATGAGCCTGGTCCACCTGCTCCGGTTACTCCGGATTCGAAGCATCGCTAAGCAGATTTCTGACCACGTCGGATAACTTCATGAACTCTTCGTAGTGAGAGGGCTTGCGGAAATATCCGTTTGCACCCAGGTTCATCATCCGCTCACGGTCATACGCAGAAGCCGCTGTAGACACAACAAGTACAACCGTCTTGGCACAGCGCGGAAGCTGGCGCAGGTGCTTCAGAACCTCTCCTCCGTGCAACTTCGGCAGATTGATATCCAGAAGGATAAGCGTAGGACAGGGCGCATCGGCGTCAGCCTCGCTCCGATCGAGAAAATGGACAGCCTGTTCTCCGTCTCTCGCCAGGTGAACGGAGAGAGACAAGCCTGTCGCTTCGAGGGCCTCTCGTATCAGATAAACGTCAGATTCGTTATCCTCGACCACCAGCACGTGTTTTAGTTTGGGGGCCGTGTTCCCCTGCCGGGAGCGTGAATCGGAATGTGGATCCTTCGCCGGGCTCCGACTCGACCCAGATCCTGCCGCCATACCGGTCCACGATTCGTCGACAAAGGGCCAATCCGATTCCGGTACCGGAGTAATCGTCGGTCGTGTGCAGGCG
This sequence comes from Bryobacteraceae bacterium, assembly GCA_045807925.1. Taxonomy (GTDB): domain Bacteria; phylum Acidobacteriota; class Terriglobia; order Bryobacterales; family Bryobacteraceae; genus Bog-105. Next base: position 153,733 of record JBJMGK010000080.1, on the reverse strand, counting down.
TTTGAAAAGCCCAAAGATGTTCTCCTTGTACTGCGACTCGATGCCAATTCCGTTGTCGCTGACGGCGAAGGACCAGAAGCCTTTCTGCCGCTGTGCCGTGACGTGCACCGCAGGCAAGCGCTCCGGACTCCGGTACTTGATGGCATTACCGATGAGGTTCTGGAACAATTGCTGAAGGTGCAGCGCGTGTACCGGAACGGTCGGTAGGGGGTCGGCTTGAATCACCGCACCCGTTTCAGCGATCGCCCCGGCCAAGTTGGCGAGAGCGGCTTGTAAGGCATCATTTGCGCAAGCTGTTTCATGCTCTGCTTCTAGAGCGGAAGCGCGTGTATAGGTCAGCAGATCGCGCACCAGCAACTCCATGCGGGTTGCGCCCTGCTGGACAAAGGCCAGGAATGCCTTTGCGTCCTCGTTGATTAGATCGGCGTGTCGCCTCGAGAGAAGTTCACTGTAAATCTTGATACTTCGAAGAGGCTCTTGCAAATCATGACTTGCAGAAAACGCGAACTGTTCAAGATCGTAATTCGCGCGTCGCAGATCCTCCTGAACACGCTTCTGTTCGTCGATATCGGTACAAGCCCCGAACCATTTCCAAGCACCCCCTTCGGTTTCCCGAACGGCAACGGCGCGGCCCACGAACCACCGCCATCGGCTCTCGCGGCGATCGAATAACCGGTATTCCAGGTTGTACGGCTGTCCGGACCGTACGGACGCGTCCCAAGCCTCACGGCAGCGTTCCAGATCATCCGGATGCAGGACAGATTCCCAACTCGCGTTCCCATACCGATCCCGGTCGAACCCCGTGAACTCGTACCAGCGGCTGTTGAAATAGTCAACGCGGCCATCCGAGCGCGCCGTCCAGACGATTTGAGGCATGGCATCTGCAAGCTGCCGGAACCTGCCTTCACTAGCGAGCAGCACGGCTTCGAGCCGCTTACTTTCGCCAATGTCACGGGCGATCTTTGAGGCTCCGACGATCCGGCCGTTTGGGTCTTTGACGGGCGAGATCGTCAATGAAATGTCCAGCAAAGTCCCGTCTTTATGCTGCCGTTTCGTCTCAAAGTGGTCGACGCGCTCACCCCGGCGCAGTCGGGTAAGGATCTCGGGTTCTTCGTTTTGCCGATCTGCCGGGATCAGCAGAGTCGCAACCTGCTGCCCAACCGCCTCGGCAGCGCTATATCCGAAAAGGCGTTCCGCGCTCTTATTCCAACTGGTGATGTACCCGTTCAGATCTTTACTGATGATGGCGTCATCCGAGGAGTCGACGATCGCGCTGAGTAGCAGCTTGGCGTCGTCCGCACGTTTCCGGTCCGTGATGTCGCGCGTGATTGCCAGCTGAGCCGTGGTGCCGTCCAGATGGCGGATGGGAGCCGCGTACGTCTCCATCAGAGATCTCCTGCCGTCGAAGCCGACGATTTCAAATTCGAGGGAGCCCTTCTCTCCCCGGCAGATTCTGCTGTTGAACTCGCGGAACTTCTCGCGGTCGTTCTCGGCAATCAGATCGCTGATATCCCTGCCAATCACATCCTCGGCCGAGGATGCGCCGACCATTCCGAGCCCGGGCGTGTTCATGAACAGCAACTTGTTGTCCGCAGAGACGATCTTTACGCATTCCGGCGTGGTCTCAACGATGGCACGGAACCGCTCGTTCCATTCTTCCTCAGCCCGCTTTTGTTCCGTCCTGTCAATGAGCAGATTGAGAGCGCCCGTGATCCGGCCGTCAGCGTCTCGGACGACCGCCGGATAGGGAGCAAACCAGAAGCGGCTGCCGTCGGGCCTTTCGGCAAGATATTCCGCTCCGGTCGCCGGATTACCGTTTTTCAGAGCAATCGCCATCGGGCATTGGTCGTGTGGTAAAAGCCTGCCGTCTGGCGTGTAGATACGCCAGGTCACACACCACTGATCCGTTCCGATCTCGGGTTCGCGCCCGGACAGCTTAGCCGCGGCTCGGTTGTACCAGGTAAGCCGCCCTTCGGCATCCGTTGTGTAGGCGGCAATCGGAAGCGCCTCGAGCATTGCACGGTACCCGGCGTTTCCGTTCTCTCCTGCGAGGGCCAGCATCTTTACAGTTTTGAGATCGTCGGTGACCACTATGCACCCCTTTCGCTATCCGCGAACGCAGGGACGTTCCCGGTCCCCCTCCGTCCGAGACTGGATACTAACGAAGGGCAGTGCAAGTGAGATTTGCTCCTCATAATTTCGCCAACTCAAATACCATAAGATCCGCGCTTCACAGCGATGTCAGCCCCTCGAGCCGGAGGGAAAACGGATTTGCATGGGATGTTCCTTACTTTTTGCCCCTGTCTACGACTGTTTCGTGCTAAAGGTATGATAACCTCGCGAGATCGGCCCTGATCAGCTGTCCTCCCGCTTTGCGCGCCCTCTAGCCTGTACCCTCTACGCATTTGGCTGCATCAAACGAATGCCGCACGTAAGTGCTTGTTGCAGCTAAACTAGAAGTACAGTAACCAAATATGCTTGAAGGCGCCCTCGCCAAGGTTTTTGGCACTAAACATGACCGGGAGATCAAGGCGATAAGTCCCCTCGTTGCCGCTATCAACGATCTGGAGCCTCAGCTAAAGCAGCTTCCGGACGCTGATCTCGCCGCCAAAACAGTCGATTTTAAGCAAAAAATTGCTAACGGCGCCAGCCTTGACGACATTCTGGTCGAGGCATTTGCGGTCGCAAGGGAAGCTGGCCGGCGCGTTCTCAACATGCGCCACTTCGACGTTCAGTTGATCGGTGGCATTGTTCTCCACAAAGGCCGGATCGCCGAAATGAAGACCGGCGAAGGTAAAACGCTCGTCGCTACCCTGCCCAGCTATCTCAACGCTCTCGGCGGCAAGGGCGTCCACGTCGTTACCGTCAACGACTATCTGGCGCGCCGCGACTCGGAGTGGATGGGCCGGATGCATCGCTTCCTCGGCTTGACCGTGGGAAACATCGTCCATGACCTTGATGAGGAACAGCGCCGCAAAGCCTACGGCTCGGACATCACCTACGGTACGAACAACGAATTTGGCTTCGATTACCTGCGCGACAACATGAAATTTCGGCTGGAAGATTATGTCCAGCGTGATTTCAATTTCGCCATTGTGGACGAAGTAGACTCCATCCTGATCGACGAAGCGCGAACGCCGCTCATCATTGCCGGCCCGAGCGAAGAATCAACGGACAAATACTACCGGGTGAACCGGATCATTCCTTACCTTGAGCGCGGCGAAGTGATCGAGGGCAAGGAACCGGGCCAGTCGCGCACTACGGGTGACTTCACCGTCGATGAGAAACACCGATCGGTCGCCTTGACCGAAGAAGGTGTCATCAAGGTCGAAAAACTGCTCAATACGGGTAATCTCTACGATCCCGCGAATATCGAGATGAACCATCACGTGCAGCAAGCGCTGCGCGCGCACATCTTATATCAACGCGACCGTGATTACGTCATACAGGACGGGCAGGTCATCATCGTCGATGAGTTTACCGGCCGCTTAATGCCGGGCCGCCGCTGGAGCGATGGCCTTCACCAGGCGGTGGAAGCAAAAGAAAACGTCAAAATCGAGCGCGAAACGCAAACGCTCGCGAGCATCACGTTCCAGAACTTCTTCCGCATGTATAAGAAGCTTGCCGGAATGACAGGTACCGCGGACACGGAAGCGGCCGAGTTCGGGAAGATCTATAACCTCGATGTCACGGTGATCCCGACGAATCGCCCCATGATTCGCATCGAGAACGCCGACGTTGTCTACCGGACGGAAGATGAAAAATTCCGGAACGCGGGGAAGGAAATCAAGACTCTCAACGAAAAGGGTCAGCCGGTTCTTGTCGGCACCATTTCGGTTGAAAAATCGGAGCGCCTGTCGAGCGTTTTGCGCAAGATGGGCGTCAAGCACGAGGTTCTGAACGCTAAGAACCACGAACGTGAGGCCCACATCGTAGCCCAGGCGGGACGAAAGGGCGCCGTGACCGTCTCGACCAATATGGCCGGCCGCGGTACCGACATCCTGCTTGGCGGAAACCCGGACTTCCTGCTTGAAGATCGATTGAGAAAGCAGGGCAGGACTGAGGACATGCTCTCCGCCGAGGAATTGGCGGCGCTCAAGGAACAGATCCTCGCCGAGATTAAAGTGGAGCACGACGAGGTAGTTTCGCTCGGAGGCCTCCATATTCTTGGCACCGAGCGGCACGAATCCCGCCGTATCGATAACCAGTTACGCGGCCGTGCCGGTCGCCAGGGTGACCCGGGCAGCTCTCGCTTCTATCTGTCGCTCCAAGACGATCTCCTTCGAATCTTTGGCGGCGAACGGATGCAGAATCTGATGCTCCGTCTCGGCATGGAAGAAGACGTGCCGATCGAATCGGGCCTGATCACGAAGCGCATTGCTGCGGCTCAGAAGGCGGTTGAAGCCCAGCATTTTGCATCCCGTAAACACGTCCTTGAATACGACGACGTGATGAACAAACAGCGTCAGGCTGTTTACTCCATGCGCCGGCAACTTCTTGACGGGCACGCGGATCAGCGAGAGCGGATCGTCGAGATTATCAACGGCATCATCGCCAGCTTCGTTGATCAGTTTTGTCCCGAAAGCGCGCGGGTTGATCAGTTCGACCTGCCTGCCCTGCAGACGGCGATTCTGAATCAGTTCGGCGCGAAGATCGAGCTGGACGAATACAGCGGCCTCGAGCGTCGGGACATCGAACCGAAGCTGCAAGAGTTCGTCATGGAGCGGTACAACGACAAAGAGCGGCTGATCGGCCCCGAAAACCTTCGGCAGGCTGAGCGAATCATCATGCTCAACGTTGTCGATAACCAGTGGAAAGACCACCTCCTTTCAATGGACCACTTGAAGGAGGGCATCGGGCTCCGCGGGTATGGCCAGAAGGATCCTCTGATCGAATACAAGAAAGAGTCCTTCACCATGTTCCAGGACATGATGGATCGCATCGAGGATGAGACCATCCGGTACCTCTTCTTTATGCGTATCGAGACCGGGAATTCGTCGGAGATCCCGCTGCCTTATCCCGAGGTGGAAGAGGAAGATGAAGACGACGACGAAAACACTGGCGGACATGATGGCGGTGAACCCGCTCTGGTTGCTGCGACTGCGCAACGGCAGCTGCAGGCCCAAAGGGAAGCTCAGCAATCAGTCCTGGACCTGACGCGTAACATCCACCGCAAGAAGGACCGCGAACTGGCACAGCTTCAGACTCTCGGCAGTAGCGCGGACGGCGGAACACAAGGCCAGCGGACGGTGTCGAAAACGGCGAAGGTCGGTCGGAACGAATTGTGCCCGTGTGGCAGTGGAAAGAAATACAAGCGATGTTGCGGTGCTCAGGCCTAGTCTCAGTTGCGTTAGTTTTCTCGGGAATATTGTCCGCGTCTGACGCGGATGTTTGGAAAGAATATGGCCTGGTACATACCGAGACAGCCCATCACGGTAATCAGACCGTCACAAGCTACCAGCTGAAAGATCTGACGGGAGCAGTCGCGGCGTTTGAATGGCTGCGGTCTCCCGATGCGAAGACCTGTGAACTGGCGGGCTTTTGCTCGCAGGACGCAAAGCGAACCACGATTTCAGACGCCAATTACGTGGTCACCTTCGAGGGTCGAGCGCCGACGCAAGCTGAGGTGGACGAGACTTTGAAAGCTCTCCCCGACAAGCACGCGACGAGCCTTCCGGCGATCCTTTCTTTCCTGCCTAAAGAGGGTCGAGTACCGAATTCGGCTCGCTACATCCTCGGTCCCGCTTCGCTGAAAGCCTTCGCGCCTGAACTCGGATCGGTTAACCCGGGGTTTGCCGAGGGAGCCGAAGCTCAGGTTGCTAGCTACAGCATGAAGGGTGGAATTCCGGTTCGCCTGGCTCTTTTCTACTATCCAACTCCGGAGATGGCCCGCCTGCACAGCGTCGCATTCCGGCAGGCAACTGGGGGCCATGTGAAGCGCTCCGCTGTCCTGATTGCGGCTGTTTTCGGTCCTGCTTCCGACGAGCAGGCCGATACGCTTTTGAGCCGGGTACAGTACGAAGCCAAGATTACCTGGAATGAAGTACCTCCTCCGAGCCCGATGAAGCCGCTGTACCGGCTGCTGGTAGACATCCTGTACATCAGCACGCTGCTTTCGGCCTTATGTCTTGCCGCTGGTTTGGTTTACGCGGGTATCAGGATCTACCGCCGGCGATACGGAACCCTCGAATCCGAGGAGGCGATGATCACTCTGAACCTCACCGGGACCGGGCATTGATTACCTTTAAGCCGCAGAAAGTAAAAGGGTTAATGTCTCCCGGGGTTCGCAGATTTTAGCCGTTCGTGGAGCGTCCGTCCGCCGCCCCCGGCTTCACCGGCTCCCCTAAATGGTTTGTACGCTACTACTTACAACGCCTTTCCATTTCGGGGGAAAAATGCCCTTGACTTCACTCCACGCTCGCCCTAAACTCCAATCACAAACAGGTTTTGATGGCTGCGAGGCCGTCGAATCTGATTCTCCCATTAAACGTAAATCCTGGTCAGCCAGGGTAAGAACTATGCTCATTCGCAAGAATGAGCATTTTCTTTTCCGGGGTGAATGGGTCGGCCAGGTAGCTCGATGAGGCCGCCGCCTCACAAAGCAGCGGAAGTTCCCCAGACTTGGCGCGAGCGATTTCAGGCGCTCCGCAACGTTCCGCCTTTGCTGAATATGGTCTGGCGGACAAGCCGGTCCCTCAGCTTGTCGACGATCATCCTTCGCTGTCTGTCCGCCTTCTTTCCCTTAGCCACGCTGTGGATTTCGAAGCTGATTATCGATCTGGTCGTTCGGGCAATCAGCCATAAACCAGTCGATCATTCCGCGATTTGGAAACTACTCGTACTCGAGTTGCTGGTGGCAATCGCGTCCGATACGACCGGCCGTTTCATCTCCCTGGTCGATAGCCTGCTCGGGGATCGGTTTACAAACTACATCAGCATCCGCCTGATGCAGCATGCCAACTCTTTGGATCTACTGGCCTTTGAAGATCCGGTGTTCTACGACAAGATGGAGCGGGCGCGCCGCCAGACGACTGCAAGGCTCGGAATGCTGGGAGGTTTGGCCGGAATGGCGCAGCAGTTGCTGACTCTTCTGTCCCTCTTGTCTGCGGTCATCGTCTTCTCTCCCTGGCTGCTTCTTTTGCTGATTGCGGCGACCATTCCAGTGTTTTTCGGCGAAACCCGGTTCGCAATGCTGAATTATTCCATGCTGTTTCGGTATACCCCCGAACGTCGTGAGCTAGATTACCTCCGGTTTCTCGGGGCCAGTAATGAGAGCGCCAAGGAGGTCAAGATCTTCGGGCTAGGCGGATATCTGGCCGACCGCTCTCGGGCGCTCTTCGAGCGTTTCTACGCCGAGAACAAGCATTTGGCGACGAAGCGGGCAATTCACGGAACACTCATCAACGTCATCCCGACGGGCGCTTACTATTCGGCTTACGCACTGATCATTCTGCGAGCGCTCTCCGGAGCTTTGACTGTGGGAGATCTTACGTTGCTCGTCGGCGCCTTTTCACGATCCCGGAGCATCATGGAAGGACTTGTCTCGGGCCTAGTGGGAATTTCCGAGCAGGCGCTCTTCATCAAGGACCTTTTCGAATTCTTCGATACGAAGCCAACCGTTGTTTCCTTACCCGGTGCTTTGGCCCCACCCCGACCGATTCGCGAAGGCTTCGAGTTCGAGAATGTGTCGTTCAGCTATCCGGAGTCCGAGCGCAAAGTGCTCGACCGGGTGAGCTTCCGCTTCGCCCGGGGCGAACGCATCGCCCTGGTGGGAGAGAACGGGGCGGGGAAGACCACGTTGGTGAAATTGCTTGCCAGGCTCTACGACCCGACCGAAGGCCGCATCTTGCTGGACGGGGTCGATCTCCGGCAGTACGATGCAGAAGATCTTCGGCATGAGATCGGTGTCATTTTCCAGGATTACATGAGATATGACATGCTAGCTTCGGAAAACATTGGATTTGGACGCATCGAAGAACTCACCAATGAGCTTCGGATCGAGCGCTCCGCCGACAAGAGTCTCGCTGCCGGTGTGATTGCGAAATTGCCGGAGGCATACCGCCAGATGCTGGGACGCCGCTTCGAAGGAGGCGTGGACCTGTCGACGGGGCAATGGCAGAAAATCGCGCTGGCGCGGGCGTATATGCGAGACGCTCAGATTCTGATTCTGGATGAGCCGACAGCAAGCCTGGATGCGCGGGCGGAATTCGAAGTCTACCAGCGTTTTGCCGATCTCACGGCCGGCAAGATGGCGGTGCTCATCTCGCACCGGTTTTCCACCGTCCGGATGGCAGACCGGATTCTGGTCCTCGAGGGTGGCAAGATCGCCGAGCAGGGATCGCATGCGGAACTCGTTAGTTTAGGTCGGAAGTACGCAGAACTGTTTGAGTTGCAGGCCGCCGGCTACCGCTAGCAATTCCGTCGTCGCCTGCGGCTTCTGCTAACGTTTTATTGCTTTCCTTTTCATGATTCGCCCCCCACTTTTCGTTCTGACGGCTTCCCTCGTTTGTGCTCAAGCTGTACCGACCAATACCCTGCCCTTGATGCCGATGCCTGCATCGGTGAATGCCGGGACGGGTAGTCGCGTGGTGATCGATGCGAATTTCAGCGTTTCCTTCTCGGGTGCCGGCGCCAGTGATCCGCGTCTTCGCGATCTGGGCGCTCGAACGACGGCGCGCGTGTCCCGCCAGACGGGGATACCGATTCTTCCGCGTGTCGTTCCCGCTCCGAATGCGACCCTCAACATCGTGGTCGAAGGAAAAGACCATAGAGGGCCGCAGCGGTTAGGCGACATCGAGCGCTATTCGCTACAAACAGGAGATAACAAGATCCGAATCTCCGCCGATGCGCCGCTCGGCGCGCTTCGGGGAGTCGAAACCTTCTTACAGTTGGTGGCGCCGAACCCGCCCGGCTCTGTCGGTTGGTCCGTTCCTCCCGTCACCATCCGCGACGAACCCCGATTCCCATGGCGAGGTCTCTCGCTCGACGTCTCCAGGCACTTCATTCCCCTCGAAGGTGTAAAGAGAACGCTTGACGGTCTGGCGGCGGTGAAACTCAACGTTTTCCACTGGCACCTTTCGGACGACCAAGGCTTCCGCATCGAAAGCAAAAAATATCCCCGCCTGCAGCAGCTTGGTTCGGACGGACAGTTCTACACCCAGGCCGAGGTTCGCGACGTCATCGCATACGCGCGCGATCGCGGCATCAGAGTCGTGCCGGAATTCGATATCCCGGGCCATGCCACGAGTTGGCTCCCGGGCTATCCGGCACTCGCCAGCGGCAAGGGACCGTACGAGATCATGAGATCCCACGGCGTTCTGACGGCGCTCATAGACCCTACGAAAGAATCTACGTACAAGTTTATGGACGGGTTCGTGGGCGAGATGGCGAAGCTTTTCCCCGACGAGTACTTCCATATCGGCGGCGATGAGGTGAATCCGAGAGAGTGGCGGACGAATGCCAAGATCCAGAGCTTCATGAAGAAGCGGCACATCCCGGACGAAAAGGCTCTGCAGGTTTACTTCAACCAGAGATTGCTCAAGATCGTCACGAAGCACGGAAAGCATATGGAAGGTTGGGACGAGGTTTTGCAGCCCAACTTGCCGAAAACGATTGTAATTCAATCCTGGCGAGGACAGGAATCACTCTGGCAGGCGGCTCGGGAAGGCTTCCCGGGTATTTTGTCGGCCGGGTACTACCTGGATCTGATGCAGTCTGCCTCCCAACACTATGCAATCGATCCCCTGGTTCTGCCTCCCGCGAGAAAAGAGCGGCTGCAAAAAGAGAACAAACCCATCCCGCCGGACTTGACTGCTGCGGAGGCGAAGAACATCCTGGGCGGCGAAGCGGCGATGTGGGAAGAGCTTGCCACGGCCGAGAATCTCGACGCAAAACTGTGGCCCCGGCTGGCGGCCATTGCGGAGCGCTTCTGGTCGCCGCAATCAACAACGGACATCCCTTCGATGTATAGCCGGCTCGCGCTGACAAACGGCTGGCTGCAGTGGCTGGGGTTGACGCAAGTTTCGAATCTGGAGTTAATGCGAGAGCGGATCGCGGGCTCTGTTCCGCGCCAAACCCTCGACAAGTTCGCGGCCATTCTTGAGCCCGTGAAAGGATATTCCCGCCACGCTCAGAATTATTCAAGCTCCACGCCGCTGAACAAACTGGTCGATTCGATTCCGCCCGAAAGTGATGCTGCCCGGGAGTTCAACAACGCCGTGGATCGATATCTCTCTGGAGCGAACGCAGCTCCGGAATCGCTCATGAAACAAATGCGCGAATGGCGGGACAACGCGGAACAGATACTGCCCATGCTGCGACAGAACTCACTGCTCGAGGAGAACATCCCAGTTGGCGAAGCGGTGGTCACGCTTTGCGAGATCGGGCAGGACGCGATTGCGTCCCGCGCTCCGAACAGTACGGTCGCTCTCAAGGCTGATATCGCCGACAGAGTAGCCAGAGCGGCAGAACGCAAAGGCGATATCCTGATTCAGATCGCGCCCGGCATTCAGAAGCTCGTAGACGCGGCGGGCCCTAAACCGGGAGCAAACTAAGCGCAGCTTCCAGTTCGGCGCGGGTATGGCCGTCGCCCTTGCGAGTGGTGACTTCGATGCCTTTTTCATACATGCGCCGGGCTTCTTCTACGTGACCGAGCTTTTCGTGAGCTTGGCCGCCATGGTAGTAGGCAGCGGCGTAGCTATCATCCTGTGCGAGCAGGCGGTCGAACTCGCTGATGGCCTCGGCGACATCGCCACTCTTCACTAGCTCCATTGCTAACCCGTAGCGAGCAAACGTGTTGTTCGGATTATCGCTGAGCATTTGCTTCAGCATCTCAATGCGATTCGTAGCCATTCGTTCGCATTGTCCCACTTCTCCGCAATTCTGCGTCTACCGGGGCATGGGCGATTCAACCATCATGAAAGTCGAGTCCGCGCACTCGCCGACCGGCAAACTCGGGCAGAAATATCTTGCGTCCGGCAAATCTATCTCCATGCGCCTTTGGGATGAAACCGGCGCTTCCCATAAGGAGCAAAACGTCGCACGCGATTACGAGGTGGTCGGCTTCGTTCTGGACGGCAGCGCCAAGCTGGAGCTTGAAGGCCAGACGATTCAGTTAAAAACTGGGGATAGTTGGGTTGTACCAAAAGGCGCGAAACACACCTATCACATTGACGGGCACTTCAAGGCTGTCGAGGCAACGCATCCTCCGGCCCAAGTGCACAGCCGGGACGAGTAGTCGACGAAAGCGCTATCGGGAAGCTGCTGGGACGCTACTCACGGCGCCACATCTTCATGCTTCTGAAATCGAACGCATAAGTACCCGCGGATAGGATGGCAAGTCCGACGGCGCTATCGTACTTTGGGCCAACGATCGAGAACAGATCATTCGCTCGGACGACAGATGCGGAACTGGCGACAGGTTTGCCTGCGAAGTAGATCGGAGCTGCTTCGAGATAGGAAAGCGTGGATCCATGATACGTGCCTTCCGCTGGACGGCCATCCTCAGTCCTGAGCCCTTTGATCGGGTCCGTTACTGCGACCGCTCCAGGAAACACCGTGTCGACTCGCGCGCGAAGGGGCACATTACCGGCCGCGAAGCCGTCCGTCGTGAGCGTAACGCCACCGCCCATGTCTGTCGCTCTACTGTCATGCAGCTGGCTGCAGTTAGCTGGGCACGCGGGTCGTGTCAGAGGCGCCGCGGATATCTCTAGCACGTGACCGGGAATGTTCAACACGACCAGACGATCACTGAAGGCGTTGTAAGACAAGGTGCCGTCAGCGGGAGGATTCAGCGTTTCCGGGCCTTTCGGAACAGCGCCCTGCAAAGTGTCGTCAATCGCGAATAGATCGCTCAGTTCTAGTGAACCGACTTTAAACCGTCTTACCTTCCCGATTTCCTTCGCTGGACGCTTCGAATCTGCTTTGACGATTGCCAGCGGCGAGAGGTAGGATGTCTGATCAGCCAAACTGAGCAGCAGTTTGAGCTTGGTTCCCCCGAATGTGGCATCGAAACATGGCAGTCCCGAGCAGCTCTGCAACGGGATTTTGACCGTTTCCGGAGTTTGGACGTGATCACAAGCGGCCCCGGCGAGGCACAATCCGGCAATCAGCAGTGAAATTCGTGCGCGGTTCAACAAGATGTCGACCGACGCGTCATCTCACGCAAGGTATCCGAACTGACAAGCGATTGGTCCTGGTTCATCGACAGTGTGCGCCTACTTCTCCGAAGATTGATCTGTGGGCTGACGCTCGCCGCCGTCGCGGTCCAGATGCTTCTCAGTTTCTGGCTTCTCGACTTTATCCTGGTCGGCGGTCTTGGTGTCTTTGGGATCGGCAGTCGGCATGGTAATGGAGTAATGGAGGTCCTTTTGCCCGTTAGACGTGGAAATGATAACGGGTAGGACATCCGAATTCGCGATCCATTAGCCAGCCTCGGCCGTCAGAACGTGAACCTGACGGCAAATCGGAATGTTCGTTCGTCGATTCCTTCGCGCCCGGTGCCCGTTGTGGCATTGATGGTGGAGAATCCACCCAGGTTTGTTACTGCTCCGTTCGCCACCTGCAGATTGGAAACATTCAACCCGGAGCCACTCGGATTCGCAAAATGCGGCGTATTCGAAAGGTTGAGAGCCTCGGCACGAAACTCCGCTCGCCAGCGGTCTGTCAGTTGGAAGTTACGAAACAGTCCCGCGTCGGTGTTGAGTGCACCCGGCCCGCGAAGAGAGTTGTATCCGGAGTTTCCGAAGCTCGCCGTGGTGACGGGAGCGAACGCAAGCGGATCAAAGTACGGCTGGTTCGGCCCGATGCCACCCAGGATCTGGACCTGTGGTTTCACCTGGTTCGCGCGCTGTGTGTTTTGAGGAGCGTTGAGCGATGCGTTTGAAGCCGTCACACTGAAAGGCTGGCCCGAATAGGCAGTAATGAGGGAATTCAACTGCCAGCCCCCCGCGAGCACGGAAAGTAGACCACTGTTCAGCCAGCGCTTGCTCCGGCCGAAAGGAAGTTCGGCGACGAGCGTACCGGAAAAGACATGTGTGCGATCGAAGGGCATCAGGGCCCGATTCAATTTGAAGTATTGCGGGATTTGGATGTTTGGAGGAGAGTCGCTCAGTTCGTCACAGCAGACGCCGATGGCCTTTGAGAATGTATAAGCCAGGTTGATCTGGTAACCCTTGGCGAAGCGGCGCTGCAGCGTAGTCTGTAAGGAGCTGTAGTGGTTGTCGCCTACGGGCGTGAGTAACTCGGTCGCGGTGGTGCGGCCGAACTTTGGAAAGTACGGCTGGCCGGCTGTTCCGGCACCTAGCACCTGGCCTGCATTCAAATCGAAGCGTTGCGTTATGTGCACCTGGTGCGAACCCACGTACGCTGCTTGTCCGAGAAAGCCCCCCGGGAGCTGCTTTTGCAGGCTGAAGTTCCAGGATTGAATGTAGCCGCGAATGCTGTTCTCGGGAAGTGATCGCACCGCATAGGAGATCGGGACGGGAATCACACCAGAGCTGATATCGGGCACGGTGATTGGAGGAATGCCGTCCGCCAAGCGTGATGCGTATTGATTGGCGTTTGGCGAGTTGACGGTGAGCAGCAGATCGTTGGGATAGTTGGTGATCATGTCGCGCACGAAAGCCAAAGGATAGGGATCGTAGTTGATGCCGTACCCGGCGCGAATAACAAACGTAGAGGTCGGCCGATACGCAATCCCGAGTCGCGGCGAGAAGTTCTTTTGCTCGATCTTGTAACCGCAGTCAGTGGGCACGCGCGCTACTCCGCAGATCGACATTTGATTGGTGTCGAAGTTATATCGCTCCATCCCGCGGCTTGCGCGTTTTCCCATCGGAAAGAAGTCCCACCGTAAGCCGTACGCCACCGTGAGCTTGGGAGTGGCTTGCCACGAATCCTGCGCGTAAAGACTGTATGAGATCTGGCGGCTGGTCAACTGATTATCATCGAAGGGCAGCGCTTCTGTCTGTGTTGTACTGGCCAACCCCAAGAGGAACTGCGCATAGCTGTTGTACTGGTTGTTGGATTGACCTCTGAGCGCCGTCGCGCCTCCGGTAAACGTGAATACGCCCGCGCTTGACGGCGCCTCAAAGTGGTTCAGCGCAAAATGTGAAATATCGATCCCGAACCGAAGATTATGGCCGTTCTTCGTCCAACTGGCATTCGCGACGTACTCAAATTGGGAATCCCCATAGCGAAGCGGCGATGAGCTACCGGGTGTTCCGAGATCAGCATACGAGGTGACCTGGAAGTCGGGCCAACCGCTATACAGGGGATTGGAGCCGTTGGTTCCGGGTATGCCGAGAACGTCTAAACCGAGGTTCGTACCGAGGCGGACCGAATCATGATTCGAGTTGGATTGCGTCCAGCCGAAATAGCTGTCCACCAGAAAGGCAGGGTTGACCACGTACACAGCGCTGTAGGTTGTGCTGTAGACATCTCCATAAGCGTGGCCCGCTCGGCCTCCGGCGCTTGAGACGGGCGGGCCGCCATTGTCGCCGAACACTGGCGGGTTATTCATCGTGTAATGGAGCCAGCCCACGCGTCCGCTGACCGTCAGCTTGTCCGTAGCAATCCAATTTAACTTGCCATCAAACTTCGACCGGTTTACCGCATAAGGGCCGCTTGCATAGAAATTGTTTGAAAGCAGATTCGGGATATTCGGCAGAGGCGTAGCCGCTACGAGTTTCTGAACAATTGGATCGAGGCGCGCTTGCGGGACCTGTTTGCCGGCAAACGGAGTCCGGCCGCTTCCGTCCGCGTTTCCCGTGAGCGGATCGTAAATCAGCCCGGATGATCCGGACATATCGCCTGAGCGGATGGCAGCCGTCGGGACCGTCACGAATGTGGAGCCGGTCTGGCGTTCATAGGTTCCTTCCCAGCTTCCGAAATAAAACAGCTTGTTATGTTTGATCGGCCCGCCGATCGAGCCTCCAAACTGATTGTTAATGTACTTAGGCTTGCCTTGCCCCGCAGGTTGGAAAAACGGTTTTGCTTTCAGAGCATTGTCCGAATGAAACTCGAACAAGGAGCCGTGAATATCGTTCGTACCACTCTTGATCTGCACGTTGACGGCGGATCCGCCGGCCAAGCCTTGCTGGGCGTCGGCGCTGGCCGTCACGATGCTGACAGCTTCTATGGCATCCAGGCTCGGTACGTACGCGGTGACGTGCGGTAGCCACACATTGTTCGCCAGCGCGCCGTCGATTCGAACGTCATTCGAATTGCGGCTTGTTCCGTTAACACTGAATGTCAAGCCGCGGGCGGGATTCGCGGCGACGGAATGCTGATTGGCGGGCGGCATCACGCCCGGCACGGTGACCAGCAGGTTCTGATAGTTTCGGCCAATCGGGACGGGAACCGCCTCAAGTGACTTCGTTCCTATTTCGCTTCTCACTTCCGCGCTGTCGGCCTGTAAAGTTGCTGTTTGTGCGGATACCTCAACAGTCTGCTCCAGCTTGCCGACCTCCAGGCTCGCGTTCACACGCACGGTGGCGTCGGCATTGACCGTGAGCCCGCGGACAGTGAAGGTTTGGAAGCCGGGCTTCGTAACCGTAACTTCATAAACGCCGCCCGGAAGCGACGCAAATGAGAAAAGCCCGGAGGCATCGCTAACGCTTTCGCGTGTCTGGGATGTGCCGGAGCTAACGACCCGGATCGTTGCATCCGGAACAGCACTCTTCGCTTGGTCCACGACAGTACCCACGATCGATCCGTAGAGGACTTGGGCGCGCGATGGCAAGCCAAGCACGAAGAGCGACGCGAATGAAATACCGAGGCGAACAGAGAGGTTCTTACCCCATAAGCATGCCATCAAATCACCCCCTGAGAACACACTAGGAAATCAGATGATTTGCAGTCTATACCATTTAGCGTTTCTGGAGGATACCAGGCGAGCGCTCAAGAGCGTTGCTGCGTGCGCACTGATCGCGAGGCGATTACTCCCGGGGAGTCCCGGCAGCTCTGAGCTCAGACGAGTTGTGCGTTCAGAGCAGGGACGGCATAATCGGCAACGGCAGCTGGGTCGAGCTCGCCTCGTAACTGCTTGAGGATGGTTTCGTTGTCGAAGTAGATCCGCTCGGCAAGCAGTTTGCCTTCATCAACTCCGGTCCTGAACAAAAAGAATGCCGCGAGCTGAAACCGTATTTTCTTTCCGGTCGGTGCGATGCCGAAATAGTCGCCTCGATGAGTACCGCTGATGGTAACTTCTCGGATCGAACAACCAGAAGGTCGTACTCGCCCCAAAACGTGTATGTCGAAGTCGGGGAGAGCGGCGTCGATGACTCTGTAGAAGTCCTTGACGCCTGCGATGCCCGCGAAGTGTGTGTTCAAGGGGACGACATCGTAAAAGGCTTTCTCGTCCTGCACAAAGGTGGCGTGCACGCCGGGCCAGTTCTTCGCGATCTCCTCTCGAACGTGCTCGTCGACTGTGGCTCGCTGAATTCTGATGATCTCTTCCATGAGAATCTCCTGCAGTATTTGCACGCAAGCTGGGCAGGATGGGATATATCCGACTTCGTATGTGAATTGTCCTGCTTTCGTGCCAGTGAAATTGGGTGCTTCGGTGACCCGAACTCTCCAGGCATGCTGGGCTCTAAGGTAGTAACGATGCAGTTTTTGCTTCTTGCGTTGGCAGCGGTTCTTTTCTCGTTCGGAGGCCTGGCTATGAAGGGCTCAGCCGGGCTCACTCGTTTCGGCCCCACGGTGGCGATCTTTGTTCTGTTCTGTGCCGGGGCGGCATGCCAAGCTCTCGGGATGCGCCGGACAGAGATGGGTGTGGCTTATATTTCGGTGTTGGGGTTAGAGGCTCTTACGGCTTTCGGGTTGAGTTGGCTTGTGCTCGGAGAGAGAGTTACAATCTCGAAAGTCGGCGCTCTCCTGCTGATTGTAGGAGGAATTGCCGTACTTGAACGCTGAAGGAGTTCCCCATGGCAGCGACATTACATGCACAGAAGATCCGATCCGGGCACGGTACGGATGAGCGTCGTCTGCGCGATCTTGCTGGCGTTGGTGCCGCGATCGAACACGACCTTCACATGCTGAATGTGCAAACGGTGTCGGAGTTGGCCGCGTGTGATGGTGACGATCTCTACAGCCACCTTTGTGAGATAACGGGCACCCGGCAGGATCCGTGTGTCCTCGACACGCTGCGTTGTGCGGTTGCTCAAGCCCGCGATGCGCGCTTACCGCGCGAGCAGCGCAATTGGTGGTGGTGGTCCCGGCAGCGGAAACAGGGACGACTGCCGTAGCCTGCGATACTGCAGGTATGCCGTGCCGGTATTTCGAGCCACTGCAGATCGTTTCCGTCCCCTTCCATCAAAACGCGCGGCTGCCTCTTATCGACGAGTACGACGGTGTCTGCCACGTAGAGGCGGAAGCGTCGCCGGTTCCCGCCGAGAGCCGGTTTCAAGGGTGCAATCACGGCAATCGTGATCATCCCTGCGGCCGGTTTCCAGCGGAGCGAGACCGTGCCGTCCTGCGTTTGACGGTCGCGAAGCTGGACGGAGATGCGCTCGAAATTCTGGCAATTCAAGAAGCGAATCACAGACCGGTACGCTGGCAGACCGTTCGATTTCTGCTGCGTACCGAGGAGCTAGTGCCCGACCTGGTCGAGATCTGCCAGCGCGCGCAGCTTCTGGCGTTCTGTCGCAGCTACCTCAAGAAAGCCGCCGGATAACAAAGTAGGAAAAGGATGGCCGATACGTCTCAACTTGTGGTGCCGGGAGGCACGGATGCGCAGATTCGCACAGTTGCGCAATCCCGATCGGATTACGCGGAAATTTGCCTGCCCAATGACGCCAACACGCTAGGCAATATGCTCGGTGGGCATGTGATGCATCTGGTCGATCTTTGCGGCGCGATTGCAGGCATGAGACACGCTCGCTGCGCCGTTGTGACCGCCTCCATCGATCGAATGACCTTCCTCCACCCGATACACGTGGGAGAACTGGTGCGTCTGAAGTCGCAAGTGAACCGGGTGTTCCGAACCTCGATGGAAGTCGGCGTGAAGGTCTGGGTCGAGAATCTGACCAAGGGAACGCTGCGTCACACATCGTCTGCCTACCTGACCTTTGTAGGACTGGATACGGCGGGCAACAAAGTTCTGCTGCCGCCCGTCGTGCCGGAGACGGACGAAGAGAAGCGGCGATATGCCGAAGCGGCCGAGCGACGAGCGTACCGACTGGCCGGAAAGGCCAGGACCAGGAACGTGTCGAGCTGAATAGCCGCTCGGCTTATTCCGGTTCGCTTTTATAGATGTACTTGATGCAGTGCTTGTAAAGCAGCAGATTCGGCGCGCCCACGCGGTTCAGCTTGACGCATTCGCGATCGTACCACTCAATGATTCCCTCCAGCTGTTCCCCATCTGTGAGCACGACGGTCATGTGCGTCTTGCTCTGCATCTGCTTCGAATAATAGAATTGCTCGGCGTTGGTCTGATCCGGCGGTGCACTTTTTTTGGCCGACACCGGACGCCTCGCATTGTCTTTCAGATCCCCGGTTGCAGTACGACTCGGCTTCCTGGTAAGCGAATCTAATCGCCTCTCCTCAAACATTGGTTTCTCGATTGTACTAATTGAAGTTGGCTCGCGGGTGGACACGAGCGACAGTTGATATTTAGGTGCTGATTGGGAGGGAGGGGTTACGCAAATTCATAACGAGCGCATCTAATGCTGCCGTTTTTTGGATATTGCGCCGTACCATTACTAATAATTCATCTATTTGCAAAGTCGCGCGTTCAATCCAGGCGAAGCTTACCGCGCCGGCCACCTTGGCGATACGCCCATGGATGTCGCGGTTGCTCACAGGTTCTCTTCCGTACCAGACCGACAGGATGTCTCGGAGAAGAAGGTAGCCGAGCTTTAGATACACTTCGAGCTTCTCGGAACGGCTGGCATTGAAAGGTTCGGATTGACCAACCCACGTGGAGAAAGGCGTCAATCCGGCGGCACACTCAAAGGCCGAAAGCATCAGAGACCGTCGCGACCTAAGTTCCTCGATATTCAAAGTGACAGCAAGACCGGGACTTCCTTCGGCCAAGGCAACGCGAACTTGCGCTTCGTCCAGTTTTCGGACAGCCGCGAACTCGATCATCTCGGCGTCCGACAGCCGCGACATCTGCAGAATCACCGATCGGGAGCGTATGGTCGGCAGCAAGTCGTACAGATTCTCTGCCGTCGCAATCAGAACCAGATGGTCCGGCGGTTCCTCCAGCACCTTGAGAAGGGAATTGGCGGACTGCTCGTTTGCTCTCTCGAGATGGTCGATCAGGAAAACACGGTAGGAACCGTGGGACGGTTTCAGCTGAGCGCGTTCGCGGAGCAGTCGCACCTGCTGTATCGTGAGTTGCCGGAGTGGGCCATCAGGCGCGAACGTGACGAAATCGGGATGAGTTGAGAAGAACAGTGGATCCTCGGCGCGCTTATCGGAGGTCCACTTTTCCCGCGCTTCAATGCTCTCAATGTTTTCGAGAAGGCTAAGGTCGTCCCGCTCGATCTTCTCCGGATGACCCAGTAAAGCGGCAGCGAAACGGCGAGCCAGAGTGGCTTTCCCCACGCCTTCCGGTCCGCTCAGAAGAAGCGTTTGCGAGACACGCCCCTCATCGATCATCTTCGCCAGTGTGGCGGCAACGGCGGCGTTTCCGTAGAAATTCGGGAATGATGTCACGCTTCCACAACCTCCGTCCGGCTCCTGAATTTTCCGTCGAGCAAGGGACATACGTCGGCCCAGACTCTTTCGAAAACTGCAGAAGGATCTCCCGAACCGTCTACGATCCGGAAGCGGTTTGGCTCGGTTTCGGCAATGGTCCGGTAGGCTTCACCGACTTTGCGATGAAATTCCAGCGATTGCCGGTCGATTCGCGCTTCCTGGTTCGCAAGTTCGCGATTGCGCGAGTTAGCCCGAAGCAACCCGGTCTCGATATCAATGCTCACGCAGATCGTCAATTCCGGTTGAAGATCTCCCAGGCTCAAGTCGTGTAACGCGCGGACGGCGGCGAAACCTAACCCTCGGGCGGCACCTTGGTAGGCGAGCGACGAGTCCGTCCAGCGGTCGCTCAGCACGACGTCTCCGCGGAGGAGAGCGGGCCGGATGATCTCAACCGCGGCCTGTGTTCTGGAAGCGAACATAAGCAGGAGTTCGGTCTTCGACGCCATCTCGCCGTTAGACGGATCGAGCAGAATCCGGCGTATATCTTTGCCGATCGGTGTGCCTCCAGGCTCCTGGCTGAGGGTCACTGAATATCCGAGCTGGATGAGGTGCGCGTGGAGGAGCCCGAGTTGGGTGGTTTTCCCGCTGCCTTCCGTGCCCTCAAACGTAATGAAGAGACCGGGTTGGCTCCGTTCCTTTCGCGCCTCAGTCATAAACAAAATGAAGCAAGGTCTTCAGATCTTCCCAGGCTTCACGGCGCGCCGTCTGGTTGTACTGGCGGAGTAGATATGACGGATGATAGGTCACCATCACGGGGATGCCATTCCACTTCTGCCATTGGCCCCTGAGCTTTGTGATGCCTTCTTTCGAGTTGAGAAGCGCCTTCGTGGCAGTGGAACCCAGCGCGCAAATGGCTTTGGGCTTGATGGCCATGAGCTGGCGGAAGAGAAACTGCCCGCACGTTTGCATCTCATCCGGTTGAGGCGTACGGTTTTCCGGCGGCCTGCATTTGACAACGTTGCAGATATAGACGTCGGCGCGCGTGACCGGAATGCCTTCCTTGGCCGCAGTATTATCGATCATCTGGGTCAACAGCTGACCGGCGCGGCCCACAAACGGCAGGCCCGATTCGTCCTCGTCGGCTCCCGGGCCTTCACCCACAAAGACGAGCGGCGACTTCTCGTTTCCAGACCCGAACACGACATTCAGGCGCTTCTCATGGAGGCGGCAACGCGTGCAGTCGCCTATGTCGAGGCGGATCAGGTCGAGTGTGTCTCCTTCCGGCGCGAGCCCGGGAAGAGCAACCGTCGGCACAGGTAATTTGGCCGGAACGGCCGTTTCCGCCGGCTGAGTATTGCGAGCAATCTGAGGGCGAGGCAAGGGGATATAAATGGAATCGAAGCCGAGATCTCGATAAAACCCGAGATAGTCCCGAATCTGGTCCTTCGTCATGCGGTATCTGAAATTAAAAGTTCGGCAGAGCGTAGCGAGAGGCGAAGAGTGGCAATCTGATCGAGGATTTTTCCGGCGATTTCGGTCTTCGAGGCGGGCCCCGCATGCACAGTTTGGCTTGCGCGGGTGACCATCTCGACTTCGTTGTTGTCCGACTCGAATCCAATGCCGTCGCGGCCGACCAGATTTGCCACCACCATGTCGCAATGCTTTGAGATGAGTTTGCGGCGGGCTTCTTCCACCAGATTCTGGGTTTCTGCGGCGAAGCCAATCAGCAGGCGATCGCCCTTGCGTTCGCCGACTTCGGCCAGGATATCCGGAGTTGGATCCAGTTCGAGGGACAAACGCGTCGCTGTCTTCTTTAACTTCTGGCGCGGAACTTCGGATACGTGATAGTCCGCTACGGCGGCAGTCTTGACGATGATGGTGGCCTGATCCAGGCGGCTGAGGACGGCTTGCCGCATGTCGCGGGCTGTTCGCACTGGCACGAGTTCCACCCGCGGCGGTGGCGGGATGTTTACCGGACCGGAAATGAGGATCACTTGCGCTCCCCGTTGTTCCGCCGCTGACGCAATGGCGTAACCCATCTTGCCGCTTGACCGGTTGCTGATAAACCGTACGGGATCGAGCGGCTCCTGCGTGGGGCCGGCCGTGATAAGAAAAGATTCTCCGGCCAAGTCCTGCTTGGGGCGAATCCAGGCGTCAACGTACGCCGCGATCTTGTCGGGATCGGGCAAACGACCCGCTCCGGTCACTCCACACGCAAGCCGGCCCTCGTCGGGATCGATGACCGAGCAGCCGCGAACGCGCAACTGGCACAGGTTTTCCTGGGTTGCGGGATGATCCCACATTTGCGTATTCATCGCGGGTGCAAGGGCTACCTTGCCTTTGAACGCGAGGTAAAGCGTAGACAGAAAATCGTCCGCGAGACCATGGGCCAACTTGGCGATCAGATCGGCCGTTGCCGGAGCAACCAGGAGGACGTCATTCTCCTGCGCGACGCTGATGTGCTCCACCGCGCTTGACAATGTTTCGCCGGGGCTGTCGGACCCGAAAAGATCCGTAATTACCTTTCGGCCGCTGAGGGTCGCAAAGGTGAGCGGCTGCACGAACTCGCGTGCGGCACGCGTCATGACCACCTGAACGTCGTGGCCACGTTGCTGCAGCGATCGAACGAGTTCTGCCGCTTTGTAAGCAGCGATGCCTCCGCCAACCCCCAGAACAACGCGCATGTCGAAGTTATTCTGCTACGGGAACACCCTCGGCTTCGGGCTGGTTCAGATCTGTATAGGGCACAAGGCCGCGACGGGCTTCTTCCATGGCGAGCGTGGTCGGTTTTTTGTTTGTTGCCGGGAGCACACTTCTTTGTCCGCCCTGTAACTGCCGGGCCCGCTTGGCCGCGACGATGATGAACCGGTAGGTGCTGCCCGTTGCATCATCGGGAATGGAATACATGGTGTTCTTCGTTTTGTCTGACATGGAATAACCTCGGTGAAAAAGAGACGCTCCGCTGGCGATTGCGCCGCGCGAAACCCTTAAAACAGTGAAAGGGAACGATCTTCGAAACTCTCCAGGATGGGACGAATCTGGTCCTCCATGCGAATGCGCCGGACGCGTTCCGCCACGACGATTGCCGAAAGAGTGTTCACGGATTCCTCCACCTGGTGATTCACGAGTACATAATCGTACTGCGCATAATTCCGGATTTCTTCCGCCGCGTCGCGCAACCGCCGCCGGATCCCTTCCTCTGAATCCTCCGATCGGGACCGTAAACGTTGCTCAAGGATATCGCGGGACGGGGCCAGGATGAAGATAGTCACGGCCTCCAGAATGTTCTTTTTTAATTGTCTCGCACCTTGTACATCAATGTCGAGGATCAGGTCCTTCCCTTCGCGCTTCGCCTGCTCCAATACACTGCGGTGGGTGCCGTAATGATTGCCAAAGACCTCGGCGTGCTCCAGAAACTCGCCGCGATCGCGTCGGTCCTCAAACTCACGGCGCGAGATGTAGATATAGTTATCGCCGGGCTTCTCAGTGCCGCGTGGGCTCCGGGTAGTGTAAGAAACGGAAAACCGCAAACCAGGATCGTTGGCAAGGAGTCGCGATACCAGGGTCGACTTCCCTGAACCGGACGGCGCCGAGATGATGAAGACGGTTGACATAAGAAACGAAAACGACTGCGAGGACAGGACTTAGCTGGGCTATTCCAGATTCAGGGACTGTTCCCGCATTCTCTCGATGTTAGCTTTCGACGCAAGACCGAGCCGCGTAATCTCAATTCCAAGATCGCCAATGGTCGAGCTCTTCGAAAGTATAGTATTCGTCTCCCGGTTCATCTCCTGCAGGAGAAAGTCGAGGCGTTTACCAACCTGACCTCCAGTTTCGAGAAGGCGGCGCAGTTCCCTTGAGTGAACCTCCAGCCGGGTCAACTCCTCCTGAACGTCCGACTTGTCGGCGAGCAAAGTCGCCTCTTCGAGGAAGCGGGCTCCGGGCAGGTCTGTTTCGTCGAGAAGTGTTTTCAACCGCTCCTGGAGACGAATGGTGAGATAGGGCACAATCTCTCCGCGGAGGGCGTCCATGGCTGTGACACTGTCTTCGAGAGATCGGAGTTCAGCCGTAATCGCCTCGAGCAGTGCGGCACCTTCCCGTTCCCGATACGTGTTCAGCTCATCAGCACAGGAAGCAGCTGCTTCCAGCACTTCCGTGCCGAAGTCATCTCCCAGCGGGCCCGGCTGTCGCGAAGGCTCGAGCACACCGGGGAGGCCCAAAAGCACGTTCAGGTCAGGTGCGGACTGGAGGCCAAATTCGGCATTCGCCTCTCGAAAGGCCAGTACGAACTTCTCGAGTAAGGCTTTGTTGTAAAGAGCCCGCTCAGCCCCAGGCTGAGATGAAAGCGAGAGCCGTACTTCGAGGTGACCTCGCCCTATTTTCTCTTTGAAGACAGCTCGCAGGGAATTTTCGAACGCTGCAAACTCGCCCGGGATGTAGAAATGCAGATCGAGCCCACGCCCGTTGACGCTGCGCAGGGAACACGTCAACTCGCCCGCTGTAGTCTCCTGCCGGACGAGTGCATAGCCGGTCATGCTCCGCACGGGAGCTGATGTGTTCTGTGAGGAATCGCTCAAGTAAGCAGGTCCGTTTCTCTAACCTGCCACGCCCGCCGGATCAGCGTATTGCATTTCATAGAGGCGGCGGTAAACACCTCCTCGCGCCAGCAGTTGATCGTGGGTGCCGGTTTCAATGATCTTGCCGCCATCGAGAACCACGATTTTGTTCGCCTGCCGAATCGTGGAGAGGCGGTGCGCGATGACGAGTACCGTCCGGCGTTTCATGAGTGCGATCAGGGCCTGTTGGACCAGGCGCTCGGATTCGGTGTCGAGGTGAGAAGTGGCTTCGTCCAGGATAAGAATTGGTGCATCTTTCAGCAGGGCGCGCGCGATCGCCAGGCGCTGCCGCTGACCACCACTCAATTTCAGCCCGCGTTCGCCTATGTGTGTTTTATAGCCGTCCGGTAATTGCAGGATGAAGTCGTGCGCCAGTGCCTGCTTCGCCGCCGCGATTACTTCCTCAGGTTTCGACTCCGGGCAACCGTAAGCGATGTTGTCGAATACGGTGTCGTTAAACAGGAACGTATCCTGCGCTACGATGCTGATGTTTTCGCGCAGGCTGATGAGTTGCAGGTCGCGGATGTCGACGCCATCGATCAGAATCTCTCCCTCTGTCACGTCGTAAAAGCGCGGAACCAGGTTGGCGAGCGTTGTTTTACCAGCGCCGCTCGATCCCACAAGCGCGACGATCTCGCCCGCTTTTACCTCCAGATTGATGCCGTTCAGGACCAGGCGATCCTGGGCAGCCGGGTAGCAAAACCCCACGTCGACGAACCGGATGCTCTTATCAAATCGGGAAAGCCGCCTGGCCCCTTCTTTGTCGACAACGTGCTGGTGGTCATCGAGGTAAGAGAAGACTTTCAGGGCTGCCCCAATGCCTTGCTGGAAGATGTTGTGGATGTTGGTGAGCCGCTTGATGGGCTCATAGAGGAATGTCAGGGCAACAATGAATCCGGTGAAGTCGCCGGCGGTCATGGCTGAGCTTTTCACCTGCTCCCGAGCGAACCAGAGCAGGAAAATGATCGTGGAAGCCCCGAAGAACTCAATGATGGGAGAAGCGAGCGCCTGCTGTGCAACGTACTTCAGATTGCCGCTCTTCAAACGCTGCGCAGCAAGACGGAACCGACGGCTTTCAAAATCTTCTGCGCCGAAGCTCTTCACAACCTGGTGACCCGATAACGTCTCCTGCAGAATCTGGTTCAACCCTGCTGCCATGTCCTGCGCGTGGCGGGTGGTTTTGCGAATCTTGCGTCCCAGCCGAATGGTCACAATAGCCACCAGCGGAAACACCAGGAGGGCGATCAACGAGAGCCGCCAGTTCATACTGATCAGCGCAAGCAGGAGAAAGATAGCGGTGAACATCTGCCGCAGCCAGTCGGCCAGCATGGTCGACACCGCGACCTGAATGCGATCGATATCGTTCATGATGGACGACATGATCTCGCCGGTACTTTGCCGCTCGAAGAAGTGGGAATCCTGACGGAGAACACGATCGAAGACCTCCTGCCGGAGATCCATAATGGCGCTGACGCCTACCCAATTGATCAGGTAATTGCCCAGGTAATCACACACCCCTTTCGCCACAAAACAGAACAGAATCCCGATTGCCACCATCGTCCAGATATTGGTGATGGCAGACGGGATCAGGTTCTGGAGCGTGATGCTGATGGATGTATGCGGAATGGAGAAGAGAACGGCAGGATCGTTGTCGCTTGGATTCGGCCGCAGCACGCGTTCGAGGATCAGGGGTATGAGTTTGACCAGCAGGCCTTGCGAAAGACCGACAACCGCCATGAAGAAAACCGAGGCGAAAAGGGCTGGGAGATAGGGGCGGGCATACCGAAGAAGCCGGTACAGATCTTTCAAGCGTGCGCCTTCTCAAAAACTCGGAGGCGTTCGAGCGCGGCGATCACTCGCGAGACATTGACGTTATTCAGCCCATCAGGAGCAACGATCACTTCGGACTCGGTCCGCCAGGGTGACCAGATGGCCGGGTTTGAGCTGCCAAAGAGAACGACGGTGGGACGGCCGAACGCAGCAGCCATATGCGCGGGGCCGCTGTCATTACCGATGAAGAACGCGGCTTTCGAAAGAACCGTCTTGGCCGATTGCAAGTCGCCACGCCATACGCTGTGGTTCTGAAATGCCGACGCGTCGTCATCTGGACCGGCCAGGAAAACAGGCTTGACTTGCCACAACTGCAGGTAGCGCGCGACCTCGCAAAACCGATCGGCGGGCCACTGCTTCGAGGGCTCAGATGCAAAAGGATGAAGGACGGCGTACTGCCCTGGAAACGTTTCTTCAGGGGGCTTGCCGGGCAGAGGCTCCGATTCAAACAGTTCGGCTCTCGGAATCGGCTGTATCGGAACGCCTAGTGCAAAAAACGCAGACGCCATATGCTCCGCCGTGTGCACCGTCCGATTCACCCCGAGTATCCGCTGCGCTCGCGGAATTTTGATGTTGTAAGCAAACGTAAAGCTGTGGTGCGCAAACCCGGCCCGCCAGGCAGCCCCTGAGAGCGCGGACATCCACTGGCTTCGCGAACCGCCGTGCAAGTTCACGCAGAGCGCCGCTTTCCAGCGCCTCACGGCTTGCCAGGTAGGGGCGAGCAGGGAGTTAATCGCAGGATTTCCAGCGAAAACGGCGCCAAACCGGGTTTCTACAGCAACTCCAACCGAGAGATCAGGGCGAGCTTGCTTGAGCAGCGTCAACCCGGGTGTAGTTAAGACACAATCGCCCAGCGATCGCAATCGGATGATAGCGACGCGGGAACCCTCCGGAAGCTGCTCGAGCACGGTCATCGAAGTTAGGCTTCAATAGTGGCCTGATCGACCATCATGATGGGGATGTCGTCCCGGACCGGGTAAACCCGATGACACGAGACACACTTGAGCCCGCTTCCGTCTTCTTTCAAAATGACCTTGGCCTTGCAGAGGGGGCAAACAAGGATTTCCAGCAGCCGTTCACTTATCGCCATGGAACTTACCAGTTTATCAGCCAAACGCAGGCCTTTGATAGGCCATCAGTTCAAGGCATCAGCGTTTGAACCTGCGCGATCGATAAGCCGGTTTCTGTTCCCGCCGAAGCGGTGGCAACCATTCCTCTAGGCCTCCCATTACTGGAAGGCTCAAGCGACCTACCCGGAAGTGTGAACGGAGCGGGCCACTCCTCCTCCCCTATTTGGTCTTGCTTCGCATGGGGTTTACCCTGCCAGTCTGATTGCTCAGACCGCGGTGCGCTCTTACCGCACCTTTTCACCCTTACTCCGGCCCGCGGAACGGACCGTAGCGGTATGTTTTCTGTGGCACTTGCCGTAGCAGTGCGCTTCAACGCACGCCCCCGGCCGTTAGCCGGCATGCCGCCCTATGAAGACCGGACTTTCCTCCCGACGCGTTCGCGAACGAACGCATCCGGCGGTTGCCTGATCGCGCAGGTCAAGTCTGCATACAGTATTGCAAAACTAGGAGAGTGGAACGGGTGTTTGTCCAGAGTTTCGGGTGTCGCGCCTCACAGGCGGACGGGGCGGGAATCGAAGCCTCGTTCCGGGATCACGGCCTCGAACCTGTGCGCGACCCCGCCGCGGCGGATCTTGTTGTCGTAAACACCTGTACGGTAACGCATTCGGCCGACGTGGACGCTCGCAGGACCATCCGCAATCTCTATCGTGACTACCCGACGGCGAAGATTCTCGTGACGGGTTGCTATGCGCAACGCGCCCCGAACGAACTCATCGGTATCGAAGGGGTGCAGTGGGTGATCGGCAACGCCGAAAAATCCAAAATCCCTTCTATCGTTCTCGACGGCCGCGAGGCATATCACGGCGGGATTGTCGTCAGCAGCTTCGACCGCGATCCGGTATTTGCGGCTGCTCCGGTGCGTGATGTTCGCGAAGATCGAACCCGCCCCAATCTGAAGGTGCAGGACGGGTGCAGTAATCGTTGTTCGTTCTGTATCATTCCGTCGGTCCGCGGTCGAAGTCGCAGTGCGCCGACCGAGAGCGTAGTTCACCAAGTTCGCGATCTCGCCTGCCGCTATTGCGAAGTTGTTCTAACGGGAATCAACCTCGGGCGTTGGGGACGCGATTTGCCGGGGCGGGCGCGCTTCACCGATCTCCTCCAAACGCTCTTGCGCGAAACGGAAGTGCGCCGCCTTCGGATTAGTTCGGTTGAACCAATGGACTGGAGCGAGTCTCTCCTGCAGCTTATTGCCGACGAGAGCAGGATCGCCGATCATGTCCATCTGCCTTTGCAGTCAGGTTCAGATTCCGTACTGAAACGCATGTTCCGGAAGTACAGAACCCGCCACTATGCAACGCGAGTTGAGATCGCACGCAGGCTGATGCCGGACGCAGCTATCGGAGCGGATGTTATGACGGGCTTCCCCGGCGAAACAGATTCCGAATTTGAAGAGACCGTCCGCTTCATCGAACAACAGCCGTTCACTTATCTGCACGTGTTCACATATTCGGAGCGCCCGGGCACGGCGGCGCTAACCCAGGGAAGCGCAGTTCCCCCAGCAATTCGCCGCGAGAGAACCCAGGTGCTCCGCGAATTGTCTGAGCGAAAGAACCTCGAATTCCGCCGTCGCATGATCGGCAAGAGTTTGTCGGCCGTCACGCTCGAAGAACGAGGCGTGGCCCTCACCTCCAACTTCCTCCGCGTTGCCATGACGAACGCTCGTGAGCCCAACCAAATCGTGTCGCTCAGGATAGGCTCCGTGAACGACGCGAACCTCCAAGAAGAAAGTCCTTTCAGCATCCTGAGCGCCAACTGATCTTGGACATGGATTCGGAAGGGCAGATTACACTTCACATCATTTCTGTTCCATAACGCCGAAATCGACGTATAATCTCCGAGGAGTTAATCATGAGCGATACATTGACCGTCGGGAAAAAGCTGGTTTCACTCTGCCGTGAAGGTAAGATCATGGAAGCAGTTGACACGCTTTACAGCCCGGAAATCGTCAGCATCGAAGCCGCCAGCGGCGGTCCATCCATGCCGGCGCGAATGGAAGGCTTAGAGGCGATCAAGGGCAAGAACGATTGGTGGGTCAAGAACCACGAAGTTCACAGCTCAGATGCGGAAGGGCCTTTTCCGCATGGCGATCGCTTCATCGTTCACTTCAAGTTTGATGTCACCGCCAAAGCAGGACCGATGGCAGGAAAACGTATGAATCTGAATGAGGCCGCGCTCTATACCGTGAAAGACGGAAAGATCACGCAGGAAGAGTTCTTCTACGACATGGGTAGCTGACCTGCGTTAGCGAACTCAAGCCCAAGTCTCTTTTACACCGTCCAGCTTGCGGTCGAGGTATGTTGCCGCACTGATCAGAGCGAGATGCGTGAGCGCCTGGGGAAAATTGCCAAGGTGCTCACCACTGCGTCCGAGCTGTTCTGAATAGAGCCCCAGGTGATTGGCGTAACCGAGTGTCTTGTCGAACAGCAGGCGCGCCTTGTCTAGTTGCCCTGCTCTCGCCAGGCACTCAACGAGCCAGAAAGAACATGCCGTGAAGCTGCCTTCTCCTCCGCGAATGCCATCGTCGCCCGGTACGTACCTGAACACCAGGCTGTCTTCGGTCAGGCGTTCCTGGATGCGGTCCAGAGTGGACAACCAGCGCGGGTCAGTCGGGCTGATGTACCGAAGCATCGGCATGAGAAGAAGGGAAGGGTCCAGGCTCTTTTCGCCTCTCACCTGAACAAATGATTGCAATTCGTCATCCCAGAAATTCTCACGGATGTCCGCATCGATCTTTCGGCGAGTTTCATACCACTCCGCGATAGGCGCGTCCAAAGAGCGCTTCTCAGAAAGGCGGATCACGCGGTCGAACGCGACCCAAGACATCAGACGGGAGTGGAGGAGATGCTTTCGGCCGGCGCGGAATTCCCAGATACCCTCATCTTCGCGGTTCCAGTTATCTCGCAGCCAATCCATCACCTTCATGACGCGCTGCCAACCGTCTTTCGAAATTCCGGAAGAGTATTTGTTGGACAGGTAAACCGCATCCATCACCTCGCCGTAGATATCGAGTTGCAGCTGCTCGGTAGCGCGATTGCCAATGCGCACTGGCCGGGACTCGCGATATCCGGACAGATGACTCAGCTCGATCTCGTCCAGGTGATTGCCGCCGTCCGGCCGGTACACCACTCGCAGAGGACCATCATTTCCTTCTTGTTTGAGGCCATCCATCAATCTCTGGCGCAACCAGCTCGTATAGCTCTCAATCTCACCGGAAAGCCCGAGGCGTACAAGAGCATAGAGGCAGAATGAGCAGTCTCGCAGCCACGTATAGCGGTAACCCAATTCCGCGTGCCCCCAATCTCTTCCGGTAGCCCGAAGGTTACTGCCGCGATCGTCGAACCATGCTCTTGAGAAATTCGGCTGAACCTGATTCTTCGCGTTGAATTGCCCCAAATGCGAACGCGGCTGTATCGCCCTTTTCCAGCACCAAATCCGCCACTGCGTCGCAGCCTTGAATTCCAAGTGGAACCGTGGCGTGGAGCGCCATAGCAGGCAGATCTTCACCGTCGGGACGGAAGCAGACCGCATTTCCTTGCTTGCAAATCGTATGCGTGCGGCGGGCGTAGTCGAAGCGAGGCGCACATGTCACTTTCAGCCGCACCGGCCCTTTGACAACTTTCAGCTTCCGGATGATCTGGTGAGAATAGGCCGAGTCATTCCGACCATCCTCGCCGACGGGCATGAAGTCGATCAGTTCCACGACTGCATCTTTGGAGAGGTATCGGGTTAACAAAATGTTCGTGTCCGGCAGGTAAAGTTGCTTGTGCCGGATATCTTTCAGCTGAGCCTCGATACCAAAGAACCCGCCCCGGTCGGGGTCCAAGAGCGCTGCGAACACGCTCGGCGAGTAGAAATGAGGAAAACAGAACAAATCGATCGAACCATTGAGCGAAACGGTCGCAGCCGACCTCATATTGCCGATTACCCCGTGGTTCTCAATTGAGTCGCTCTCGACGCAGATATGCAAGACCCTAAGACCCCCAGGCTTTAGCGTAAAACTAGGCACTGACGGATTCTGGAAGGGAACAAGCCTGGCATAGAAAGGCATGTGTTGCTGTCTCCGGTTTACAGTGATCTTATGGCTCGTCTCGACGAACTGGATCGTATCAAGCACGGAACCACCGATCTTCGGGTGGAGGACCTGATTTTGCGTCGCTGGAGTCCTCGTGCATTCGATGCAAGAACGGTCAGCGACTCGGATTTGACGACTGTTTTTACGGCAGCGTCCTGGGCGGCGTCTTCCTACAACGAACAGCCTTGGCGTTTTCTCGTCGGGCGAAAGAGTGAAGAGACTTGGACCAAGATCTTCAATGCTCTGACGCCCGCGAACCAGAGTTGGACCAAAGGTGCGCCGGTCCTCTACGTCGCGAGCGCGAAGAAAACGTTCAGCCATACTGGCGCGCCGAACCGTGTGGCTGTGCATGATGTCGGTGCAGCGTGCGCAACCTTGTCTTTGCAGGCCACCGCGCTCGGACTTCACACACACGGTATGGCCGGGTTTGACCCTCAAGCATTAAGGGACTCTTTCAGTATTCCGAGTGACTACGATCCGATTTCCTGCTGGGCACTCGGCTATCTTGGCGAACCTGAAACCCTGCCGGAGAACTACAGGAACATGGAGTCTCAGCCGCGAACTCGAAACCCACTGAATACGTTTGTTTTCACCCAGTGGGAACAGGCTGCAAATCTATAGGCATCTCCGCTGGCTTGGGCTGCTCCGTCTCGCGATACTGCGCTCCCGAGCGAGTGTACTGATTAGGGCATAATAGTCCTCGATCCTTCCTCGTTCGAAGTCCTATCTCATATTTTCCGAGGATTACTGTATGCGCTTAGTCGCTGTTTTATCACTAGCCGCAGCTACGCAGCCGTTTGCACTTCGGGCAGCAGAGTTCGATTTACCTGCTTCGCCCTCGACAGTTGCTTGGGGTTACTACTCTGCGCATGTAAAACCGGCCTTGACCATCCACTCCGGTGACACTGTTCGTGTTCACACGTTGTCGACCTGCTCTATCGAACGAATGGAGGCCGGCGGTGTGGCGCCGAACACCATCCCACAATACGACCGCGACATTCATGAGCAGGTAAAGGAGAAAGGGCCGGGCGGTCACATCCTTACCGGCCCGATCGAAATCACAGAGGCTGAGCCGGGGGATGTGCTGGAGGTGCAGATCCAGAAGATCGACATCGATGTGCCGTATGCGTGTAACAGCTTTGGCCCAGGTCGTGGCTTCTTACCGAATGATTTCCCTTACGCGCGAACGAAGGTGATCCCGCTTGACCGGGAGCACATGATCGCGAAGTTCGCGCCCGGTATCAACATACCATTACATCCGTTTTTCGGCAGTATGGGGGTCGCGCTGTCGGCGGGAAAGCTGAATAGCGGCCCGCCCTGGATGCACGCGGGAAACATCGACAACAAGGAACTAATTGCTGGAACGACTCTTTACATACCTGTTCACGCCAAGGGTGCTTTTTTCGAGGCGGGGGATGGACACGCAGGGCAGGGAAACGGTGAGGTGGACATTACGGCGCTCGAAACTTGGTTGACCGGAACATTCAAGTTCGTTGTGCATAACGATCAACACTTGTTGTGGCCCCGTGGCGAAACGCCAACCAGCTACATCACCATGGGCTTTGACGAGGATCTGAAAACTGCGGCGGAGATGGCTGTGCGCAACATGATCGATTTTCTCGTTACGGAAAAGCACCTCAGCCGTGACGACGCATATGCTCTGACGAGCACGGCGGTTGACGTGGATATCACTCAGCTTGTTGATGGCAAAGTTGGCGTTCATGCCATGTGCCCGAAAAGGATCTTCAGCAAGTCCGAGTAAGCAAACGTCGGTTTCGCAAAAGGAAAAGCCCCGCCGCGTCGCAGCGGGGCTTTGCTTTGGATTCGCGAGATTGGTTAGAAGATGAACTTCACGAGCAGCCGTCCCTGAAATCCGGTGTTCCAGAGGTCGGCCATACCGAACCGTGGATCGTACGCATTCCTACCCGCGGGTGTCGCGTTAAGGAGCGCGTTGTAATTGTAGCCGTTGAACAGATTAGTATCGGCTAAATTGATGGCCGCATCAGGAGCACCATTTACGCCTGCACCTCGATTCAAATAGTCGAATATATGCCGCGCAGTCTTCTGGTTGAAGATGTTCGTTGCATTAGCCTCGAATCGAATCCGTTTGGTTTCACCGATTTTGAATTCGTGGGCGATCATCAGGTCTGTCTGCGTCAGGTGGGGAGTGCGGCCCAAGTCCCCGCGCCCATTGACAAAAACGTCGATATCGTTTGACGTCGTTACGAGTGTACTGACCGGCGTGCCACTCGCACCATAGAAGAACGCACCTATGTCACTCGCGCCCCAGCGGCCCCAACTCTTTGTGTAAGACCCGTAAAGCTTGAAGACATTCGGACGATCGGTAGCCAGGTTACCCGTCACGAAATTGCCTTTGGAATCGAACAGATATTCGTCCAAGTCCCAAGCACGCGTGGCGCTGCTGCCGGGTCGCGCTACGCTCCCGCTAATCTGCTGACTGGTCCCCGGACCGCTGCTACCACTCGTCGGGGTGACAATTTCATCGGAGCTGCCGAGACCTGGATAGTTTCCGTACAGTCTGCTTCGGACGTAGCTGGCTCCACCGGAAAAGCCACGGCTGAACCGCTTGTTGATGGATAGCTCCAATGCGTTGTAAGTACGCTGTGCTTTCGGCGTAGGAAAGCCGGTCGGGGTGGCCCCACTGCTTATGAAGGTTTTGGCGATACCGTAACCGGGGTTTACGTATTGATAGACTTCGTCTCCGTTAACCAGGGTACCCATGTCTTCGATAGCGCGCACGAGATCGTTCCGGACGAAATTCGCCCGCACGACCATCGACGACGCAAGTTGATACTCCACTCCGGCGTTCACCAGGTCCGTAGCGAACGGCTTCAGATTGGGATCCACACTATTGAAATTCGGTACCCGGCGATCGCGGTACGGCCCGTAGGGCCAGAGATTACGTCCTGGCAGGTTTGTGCCGCTTAACGAACGAATGTCGAGGGTATCGAGGGCGCGATATTGAACGGTGTAGAAATCGCCTCCGAAAGAACCGCGGGACAGGTCGTAAGGAATCCAGTTGTAAAGGCGGTTGTAGCTGCCGTAAGCTTTCAGCTTTCCGTTTCCGAAGACATCCCATGAAACTCCAACACGAGGAGAAATCTTGTCCTGGAACCCGAATGTGAACGCGTCATCCCGGACGCTGCGGATAAACGAGGGTACATGTTCATTCTCCGTCCGGAGTCCGAGCGTAAGTGACACTCTCGGATGAATGCGCCAGTGATCCTGCAGGTACAGGTTGTTCATCGTGCCACCCGTGGTTCCACGCGTTCCGATATTGTCGACCTCATAGTAGCCATACGTGCCTCGTACCGGAGTATTCAGCGCTCCAGTCGGAGTGAACGGTTGATTGAAGTAGACATATACGAAGCCGCCGCCCGGGTACGAGACATCGACCTTATTCACGTTCTTTATGAGACCGTAACCGCCCCTGATGTCGTGAGATCCCCAGAAGTTGCCCACATATTTGCTAGCGTCAATTTGGAAGTAGGAACGAGTGGCGACGTCGTAAAACGTCTGCTGCCTACGGGGGAGAGTTGAATATCCTTGTGGCTGGTTGGCTAAATCGGGAGGAAGCCCAGGGATACCTGTGGAGGCGGTCTTAAATTCGATACTGCTCACAGGAGGAATACCCCAGGATCGGAAATTATCCCAAAACCTGCCGCCCTTGAAGGTAATCATGGTCGTTGGCGACAGAGTCCAATCAATCTGGGCGCTGTAATTGCTTTGGGGCTGAGTCCAACCTTGCACCTTGTTCGATTGTGCCGAGGCGCGCGAGGTAAGAACGTTGTTTCCATAACCGTCATAACCGGGGAGAAGACCTTCGGTTCGAGTCGGTGTCCAGAGCCAGTTCGCGTTGACACGAAGGGATTGCACCGGGGCGTAGGTCATTTTGTTAAACAGTTGCTGAGTCGTGGCCCTCTGAGTGAAGGTATCGGGCTCTAAGCCATTGCTGAACCTATAATCGTTGCTTCGGCGAACGAGCTGGGGTGAGTACGAAGAGAAAAAGAACAGCTTGTCCTTTAGAATTGGACCTCCGATAGAGCCGCCAAACTCGTGCGTGTCGTTCTGAGGCTTATAATCCTGTTGGTAGGTCGGGTTCGTGCCCGTAGAGAACTGGTTCAACAGTAGAAGACGTTGCACTGGGCCGGCCGAAATCGCGTTCCCGAAATAGTAGTAGTGAGCTTCGCCGTGGAAGGCGTTGCCGCCCGACCGGGTTACGGCATTGATAACGCCGCCGGTCGCCCCCCCATACTGGGCATCGATGCCGCCCGTCAGGACCTGAACCTCTTGGATGAATTCGAATGCCGAGTTTTGCCTGGAACGTCCGTCGATCAAGCTGTTGGTGGTTACGCCATCGATAAAGAACTGGTTTTCGGCACCGCTTGCGCCATTGACCTGGATACCGCCCTCGATCGTACCGCTGTTGACCGATGGCGCGAGCACTGCAAGTGATTGAAAACTCCTGGACTTCGGAAGATTGTTAAATTCTTCGGCGTTGATGTTGTTGGAGCGAGTCACTCCAGTTGTATCGATGAGAGGCGCAGTCTCGGTGACCTCAACCGCCGTTTGCGTTGCGCCAACGTGCATCTGCATGTCTACTTTGAACTGCTGACCGACGACGGCCAGGGCGTCAGGCACATCGCCCCTGCTGAATCCGGTTTCTTCAAAGCTGAACGAGTAATGGCCGGGTTCTACCGAGCGGAACACGTACGAACCCGAACTGTCGGTAGTCGTCTTGTATTGACGGCCAGATTCTTTGCCGGTGATGGTGACTGTGGCACCTTGCAAAACCGCGCCGCTTGGATCTGTTACTGTTCCTAGGAAAGAACCGAATCGTTCTTGCCCGAACAGAGAAAAAGTGGTGAGTAAAGCCAGGCAGAAAAAGGAGAAGGCCGCACGCGAGAACTGGAGAACCCCGTTTCCTTCGTTCCGAAATCGTCGTGGCGAGCCGCTCCAATATTGAGATGAATGCATCAAAACTCCTGTAGATGTCTAGTTAGGGAGGCCCCACAGTCCACGAGAAGGCTGATCTGATGCAGCCTCTAGAACAGAGCGCATCGCCCGATACCCTCGCGGCACAACACAGTGCCGCCCCCGAATCTGGAGGACTTACTGCAATCTGATGGCCATTGTCCGGGCGATTGGAGTATTGCCTCGCAAGTGGTTTGTTTTGAGAGAGTTGAGGCAGCAGCTCCACCTGTATGATGGGGCTGGTATTTGCCCCGAGAGTCCACAACCGGGCACCGAACGCTATGAGTATTAAAAGTCAGCTATGAGCATATGGAACTGAAGGACGGCCCCGGAGGCGTTCCAATCGCTCCGGATTCCGCCGCTCCTCAGACTATGCCGGGTGCCATCCCTTCGTTAGGGACGGGTGAGGAACTTGTAGGCAAGAGAGTCCAAATCCGCGCCGTCAAAGCGC
Organism: Bryobacteraceae bacterium; assembly: GCA_045807925.1. GTDB lineage: Bacteria > Acidobacteriota > Terriglobia > Bryobacterales > Bryobacteraceae > Bog-105. The sequence continues at coordinate 116,995 of JBJMGK010000080.1, read as the reverse complement.
AAGGAAGCGCCCGCTTGCTGGATGGGCTGATGGGAACCGTGATTGGAATGCATCCGATTGCCCGTGGTTGGGTAAAGCTCGATCTCGATCAGAATCCTCGGACACCTCACCGGGACTGGAGTGTTGCAACAGATCGCCTGGTTCTGGTTGAGCCCGGTGACGTCCGGGAGGTCGGTTGAACTCCTCCGGTCAGTCGACGCGCAGCCCGTATTTCTCCATTCGGTAGATCAGGGTCTTTCGGCTGAGACCTAGATATTGCGCAGCCTTGGTCTGATTACCTGCGAACCTTTCCAGCGCTTTCATGATCAGCTCTTTTTCCAAACCTTCGAGACTGATTCCTTCCGGGGGTAGTTGCAGGTTGAGTGCTCCTACACCCGTGTGTACGGGGCGCAAAAATTCGGGCAAATCAGCCAAAGTGATTTCGGAACCGCGACTCAAGACGACAATCCGCTCGAGAACGTTTTCTAATTCCCGTATGTTCCCCGGCCACCCGTAGCGAGTGAAATAGGAAAGCAGCGCGGTCGGCAGGTTCAACTCTGGACGGCCCAGCTTCTTCTTATTGGATTCGAGGAAGTATTTGACCAGGTCTCCAACGTCCTCCGCACGCTCCCTCAGCGGAGGCAGGGTGATCGGAATGACCGCCAGCCGGTAGTAAAGGTCTTCTCGGAACTGGCCCGACTGCATCATGTTCTTGAGATTTCGATTGGTGGCGGCAACGATCCGGACATCAACCTTCACGGACTCCAGTGCCCCGAGTTTCTCCATCTCGCCTTCCTGGATCAGGCGCAGGAGTTTGACCTGAAGATCGAGCGGCAACTCCCCAATTTCGTCAAGGAACAGAGTGCCGCCGTCGGCGTTTTCTATCTTCCCGCGCTTGTTCTCGATTGCACCGGTAAAGGCGCCCCTTCTGTATCCGAAGAGTTCGCTTTCGATGAGGTCCTTCGGAATCGCGCCGCAATTGATGGCGAGGAACGGCCGGCCCTTACGGAAACTATTTTGATGGATCGCCCGAGCCAGCAACTCTTTTCCCGTGCCGGTCTCACCCTCAATGAGCACCGTTGCGTCGCTCTGAGCCGCGCGCGCAGCAACATCGAGAACGCTCAGCAAGGCAGGCGAGCGTCCTATAATGGCGTCGAATCCGTATTTGCCGTCCAGATTCTCGCGGAGCCGGTTCACTTCTTCAATGAGCCGCGTATGTTCGAGTGCGCGATCGACGACGAGTGACAGCTCGGCAACCTGGACCGGCTTTGTTACGTAATGGTAGGCGCCGGCCTGCATTGCCTCCACGGCATTTTCGATGGTTCCGAACGCAGTCATGACGATGACGGCAATCTCCGGCCAGCGTTTGTGCGTCTCGCGTAGCAGGTCGAGTCCACTCATTCCGGCCATGCGGAGATCGGTAAGAACCAGGTGGTAATCTCCCGTCTCCAGCATCTGTAGAGCTTCCTCGGCTCCGGCTGCTACCCGAGTCTCATAACCCTGCCGCTGCAGCTGAACCTGCATGACACGGCGGAGGCTCGCTTCGTCATCGACTACCAGGATTCGGGCGGTTTTCATGCGTCAGCTTTCCCGTCGAGCGGCAGGCTTATGAAGAACGAGCAGCCTTCGGGTGAATTGTTTTCGAGTGCCAGGTCCCCGCCGTGCTGCTCCACTATCTGGTAGGCGATCGGCAAGCCGAGTCCTGTCCCGTTCTGCTTGGTGGTGAAGAAGGGATCGAAAATCTCATCTACTCGGTCGGCCGGGATGCCCGGCCCAGTGTCCTTTACTCTCAAAACCAACATGTTTTCAGTTTTCTCGGCTGAAACGGATACGTCACCGCCGCGCGGCATGGCCTGAATGGCATTGAGCACGACGTTGAGCAGAACCTGCTTCATCTGTTCCGGGTCGCATTTAACGGGCGCGATGTCCCCATCGAATGTGCGCCGGAGTGTCACATTGTTCTGTGCAGCCACCTGCCGGACCAGGTTCAGGACAGAATCCGTCAGACCGACGGCATCTGTCGAGATCATCTGCGGCGGCCGCGGACGCGCAAATTCAAGAAACTGGGTTACGAGCCCGTTCAGTCGCGCCGTCTCTTTCCTGATTATGTCGAGAAACTCCGAGGCCCGGGCCGGGTCGGGTTCAGTCTGCGCGACATAGGCCGCTCCTTCGATACTTGCGAGCGGATTACGAATCTCGTGGGCTAATCCGGCGGACAAATGGCCCAGCGCGGTCATGCGCGCGGCCCGCTTCAAATGTTCGAAGTTGTTGTGGAGTTCCCGGTAGACCTCCTCCAATCTTCTCGCCGTCGTTCGCAGGTTTTCGCTCTGCTTCCGTTCCCGTTCGGAGAGCACGCCGGTAAGAATGCCCACCAGGCAGAACATCGTCGCTTCCAGGTAGCGATCGATCCAATCGAATGGGCCCAATGTTTCGTGCCGAAGAAGGTAAACGAAGCTCGACAAAACCGAGACGATTGCGCCGCCTCGCCAGCCGAGCGACAGGCCGGCCACGATGATCGGGAAATAAAACAGGCGCTGGAGGATATAGTGCCAGTGCTCCAGTTCATCCGGGGTCAGGTAAAGCGCTACTGTTGTGAGTAAAAGCGTGATCGCGATTGCAAGAAAGCTCCGGGAGGTGATGCCCGGAAATCGGTGTGCCTTCTCATCCGCTTGTGTCACTTGGCAACCTCATTTCAACACGGCATGCCTCTTTTGCGGCGAGGTCATGGCCCTAGGCAGGCATCTTGAGGCTAGGCAAGTGCACGATAGATCTCGCATCTATCTGCTTGTTCAATGAGTTAGCGTGCTCGCTGCGTTTGGACGTCTTCGTGCCCTACAAAGAACAAAGTCAATCAGCGAGAACTAAACATGAAGCAACTCATCGAAGGAATCAAGAAGTTTCGCACCGACGTGTTTCCCGAACACTCTGGGTTGTTCAGCAAACTGGCGTCGGGGCAGACGCCGCAAGCGTTGTTCATCACGTGCGCCGACTCAAGGATCGTCCCCGATCTGATCACGCAGACGAAACCGGGAGACCTGTTCATCTGCCGCACCGTGGGCAATTTGATCCCGCCACATGGTCAAGGCGATGGCGGCGTCGCTTGCGCGATTGAATATGCTGTCACGGCGCTGAAAGTCTCAAACGTGATTGTGTGCGGTCATTCCGACTGCGGGGCGATGAAGGCTCTTCTCCATCCCGAGGCGACTGAAAGCCTGCCGCAGACGCGCTCATGGCTGCGGTACGGAGAGGCGGCCCGCGAGGTTGTGCACGGTTCTGGTTTGGCCATATCCGATGCCGAGCAGCTCTCCGCGCTGGTCGAAGAGAACGTAGTGACGCAATTGGAACACCTCAAAACTCATCCTTCGGTCGCGGCGCGACTTGCGCGGGGAAACCTACAGCTCTACGGACTGGTTTACTCCATCCACACGGGAGAGATCGCGTCCTACGACTCCGCCCTCGAGCGCTTTATTCCCGTCGACGGAAGACTTGCTTCAGCTACACCGAAACTGCGCCTCATGGCGAGAAAGGAAGTCGCGTAGGCATGGCGAGCAACGTCATCGTTAGCCCCGAGTCGAAGAGGGAGTCCAGTCCTCCACAATCGGCAACCCGGTCGTCCGTCGGTTCGGACCTGGTCGCTTCTCTCGTTGTGTTCCTGGTGGCGTTGCCGCTCTGTATGGGCATCGCCATCGCTTCCGGCGTACCTCCCGCTCTCGGCATTTTGACCGGCATCATTGGTGGGATTGTTGTTGGGAGCCTGAGCGGTTCTCCGCTCCAGGTAAGCGGGCCAGCTGCGGGTCTGTCAGTGGTTGTTTTCGAGACCGTTCACAAATTCGGAATCGAAATGCTCGCGCCAATTTTACTTTTGGCAGGTTCGCTTCAGCTAATCGGCGGATGGCTGAAGCTTGGTCGTTGGTTTCGCGCCATTTCGCCGGCCGTGATTTACGGAATGTTGTCGGGTATTGGCATTCTCATCATTGCCGGTCAATTTCACGTGATGGTTGACGATAAACCTCGACCGTCCGGGGTGGCAAATTTAATCGCCATCCCGGAATCTGTCTGGAAAGGATTGTTCCCACCGAACGGGACTGTTCATCATCTCGCAGCTTTGATTGGCGTTTTGACACTGGCGTCCATTCTGCTCTGGAATCAATTTAAGCCGGGCAAGCTGAAGGTGATTCCGGGATCGCTCGTCGGCGTGGTGGTTGGCACAGTCGTGGCACATTTCATGCACCTGCCAATCAAGCGTGTCGCTCTTCCGGCGAACTTGTTCGAGAGCTTCAGAGTTCCGGGTGCAAGTTCAATCGCAAACATGGCCGATCCCGCCATCATTCTGGCGGCGGTCACGATCGCAGTCGTCGCGAGTGCGGAGACTTTGCTATCTGCTTCCGCGGTCGACCGGATGCACAATGGACCACGCACGAATTATGACCGCGAGCTGAGCGCGCAAGGTATAGGCAATGCGCTCTGCGGGCTTTTCGGTGCCCTTCCGATGACGGGCGTGATCGTTCGGAGCTCGGCTAATGTGAACGCAGGTGCTAAGACTCGCCTGTCAGCGGTCATGCACGGAATTTGGCTTTTGGCGCTGGTCTGGTTCTTTCCCGGTGTTCTCATGCTGATTCCCACGGCAAGCCTGGCGGCGATTCTGGTCTTTACGGGATTCAAGCTTGTCGAGATTCATCGGATCAAACGCCTGGCAGAATACGGCAAGTTCCCGGTCGTGATCTACGCAGTCACCGTGATCGGGATTGTCGGGAGAGACCTGCTGACGGGTGTCATGATCGGCCTCTCGTTGACCCTAGTCAAGCTGCTGTACAAAGCGACCATGCTCAAAGTAGAGGTCGTCCATTCTCAAGATGGGAGACGGGTTGACGTCACCCTGCAAGGGATGGCCACGTTCCTGCGGCTGCCGAAATTACATGAGGTGTTCGATCGTTTGCCGCAGGATAGTGTGATTCATCTACATGTCGAGCATGTTCACTATATCGATCACACCTGTTTCGATATGCTGCAAAATGCGGCCGCCCAGCGTGCGGAGCAGGGGGGTGCAGTTGTGGCCCCCTGGGACCAATTAGCGACGCGCTTTCACCTTCGCCAGCTTCAGGCGGTCTAGCGCTGACTAAAGCGGTAACTCTCGGACGATCCGGTTTGCGGTAGACGCACGAGCTTAAGCCAGAACTCTTCAAGCGACTGCATCATCCGGAACATCGAATCGATTTCGAGCGGTTTGGTCAAATAGCAATTCGCGTGAAGACCGTACGCATTTAGAACATCTTGTTCATTGTCCGACGTAGTTAACACGATAACCGGAATCATCCTGAGGTCAGGATCATTCTTCATTTCGAGCAGGACCTCCCGGCCATCCTTCTTGGGTAGATTCAAATCCAGAAGTATGATGTCGGGAGTGACTGCATCTGCGAAGCGGCCTTGCTTGCGAAGGAATTGCAGCCCAGCGACGCCATCTTCGGCGATATGAATCGAGTGGCGGAACCTCGATTCGGATAGAGACTCTTGAACGAGCCGCACATCAGCAGGATTGTCTTCGATTAGCAGAATCTGCAACTCATGCCTCAATTACCAGTCACCCTAGAGCTAGTCTACCTTTTCAGCTATCTCATTTAGCCTCGCCACGGACCGAGTCGCCTCCTCGGCTCGCCTCGGAACGGTGAACGAGAACGTTGATCCAACGCCCGGTCGCGAGGTGGCCCAGATGCGCCCTCCATGTGCCTCTATAATGCGTTTGCAAATCGCAAGCCCGATGCCGGTTCCAGGGTAACTGCCAACGCTGTGGAGACGCTGAAAGATGATGAAGATCTTTTCCCCGAACTCCGGTTCGAAGCCGATGCCATTGTCACTGATGGCGACCACCCAATCGTTTGCCTCGGCGGTCGCTTGGATATCTATGCGCGGCGGCGTGTCGGGCTTACTGAATTTCAAAGCGTTCGTGATCAGGTTTTCGAGTACCTGAAGCATCTTTGTTCGATCTGCTCTTACCCGCGGGAGAGCGCCGCTTCGAATTTCGGCCTTCTTCTCCTGAATGGCTGCCGCGAGGTCATCTTTCACCTCTTCCAGCAGCGCCGCAAGATTGAACGTTTCATACCGCAGCTTCTGAGCATCCGTTCGGGAGTAACGGAGCAAATCCTGCACCTGGCTCTGCATTCGCTTTGCTCCGCCGATGATCATTTTCAAGTACAATCCGGCGTCGCCTTCCAGCTTCTCGATGTAGCGCCGTTCGAGCAGGCCAGCGTAACTTGCGACGGTCCTAAGAGGCTCTTGCAAATCGTGGCTTGCCACGTGCGCGAAGCGGCTCAAGTCCTCGTTCGACCGCTTCAATTGCTCATTGGCGTTCTGGAGTTCGGACGTTCGCTGTTCCACTCGCTGTTCCAGATCCTCGTTCAGGGTTCTGATTTCGGCTTCTGCTGAGTCTCGCTCAGCGCCATAGCGAATGAGCAGCTTGTAAGCACGGTAGAGAAGCCCAACATTGATCAAAAGACCCGCTACAAAGCACGCCGCGAGCTGAAATTCAGCCATGCCCTGGTTCTTGAGCCTGACCTCAAGGAGTCTCTGCTCTTCCCCCTTCAGCCCTGACACCAGCTCTCGTATGCCCGCCATCAGCAGGGTTCCTTGCCGCCTGAGTGGCGTAGCGCTGGGAATAACTGCGGTATCGGCGGTTCTGCGCAACGCGATCAGCCTGTTTAGCGCTTCCAATCTTTCGCTGACCATGGGCGCCAATTCATCCATGCGGCGCTGCTGCGTCGGGTTATCCGCGACAGAAGATCGGAGCGTTGCAAGCTGTTTCTGGATCCGTGCCCCGACTGATTTCAACTCTGTGGCGTAGTGCTCGTCTTTCGTGAGAAAAAAAGCCTGCTGGCTGCTTTCGGCTTGTGTGATAAGCAGGATCACTTGGTCCACTTCAGCGAGGACTTCTTGCGTGTGTGTCACCCAACGGATGCTGGACCGATAATACTCAGCCACCCAGAAAACAAGAATGCCCAGCAAAAAGGGAACAAGCAGAACGAGAAAGTAAGCTCGCCGCGTGCGAGAGGCAATCGTGCGCCTCACGCAAGAAGCCCGATTGAGACAGTCTCACCTAGCGGTGAGAGAGGAGGGTCACTAGGCAGTTTGCTCCCGTCAGCGTCCCTGATTAGCATCTGCTGCTTCGACTTATACATTACTGCACCGTCCCTTGCAAGAGAGTCCTTCGCAGATCCGACCCACCGCCAGGGTTGAACCAGCTTACTTTCCCCTGTAGGTTGGGTAGATATGGAACGCCGACTGCATGAATAATATGCTTCCCCTAGAACTTCTTCTTGTTTTTGGGGCCGCGAAGTTCTTATCTGAGCTCTTCGAAAAACTGGGACAACCGGGCCTGGTGGGAGAAATCCTGGCCGGTGTCTTGCTTGGTCCGGCAGTTCTCAATTGGATCCATCCCAACGCGGTGCTCGATGCGCTGTCAGAGCTGGGGATCTTATTCTTGCTGTTTCGAGTGGGACTCGAGGTGAAGCCCTCCGAACTGTTCAAAGTCGGAAAGGTAGCGTTGCTCGTTGCGATCGCGGGAGTCGTTCTGCCTTTGGTCGCCGGCTGGGGCCTGTTGGTTTACTGGGGCAAGGGTAATGTCGAATCGCTTTTCGTCGGAGCTGCGGCAGTGGCGACCAGTGTTGGTATCACTGCGCAGGTTCTTGCCTCTAAGGGACTCTTGGATGAGCGCGCAAGCAAGGTTATCCTCGCAGCCGCCGTAATCGACGATGTCCTCGGCCTGCTTGTACTGGCTTTTGTGAGTAGTGTGGCGAAGGGGAGCATAGACGTCATTGGCATTGTCGGCACTACGCTGGCTGCTGTTGTCTTCACGTTTGTCGTTGCGCGTTACGGATCGTCTGCGGTGAAACGAGTTGTACCTCACGTTGATCGGAAACTCTCTTCGAAAGAGTCACAGTTTCATTTCGCGATGGTGGTCGTGTTTTCATTGTCCGTGCTTTCCGACTATATAGGGATTGCGGCCATCGTGGGCTCGTTTTTGGCCGGGCTGGCCTTCTCTGAAGCCGTCGACAGGAGAGTGAGGGATCTGTCGCACGGAGTAGCGGAATTACTCGTGCCATTCTTTCTTGCCAGTATTGGTCTCCACCTGAATTCGTCCGTGTTTAAGGATAAGACCACCATCACTCTTGCCCTCGCGTTGACTGTGATGGCAATGGTCACAAAGCTTCTAGGATGTGGGCTTCCCGCCCTGATGTTAGGCCCAAAGGACGCCCTCCGAGTGGGAATCGGCATGGCGCCGCGCGGTGAAGTGGGTATGGTCGTTGCACAACTAGGATTGAGCTTGGGAATCGTGAGTGCTTCCGTGTACGGGGCGGTTGTCTTCATGGCTGTCGCGACCACTGTGCTCGCTCCACCGCTTCTTCGATCCGTTTACGCTGGATGCGAGAGACCTGCGCCCGAGGGCGAATTCGTCATTGGCTAACGCAGGCGCCGGTGGGTATAGAATCCGGACAACGTGTCCTCTATTCGGCTGAATCATCTCCGGACCGTAGCCTTCATCGGCGTTTGCGCCGGGCTCCTTACTTCAAACGGCTTCGCCCAGAACCCGATTGGGTACAACCAGACGTATCGTCCGCAGTATCATTTCTCCCCACAAAAAAACTGGACCAACGATCCCAATGGTCCGGTTTATTTCGAAGGCGAATATCACCTGTTCTTTCAATACAACCCGTTTGGCGATGTGTGGGGCCATATGAGCTGGGGCCATGCGGTCAGTCCTGACCTGGTGCACTGGAAGGAACTTCCCGTCGCGCTCGCGGAAGAGGGCGGCGTCATGATTTTCACGGGAACCACCGTTGTCGACCGGCATAACAGCAGCGGTTTCTGCCAGGGCGCGAAGCCATGCCTTGTTGCGATTTACACCGGGCACACGCCTGCGAACGGAACAGCGAAAGCACTGCAGACGCAAAATCTGGCATTCAGTAATGACAGAGGCAATACCTGGACAAAGTATCAGGGCAATCCCGTCCTGAATCTCAACATGTCTGACTTTCGCGATCCTGACGTCTTCTGGTCCGAATCGGCCAAGCGCTGGATTATGGCGGTATCGCTTCCGGACGATCACAAAATCCGCTTTTATGGTTCGGCAAACCTCAGAAGTTGGCAGCAGCTCAGCGATTTCGGCCCTGCCGGCGCAGTCTCGGGTCAATGGGAATGCCCTGATCTGGTTGCGATGCCCGTAGACGGAAATCCTCAAAAGACGAGATGGGTTCTGAAGGTCGGTTTGAATCCGGGAGCGCTACAGGGCGGATCGGGCGAGCAGTATTTCGTGGGACAGTTCGACGGCACAAGGTTCATCAACGAAAACCCCGGCTCTCTTACGCTCTGGAGCGATTACGGAAAAGATTGTTACTGCGCCCTGACCTTCAACGATCTGCCGCAGACCAATAAACCCGTAATGATTGGCTGGATGAATAACTGGCAATATGCGAACAAAGTTCCGACGAGTCCCTGGCGAGGGCAGATGACACTTCCTCGTGAGATCTCTCTGAAGACCTTTCCAGAAGGGATTCGGCTTGTACAGACTCCGCCGGAGGCAGTCGCTCGTCTCGACGCGAACCATCACCGCTGGAATGCCGGGTCCACGGCAAAAGTGAACGAGGGGATCGCACGCGAGCCCATCCGAAGCCATAGCTTCAGGCTGAGCGCCAACTTCGGTATTGGCAACTCAGAAAACCTTGGCCTCAAGCTCTTTGCGAAGGGAGCGACTTACACGCTGATCGGATTTGATCGAAATCGTAAGGAGTTATACGTCGACCGCACCCATTCAGGACGGACAAGCTTCAGCAAGGATTTCCCGGCCAGGGTTGCTGCGCCGCTCCGTATCGATTCGGCAAAGCTTCGACTGGACATCTTCGCCGACCATGATTCCGTCGAGGTATTCGCGGATGGAGGGCACATCGTGCTCACGAACCTTGTCTTCCCAGAGGAGAATGCGTACGGTCTGGAGACGTTCTCGAGTAATCCTGACAGCACCGTCGAGCTCGAAGCGTGGACACTTCGATCGATCTGGCCTGGACTCTCACCACACTGAAGTGCGCCAGCTATTTCACGAGACCTTTATCTTCAGACACGGTCAGGAATTGGTTGGCGGTTATATCCGATAACTTCTGACGCGCTCCACTCGGCCAATCGACTTCCAGCGTCGTCACCCGGTCGTCTTTCCCTAGCCCGAATGTCAGCGCCAGGTCACTCTGGGAACAGTAGCTGCCACCGCTCCGCATCATGTCGGACTGCTTCCCTGAGGCGCTTTGAACTCGGATGACCGCGCCTAGTCCACTACGATTCGATTTCGACCCGACGAGCCGCACGTTGAGCCAATGGTTTCTATTTCCTCCATCGTTGCGATAGAGACAGGCGGGCCCGTTGTTCGTCGAAACTAAGATGTCCTGGTCTCCATCGTGATCGAAATCCGCACGCGCTGCTCCCCTAGCAACAATCGGGCGTGAGAAGTCAGCGCCGAGAGTGGTGGATATGTTTTCGAACCGGCCTTTGCCCAGGTTCCTGAACATAAGCGGCGACTCTTTGTATTTCACCTTCGGCTGGATACGCTCGATCTCCACTTCGGTATGCCCGTTCGCGGCGAAGATGTCAGGATAGCCGTCGAGGTCGAAATCGACGAAGAAAACTCCAAATGTCAGGTTGAGGAGGCTGGAACGACCCACGCTGGAACTGGGGGCTTCATCGACGAAGAGCCCGGATCCTTCGTTGTGATAAAGCCCTAACATCTGATTCGAGAAGTTGCCAACCAGCAAGTGTTGATGGCCGGACCGATCGTAGTCACTGACGTCGACCCCCATCGCGCCACGCGCCACGCCATCCTCTCCGTAGGCCACCCCCGCAGCCACGCCTCCTTCGGTGAAGGTGCCATTGTGATTGTTTCGGTACAGCTTGTTGGGCTGCGTATCGTTAGCAACAAATATGTCGGGCCAGCCGTCGTTATCGACGTCCAGAATGGAAACACCAAGTGATTTGCTGGTCGGGTCGGCGATTCCTGCTTTCTTCCCTACTTCTTCAAATTTGCCGTTTCCGAGATTGTGAAACAGGCGGGAAGGCGCTCCCTTCGAGGATTCGGGCGTGCAGTAAGACTTGGTAGATCCGTCCATGGAACACCAGAAATCCGTCGCGGGCGTCCACTCGATATAGTTCGCCACGAACAGGTCGGCCTTGCCGTCGCGATCATAGTCGAACCATGCTGCCGAGGTGCCGAAGTTTGAGTTCCGAATCGCAGATGACGCAGTGACATCCCGGAATCGATTAGAGCCTTCGTTGTGAAAGAGATGGTCGCCTTCGAGCGCGGTGATGTAAACATCGGGCCGGCCATCGTTGTCGTAATCGGCGACGCTAATTCCCATCGCATACATCTCCATATCTAGCCCGCTCCCGGCGGTTACGTCGGTAAACGTACCGTTCCGGTTGTTTCGATAAAGCGCACTCAGGTAGCGTTTGCCGTGGGGTGTCCAATCCTTGCCGTTCAGCAGGATGATCTCGGGCCAACCGTCGCCATCCAGGTCTACGAAGGCGTTTCCGGATCCCATGGTCTCGGGAAGGTACTTCTTTCCGAATCCGCCATTGTGGTGGGTAAATTTAAGCCCAGCCTGCGTGGATACCTCCGAGAAGTGCACGCCTACGTCACCGACCGGTACAGCAAAAGCGCACAGCAAAACGCCCAGGAGTAGGAGAACGAGTCTCATGGATTAGCGGAGATCAACACTCTCGTGATCATGAATGGTCTGCCGTTCGTTGTTGTCTTCCGGGCTCAACAAACGGGCACGAGCTGTCAGGGTCTGCGAAGACTCGTCCGCTTTGAATCTGCGGAACAGCGCCTCTTCCCGTCCGGCGCTCGCTTGGTCCCCCAAGCCGCGATAACAGAGCATGCGTGTGTAGTGCATTTGAAGATCCTCAGGATCGACCCGGCTGACGTGATCTAACGCCACGAGCGCGTCTTTATATTTACGTTGCAGAAACAGAATGCGTCCGATCTGGTTAAGAACCACGCGATCTCGCGGGTACTTCGATTCAGCAACCCGGAGCGAGCGAAGAGCGGCGTCATAGTCTCCGTCCGCCTTCTCGATCAGTGCGCGGAAATAGTAGATTCTTGCCAATCCAGCATCGAGGGCGAGCGCCTTAGCAATAAATGGTTTGGCGGCGTCAGTCTCTCCTTCCTGTATTAAGGCCCGCGCCATGTTGAGCCAACCGTCCGCATATTTCGGGTCGGCTTCTGTCACCTTTCGAAACGCGTACTCGGCGGCCTTCAGGTCACCTTGCAGAAGCAAGCCTATTCCGTAGTCATTCCATCGCTCCCGGTCAGCCGGGCCTGCCAGCGGCTTCCATTCCGGCTTCCCAAGCGGCACTGTCGCAGTTGCCCGAGCAATGACTGTTATGGGCAGATCCGGAATGCGGTCTTTCACCTTTCCCGAGACGTTCTGCGGAATGTCCTGCGGCAGGAAGGAATACTTCAAGCCGTTGTGATTGATATCGAGTAACCCCGGGTTCTGGTTGGGTTCGGGTTTCCCTGCGTAGGAGTACTGCGTATAGAAATGCGAGAACTTGCGATAGTTGAGCTTGGCCGTGAATGTGATGGGACCCTTCGCATCGCTCGGAACCTTCACCCGGAAGTGAGCGACGTCGGCAGCGCCCGGCGGGATCAAGTGGACATACAGGACAGAACGCATTTGGAACGCATTCCGCTTATTGATCGGATTTCCGTCTCCGTCCAGTTGATAAGACTTGTAAAAATGGGCTCCCGGCTCAACCGGTCCTTTCCCGTTGTCTTCCACGCGGCCGCTCCAGAATACGGGTCGTCCCGTTGCATCGCAGCCTTCCAGCTCGAGCCACACATCGAAAGCATCGACCGTACCGCCCGGGAAGAAATGCCCGATCTTCCTGGTCCTCACAACTACGTCGACACGGGCCGTCTGTCCTGGAGTCAGCTTTGCACCTGCGTGATCGATTGGAGCGGCCAGATCGCCTACTTCACGAAGCACTGCCGGTCCGGCATGTTCTGCCTCTTCACCCACAGCAAAGCTGGACATAGCTTGCGGCGTGTCGGGCTTGCGGCGAACCATTTCTGCATCACCAGAACGCCCCGCGACCGGTGAGATCGCGAAGATATCCACACTCATAAAGCCGGATTTGAGAAAGGCTTCCGTTGCCGTACGCTGCTCGAGATCCTCATTTACAGCTGCGAGAGCAATATTGGCGGCTGCGAAACGGTGCGAGTGCAGTTTCCCGTTGTGGCTCCCGGGCTCATGTGACGGCACCATCGGCATGTGACAGTCGCTGCACGTGCTTGATTTCTTCGGGTAATAGAAGGAACGAGCGCCCTGGCCGCTGACCCCGCTTGCCTGCCAGTTGTCGTAGTCGTTAAACCCGCGCACCCAGCGATAGTTGTTGACGGGAACGTCGAGATGAACTTTGTGGCACGATGAGCAAAATTCGGGTGCGTCCTCCCGCATGAAAGGCTTGAGGAACGTGCGGCGATGGGGTTCGGGGCTCAGGTACGTCAAGAAATGATTCAGCTTGTGCAGATAAGGATTCTTACTGTTCGCAAGTTCATGGAGCGGCGGATATTCCATGGTGAAACCGGCGTTGCCCATCGAACTGTCCACCTTTGTAATGGAGTGACAGGACATGCAGCCGAGTCCGTTCTGCGCCTCGGGCGTATCGATCTGTTCTCTGACAGGCCGTTCCCAGCGGCCGTTCAGAAGTAAGGCATGATCGTGACACCCGGCGCACCACTTGCTCGATTGCGTGCCGGACACGTCCTGCATGTATTCGATCGATTTCCGATAGAACTGGTTATTGAACGAAGCAAAATGGTGTGCCGAACTGTTCCATTCTTTGTAAATCTCTTTGTGGCATTCGCCGCAGCTTTTTGAGTCCATGAAAAAGTCTGCAGGAATAAGCTTGCCCGTATTAGATTGAATCGAAGAAGGGAAGAATGGGCCCCGGGGGCCGGCTCCCTCACCGTTCATCGAAACCGGCGCGACCAGCGGATTATGGATACGATCCGAAGGGTTCGGATGCAGGCGCCTATAGAGATGAGGCATCGCTGCGCCTAGCAGCAGGAGTCCGAGGAAGCTGGCGTAAAGGGCGCGATGTTTTGAGTAGGCGGCGATTACGACTGCTGCGAGGACGGCCGCAAAAATGTGCGACCAGAGAATCCATCGATGGTCACTCGTATTGCCGGCAACCGCGAGATACAAGCCGAACGCGGAAGACACGATCAGAAGCAGGAGAGCAGGTTTTCTTCGCAGCAGAATGATCGCTGCAACGGACAAAGCCAATCCAAGGACCAGGTGCAAGAGGACATTTCCCATGTAGAAGACGGTCGCCGGGTGCACGGCCGAAATGTAGGCTGAGTTGATCAGCAGAACAGTTAGAAGAGCCCAAAACCACTTCATTCAGTAGGTATCCCCGTCAGCGGCCTGATGAGACGCAAAGCAGGACGAATCTGGTATCGGCGAAGATACTCGCGGTGCGCGGGATCATCGGGAAAGTGCTCGTGTTTTCCATAAGGATACGCGCTCATTCCGTGGAATGGAAGAGGCTCTACCGATTGTGAGTACGCAGTGTTAGCGTCGGCATCTTTAGCCCAGCCGTCCACTAGCAGCAGGAAGTCGCGCTTCCATCCTGAAGGCAGGGCCGGAACACCCGCCGATGGATATTGCAGGATTACTTCGTCGCCAGAGCCCATAACCAGGAATCGGTCATCGATGCTCGTGACAAGTTCACGAACATCTCCATAACGCGTATACATTCCCCTCGTCGGATTCCAACTGGAAAGCGGCATCCGCTTTTCGTAATCAAACCGTTCCGGCTGCTTCCTTTCCGGATGGATCACCGGCATTGAGAAGCCGCGGAAATGCAAATCGGCGCGTGCCGCATCGAGGTGGGTCATATGCACAGCCGGAACTCCCGACTCTTCGCTCAGGAAGACTTCGTCCCAATAGACGCACAGATTGGTGACGATTCTGATTTCGCGGGACGATGACAGGAATTTATCAGAAAGGTCGACTGCAATGCTCTTGGGCTTACCCGATGGAATTCCCAGATCTTCTACGACGGTCCGCCATTTGCCGGCAGCGTCTTTCACCTGTAAATAAGGAAACACCAGGCCGCCGCCCTTGCGTTGTGACTCGGCAAGAAAGGTGCTTCCGTCCGCCCAATCGACCCATCCATTAAGCACCAGCACGGCTCGGTTGTCCGGCGCGGCGGAACCGAAATCGAGATCGAGCATATGCGTTTCGGCCACCCCTGCGTAGTTGCGCGGGAAAGTGGCGGGGTATTCCAGATCCTGGTGCAGCAGGAACGGCAGGACATCTTTGCCGTTTCCGTCTCGCGCCGAACGGGGATGAACACGACGGTCTACACCAAACAGCCGAAATTCCGGGAAGGGCGGGGATTTGAACTTGTCGTTCGTAAAGATCTCGGTTTTCGCCGGGTGATCGAGCGCAATTAATTGCATCTGATCCAGATACGAGACCTCATGCAGTTCCTCCGTAATCCGCACTTCATAACTTCCATTCCGACTCTGAAGAGCATCGCCCGGGATCTGAATGAATTCATCATGGTCGACCGGAAAGTATTTGCCGTCGGCGGAACTCGCGCCGAGCGGCGCCACTCCTAATACGTCCGTGATGAACTGCAAGCCGCGGCCGTTCCAGGTGAAGATCATCGGACACGAGCCGGATAGCCGCTGGGCCTCCTCAATCGACAGCGCCGCATCTGTTTTCTTTTGGGGTTCGTTTTGTATGAGCCCGTTGGGCCATGTGATCCGTACCGTGTCGGCTTCGGTGTAGCCGCGCATGTCGAAGTAAAGCGGCGAGCCCAGGTAGATTTTCTTCTGATAGAGGGCTCCTGCTTTAATCTCTACGGTCGCGGCACTGGCCATTTTCAGATTCTTGATGCCGTGCAGTGCCACCGTGAGCGAGTGTACGTTGTCCGACTTGCTGCGCTCCATGAAATGGAGTGAACCGTCGGCGCCAAGAAGCGCAAAATTAGCCCCGAGCGAAACAACTTGTTGCGCGTCTGGCGTTGAGGACCCTACCCACTCGCCATCTTCCATGCTTGCCGGAACAGAGACGCCCGCGGGGATTGCAGCGGGTTTCAACGTGCCGTCGACATTCCGCAAGAACTCGACACCCGATGACGTCAGACCGGCGATGTCGAGAAAGCCGTCGTGGTCGAAGTCGGCCGCGATCAGGTTGTGGCTGCCCGGCTTGGCGTCGTTGACTGGAATCGCCTGAAACACGCCATTCAGCATGTCTTTATACACGACCGGAGGCCGGCTCTCGTACGAAACGAATAAATCGCGGGCCGCGGTTTCCGATCGAAGCGCGAACTGCGCAGCGTCGGTCGGGGTTCCTGGGACAAACGGGAAGGACTGCGTCACGTCGAGGAAGGTCCCGTCTCCGTTGTTGCGCATCAGGACAGAATGTTCGCCCAGGAGCATAAGATCGAGATCGTAATCGTGGTCGAAATCGATCCAGATGGCCTTCCGGTATCTCCCTTCCGGTAAGGCGATCTTTGCGAGAGAAAAGGAGCCGTTGTCGGAGTGGTAAATGCTTGCTCCGGATGCCGTGACCACGCACAGGTCGGGATATCCGTCATTGTCGTAATCGCCGGCTTCCACCGATACGACACCGCCCAGCTTTTCGAGGCCGAGCGCCGGTCGAGTCGAACCACTTGATTCGAAGATTTGCACGCCGGTTTGCGACCACGCCAGAATGTCGTTGTTCAGGTTAGCCATTCCGAGGAAGGCCGAACCGAGAACCCTGTCCCGGAATCGCACCTCCGGAAGCGGCTCGGCGGCAGGCGTAGGATCCAGAGTGTCCAGGATCTCCGTATAATTGTTCGCCTCCATATCTTCCGGAATGGGGGCGCCCGCCTGGCGCTTCTTTATCTCCTGAAACAGGGCGAGTTCCCGATTCGCATCTTCCTGCCGGTGCGCCTGACGATAGGCCGTATAGAGCTGAAAGTGCGGTCCCGCGAGATTCGGATCGATCTTTTCGGCCTCTTCGAACTCGCTCAGTGCTTCGGGCAAATTGCCTTGCAGCTTCAAAAGAGTCGCCAGGTTGTAGTGGGTCTTGGCATCACCCGGAACGAGCTGAACCATCCGCCGCATCTGCTCGATGCCCGTCGTATAGTCACCATTGCGTTTGGCGACGATGCCCAGGTTGAACCAGGTATGTGGGATGGCGGGGTCCTGCTTCTGGGCCTGGCGAAGCTCGTTCACGCCTCTCTCCGTTTCCCCTGCCCGGAGCAGTGCCAAGCCATAATTCACCCGCTCGCGGGCGGAATCGGGAGCAAGGTCAAGCGCCTGTTTGAATTGGTCGACGGCCTCCCGTTGTGTGGTGGGGTTCTCATAGAACGCTTTGCCGAGGTTTCGTAGATGCCAAAGTCTGTCCTGGTAAGGCGACGCCCCCGACGCCAGGAAAACCACAGCCAACGTAACGAATCTCCGCACAGCATCTCAGGATATCGTGTAATCTCTGAGTCAGTTCTTGAGCTTCTGGGAAAGCTGAAGCATAGCCCGCCCCTCGTCGGCTCGGCCTTCCTGAACAAGCGTCTGGCCGAGCAGGTAATGCGCCGATGAGTTATTAGGGTCAAGCTGAATAGCGCGGCGCAGAACACCCTCCGCATTCGATAGCTCTTTTTGCTGTAGATAACCTTTCCCCAGCAAAATGTAAGGACCACTGTAAGTGGGGTTCAGCCAGACAGACTTCTGGAGCAGGGGAATCGCCGCCGCCCACTGTACCTGGCGCGAGTAAGCATCACCTAACTTGTAATAAGCCATCGCAAATGCCGGGTTGATCTGGATCTCTGTCCTGAGCTCCTCGATGGCCTTGTCGGTTTCGCCCTTGAACGTAAGCAACTCGCCCAGAAGATAATGAGCCTGCGGGATCCTGGGATCGATTGCTAGAGCCGTTCTAGCCTCTGCCTCGGCTTCGTCCAACAGCTCCTGCCGCATCATCAGCTGAGCTGTCAACACGTGAGCGGAAGCAGACCCGGGAGGAACGCCGAACATCTCGGCAAAATAGGCAGTACTGGACTTCAGGTCCCGGGACTTCAAGGCGCTGTTGCCCAACATATATAGGGTCTCCCCGGTGCGCGGCGCTCGCTTAAGTACGGCGATCGCCTCCTCATAGCGGCCCATCAGATAGAGACTTTGCCCGAGTAGCAGTGTGGACTGGCGGTACGCGGGAGATTCGACCGCCTCGGAATTCATAGCTTTCTGAAAAGACTCGGCAGCGGCTTTGTAATCTTTCGCCGCATATCGCTGAAGCGCCGCTTGATGATCGGCATTCAGCCCAGCTTCCGGATTTGAAGTGGTTGGCTGATGTCCGGATAGCACCGAAGCCAATCCGATGGCTAGCCAAAGCGATCTCATGCGGCCAGTATAGGTCTGGCCGTTTACAAACGCGGGGAAAGTTTAACAAGGGGGCAGAGTTGGCAGGAACGTATGAGAATGTTTTCTCTTCCAACAATCGGTTAAATGCATTAGACTACCGGCAGGGGAATGTAGGGTAACCGGTTTAGTACCCGGTAAAGAGGTTGTACTTTCCAAGGAGAAGGTATGCAAAGTCGCTTAATCAGAGGGTTGACGCTGCTTGTGTTTAGTCTTGCCGTACTTCTCAGTTCGGCAGATCCGTTGAAAGCTCAACAGATATTTGGACGGATTTTTGGGACCGTGACCGACGCCAGCGGTGGAGCCGTTCCCAATGCAAAGGTAACGATCACCGACCAAAATAAGGGAACAACGTTCGACGTTACATCAAACGAGTCGGGTAACTACGAACGGGGGCAGTTAATCCCCGGCACTTACACTGTTTCGGTCGAGGCGCCCGGGTTTAACAAGTCCACGGCCAAAGACATCCTCGTGCAGGTGGACAACGCGGCGCGCGTGGATACGACGCTCCAGGCGGGAAATGTCACCGAAACCGTCGAAGTCACTGCCGCGGCTCCGACCTTACAGGCTGATCGAGCAGATGTCCAAACAACTTTTAGCGCAAAACAGCTCGTTGATTTGCCAAGCCTCGGCCGAAATGCGCAAGCTTACGAACTTCTAACGCCGGGAACATCTCGGGTTGCCACGTTTGCGCACGCCACTAGCGAGGATCCGCAGGGTAGCGCGCAAATCATTGTCAATGGTCAGCACTTTAGTAGTACTGGCTTTCAATTAGACGGTACAGAAAATCAGGACCCGATTTTGGGCATCGTCGTCATAAACTCAAACATCGATTCCCTGAACGAGCAGAAGATTGCATCGCAGGATTATGACGCTGAGTTCGGCTATGCGGCCGGGGGGATTCTCAACGCATCGACCAAGTCCGGCACGAACGACTATCACGGCAGCGCGTTTGATTATTTCCGTAACAACTCCGGCGGTTTCACCAGTTTTGCTCGGAATCCCTTCTCCGAGCCGAACGGGGCGCTTCCATTCAAGTACAACCAGTTTGGCGGATCCATCGGCGGGAAGATTATCAAAGATAAGTTGTTCTTCTTCGGGGACGCTGAACTCATCCGGCAGCGTGTTACGGGATCTGCATCGACCAACGTCCCCACGCTTGCGGCCCGATCGGGTGACTTCAGCCAGTACCCAAGTCTCATCTACGATCCGCAAATGGGCGATCCCATTACCGGCGCAGGACGTACAGCGTTTGCTGGTAACCGCATCCCAACAGCGCGGTTAAGTTCGCAAGCGCTAGCTATCATGCAATACTTCCCGCAACCTAATGTGATCACCGGTAGTCCTTTGGGCAACAACTACGCCGCATCAGGTGCCACGTCGTTCGATGCCAACAAGTGGGACACCCGCGAAGATTACTTCATGAACGAGAAGACAAGCATTTTCGGACGGTACAGTAATCATCAATTTGAGAAATCCGCTGTAGGGGCGTTCGGAGCTTTAGCGGGAGGCGTTAACTTCAGTGGTGACCGGTTTGCGGGAACGTCGTTCGTCCGAAATCAAAGTATTGCCATTGGCACAACCCACACCTTCAGCCCAACACTTGTAAACGAGTTCCGCTTCGGGTACATGAAGTACCACGTCCAGACCACTCCTAATGGTGTCGGAACCGCGCCGGCGACCCAGGCGGGCATTCCCAATCTCAATACAGATGCTTATTACACGTCTGGCATGCCTTACTTCAATTTCGTCGATCCAAGCAACAACCAGATTTCAGCTCTCGGTTATGCTCTGGGTGCAAATGGCTGTAATTGCCCTTTGACCCAAAGTGAAGGCCAATATCAAGTCACGGACAACATCTCGAGAACGCTGGGCAACCACACGCTCAAGTTTGGTGCCGATATTCGTTATGCTAAAAACCTTCGAGTCCCGAGCGATTCTCACCGCGCAGGAGAGTTGACATTCAACACGCAGAGGACGGGCCTTGTAACGGGTGGCAACTCCACAGGAGGGCTCGCGTACGCCACATTCCTGTTGGGCGACGTCACCGGTTTCTCACGTTACGTCAGCTCAACAACTAACGCTGCGGAGCACCAGAGGCGTTGGTTTTTCTACGGTCAGGATTCCTGGCGCGCTACGCCTAAGTTGACAATCAACTGGGGTCTGCGATGGGAGCTAATCTTCCCCGAAGAAGTGAATGGTGCGGCAAACGGCGCACAGCTGGATTTGAGAACGGGGTACATCAATATGTTCGGGATCGGAAACGTTTCGGTTCATGGTGTACAGAATATGAACTATGCGAACCTGGCTCCCCGGCTGGGAGTTGCGTATCAGCTGACACCTAAAACAGTGATCCGAGCCGGATATGGGTGGGCCTACGGTCTAGGCACATTCGGAGCAACATTCGGGCATAACGTGACTCAAAATCCGCCGGTGCTGTTCAACCAGACCCCGCAATCCGCCACCGGTGCAAACTTCCAGCAGGTATTCACGCTGGCTCAGGGGCCTCCGGCCGCGAACACGGTTCCGATCGCACAAGGACAAGCTGTGGGCGCCCCATTTGTCACCCCGAATTCCGGTCAGTTCATCCTGGCACCTAACGTGGGAGCAAAAGCGAGGCCGGAAGACGTACGTCTCCCGCGCACGATGGCGTACAACGTCACGGTTGAGCAGCAGATCGCCTCGAACACGTCTCTCTCGGTTGGTTACGTAGGGAATGTGGGCCGGCATGTTGGAGCCGGTTCGGGCGATGGATTTAACTTCAACGTGAATCAGGAGGCTTATATTCCGGCTTTTGCGAACAACCAAAACCTCGCTCGACCGTTCTACAGTCGACTTGGCGCCAACGGCCAGCCTCTGCTCTGGAACCAGACAATTGACTTGTATTGCATGTGCCTCACCAGCGAATACAACTCCCTTCAGGTTCAGCTGAAGAGACGCTTCAGCGCCGGTGTTGGAATGCAAATCAGCTATACCTTGCAGGCTGCCCAGTCCGACAACAATGATTCGTACACCATACTCTACAATCGTCCGCTGGGTCGCGGGCCGCAGAATTCGATTTCGGAACATGCTTTAACGGCCGCTGTCAATTACAGCATTCCATTCGGCCGTGGACGTCGCTTCGGGCAAAACATGAATCGTGCGATAGACGCCGTCCTTGGTGGTTGGGATGTTTCAGGGGTTACATCGTTCTACAGCGGACTTCCCTTCACTCCGAACTTCTCCACTTATCCGAGCACGGCAATACGGCCGTATACTGGACCGAACAACAGAGCCGATGTCGGAAGCGGCGATCCGTACGCTCCGAATCAGAGCCGCGATGCTTGGATCAATCCGGCCGCTTTTGCCATCCCGGCTAACGGTACCTTCGGTAATTATCCGTTCAACTCTTTGCGCGGCCCGATCTTTGTCAATCAAGATGCGAACGTGTCGAAGAATTTCAAAGTGACCGAGAAGGTGACTTGGCAGATTCGAGCAGAAGCTTTCAATTTGTTCAACCATACGAACCTTGGTCTTTTTGGAAACAACGGCACCGATACGACTGCGAACATCAACAACGGCGGAACAATCGGTCAAATCTCGCTCGGTTCGACAATGAGGCGCTTGCAATTCGCAATGCGTCTGGATTTCTAACTGGTCCAGCGAGTTGATTAGCAGTTGAAGGGAGATGCCTGAGGCAGCTCCCTTTTTCTGCTTTGTTTAGACTTAGCGCGTTCTGTCAGCAGGCCTACTCGGAATCGGAGCTGGCATCATGCCGCCTCTCATTCCTTGCTCCAAGGTATTCGACAATTGCGCATCGGCATCGCGCTTCAGACGAGCGCCTGCGGCAAACGCTTCCTGGCTGCCTTGCTTGTCGCCTTTGATTCGAAGAATCTGTCCGAGCGAATTGTAGGGACCCGGCGTGGTTGGATCCAGGCGAATCGCCTCCCGTAACTCCGCAACGGCTGCGTCCAGATCCCCGCTCTGCCGAAGAGCAATTCCCAGCGTGTAGTGAGCTTCCGCATACTCGGGCCGAAGTCGAATGGCCGCGCGCATCTGCTCGATGGTTCCGGCGAAATCACCCAGTTGCCAGCTCGTGATTCCCAATGTGTAGCGCGCCTCCGGCAGCGAGGGATCGAGCCGTATGGCCTCGGCCAGTTCCTTCTGAGCGGCCTCGATCTGGTCCGTCATCTTGAGCGCAATACCCAGGTCGTAATGCCCGGCAGGCGAGTTCGGATCCCGGGCCAGAGCCTTTCGGAAGTCCGTCGCCGCCTGTTCATACTTCCCTTGTTTCAAATGTGCGTACCCGAGATCGACCCAAACTTCCGAGTTTGTTGGATGGTGCTGAAGAATCTTTTCAAACTCCTCAATGGCCGCGTCAGCCCGCCGAGTTTCCGTCAACATCAAGCCGTAGTCCCGGCGGTAAGTGTCGTTCGTGGGCTGCATTTGAACGGCGCGCGCGTAGGCGGAACACGCCCCGTCGAGATCCCGTTGCTGCTGTAGTGCCCTTCCCAAAAGGTTCCAAGCCTCCGCCGTCGAACCCGGCAGCGCCGTTGTCTCCCTCAGCTCTCTCCCCGCTTTTTCGAAATCTCCGAGCTCGAGGTAAGCGGCTCCCAGGCGATAACGGTAATCGTAGGTAGAGGGAGCAAGTTTAGCCGCTGCTTCCAGTTCTGACAGCGCCGCCACACGCACTTGTCCGATCCAGAGAGCCGCTCCCAAATGGTAATGAGCAACGGCGAGCTTCGGGTCTTTTGCCACGGCAGCACGAAAATGACGGATGGCCTCATCGCTTTGTCCCAGAACCTGGTACAGGAAGCCGATGCGATCTTCGATCGCTGCGGAGTTAGAGCTCTGCTGCGAAGCCCGGGCCAGAGTCTCGAGTGCCGCCACCGAGTTGCCTTGCCGCGCGAACTGCTCAGCCTTGCCTGCCAACTCAAGTCCCTGATCAGCGGCGAGAGTTCCCAAGGCACAAGACCCAACTAACAAGGCGACACGAATGCGCAAAGCACTGTCATTATAAGCGTCTGGGAGGTGTCGCATTACACTGAGACGAGCAGGGCACTTTTCTCTCTTGTTCATCCATTCGCGTCGAAGCCTACTCAAGTCGCTCTGTGCCACGGTCCCGGTGTTTGCTTTTGATCAGCTGGCGCGGGCAATGCCGGCTGCTCTCGGGGTTCGCTTCGCGAACGTTGCCAGGGAAGCCGGGCTAACGACCAAAACAATCTTCGGTGCGGAGAAAAAGAACAAGTATCTGCTCGAAACGACCGGCTGTGGTGTTGCCTTCATCGACTACGACAACGATGGCTGGCTGGACATTTTCCTCGTCAATGGAACGAGGTTCGAATCTGAGCAGGTTGCCGGACCCCGTCCAATTAGCCGCTTGTACAAAAATAACCGCGACGGCACGTTCACGGATGTCACCATTAAAGCCGGCGTGGCACGAACAGGTTGGGGACAGGGCGTGTGCTCGGGAGATTTCAACAACGACGGACACGAAGATCTATTCGTGACCTACTGGGGCGACTGCGCTCTGTACCGCAACAATGGCGACGGGACCTTCACGGATGTTGCGGCATCGGCAGGAGTCACAACCCGGACTACGACCGGCCTGCGCCGCTGGAATACCGGATGTGCCTTCGTCGACTATGATCGCGACGGACATCTCGATTTGTTCGTGGCGAATTACATTGATTTCGATCCGAAGACAGCGCCGCTGCCCGAGAGTGGACCTTGCCTGTACAAGGGATTGATGGTCGCCTGTGGTCCGCCGGGGCTTGTCGGCGGGAAAGATATTCTGTTCCACAACAACGGGGATGGCACGTTCGCGGATGTCTCTGAACGGGCCGGCATCTTGCGTAAAGAGGGAACTTATGGGTTGGGCGTGCTGGTCGGAGATTTCGATAATGACGGTTGGCCGGACATTTATGTGGCCGACGATTCGAGCCCTTCCGCGCTGTTTAAAAACAATCACGACGGCACGTTCACCGACATCGGGATAGAGGCCGGTGTGGCATTCGGTCCTGATGGCAAAACCCAGGCCGGCATGGGTGTTTCCTCGGCTGACATCTACGGCGACGGCAACCTGGCTATCTTCAAAACGAACTTCGCCGGCGATACTTCGACACTATATAAAAACGGCGGCAAAGGGCTTTTCGAAGATGTTACGTTTCAGTCGGGGTTGGGGCGTAATACGCGATTCCTCGGTTGGGGTGCTTGCTTCTTCGACTTCGACAACGATGGATGGCCAGACATTCTGACGTGTAACGGACACGTCTATCCGGAAGTGAGCGAAAGCGCGAACGAGTCCGGCTATCGGGAACGCAAGGTACTCTACCGAAATAGTGGTGGAGGTAAGTTTACAGATGTATCTCTCGACGCAGGGCCCGGCATTCAGGAACTGGTGTCGGGGCGCGGATGCGCCATCGGTGATTTCAACAACGACGGCAATCTGGACGTCGTTGTGAACTGCGTGAATGATTATCCCCAGCTGTTGAAATGCGAAAGCACGCTCAAGAATCATTGGCTCAAGGTCAAGACAGTCGGTGTTAAAAGCAATCGCTCCGGCATCGGAGCAAGAGTGTTTTGTACCGCCGCGGGCGGCCATCGCCAGATGAATGAAGTGCGGAGCGGTGGAAGCTATATTTCGCAAAGTGACTTGCGGCTTCATTTCGGGCTTGGAGAAGCGACCAAAGCGGACATAGAGGTTCATTGGCCCAGTGGTCAGATCGACAAACTGTCCGGGGTGGACGCGAACCAGGTCGTCACCATCACCGAGGGGCAACGCCGTTCATGAATCGGACGAGTTGCGTTCCAGCATGATCTCCCGAAGGCAACTTCTTACCGCCCTGGGGGCGCTTCCAATGTTCGGGCAAGGCGTTTCTACGCGAGTTGCGCGGCCGACACCGCGCGGCAAGCCATCGGGCCTGCCATTCAACGCAAAGCTGACGGACATCGCGGCGCAGGCGGGTTTGCGTGCACCTGTGATCTACGGCGGAGTGGATCATAAAACTTACATTCTCGAGACCGTAGGTTGCGGTGTCGCGTTCATCGACTACGACAACGATGGCTGGCTGGACATCTTCCTTCTGAGCGGGAAGCGCTGGGATGAGGATACGCCAGAGAGCACGAACCGCCTCTATCGCAATAATCGCGACGGCACTTTTACCGATGTCACCGCGAAGGCCGGTTTGCACAAGCTCGGGTGGGCATCGTCGGTCTGCGTCGGCGATTACAACAATGACGGGTTCGATGACCTGTTCGTCACCTTCTGGGGCCAGAATATTCTCTACCGCAACAACGGGGACGGAACATTCACCGACGTGACAGAGAAGGCCGGACTGCTGCATCCGACGGCGCGGTGGTGCTCTGGTTGTTCTTTTCTCCAGACGACGCGCAATGGCCGGCTCGATCTCGCGGTGGCTACCTACGTTGACTTTCACCCGGAGCAGACGGCGAAACCCGGTGAGAACCCGAACTGCAATTGGAAGGGAATCGAGGTCAACTGCGGGCCTCGTGGACTGCCTCCCGGCCGCGTCTATCTTTACAGGAACAATGGCGATGGCACGTTCACTGATGTCAGTGAGGATTCCGGCGTGGCAAAGCTTTCCGGCAGCTATTGCATGACAGTCACCTGTGCGGATTTTTCCAACTCTGGATGGCAGGATATCTTCATCGCCTGTGACTCTACCCCAAGCTTCTTTTTACGCAACAAGGGCGATGGAACGTTTTCGGACATTGGGCTTGAGAGCGGTGTTGCCCTGAATGAAGACGGCATGGAGCAGGCGGGCATGGGGGTTGGAGTGGGTGACTTCAACCTGGACGGAAAGCTGGACATCTTTAAAACACACTTCGCGGACGACACGAACATCCTTTACCAGAACAGCGGAAAGGATGCCTTCGACGACGTCACGATTCGTGCGAACCTCGGCGTGGAAGTACGGTTTACGGGATGGGGCGCCGGCATTGTCGATCTGGACAATGATGGGTTGCCGGATTTGTTTCTCGTGACGGGCAGCGTGTATCCCGAGGTCTCTCGCAAGCTTCCCGGCTATCCGCTTAACACGCCACGCGTCGTGTTTCGAAACCTTGGAAATGGCCGCTTCGAAGAGCTGATTGAGCAGGCTGGTCCCGGCGTTGCGGCGCAGCACTGCAGCCGGGGATGCGCCTTCGGTGACTTCGATAACGACGGCGACGTTGACATGGTTATCGTCAACATGAACGAGCCCCCGTCGCTCCTACGGAACGATGTCAGCGGAGGCGGGAATTGGTTGAAGGTAAAGCTGATTGGAGAGAAGTCGAATCGGAGTGCTATCGGGGCTCGCGTCACAGCACGATACGGGGGTAAGATCCAGGCCCAGCAGGTCATGAGCCAGGCGAGCTTTTACTCAGCGAATGACAAACGGCTCCATTTCGGCCTAGGTGCGGCGGAAACGGCGGATTTGGACATTCAATGGCCCAACGGCGGCAAGGAAACGATCTCCAAGGTCCCAGCGAATCGGCTGATCACGATACGCGAGGAGGCCGGTGTTGTGAAGACCGAGTCATTCCCGCTCGAGTCGCATTCCGGTCGCAAGTAGTGAGGCTTCTTCCCACGGCCTTCCGACGAGCTGGACGCCAATGGGCATTCCGGTGCGCGATGTCCCCCATCGGACGGCCAGTCCGGGCATTCCAAGCAAGTTGAACGTGGAAGAGGGCGACATGGCAGCGTGCAACGCCGGGCCGCGCAACGTATGGTGGAGCGGCGCCGTGGCAGTGCACACGGGAGCCACGATTATCGGGTATTTTTCCATTTGTTGCAGCAGCGTCGTCCGTATCTGATCGCGTGCGATGAGGTTGCTGACAACCTCCCGAGCAGTCGGTTCGGGCTCTCGAAGCGCCTCATTCATCAAATCTGTAAGTGACCAGTGCGCTTCGTCTTCGCGTCCACTGATCAGATCGCGCGTGAACGGAGCAAAGATGCGCTCGAAGAAGAACCACCAAAGCTCGCGTACCCGCTCGAGACCTTTGGGCCGGAATAGCTCGACCTGATGACCTGAGGAGCGAAGCTTTTCGGCGGCTCCTTCGATGGCCGATCTGATATCCGGATCGAGCGGAACATCATCGAAGCCAAACCAGACTCCAATGGCGGAAACTTCTGGCGCCGGATTCGCAACGGGAACCGGAGCGGAAAACGGATCGAGTGAGTCGTGACCTGCAGTGACTGAATACAACAACGAGAGGTCTTCTACGCTTCTCGCCATCGGACCGCCAACGCCAAGCAATCCTCCAGGATGCGCGATCTCCGGGAAATGGCCGGCGGCGGAGACCCGACCAGGAGTAGGTTTGAGGCCGGCGATTCCACAGTAATGTGCAGGAACCCGTATCGAGCCGCCACCATCGCTGCCCATACCGCCTGGTGAACAGTACGATGCAATGGCAGCAGCCTCGCCGCCGCTCGATCCGCCGGCCGTGCGCGCTGCATCGAGAGGGTGATTGGTGCGGCCCCATACGAGGTTGTCGGTTTCGTAGTTGTTTAGAAACTCCGGGGTGTTGGTCTTCCCCAGAATGATGGCGCCGGCCCTACGGAGTCGCGCAACAGCAGTGGAGTCCTTCTCGGCAACATGGCCCAGCCGGAAACGGCTGCCGCAAATGGTCGGCTCGCCCGAAATATCGAAGCTGTCTTTGATTGTGACCGGAATGCCGTGCAGCGGAGGAACGTGGCTGGAACCGGTGAGTACATCCGTTGCTCGCTTCGCAGCGTCCCGTGCGCTCTCCTCGTAAACAGATACGAACGCATTGATTCGGGGCTGTTCATTTTGGATCTGTTGCAGGTGAGCATCGACGAGTTCGAGCGGAGAGATCTTTCGACCCCTCACCGCGCTGATCATCTCGCTCAAGGATAAGAAGTTCGGTGAATTAGGCAAGATAAGAGAGAGTGGCGTCGCTGTTGCGTAACGCTTCGAGAGTTTCTTTCGCAAGCTCCCAATCGCCAACGATCGGGTACTCGAGAAGAGCCAGCGCGGCAAGCGACCGGGACCGGCTCACTCCCGCACGGATCAGTGTGCGCTCATAAGCCTTCACCGAGAGTACGAGTCCGCGTACCGACTCCGGCAGTTCCCCAACCGGTCTCGGAACTGGACCATTCTCGGAGATATCGCACAGAACTTCGACAATATCGTCATCATTGAGGCCGCTGATGGTTCCACGGTTTTGCACGTTCACGACCACCTGGTTCGCGTGTGACGATGTCAGTCCCCGCATCACATCGACTGCGATGCGATGGTAGCCGGTAGCGAGATTAAACGGGTCTTCTGCGCGTAAGGCGGACGAAAAGGCAGAGCCTGCCTGCGCCTCCAGCTGCATATAAGAGCTGTTTCGCTGATTTAGATATCTTCGATAGCTCTCGAGCCCGACGTTCGGGTCTTCGCTCTTTAACTGCCGGAACAGAGAATCGTTCAGCTTCTGGATTTCCTCGCCCCTGGTTGCTCCGGCCCTCTGCTGGTTTGTAAGCGCCCGGCGCTGGCTGTAGTAGAAGAACAGATATTCGGTCGGTATAAGCCGCAGTGTGTGGATCAGCCCGGGATCGAACAGATCTGCGGAGTAAATGCGCCGCAGCAGTTCTAAGTTATCCAGCACGCGACCGGTGATATCTTCGCCCCGGAGGAAAATCCGGCTGATCCAGCCGAGATGGTTCAGGCCTGCGTAGTCGAACCGCATGTCCTCCAGGCGCTCCCCCAAGGCTGAGGCGATCTGATGAAACAGTTCGGCAGGCGTGTCGCAGATGCCAATCACTTTCAGTTTTGTGTGATGGGAGAGTGCTTGCGTGATTAGCCCGGCGGGATTGGTGAAATTGATGAACCATGCGTCCGGCGCTACGGACTCGACCGTTCGTGCTTGTCCCAGAATGGCTGGAAGAGTACGCAATGCCATCGCTGCGCCACCGGGTCCGGTTGTTTCCTGGCCTGCAAGCCCGTGCTCGATCGCGATTCTTTCGTCACGTGCACGTGCTGCCATGCCACCCACGCGGATACTGTGCAGGACAAATTGAGCGCCCTCCAGCGCGTTGTCCAGATCTGTTTGGACCTCGACCGCCGGAGCTCCGGGAAACTGGCGCGAAACTTCCCGGCAAAGTCTGGCGATTACCTCTAAGCGTTCGCGATCGATATCGAACAACGTGATCTTGTCTACTCGCAGTGCAGACTGCGACTGCGCGATGCCATAGATCAGCAGCGGGGTGCGAACTCCGCCCGCTCCAATGACGACTACCTTACGCATTGTTCAACCTCATGAGTTCGTGCTCGATGTCAGGACGCGCAGGGAAGCCGCTGATGCCGCCGTACGCCAATGTGGAGAACGCGCCGCAAATATTTCCTTGAAGGAGACACGTCTCGGGATCTTTGCCAGAAAGCCATGCTTCGAGAAACCCCGCGTCGAAGCAGTCACCTGCGCCGGTCGTATCGACGGGTCTCACGTTCGGCGGTTTCGCGAACGCCGTCGATCCCCGGTCGCAGAACGCCGAACCTTGGCTCCCCAGCTTCAAAGCCACACGTTCGACTCCCGCGTGACTGAAACGCTTAAGAATCTCGGTGGGGCTTCCCTCGCCTGTCATCTTTTGCGCTTCGGGCAGATTGGGAAAAAAGATATCGACGTGCCGCAATATCGCCATCACCTCAGGGTGGCTCAGCCAATCCTCGCGCCAGCCGACATCGAGCGAGATGGTGGATCCCTTCCGATGTAAGTGCTCGCATAATTCGATCGCATTCGCCGGTAGTGGCGCGTAAGCCAGATGTACGTGTTTCGGTGCAAGCCAGTCGGCGCTTCGCACCGACTCGAGCAGAGACTCTTCAAAGGCGTAATTTGCGCCCTGGTAGGAAAGGAAGGCGCGATCGTGAGCGCTGGTAACGACAACTGTGATCGCCGTGGGTTCTGTTGGGTGTTGTTGCACTTGCCCGACATCGACGTGTTCCTGCTGTAGGCGCTTCTTCACCCACTCGCCACTATCCTCCCCCACCAGACCGTAGACGCCACAGCGAACCCCCAGCTTTGCGAGCCCAGCGGCCGTGATAGCTGTGCCGCCGCCGATCTCTCGCGAGAATCGGCTCGCGAACGCTTCTCTACCGGGCTGCGGCAGTGAATCGAATCCGCTAAAAATCAGGTCGATGTACAGTTCGCCTGCTACGAGCACATCGATCATGCAGCGAGTACCCGACGGTGTTCAAAGGGCCATTCGCCTACACGGTATGCCCGCCACATATACATGACGACACCGATGATCAGGAGCGCGAAGCCGCCGACGATATAAACGAGCCCGCTAGCGACCAGGATGTAGAGCCATCCGACCAACGCAATAGAGCCTGTGAGATAAAAAAGCGGCATCTTGAACGGCCGCCGGATGTCGGGCCGATATCTTCTGATGAGAAACAATCCAATGATCTGCGCGATGAATTGCACAAGCACCTGAATCACGATCAATGCGTTGATCAGCACTTCCAGGTTCAGGAAGCAGGCAAGAGCCGAACAGACGCCCATGAAAACGAGGGAGAACGTCGGAAATCTCCCGGTCGGGTGCAAACGCGCGAAGTTTCGGAAGAACCGACCCTCCACAGCGGCGGCGAACGGTACGCGCGAATAGCCGAGCAGCAGCGCGAACAGCGAACCGAAAGTGGTCCAAAGTATGAGAACCGTGGCGAATTGTGCAGCTCTCAAACCGTACAACCGCTCCATAAAGGTTGAAACAATCGAACTTGAAAGCACGGCTTCGCGCCATGGGACGACGCCAATGATAGTTATGTTCATCGTGAGATACAGCGTGGCGACCACGACGACAGAAGTGATAATGGACCAGGGAACCGTGACAGCTGGCCGCTTCACTTCACCTGCGAAAAAGCAGACATTGTTGTAGCCGCCGAAGTCGTACATGGCAATGAGGGTTGCTCCTCCAACACTCCAGAAAAGGGTTTTGGAGGGCGCGAGAGAACCAGGTGCGAAATCGAACGCACGATGGGGATCGAAATTCATGAGCCCCGCAATCGAGATCCATGCCAGCGTTGCGAGAACGACTGACCACATGATCACCGAAAGCCGCCCGACAGAACGGATATCCCGATAGAGGAGTATCGTGATCAGCGCACAAGCCGCAATCCCGATTACTTTCTCTTCCCAGAATGAGATGTTGTGAACGAGAAACTTAAGATATTGAGCGAATCCGATTGCGCCGGTAGCGACCGACAACGGTGCGAGGAAAATAACCTGCCAGATGAACAGAAAGCTCATGAGGCGACCGAGACGATTCGGCCCATACGCCTCGGACAAATAATGGTAGGAACCGCCGGTGCCCGGCATAGCCGCTCCCAATTCGGCCCAGATCATGCCATCGCACAAGGCCACGATCGCCCCCAGAATCCAGCCGAATAGCGCCACAGGCCCGTTTGCCTTGCTTAGAAGGAGAGGAATGGTGATAAACACTCCAACTCCAATCATCTCCAGCATGTTGGCCGCGGTAGCTTGAAAGAATCCGATGCCGCGTATCAGTTGTGGCTCAGTGGAGTTGGACAAATTTATAGGGTATGACACGTCCGCTTTGCGAACGGGTATCGCTCTACTTCTGCTTGTCTCGTTCGGCTGGGCGCAAACACAACTGCAGCAGGCGTTAACGCTCACTCGCGCGGGCCGCTTTAGAGAAGCACGAGACCTGATCGCCGGCGTACCTGTTCCTGCTGCCGTTCCGCAGCAGATCGCGTATCACCGGCTCAAAGCAGCGATCGCTTCCGGCCTGCACGAAAATAACGCGGCTGCTACCGAAATGGAGGCAGCACTTGCCTTGTCGCCCGATGATCGCTCGTTGCTTCTTGGCGCAGCTGTTTCCGAGCAGCAGGCTGGCCATTTGGACCAGGCGGTCGAGCTGCTGTCACGGGCCGGTGACACAGCGGAGGCGAAAGCGTTGTTGGGAGACCTCTTCGAGAAAATAGGCCATCACGGTGACGCTTTGGCCGAGTATCGGGATGCGGTCCGTCTCGATCCCAAGCGGGAGGCGTTCCGGACGGCCTTGGGCAAGGAATTGATCGCTCTCGGCGCATTCGAAGAGGCGGACGCGGAATTGCGAAAATCACTCGCGCTGTTCCCCAACTCAGCCCCGCTTCTGACGCTATTAGGCATTCTCCAGTACTCCGGAGGACAAACGGAAGAAGCGAAACAGGTTCTTGTACGCGCAATTGAAGCAGATGCTACGTATCAGCCGGCCTATTTAACGCTCGCGAAGATCATCCTGGAATCGTCCGGCAGTCCCGGCGAACAGGACGTTTCGGTGCTGTGTCGGGGAGACAAAATCACGTGCAGTGCCGTGCAGTTGCGTGTTGCGCGTGAGAAGAACGACAAGGAACTGGAAAGGCAGGCGGTTGCGGTGCTCCGCGTTGCTCCGCCCGGAAACGTGACAGCCGTATGCGCTTTGGGCCAGGCATACGCCTGGAACGACCGGCCTCAGGATGCCCGCCCGAAACTTGAACGATGTGTTCAGCTCGATCCGACACCGCAGAACCATTACCGGTTGGCTCAGGTCTATCGCAAGTTAGGCGAAACGGTGTTGGCACAACAGCAACTGAACGCTAGAAGCAAACTTCTGAAGGCGCTCTCGGAGCAGACGGCCAAGGCTGTCGATTCTCTCAAGGCGCTTGAGAGTCAAATAAAGTAGCCCGAAGAGCTCGGTTACGGTACTTTTCGGCCCTTCCTCACTTATTTACATGACTGCAGAATTGTGTTACGATTCCGCAACTGGTTTGTTATCTCGAACTTGGAGGGAGAATTATCATGTTGCAAGGTGGCCGAAGCCCATTTGTTGTCTCAAGACTTGCCGGGGCGGTAGTTTGGATCTTCGCCGCAGCCTCTCCTTTATTCGGCCAGATCGATACGGGTTCCATCGTTGGAACGGTACGGGATCCGAGTGGTGCTGTCGTGTCGAATGCCACTTTGACTGCCACGAATACCGCCACACAAGTTGCACTGACAACCAAGAGTAACGAGAGTGGTCAGTACCAGTTCACCGCTCTCCGAGTTGGCAGCTATTCCGTGAAAGCAACCATGCCCGGCTTTGCCACCCAAGAATATCCGAACGTGCAGGTAGATGTGCAATCGCGGCCTTCGATCGAATTCAATTTGCAGGTTGGCAATGTCACACAGACGCTGCAAGTGACGGAGCAATCGCCGATTTTGGATACGGAAACATCAGACGTGGGCGGCGTAGTTCATCAACAGCAAATCGTCGACCTTCCACTCAACGGACGCCGCTATTCCGATCTAGCTCTGCTCGAACCCGGCATTCAGCGGAACCTGACGAATACAAACAACACGGCGCCCGACCGCTTTAGTTCAAACGGCAATCTTGAAACGCAGAATTACTTCGCCTTGGACGGCGTGGACAACAATTCCGGATCGACAAACCTGCAGGAAGGCTCCGTTCAGGCTGTACAGCCCCCGCCGGACGCCCTGCAGGAGTTCCGCGTGCAAACGCGGACGTACTCGGCCGAATTCGGAACATCTGCGGGAGCTGTCATCAACGCAACTATTAAGAGCGGTTCGAATGGCTTTCACGGGAGCGCTTGGGAGTTTCTCAGAAACAGTAGTCTCGACGCCAACACATTCTTCAATAACTTGAACGGCGTCGGACGCGGGCACTTCAGCCAAAACCAGTTTGGCGGCACCATTGGCGGACCGGTGATCAAGAACAAGACGTTCTTCTTTTTTGACATGCAAAACTTCACCAGCCGCCGCGCGACAACTGTGTTTTCGACAGTTCCAACACCCGAGATGAGGAAGGGGAACTTCCTGGAATTGAAACCACCCAGAGATCCGGGATCAACTACGGACAGACCGCGCTTGGTTGCAGCCGTTCCGTCGCAAGCAGGCTGCATCTCTCCCGATGCGGCAGCTATCGTTACCTCATGTCTTGATCCGACCGGAGTGAAGCTTCTGGGCCTCTACCCGAACCCGAATATTCCCTCGGCCGTTGCCCGGCAGGGAATTGCAGGCAGTTGGACCGGGGGAAATAATTATCAGTATCAGTATTCCGTTCCGACCGATACTTACTCTTACGACATCCGGATCGATCACAATATCAATGCCAATAACAGGATCTTTGGCAGGTACAGCAACTACACCGTAGATCGGCAGGATCCAACATGGACTTCGAATCCGGTAGCGGGCAACGGCAACTTCGCTACTCAATATCACATTCGAGGCAAATCCGTTGCGCTTGGATGGACGGCTGTAATCTCACCGTCAGTCCTGAACGAATTGCGCGGTGGATTCAGTCGCGACAATGCTCATAGCGATCCGCTCGGGTTGACGGTCGGTACCTCAAATGCCGCGGATTACGGGTTGACAGGCATTCCTGCTAATCCGTTTAATGCAGGCATCCCGCCGATTAACATCAGCGGCCTGCAACGACTTGGGACGGCACCATGGCGCCCACAAGTTCAGATTGCGCAGGTCTGGCAATTGCTGGATACGGTCAGTTGGCTCAAAGGCTCTCACAGCATGAAGTTTGGCTTCGAGCATCGCCATACCAGCGACAATTTCCTGGACGCACAATCTCCCCAAGGCCAGATCACAGCGACAGGCATCTACACGGGCAACAATGGTTCGGGAATACCGGATTTTCTTCTGGGCGATGTCAGCACAGCATCGTTTACAACCCCTTCGGTCGTACACAATTACCGCGTCGCGTACAACTTCTTTGCGCAAGACAGCTGGCGAGTTCGCAACAATCTAACGATCAACTACGGAATTCGTTATGAGTTGTTTTCGCCCATTCTGAACCACCAGAATGCGCTGGCGAACTTCACGCCCGCGAATGGGGGCGGCTTCGTTCAGGCGAAAGATGGCGATTGGGCTTCCCGATCCTTGATCCAACCGGACAAAAATGACTGGGCGCCTCGCGTCGGATTCAGCTACCAGGCCATGGATCGAGTCGTGTTGCGTGGCGGATACGGAATCTTCTACCAGCATGACGTCAGGATCGGCTCTGAAAGCGTTCTTGGCGAAAATCCGCCATTCTTCCTGGATCAGTCTCTATCGCAGACAGCCCCGAGTACGACACCAGTCTTCCTGTTGAAGAACGGTTTCCCGTCCTCACAGTTCGGTACAAGCTTGATCGACTTGACTAAGTTGCAGATTCGGGCTCAGGACCCCAATCAACGCACTCCTTACGTGCAACAAACGAGTTTCGGGCCACAGATTCAATTAAGCTCTTCCACCGTTCTTGACATCTCATACGTCGGAAACTTTGGCCGTAAAGCCAACCGATTAAGAAATGGCAACCAGGCTTTCATCACGGGATACAACGCCAGCGGCACACCCCTGATCCGGTTTCCTTATTCCAATCTGAATACCAGTCTGACTACGTTGTCCGGCAACAATCACGCCTTTCTGGAATTGGCCACGAACGATGGAAGCACCAACTACAACGGACTGCTCGTCTCGCTGCGAAAGCGTTTCGACAAAGGTCTTGCGTATGGAATCAGCTACACCTTCAGCAAGAACTTCTCTGACTTTGTCGACAACCTGACGGGCGGTTCGACGCCGGCCTACGCCTACAACTACAGCTTGGAGCGGAGTTTCTCGCCCTTTGATACCACTCACCGGTTCGTCGGTAATGTTGTCTGGAATCTGCCAATCGGAAAGGGCGGCATGATCCTAAACGATGGCGGTACGGCAAGCCGCTTGATCGGCGGCTGGCAGATCAATAGCATCCTGACGTTGCAGACGGGCACGCCATTCACTGTCACTGCTACGGACGTCAGCCAAACCGGTGGCAATCACGCCAGCAGAGCGAGCTGCATCGCGAACCCGTATGTCGGGGCGAGCTCCGATCCTTCGCAGATCGCAGGGAACGCCGCGCCCGGGTTCTTCCTGAATCCCGCCGCCTTTTCTGTTCCTGCCGCCGGCACGTTTGGAAGCTGTGCTCCGCGAGGTTTCCACGGCCCGGGCATCGAGAACATCGATCTGAGTATCTTCAAACAATTTGCGATCCACGAAGCGTGGAGAATCGAGTTTCGCAGTGAATTCTTCAACTCGTTCAATCACGCGAACTTCACGAATCCGAATTCGACATACAACCCGACCTCACTAGGCTCCTTCGGAAAGGTGTTCAATACCACGACCGATCCCCGTGAAATACAATTCGCATTGAAGCTGTATTTCTGATACGCCCTGCTCGCATGTACAAATCGCTGTGTCTTGCCCTCATCGCTGTTACAGCTTACGGACAACTTCCGTATGCCACAACCATTAGTCCTGCGGTTGAAGCTCACAAGATCCCCGCGAACCGGGGGGCGAGCGCGCTCTGGCAAAGTCTGAAGAAGCTGAACACCAGAGCAAGCCTGATCATGTTCACCGCCCATCCGGATGATGAGGACGGTGGCATGCTCGCCTACGAATCACGTGGGCAAGGCGTTCGAGTCGCTCTTTTGACTTTGAACCGGGGCGAGGGCGGGGCGAACGTTATGTCCTCCGACTACTTCGATGCTCTCGGCCTGGTGCGGACGATGGAGTTGCTAGCCGCGGGGCGATACTACGGGGTCGATCAATACTGGACTCGCGTGATCGACTACGGCTTTTCGAAAACGAAGGCTGAATCGATCAAGATGTGGACGCACGACCGCGTTCTGTATGATGCGGTCCGGGTAGTTCGCATGGTTCGTCCGCTCGTGATCACTTCCGTGTTCGTCGGCGGCCCCAGCGATGGGCACGGGAATCATCAAACCGCGGGCGCGATGGCACAAGAGGCCTTCAAAGCCGCGGGCAATCCAAACATGTTCCCGGATCAGATCAAGGCTGGTTTGCAACCTTGGACGCCGCTCAAAGTCTACGCGCGTCAGCCGTTTTCGCGGCGCGGAGGCGGAGGCACTATGCCGGTGAACGTCCAGATTCCCGAGGGTAGCTACGATCCGCTCCTGGGTGTTTCGTACGTTCAACTCGCACGCGAGGGCCTGGGCTATCAGAAATCACAGAATGGCGGCGGATCCATCCCCAAGGACGGTCAGACGCTCGCGAATTACCATCGTTTCGGGTCCGTGATCCCGGCCAAAGACAACGAAGAAACCTTCTTCGATGGCATCGACATCTCGTTGGCCGGCATTGTGCCCAGCGGAGCCGGGGAGAACGCGGCATTCCTGCGTTCCGGCTTGCAGAAGATTAGTGCGGCCGTACAGGACGCGACGTTTAAATTCTCTGCAACGGAACCCGAGCGAACCGCGCCAGCCCTCGCTACAGGTCTGAAACAAATAATCGCTCTTCTCTCGGCCATCGATTCGAGCCATCTCACGCCGGCGCAGAAGTCCGATGTCCGCCACGAACTCGAGATCAAGAGAGTGCAGTTCAACAATGCTCTGGCGGAAGCACTCGACCTTTCAGTGTCTGCCACCGTCACGACTAAAGCCGAGCCGAATCCCTTGATGATGATGTTCATGGGCGATCCCGAAACGTTCCGGACCGCGATACCGGGCCAGCGTTTCCCTGTCCGGGTTCACGTCAATAATGCGAGCAAGACACCAGCGCAGTTGGTGAAGGCCAGCGTCGAATCCGATGGTCAAAAGATGCCTTGGACCGCATCGTCCTCGACGCCGATGAAAGCCGAAACGCTCGCTGATAACAAACCGGTAGAGCTTCGGTTTGAAGTCACGGTTCCCGAGGATGCGGAATTCACCAAGCCCTACTTTGCACGGCCTGATATCGAGCAATCCTATTACGATGTGCTCGACCAACGCTATCTCAACCGGCCGCTAGCTCCTTATCCTCTCTGCGCCTGGGCAGACTTCCAATTTGAAAGCGCACCGGTACGAATCGGAGAATACGTGCAAACCGTGCAACGAGTGACGGGGCAGGGGAGTGTTCTCGAGCCCCTGACGGTAGCTCCGGCCATCGGAGTTTCTATCTCGCCCCGCACCGGTATTGTCCCCCTGGGCTCGAAAGAGTTTCCGGTCGCTGCCGTCGTGCATAGCAACGTGAAAGGATCAGCGAAAGGAAAACTTGAGTTGAAGCTACCGGAGGGATGGAGCGCTAAACCTGCATCGGCCGATTTTGCGATTGCAGACGACGGCCAGGATCAGACGCTCAACTTCACGGTCACGCCTTCAGCGTTAACCGAACAGAAGTATCAAGTAAAAGCCGTGGCCGAATACGGAGGCAAAGAGTACAACGAGGGCTACCAGGTCACGGGGTATCCGGGTTTGCGGCCCTATTTCCTATACCGTGCGGCGAACTATCAGACCACGGGCGTCGACGTTAAGATCGCGCCTGATCTGAAGGTAGCCTACATCATGGGCAGCGGGGATGACGTTCCTGCCTCGCTTACTCATCTTGGTGTGAGCGTGAGTTCCCTCGCACAGTCGGACCTTGCTACCGGGGATTTGAGCAAGTACGATGCAATCATTCTGGGAGTACGGACCTATGCGGCCCGGGACGATTTGCGCGTCTACAACAATCGCATCCTGGACTACGCGAAAAACGGTGGCGTCGTGATCGTACAGTACAACACGCCCGAGTTCGACCACAACTACGGTCCGTATCCGTACACCATGACTTCGAATCCGGAAGAAGTGACGGACGAGGCATCTCAGGTACAAATTCTCGAACCGCAGAATCCCGTTTTCACCTGGCCAAACAAGATCACGAGCAAAGACTTCGCAGGCTGGGTGGAAGAGCGCGGTTCGAAGTGGATGCAATCTTGGGATTCCCATTACCAGGCGCTTTTGGAGACGCATGACGAAGGCCAGGCGCCGCAGAAGGGAGGCCTTCTCTACGCGAAGTACGGTAAAGGTATCTACATCTACAACGCGTATGCCTTTTACCGTGAGTTGCCGGAGGGTGTTCCGGGTGCTTACCGCATCTTTGCGAACATGATCAGCTTGGCCAAGAACCCCGAGCTCCAAAGATAGTCGTCCGCAAAGCTTATTTGCGGTAGTCGAGCGGCGGCTGCTGGCCTGCCGGGATTCCGGACTGATAGGACTTGCCCGCGAGTTGATGCTGGAAATCAGTCTTGACGTCAACGACGAGTTGCGGATTAGCGAACAGGTCTGCGCCCGTGATCGCGATCGCCTTGGCGGCAGTCAGCATGCCTTTTTGCCCGATGCTCATGCCCGCACACGCAGTTGCTTGCCACGTGTGAGCTGCGACTCCGGGCACGAATGTTGCCGTGGAGAACCCGATTGTCGGCACGTTCCAACTGATATCGCCCACATCGGTGGAAGCGCTCGGCGCATTAGGATCGAAGGGACGAAGCGGCCTTACCGTCGCAGTTGAGGCAAGGTCTTCCGCAGCGTCGGCCGGAAGGCTCTTTTGCAACTCCTCACCAAAGTGCTTCTCTTCCGGGGTGTAGCTGAAACCGCCAACTTCTTCGAGGTTCTTCTGTGCCGCTTTAGCCAAAGGATCATTGCCGATGATGTTGGAATCGCTGCTGATGATTCGCATGTCCAGAGTGGTTTCGGTCATCGTCGCTGCGCCATTGGCTACTTTCTCAATGCGAGTCCAAATACCGTTCAGGGTCGTCGAGGACGGACTGCGCGCCATAAGGTAGAGCTCGGCACTTTCCGGAACCACGTTTGGCGCCATCCCTCCATTCGTCACAATGTAGTGAATGCGCGTGCTGCTCGGTACGTGCTCCCGCAGAAATTCCAGTCCGTTGCCCATGAGCATGACTGCATACAGAGCCGAGCGGCCGCGATCGGGCGCCGCCGCGGCGTGAGCCGCCACGCCGTGGAATTTGAATTTGGCCGAAGTGACAGCGAGCGCTCCTCCATTGTTCACGCTGTTTCGATTACCGGGATGCCAATGGAGAACGACGTCCACATCCTGAAAGAGGCCAGCACGGAGCATGTACACCTTTCCGGATCCGCCCTCTTCGGCGGGCGTACCGTAGTAACGAAGAGCGCCCGGGACGTGAGCCTTTTCCATGTACTCCTTCAGAGCAACAGCGGCAAGCGCGGCACCGGAGCCCAGAAGATTATGTCCGCATCCGTGGCCGGGTGCCGAATCAATGATGGGGCTCCGATCGGGAACCGCTGCTTGGGAGAGTCCGGGGAGGGCGTCGAATTCGCCGAGAATCGCAATTACGGGTTTGCCTTGTCCGTAGCTCGCAACGAATGCCGTCGGCTCGGTCGCCACGCCTGACTGAATCTGGAACCCCGCCTTCTTTGAGCTCGCCAGACAATAGTGCCGAACTCTTCTCTTCGTGATAGCCGAGTTCTGCATAGTCCCAGATCGTCTTCGATGCGGTGGCAAACTCGGATTTATGTTGCTCAACCAGTTGTTTGATCTCGTTATGCGCCGGGGATTGAGCAAAACCAGAAAGAGCGCAAATGGAAAAGAAAAAGGGGTAGAAAAAGAAGGAAGCCCGAATTGTGGTCACTGGATTTTATCCAGTGTAGCGAGACTCTCCATACCGGACGCCCTATCTCATGACGTTTAAGGAATAGTTATCGCCACACCGGCGTGCTCCGGGACATCCAATCACCGGACCGAAGGCGGTCCACTTAATCGCTGTAGGTGACGGGCGTCTTTGGCCGCTCATCCACCGCAAGCGCGAAGATATCCGGGCGCGCGTAGTGACCGACTACATCGAGATCGAACTTGCCTCGCGCAATTTCCCCCAGATCCAACTCGGCGGTGAGCAGCTGTTCCCCATTTCGGGCCGGCCCCGCGAGTACCTGTCCTAAGGGCGAGACAATGACGCTTCCACCGCCGATCAGCACGGTGCCGGGATCGTCGCCCTGAATCGGGCGATACCAGGCAGGGCAATCCGAGCGCTGGAAATACTGGCACGCACTTAGAACGAAGCAGCGGCCTTCGAGTGCGATGTGCTGCATCGTCGATTGCCAAACCTCACGGTCATCTACCGTAGGGGCGCACCATATGTTGACGCCCTTCGCATACATCGCTGTGCGGAACAGCGGCATGTAGTTCTCCCAGCAGATCGCTGCCCCGATCTTCAAGCCCTCTGTCCTCGATCACGGGCATGGTCGATCCATCTCCCATGCCCCAAATCAGGCGCTCAACCGCCGTGGGCATCAACTTCCGATGCTTTCCGCGAAGCTTACCATCGGGACCAAAGAACAAGACGGAACAGAATATTGTCCCTCCAGCACGCTCGATCGCACCCAGAACGAGTTCGATGCCGAGACCTGCAACGAATTCTCCGATGTGCGCTGTCTCCGGTCCTGAGACATCAATGGCTGATTCGTAATAAGCCCGAAACTGATCGCGGCCTTCGGGAGAGCGAGATCCAACCGTGGCACCGAAGGTGATGCCCTTCGGATAACCGCCAACAAAGGCTTCGGGGAAGAGGACCAGCTTTGCACCACGCCTGGCCGCTTCGCGACAAAGAGACTCTAGCTTCAGGAGGGTGCGGCGGGTGTCAAAGAGAACCGTGCCGGCCTGCACCGCTGCAACTGTGACCGTGTTCAAGCTCCTATCGTAGCTGCGCGTTGATGACGACGTCCAGCAACACGCGATCATTATTTTTTTGCATCATGAATGCATGCGGCTTCTCGTCTCCCTGGCTCTCGCTTTCACCTCGTTCGGGGTTGCTTCCGCACAGAACCCGCTCGCCTCTCGGGTGCTGGTCGTGTATGTGGACGGAGATCCCGGTTCGCAATCGGTTGCGTCACACTACGTGAACGCACGCGGGATCCCGCCGTCCAATTTGTGTCCGGTCAGTCTCCCGAATCCAGGCGCGACAGCCCTGAACGGTACCGATTATGATGCCTATCTGAAGAGGCCTGTTCAAAGCTGCCTGCAAGCTGTCGGGGCGGCGAACATCCTCTATATTGTGCTGGCGTACGTAAGGCCCTACGCCGTGAATCCCGGGTCCGGACTCAACAACTACGCTCTGGACTCTTATCTCGCTGACGTTTGGGATCAATATGCGAGGAGAGCATTCAATCCAGCCCCATCCAAAGAGCACCCGTATTATGCGGACAGCCAAAGTCAGGGAAACGTGTTCCCGCCCTTCCAATCGCTGGCACAGTTCCGGGACATTCAGCCGCAACCATTGATTTACTCGGTGTGGCGTTTGGATGGAGCGAGCCCGATTGCCGCAATGAGCCTGGTCGATAACGCAGTTGCTGCGGAATCGGCGGGAGGGCCCATCAGCAACAATGCAGGTTCCCTGGCGAATGCCTGCCTGGATCTGGAAATCGACCCGATCAACTCTCCGGACAGCGGTTACCGAGCCGCAGATTGGGATCTCCAGAGGGCAGCTGATTTCCTCAACTGGACCGGACGGTTTCAAACCGTGCGCGACGCCAACGGAGAGGTGTTTGGAACCGCTCCGGCCCCGCTTTGCCCGAATACAGCTCTGTATGCGGGTTGGTACAACTACGGCCGTTACAACGACGTGTTTTCCTGGGACGTGGGGGCCATCGGCTGGGACCTTGATAGCGGTGCTCTCGCCGATCCTCGAGGCGGCGTCTGGTGGGGTTCAAATGCGCTGCAGCATGGTATTACGGTGACCTCGGGTCCGATGAACGAACCCTATCTGGAAGGTATGGCCCGACCGGGCGGTACGATTCGGGATCTGCTCGAAGGTGCCAACGTCGGCGATGCTTTTCTTCGCAACACCCGGTGGTTGAAATGGATGATTCTGAACGTGGGCGACCCGCTGTATACGCCGTTCGCCGCAAAGGTGGCCCCGTTTGATACGAATTTCCCTTCGAATTCGCTCTCCCTCGCGCCGCGGCAGCTGATTGGAGGCCAGAAACAAGTCGAGGCTGTCCTGACGGTCGCGATCCCGGCGCCTCCCGATGGTTTGACCGTTAACTTATTGAGCGAGAACGACGCTTTGGCGATCCCGCAGAGCGTAACGATTGCTTCTGGAGAGACCCGGGTGACGTTCCCGATATCCACTGCGGTTGTCACGTCACCTCTGGACGTCCGTGTGACGGCATCTTCGCCGTCCTTCCAGGTGACAAATACGGCTTCGCTTTACCCGTTGCTCGCGGGAATCACCCTCACGCCAGACTCCGTGGGCGCTGGAGGTACGGTTTCGGGCACTGTCGTACTCAACGACGCCGCGCCGCCTGATGGAGTCACTGTCCAGCTTGTCTCGGACCGCCCGGACGTGGCTGGAGTTGCTGCAGACTTGTTTATCCCTGGTGATCGTACGAAGGGGAAGTTCACCGTCACGACGTCTGCTGGGTTGACGCACCCCGCGACGATCAACATCACGGCTTCCTATGCGGGGGCGCAGGCGACGGCCACGTTAACGGTCACGCCTTAAGAATGAGGTCGCTGGCCTGACGTCCGATAAGTTTGTCTGAACCATGCCCGTGCTCACCGGGAAGCTACGAGCGAGCCGAACACGAGTAGCTTCGGGCCGTTACATGATCGCGCGCTACAGACGAGCATTCACCTGGTTTCCCGTGAAGTGCTGCCAGCTCGGTTCGGGACCGTCAGACTGCTCGCGCTCGAACGAGAACCCAATCAAGGCACCTTGCCGTTCTCGGACGCAATACCGCACAACACCGGGGATCATTCGGTCTTGATATCTCACCCGGACGTGACTTCCTTCCGGGATTGGTCGAGGCACTGCAATTCCCAATCCGAAGCTGGATCGATCCTCAATCATGGCGGGCATCTTCAACTCGCGTTTGCCATCCTGCCAAGCAATCTCGGTTCGGGATATGTACGGAGTACGTGGGGCGATGCGTCTTTCCTTCACACGTTCCTATCGACTAACTTCGGACCGAAGTTTAACAACAAGCGCGAATCGTTCGTCTAGCGAGAGAGCAGGCAACAGAACGAGAGGATTCTTAACGTTGTGGCACTATGTCTAATCGGCAGAAATGTCCCATTGCTCTTAACGAGTAAATCTGTGTGGGTAATCAGTCCGCGGACTGACCCCACCAGGGAATCCGATAGGGTAACCAACCAGCCCCAACGTAGGCTGCCGTGATCGCTTTCACACGAAGATAGAAGTCTTACAGCGGCAAGCTCACGGCTTCCGCAACTTCGAACGCTACAGACTCAGAGTCAAGGAATTGTGTTCTTAATCAACTCTTCGCCGCCGGATGCCCCCATCTTTGGCGTAGAGCCCTGCTTT
This sequence comes from Bryobacteraceae bacterium, assembly GCA_045807925.1. Taxonomy (GTDB): domain Bacteria; phylum Acidobacteriota; class Terriglobia; order Bryobacterales; family Bryobacteraceae; genus Bog-105. The sequence continues at coordinate 72,527 of JBJMGK010000080.1, read as the reverse complement.
TTTGGTGCGGATGAGAGGACTTGAACCTCCACGAGTGTTACCTCACTAGAACCTGAATCTAGCGCGTCTGCCAATTCCGCCACATCCGCAAGATGTATGGACGAGTCCATTGTAAAACAGCCGCTGTTCAGTTCTCGAACAAACCGCGATGGCCGGTGAGGCGACGCGTAGCTAAACTGAATACATGCCAGCCACCACTTCCGGAGCGGTCGAATCCGCTGCTCCTATCCGATCTCCAATTCTGGTGATCCTTGCTGCCTGGTTGGTCCCCGGGTCCGGACACTTCCTCCTCGGCCGAAAAGGTCGGGCGGCAATCATCTTTTTTGCCGTCCTGGCCGCTTTCCTCATTGGGGTTGCCATGCGGGGCCCATTCTTCTCGCCGGCAGTGAACGGCGACATCTTGTCTAAGCTGATCCAGTACGGAGGCATCGCCGGGGATCTCGCGAGTGGCTTGCTTTATTTCATCGCCACATTCTCGGGTTACAACCCGCCCGATGCGCCGGGGCATGCCGCCGACTACGGCTCAAAGTTTATCGTTTGCGCCGGGCTCCTGAACATCCTCGGAACCGTCGACGCGTACGAGATTGCCACGCGTCAAAAGGATTAGAGAACTATTCATGCTTAAGCTCGATCACTTCGAGGTCGCGTTTCTATTTGCCTTATTGGCCAGTGCCGTTCTGGGTGTGGTGACCAAGCGGACTGACGCCGAGCGGCTCCGCTACGGACTGGTCTGCTTCGGTTACTTCATCCTCGCCATCTTCGGGATCGGCTGGGTGATGCGGATCATGCACGGCTAGCGATGAATACCTTTTACATCGAAACATTCGGTTGTCAGATGAATGCTCACGATTCAGAGAAGGTCGTGGGCACCTTACTGCAGCAAGGGTATACGCAGGTTGAAACTCCGGAGCAGGCCGAACTGGTTCTTTACAATACCTGCAGCATTCGGGATAAGGCTGAACAGAAGGTTTTTCATCGCTTGCAGCAATTCGGGCGTGCCGCCGGGAAGGGAAAGAGATTCGCCGTTCTCGGCTGTGTCGCTCAGCAGGAAGGCGAACGGATCTTTGAGCGTGCGCCGCATGTGAGCCTGGTTGCAGGCTCGGCAAGCTATACAAAACTGCCCGAAATGCTTGTCCAGCTAGAATCCGGCAATCGCCGGGTAACGGGTTTGAGTCTCGACTCGACGGACACGTTCGATACGCCGTTCACCCGCCGGGACAATCCTCATCGCGCTTACCTCACCATCATCGAAGGCTGTGACAAAGCTTGTGCGTATTGCGTCGTTCCGTTTACCCGTGGGCCCGAGCGCAGCAGAACCAGCGAAAGTGTCATGCGCGAGGCACGGAGCCTGGTCGATACCGGGTACACCGAGGTTCAGTTGCTCGGTCAAAACGTAAACAGCTACCGCGATCCTTCTCCCGCAGGCTGGGATTTCGCACAGCTACTGGCCGCGACGGGCGAGATTGACGGAATGCGGCGTGTACGCTTCACGACATCTCATCCGCGTGACTTTGTTCGCGAAATCATTCAGGCCATCGACGACAGCCCGGCGCTATGCAACCACGTCCATTTACCCGTTCAGTCGGGATCCTCTGAGGTCCTGAGCCGGATGCAGCGGCTTTACTCCCGCGACGAGTACATGCGCCGCATCGAATGGATGAAGAACGCCAGGCGGGATATCGCGATTACCACCGATATCATTGTTGGGTTTCCCGGCGAGACCGAGGCCGACTTTGAAGCGACACTGCGCCTCATTGACGAGGTCGAATACGACTCGATGTTTATCTTCAAATACTCGAAGCGGCCGAATACGTCGGCTCTCGAGTACACAAATCATATCCCGGAGGAGGAAAAGACCAGAAGATTCCAAATTCTTCAGGAACGGCAACGAACCATCCAGATGCGCCGGAACAGCAACTACGTCGGACGCAGCGAGGAGGTTCACGTGGAGGGTTATAACACCGCAACAGGACAATGGATCGGGCGGACGTCACAGAACAAAACGCTCAATTTCGTGGATGCGTCCCTGCCGGCGCCGTCCGGAAGTCAGACGCACGTCGGAAAGTACTTCGATGTTCTGGTCACGCGAGCGACGCCAAACAGCCTCGCAGGAGAACGCGCCGCCGGTGGAGGGCAATTGCAGTAGGCTTGTGAATATGGCTGATGGAGAAAACATGGAAGTAGAAATGAAGATTCGCGGCCTGATGATGGATCCGATGACGAACATGCCGATTGTCGTCCTGAAGGACCTTTCTGGGGATTCCGTCCTGCCTATCTGGGTTGGGATTTACGAAGCAAACGCTATAGCGCTCGAGATCGAGAAGGTAACGACGCCCAGACCGATGACCCACGACCTGATCAAGGTGCTGCTGATGGGTTTAGACACTGCGGTGAAGAAAGTCGTAGTCAGCGAGTTGAAGGATGACACCTTCTATGCGCTGATCTGGTTGGAGCGAGGTGGCGAGTTGATCAGCGTGGATTCGCGTCCTAGCGACGCGCTCGCGCTGGCCTTGCGCCATGACTGCCCGATTTACGTAGAAGATCGGGTCTTGCAGTCGTCAAAGAGCTCTACGGCCGTCTCGGAGAAGGTCAACAACGAAGAATTGCGGAAATGGCTCGAGAACCTGAATGATGAGGATCTTGGCCGCTACAAGATGTAAACAGCGTGTAAAAGAAAAGGCCCCAGAGAACTCTCTGGGGCCTTTTCTTTTTGTATTTGCCGAGTCTAGCGCTTCTTTCCTTTTCCTTTGCGGGCAGGAGCGGCCGTTTGCACACCCGGAATGGTTGGGTCCTTAAAGGTCAGCATGTAAGGATCTTTGACGTACGAATCCGTGATTCCGGAGAAGTCGATCTTCTCACCAACTTTGATCTTGTCCATCGCGGCAGCAGGTAGCGGCTGCGAGAATTCGAGAGTGGCGTCTGGTTTGGTCGGATCTTCAATACCTAGCGTGACTTTGGAGGGATCGACCGAAACAACCGTTCCCGAGAACGTTTTGCTCGGAACCGTTTCGCCGGGCAGCTCATAGTCCTTCACGCTGTCGTTGAAGAATGCGTCTCCCTTGTCCTGAAGGTTTTGCTTGACCGCATACCAGATCTTGAAAGCAGGATCACTCTCAATCCTTGCATTCAGGGCATCGGCCTGCTTTTTGGCAAGATCCGCCTGGCTGGTAATCTGTAACCCTTCTGGCGCAACTGCCTGTGTTTTCGCTTGGGCCAGCATCTGGTCCTTGCCTTCATCACTGCCGTGGAAATCCTTGTAGGCTTTGTTGAAGTAGTCCATCAACTGCTGGCGAGTGGCCGGCGGAAGAGCGCCAGGGCCGTCATATTGGGCTGCTCTGGCGTATTCAAAAAGTCCTTCCGGGTACTTCTTCTCGTTGATCAGCATCTTCCCGTACTGCGCGGCGATACCTGATTGCGCAGGATCGGCTTGCAGACTGGCCTTGTACTCGGTTTCGGTCGTGGCGTTATCTTTCTTGGAAGTGGCGGCCCATGCGAGAGCGTTATGTGCCAGCGCTTCGGTCTGTCCCTTTGCCTTTTGGAAATCGGCATCGCTCAGGTTGGCCGGCTTCTTGGCAGGGTCGAACGCAGTGCTGGTACCTTCCAGCACGCCATGAGCAGCCGTGTCCACTTTGGAAAGAAGATCCGGATTAGGAGTCGCGCCGCCGACAGCAGGCCCCCAGCGTGTGATGAAGTAATTCGCTTGGAAGTCCTTAGGATTGGATTTCAAAACTTCGCTGGCCTTATCAATCAGCTTTTGCCGCGCTGCCGGATCGTTGGCGGCCAACTGATTCAAGGTGACCATAAACAAGATGTTTCGATCCGAAGCGAAGTCACTCTGAGGATATTTATCCTGCCATGTCTGCAGCAGCTCTAACTTGGCTTTAGGATCAGCCGTCTGAGTGATCTTCGAATACAAGTCGTACTCGGCACGATCCTTATAATTCTTAGCGCCTGCCTGACCTGCTGGTTGGCCTGCCGCTTGTCCTGCTGCCTGGCCCGCAGCCTGCGCCCTGGCGATAGGTGCTGTACCTATGTTGACCAGAAGGGCGAAGGTGCCTGTCGCGACGATCCATTTACCGGCTCTCATAAAGCAAAACTCCACGACTACCTCCTCGGAGGAATTCTATGTCTCTGAAACTTGGAAGCGGTCTCTTCAGAAATCGAAGCCACCGGGTCAATGTTGCGTAACTTGGCTATCCAACCAACAAAAACTTGGACGGCGCAAAGCCGGAGTATATCGGATACCCGCTTAGGCCCGCAACCCTTCCTCTATCTAATTAGATGCGCCTGGTTTCGAACTTGTTCCCATCGGCGAGCGTACTGGGTAATCCGCACTTGCATGTTATCATCCGTTCGCCATGCATCTCGCAGACCTAGCCGTAATCGGAGCTTATCTGCTTTTCATCACCTGGTTTGGCGCGCAGTTTAAAGAAAACCAGCGCAGCTTAAAGGACTACTTCCTGGGTGGACGTGGTGCTCCCTGGTGGGCTATCTCCCTCTCCATTGTTTCGGCGGAGACTAGTACATTAACCGTGATCGGCACTCCGGCCATTTCGTTCGGCGGCAACTTCACATTTCTCCAGCTCATTTTCGGCTATCTGCTTGGCAGGGTTGTCATCTCTGTTCTCTTTCTACCGCAATATTTTCGCGGAGAAATGTTTACGGCGTACGAACTGATGCAGCGCCGTTTTGGGCCGCGTGTGCGAAAGTTTGCTGCGGGAACGTTCTTTTTGCTCCGCGCCCTTGCCGAGGGGCTACGCGTCTTTGCAGTGTCAATCGTCGTCTCCGTGGTACTGGGTACGGGAGAGCTCACCTCCATTTTCGTCATCGTTGCCCTTACGCTCTTCTATACTTTCGAAGGCGGAATGACGGCTGTGATCTGGACAGACGTCGTTCAGATGATTCTCTATGTCGGTGGGGCATTAGCGAGTTTCTTCCTGATGGTGCACCTGATTCCTGGCGGCTGGGCACACGTGGCCGAGGTTGGGCGGGCCAACGGTAAGTTTCAGGTCTTCGACTTTCATTTCGCGCTTTCCCCGACCTTCTTTATGAAGAGTTACAGCTTCTGGGCCGGACTGCTCGGCGGTTGCTTTCTCACGACCGCTAGCCACGGAACAGAGCAACTGCTCGTGCAGCGTCTTCTGTCGGCAAAAAACCAACATGAAAGCCGGCTCGCCCTGTTCGCAAGCTGGATCGTGATCTTCTTTCAGTTCACGTTGTTCCTCACGATCGGTGTTTTATTGTTTGTGTATTACGGAGACACAGGACGGCCGACGCCACCGGTCATCGAGCAGATCTATCCTCAGTTCATCTGGAACAACTTCCCGCCCGGGCTTGCGGGGTTAGCCATCGCAGCCATCGTCGCGGCCGCCATGTCCAACCTCAGCGCTGCGCTGAATGCGCTTGCTTCTACCACTATCATGGATTTCCTGCGACCGCAGAACCCGAACAAGCCCGAGCTCTTGTACCTCCGGTTGGCGCGTTGGGCCACCGTGGCATGGAGTGTCATCCTTTTTGCAGTTGCTATTCTCGCCCGGCATTGGGGACGGGTGTTGGAGTCCGGCCTGTCTATTGCTTCTGTTCTTTATGGGGCTTTGCTTGGCGTATTCCTCCTGGGCGTGTTAACGCGGCGCCCCGGAGAGTGGGCCGCGATCGTCGGCATGAGCGCAGGGTTCCTGACAACACTGGTGATGCGCTCCCATGTGGCCTATACCTGGTATGTGTTGATCGGCTCCTCTGTAACGTTCTCGGTCGGCTACGGATTCAGCCTGCTCGTTCCTGAACGAACGGCGGAACTGGCCGAGCGTTAATGATGCCGGACGAAACCAGATCTGTCGAACCCGCGAGCGCCGCCGGGCTGCATCTCGACGGCAGCAATGGACCTCTGCTGCGGAGAGCGCTTGGGCTTCCGAGCGCAGCCTCAATCGTTGTCGGAACGGTCATCGGAAGCGGAGTATTCCTCGTTCCGTCCGCGATGATTCGCAACGTCGGATCGGTCCGCGAGCTCTTTGCTGTCTGGATTGTCGCCGGCGTGCTGAGTTTATTCGGAGCTCTTACGTACGCGGAACTGGCTGCGGCCATGCCCGAAGCCGGAGGCGAGTACGTTTACCTCAGTGAAGCGTACGGGCCGTTTTGGGGTTATCTGTATGGCTGGACCCAATTCTGGGTTGCCAAGAGCGGATCCATCGCCACACTTGCGGCGGGTTTCTACACCTATCTGTCAGCTTTCGTTCCGGCATTGGCTAAGCCGGTTTTTGTCACTCCCTTTCACATCGGACCTGGTGGGACTCTGCTCGAAGTGCGCTATGGGCAGCTGTTTGCAATCGGAGTCATCTTGTTCCTGGGGGTGGTCAACTATCTCGGTGTGCGGTCCGGCGGCAATCTCCAGGTGTTCGTAACTGTGCTGAAGATGGCCCTCATTGGAGGAGTGATCGTCGTTGGCCTCGGGTCTGGGCGAGGAGATTGGTCGCATTTCTCGGGTTCTGCTCCCAGCGTGGGCGGCGTAGCCGGGTTTTTCGCCGCGATGGTAAGCGCGCTTTGGGCTTACGACGGTTGGAACAACGTCAGCATGGTGTCATCCGAGATTCGCGACCCCCAACGCAACCTGCCGCGCTCGTTGATCTGGGGAACTTTGGCAGTCATCGTGACCTATCTGCTCGTCAACATCGCCTATTTCTACGTCCTTGGTCCAGTGGAGGTGGCCGGCAGCCGCCGTGTCGCGTCGGACATGATGGCTCGGCTCTACGGAACGGGTGCCGCCGGCGCGGTAACGGTGGCCGTGTTGATCTCCATCTTTGCCGCCCTGAACGGGTCGATCCTGTCCGGAGCGCGAGTTCCCTATGCCATGGCTAGAGATGGCCTGTTTTTCAAGTTTCAGGCCTACGTTCACCCGCAGTTCCGAACCCCGGGTAACGCCGTTCTATCCCTCTGCGTCTGGTCTTGTGTTGTGCTGCTGAGCGGTTGGTACGACGATTTATACAACTTCGTTATTTTCGGGAGTTGGATTTTATACCTTCTGACCGCAATATCAGTGTTTGTTCTGCGGATCAAAAGGCCTACTCTCGGACGACCTTACCGGGTAATCGGTTATCCTGTGGTGCCGGTACTTTTCATCGGAATGGCGGCGCTGCTTCTGGTCAACACTGTCCTCGCCAGGCCTCGGGAGTCGTTCATGGGCTTATTCGTAATGGCTGTCTCCATTCCCTTTTACTTCTACTGGCGTAAGGGCAGTCCCTCTAAACTTTTCATTCCGGATTCCTGATAAAGCTGGGTTGTACTACCAGTACTAATTGGGAATAGGACTCCATCGAAGAAAACACGTCCTAGTTGTATTGAAATTCGTCTCGCACTACCTTTAAACTTCGACTAAATCGAAGTAATCGCAATAGTTACGGAATTTAGCAGTTTTACTCCCTTCGCCGGGGGATAAATGCGAGGAGGCAATATCTTGGACGTAGATAAAATGCTCGCCGAACTCAGGCTCGAGCGCGAGCAAATCGAAGAGGCAATTTTAACGCTGGAGCGTTTGGCGCGCGGCCGAGGCCGCCGACGCGGCCGTCCACCCGCTTGGCTGAAAGATGTCTCCTCGACTACGCCGGGGGAAGATGATCCGGACGTGAGTTCGCTCGGAGAACCGCGCAGGCGCGGCCGTCCGCCTGGAGCAAAGAGCAAGACTGCTCCCCAACCAGCGGAGGCCTAAACTGGACGTTGCTCAGTACAGCAAGTAGGGCTTCCGGCGATTTGCGAAGTCAGCTGCCCCTGATTGCAAACGCATCCAGATGGCGCTGGGATCTTGTCCTTTTTTCAGGCTCTCCAGCACGGATCGGTTGCCGATGAGAAATCTGCATTTCTCGAACTCGATCTTCCCTGGAAACAGCTTTTCAAGCGCCGAGGCAAGTTCTACACCAAATCGGCTGCTGTCGAACATTTCTCGGTCGGTCAGGATAAATCGGACGCCAGGAACAGTCGTTCCCGCGAAATTCGAACTTGTTGGCCGAAACCGAGTCGGGTAAATTCGAACACCCGGAATGAATCGGCCATTCAAATAGGAGGCCAAAGCTGGCCCATCAATCCAAGGAGCGCCAATCTGCTCGAACGGATCATCTGTTCCGCGTCCGACCGATAAATTGCTGTCGGCCTCCAAAATAGCGACTCCTGGGTACAGCATGGCGGCGTCCAGGCTGCGCATGTTGGGCGACGGATTGATCCATGTCAGCGAGGTGCTGTCGAACCAGTCGCCGCGTTCCCAATTCCTTAGCCGCACGACGTGCAGATCGGCGTTCCAATGCTGTTCCTGATTCGCCATGGTTGCGAGCTCGCCGAAGGTCATGCCGTAGCGAGTCGGGATGTTGTAGCACCCGACAAATGAATGTAAGTTCGTCTCCATGATCGGGCCTTCGACGTGCGTTCCGGTCAAGGGATTGGGCCGATCCAGAATCCAAAACGGCTTGCCGGCTTTGCCCGCTTCTTCCACCGCATATAGAAGGGTGCAGGAATAGGTGTAGAATCGCGCTCCCACGTCCTGAATGTCGTAAACGACTGCATCCAGATCCTTCATCTGTGCCGCAGTGAGGCGCCGGCGATCGGGTTCATAGAGGCTCGTTACGGGGATGTGAGTGCCGGGATCCGACGTGTCAGCGACATCCTCGTCTTCGGTTCCAGCGATTCCGTGTTCCGGCGAAAAAAGACGAGATACATTTACTCCGGCCGAGAGCATCAAGTCGACATTTCTCTTTCCACTCCGGTCGACACCCGTGTGGTTCGTGATCAGACCCACTCGCTTTCCCTGTAGCTCTTTGAAGCCGGTTTCCTCGAGAACATCGAGACCAGTGAGCGTAACGCCATTCCGCGCGACCACGCGGTGGACGCCCGCGCCAGTGATCGTCTCGTTATACCCGGTCAAAGCCACCCTCCGAGGCACCGTCTGTCCAAAGTTCGCCGCCACGGCTGTTGCTACACGCGATCGCAAGGAGCTGAGTGACTTAATTCCGTTCGGGTGGACAACATTGGTGAGCAGAATCACAAAGCTGTTCGTGGTCGCGTCGATCCACAGTGATGTTCCGGTGTAACCGGTGTGCCCATACGAGCCGATCGGAAAAAGCTCACCGCGATTGCTCGAATACGGAGAATCGATGTCCCAACCCAAACCGCGCAGCACGGGTTGGTCGGCGGGAGTCGCCGGTTCGGTGAATTTCTTCACAGCAAGTCGACTGAACACGTGCTGACCACCTGCTTCGCCCATGGCCAGCATCATGGATGCGTACTTGGCCAGATCGTCGACGGTGGAGAAGAGACCGGCATGTCCCGCGACGCCTCCCATGTAGCGAGACCGGGGATCATGAACGACACCCAACAAAGGAATGCCGGTTTCGGGATCCTTCTCGGTCGGCGCGATGCGCGATCGCAAGGATGGTTCGGGCAGAAAGCCCGTTTCCGTCATTCCAAGCGGCTGAAACACAGTCTGTTTGGCGTACTCGGCCAGGGACATTCCCGACAGGCGTCTGACAATCTCGCCCAAAAGGATAAAGTTCGTGTCGCTATAGATGAAGCGAGCGCCCGGGGGCGCAATCGGCTTTTCGGCAAATGCTTTTTGCAGGCCCGTCTCGTATCCGTTCCAGTGAGGACCTAATTCGAAGTCCGGCTGAAAACCGGAGAAATGCGTCATGAGAAGCCGGATCGTGATATCGCTCTTTCCGCCGAGGAATTCCGGAAGGTACTTCGTCACCGGATCGTCGATCCGGAGCTTGCCCTCTTCGAAAAGCTTCATCAGGCAGGGTGTTGTAGCTACTACCTTTGTTAGGGACGCCACATCAAAGATGGTGTCCAGCGTCATCGCTTGCTTCGTCGGGACGAGCGACCGGAACCCGTATGCCTGGCGATACACGATTCCAGAACCGTGGCCGACCGCAAGAACGGCCCCGGGGATTAGCCCTGATCGCACTGCCTCCTGAACGATGGGATCGAGCCGCGACGCGAGTGTTTGCGCAGGCTCCTGCGACGCAGAGAGGCTTGCCATCGCGAGGAAGGGAAGGAGAAAACGTATCATCTTGAGGGAAACTCCTAGCCTAGCTTGGGCGAAATCGGGAAGAGAAAAGAATATCGTTGCTTTTTGCGCACACGTGTGCATAAATAGACCCTGAGGTTCCGAGCAGAAATGGGTCAGGTCGTATTAGAGCAGCAGCCGCTCAAAGAGCTGGACGAATGGGATGATTTTATCGCCGCGCGGTACAAGCAGGGCAAATCGGAAGAGGAGTTTCGCAATTACAAGGAAGATGCGAACCCGACGGTAACCGAGTTTTACCGCCAGAACCACAAATATCAGACCGTCGATTTCGTTCTGGCCAAGCAGAAAGAGTATTGCGGACTAACGCGCGGCAAGAAGAGCATCTGGGAGATGGCCGACTATCTGAACCAATTGGTCGACGACAGCGATCCGGATACTGACCTGACGCAAATCGAACACCTTCTCCAGACGGCCGAAGCCATTCGGAAAGACGGCCATCCGCGCTGGTTCGTCCTCACCGGCCTGGTCCACGATCTGGGCAAAGTGCTTTGCCTCTATGGCGAACCGCAGTGGGCTGTTGTAGGTGATACCTTCCCGGTTGGCTGCGCGTACTCCGACCAGATCGTATTCCCGGAGTTCTTTGCGGACAATCCGGACAGCAAAGTTCCCGAGTATCAAACCAAATACGGCATCTACTCGCCGAATTGTGGTCTAGACAAATTGAACCTGTCGTGGGGCCACGATGAGTATATCTATCGCGTCACTCGTGATTTTCTTCCTGAGCAGGCGCAGTACATGCTTCGTTACCATTCGTTCTATCCGGCTCACAGACACGGCGCTTATACGCACTTAATGAACGAGCACGACCACGAGATGTTCCAGTGGGTTCGCGCGTTCAATCCTTACGACCTGTATTCGAAAGGCCGTGAGCGTCCGAACCTGAAGGAAATCAAGCCCTTCTATGAAGATCTGGTATCGGAGTTTTTCCCGGACCAGATTTCCTGGTAATTTCAAGCTCGTTGGGGAGCTGTCGAGCCTCGTACAATCAGCTCCCCGTTAATTACAGAAGTCTTTTCCGCCGGTTCGTCACTAAGCCGCGCAAACAGTAATCGCATCGCCTGGCGGCCCATCTCGCGTCTCGGCTGCCTTACCGTCGTCAGGGGCGGCATGGCAAAGGCCGCGAAAGGGATGTCGTCGAATCCGGTAACCGAGAGTTCGCCCGGGACCGATATTCCTAGCTCTTGGGCCCGCTGCATCAAACCCAGCGCAGTCATGTCGTTGTAGCACGCAATAGCGCTCGGCATCGCCCCTCTTTTCAACAGTTGATCCAAAGCCGAACCTGCTTCATCCGCCTTGCCGTTGCCGTTAGCCACCAGCTCTTTATCGAGAGGAATCTGGCAAGCCGCTAAGGCTGAAGCATAACCCGCGAACCGTTCCTCGTCCGAGTGGAGGCCGAACCGATCTCCCACATACGCAATCCGTCTGTGGCCGAGTGCTAACAGGTGCTCGGTTGCGAGCCGCATGCCGTGAACATTATCGATCCGGATTGAGTACGCAAAATCGCTTCCATGCTGGTTGTTGATCAGAACGATAGGTACATCCAGTTCGGAGAGAACCGGCACGTACAGCGCACCCACTCGGGAGGAGGCTACTAAGATCCCGTCGACCCGGCGTTCCTGGCAGGAGCGAACCACGGCCAATTCGCGGTCCGGATCGGCTTGCGAGGTGGCCAGGATGACGGAATACCCCCGCTCATTGGCCACTTCCTCGATGCCGGCGACCACGTCGCCATTGAACGGATCGGCGATGGAGGTCACGACAACTCCGATGGCCTGCGTCCGACGAGTCACCAGGCTTCGCGCTACCGCACTGGCCGTGTACCCCTGTTCCTGTGCGATTTGCTGGATCCGTTGCGCCGTGGCCGGCGGAATGAGCGGGCTCTTATGGAGCGCCCGGGAGACGGTTGAATGGGACACGCCGGCAAGGCGCGCAATGTCCTTGATCGAAACTGGCATTCGCTAAGCAGTAAAACACTATGCTACTTCGCTTGGCTTAATCTACGGAAATATCCAGCTACTGCGTCGTGATACTTCTCGGGAGAGTCCTCATGCGCTCCCGTCCGAGTACCCTCGTTCTGTTGTTGAGCGACTCGCTTTCCGAGTTCCGCTTCCAAGCGTTGCAAGCTTGTCAGGGCGTCCTGACTGATGCGAGCTTCTAACAATCCGTCTTGTGCACCCGTCAAGTGCTGCAGATTGCCGAGCGCCCCGTCGATGTAGCCGGTGAGTGCACGATCGCGCGCTACCGCCTGATTGCGAAGCCCGCGAAGTTGAGCGATCGCACTTTGGATGTCCTCACGGCTCATGTCCCGGCCGCCACCGCCCCTCGGACTCCAGTAGCCGCCAAGAGGCCCGTAACCGGAACGCTCTCCGCCCATTTCGCCGCCCTCGCCAGCTTGCCCGCCGTTCTGCTGTCCAGACTGTTGGCCGCCCCGTTGGGACGCCTGCTGCTGCCCGCCTTGTGATTGGCCAGCTCCGTTCTGACCGGCTTTCCGCTCCAGGTCTTCCCGCAAAGACCGGATTTCAGAGAGCGCGCGAGCGGTCTGGTCGTTTCCACCCTTTTGTCCGTTTTGCGCTCCGGCACTCTGGAGCGACTCGTCCGCGTCCCGCAGATCACGGCTCAGTTGCTGAAGTCCCGCAGTCACGCTGTCTTCCGTTGCGAGATTCCGGTCGCCGTATCCCTGCCGCATCCACTCCGCATTCTTCTGCATCCGGACAGCGAGATCCTTCTGCTCGGCTTCCGAGAGTGCACGGGAGAGCTTTCGAGCCGCATCGGGCCTCGTGCCGGCGAGAGCTTGGGCTTGCTGCTGAACCTGGTGCTCCAGGCTCTCCACGTCCTTCGCGAGGCGGTCTTTCTCGTCGGCCAGCGACTTCTCGCCCTGCGAGGGTTCGTGCCCTGGCTGGCTGTAGTAGCGTCGCCGGAAGCCATACCCGAAGCGCATACTGTTCGGGTCGTTCATCTCCGGCATCATGCTTTCGCCTCCGCCGAGCGATCTCGATCCGGCTCGGGAATTCGACCCCGTATCGCCGTACATTTGCTTCAATCGATCTGCGATCGATTTTTGCGCTTCCGCTAACTGGCTCGCTCGATTCGCCAGATCGCCGACGCCGCGCCCCGCCTGATCATGCATCATGCGGTTCATCAGGTCTTGGGCTTCCCGGATCTGGTTCAGTGCTCGGTCCCGCGCTGTGGCGTCGCCGTTGCTGACCGCTTTACGCATCTCGTTTTCCGCGCGTCCGAGCGCTTCCGTAACACGCCTCATCGACTCGGCTGTTCGTTGCTCGTCCGCCCTGTTCTGAGCGCTTTGCGCGGAGCTTTGCCCATTGCGGCTCGAAGCGGACTGTGCGCCTTGCCGGCCTCCGGAACTCTGAGAGGAGGAACTGCCGGACGCGGATTGGGACTGGCTGCCCTGGCTCCCGCTCTGAGACTGGCTCGACTGGCTACCCTGTTGGCTCTGGGAATTCTGCCCCTGCGAGTTCTTGGCAAGCTCCTGCATCTGTTTGCGAAGTTCTTCCGCTTCGCGCCGGAGTTGCTCTTCCTGCCAACGCTGTTCTGCTACCTGCTGCTGCGCATTCTGGGCCGCCAGCTCTTCTTGCCGCTTTGCAAGCGCCTGAAGCCGCTCATAAGCCTCGTCCATCGCTTTCTGCGCATCCTTCGCAGAGTCTGCAGAAGAAGACTGCCCGGTTTCGTATTGATTCTTCGTCGTGTCCAACTCGAGGTCGAACATTCGAGCTAGATCGCGTTGGGCCCCGCTGGCCCCTCCGCCTCCGCCTCCGGATTGGCCGAACGCGACCTGGATGTCACGGAAAAGAGCTTCTGCCCGTAGCAGTGAGCCAAGCGCTTTCTGCTCCGGTACCAGCGACTCCCGCCATTTCCCCGGCCGTAGCTGTTCCACCGCGCTTCCCATATCGCTCGACGCCTGAGTCATCAGTTTCGAGAACTGCTGAAATTCAGGACCGGATGATCCCATTTCGCGGTTGCCCATGCGTTCGGCGAGGACTTGCGCCTGCTCGCCCAACTTTGCCTGGAGACCTGACAAGAACTTGGCATCTTCGGCCAGCGCCGCCTTGGGCTTCGCTTCCTTGGTCTCGTTGAAAGTGGCCGCGATGATCTGCTTCTGACGCTGGGAAATATCGTCCGATTGGTTGCCAGCGCCACCTCCGCCTCCGCCGCCAGCCTGCTGGCTTTGCGAGAACTTGAAATCGAACGGCTCCGCTTGCGCGAAGATGATTTCACTTTTCGCAGTGGTTTTGGCATCCTTTGCGGTTGCGTAAAAGCTCACCAGGTCACCCGGAGCAACCTTCAAATTTTCGAAGTAGAGGGTCGTTCCCCCGTCCGCTTCTTTCGGATTCATTGCCTTTAATAGCGGTACGACCTGCTCTTCGCCTCCATTCACGGAGTAATGCAGATCCAGGCCCTTCACCGCGAAATCATCAGCGGCTGTGACGCTCACCGGGAGTTCCTCAATGGGACTAACGTGTGGATCGCGACCGGGCTTCAGGATCTTAACGGTCGGCGCTTCATCCTTCTTCGCTTCGATGAAGTAATCGTCGCTGATGCGCACCGGTTCCGCGTTGTCCAGAGCCGCTATGTGATACGAGCCGTCCTTCTCGATTTTCAGAACCGCCTTGGACCAATTGCCGTCGCCCTTCTCCAGCGTGAGTTTCTTCCCGTCATCCGTGACCAGAATGCCGTTCTCGAGCGGGCGGTCAGTCAGCACCGAAATCTCGGCGGTCGTTCCGTCCACGGCTCGTATGTCCCCGGCGGGATCGAGCACCACATTCTCGAGATCCAGGCCAGCGGGGTAGCGAAGAGCAACCCGGACGCGTTTTACTGCCGGAAAATCCTTTACGTGTATGGTGAAGTGCTTCGATTGGGCTTTGTCCGCCTGTACGTAATATTCGACGGTGTCCGAGAGGCCAGCGAAGAGAAACCGGTAGCGGTCTCCGTCTGACTGGACCTGCATGGGTGTTTGATCCCATTTCGCAGTACTTCCGTATTTAGCGTGCAAAGTGACGTGATCAGCGGAAAAGCCCTGCAGGGTTGCCGTGATGATTTGATCCGCTTTGCGGCGGATCGTTTTGTCTCCGGGCTGGACGGTGATGTCGTACAAAGGCTTCTTCGCTGCATCGGCGTGTCCCGTCCAGAGCAGACCGGCGCCGTAGCCCCAATAACCGGGACCCGCAACGATCAGCCATAACAAAACCGCCAGCGCTATGGCCCCGGCGCCTGCAAACGTGAGTAGCGGTCGCGTGGGCGTCAGCGTTTCCGGCGTATGCAGCTCCGCAACTTTCAGCGCATCCTCGGCCAATACCTCGTCCCACGGATTCGAAGCGTCGTTTCGTTCTGTTAACGTGAGCAGCCGTTCCTGGAACTCCGGCGCCCGCTGCTCGATAAGGTCCGTTACTCGTCTGCGTGTGAGACGCAATACCGGTCGAACGAGAAGTAACGAGATACCCGCCGCGAGCAGCAGAAACAAAGCAATTCGGAGCGGTAGCACAACTCCTTGGGCAAACGCGTACCTGTTGCTGATCCAAACAAAGAACACGGTCAGCGCGAGGGCCATCGTGAAGACAAAGGCGGCACCACGGGACAAAGCATACAGCCTGATCCGGCCCTCGAGGCGCTTTAAGTAAGCATTCAGTTGTTCCAGCGCTGTCATGCGGCTTGGCCTCCCTCTTTCAAGTAGCGACTACCGAAAACTGACTCGACCAGGGCCGCAACGACCACGAGAACCATGAGATACCTCCAGAGACTGAAGGGGCGGGTCTCGGATGCCGGTGCTCCGGCTTTAGCCTCGACAGCTGCACTTCCAGTATTGCGCCATAATTCCAGGGTGTCATTGGGAACCTTTCTTAGGTCCGATTCGCGACGGTCCGCGTGCACGGCCACCAACTGCCGTTGCGCGCCGGAACGCTGAATTTCATAAAAGCCCTCGCGTTTCAAATCGAAAGCAAAGGCCTTGGTCGATTCCGCTAAGGATAACTCGTGTTTCCCGCCGGGCCCGATCACGTCCGCGGCGGTTCCTTCGTTCCGCGTTTGCCTCAAGGGTACCGATGTGCCCGCAACAACGCTGCTCGGTCCTTCTTCCTTCCCTGAAAGGTAACGTGCTGTTTGCGCCACAAAGGGGAGGAATGATGCATGCAATGGAAAATCACTGGTCGAGTTGTCGATGGTGGAAGTAAATGTGAGCGTTCGCCCTTCACCCATCCGTTCCTCGACGAGCAGTGGTGTGCCATCCGCCAGCCGTGCGAGAACGTGCGCGTCCGGCTTGGGAGTGATGCGATTACTTTGGAAGAACTGCACGTTTTCAAAACGGCCGGCGCCTGCCAGAGCTGAGTGCTGACTGTCGACAAAGCTCACGCCCTGTACCGTGCGGTTGTCTGCCGTCCGTGATGCCGAAAGCGGAACTCTGCCCGACCGGGCCGTTGAGGGGCCCAGAACAATGAGGGCGGCTCCTCCGTGTTGAACGTATCCACAAAGGTCCTGAGCGGTTTTATCGTTTAGCCCGCCGGCATCGTTCAAGATCACGAACGCATACTTCGAGAAATCTTTACCGGCGGCCTGCTCCAGCGGAAAGGGTTCTGCGATCAAGCCGGTATCGACGGCAGAATCGATGGCTGCTTTGTAATAGAACGCCTCGCGAGCGTTCCCAGCGGCGTATAGGAACAACACGCGCCGGGGGTCGGACCGCTCCACCGAGAAGTTGAATTCGTCATCATTGGGCAGCGAATCATGCGGTTCGATGCTGACCTTTCCTCGATGTGGCCCATACGGTACGTCGAAGGCCAGGAATTCTGCTTGTGCCCGGCCCGCCGGGGGAACCGTCACGGTCTTTGTCCCAAGCGGCTTGCCGTCAAGAGAAAGAGAAATCTTTCGAGTCGCCTCGCCCGTCTGCCAACCGGCCACCGTTGCGGTGAGCCTGGTCTGTTTCACATCGTAGACGTGAGGAGATGTAACCACGCTCTCGACAGCCCAGTTCGGGGCCGAACTGCTGCCGACCGGGTGAATCTGCAACCTCACATCGGGACCCAAGGTCAGATCTTTGAAGTTGGCGGGCATCGATGTCTGTTGCATGTCGCTAAACAGATGCACATCCAGCCGCATACCGGTTGTTTGTGCCTGTACCCGGAGCGCCCGCGTTAGTTCACCAAAAGAACTGGTCTCGTCCGTCGGCTGAATTGTCTGGATAGCAGCATCGAGAGCTGCATGGTTAGGCTCGGGGCCCGCGAGGCTTTCGATGTGAGAATCGACTGCCAAGACCTGTCCGATGTCCCCGCCGCCCAGACCGCGAAGCACTCGCGCCGCCTCGCGCTTTGCCTCATCCATCTCGCTGGCCGTTCTCATGCTGAAGGAGCGATCGACGGCAAAGACAGTCAATTTGCGTTTACCGGCCGTGGCACTTGTCCGGTTTACAAACGGGTTAGCAAACGTGAGCAAGAGAAGGGACAGCAGCGCCAGTCGCAATATTAAGAGAGCGATGTAACGCAAGCGGCGATGTTTCGTCGAGCTTTGCAGCCGCCGTTCGAAAAACATCACCGAGCTGAAGGGCTGCGGATTCCGCCGGTATTGCCTCAGGAGATGAAGCCACAGCGGCAGACCGAGCAGAACCAGCCCGGAAAGGAACAAAGGCGAAAGAAAACCCATCTAGAGCTTGCCCTCGCGCATCTTGAAGTATTCGCGCAAAGCGGCGTCGAGAGGCCGATCCGTTCGCAGCAGGAAGTAGCCCAGGCCCGCACTCTGAGCCTTTGATTTCATGGCTTCGATATGGTCTGCGATCTTCGCGCGATACTCGGTGTTCGCATAATCGGAGGAGGTTTCAATGGCTTCCTCGGTTTCCATATCAAGCAGCAGTGCCGGCCCGTTAAGCACAGGCTCCAGCTCGTGAACGTCGAGAACGTGGAACAAAACGAGTTCGTTGCCGCGGAAACGAAGCGGCTCCACCGTCTTGATCACGGTTTCCGGCTTTTCGTAGAAGTCCGAGATGAGCACGGTCAGCCCGCGTTGACGTAACACTCGTTGCAATTCGAAGAACGGCCTCGCGAAGTCGGTCCGCTTGCCTAGCGTGGCGCTATCGAGCCCATGAAGCAGTCTGTGTAATTGACCTTGCCTGGACGAGGGACGTATAACGTTCGTCACATCATCTGCAAACGTAATCAGCCCCGTTCCGTCGCGCTGCACATGAGCGAGATAGAGGAGCGATGCGCTCAGGATCTTGGCATAGTCGATTTTTCGCAGCGGACCCGAGCCAAAACCCATGCTGGCGCTCACGTCCAGCAGGATCATCACGCGCGTGTTTGTTTCGCCTCGGTAACGCTTCAGGTACGCTTTTTCCGTCCGCGCATAGACGTTCCAGTCGACGTGGCGCAGGTCATCGCCCGGAGTGTACGCTCGGTACTCGGCAAATTCCTGGCTGAAACCAAAGTCAGGAGAACGGTGCAGGCCGGAGATAAACCCGTCCACAACCGTCTTCGCGATCAGTTCCAGATTCGAGATCTGGGCCAGAACTGACGGATCTAGCAGGCGGTTTGTGACGTCGACCGGCACGGCTTTTTGTGTTTATCTCAGCTGCGAGGCGCGGGCTTCCAATCGAGCAACTGGTGCAGCAGATCATCCGTCGTGAGACGATCCGACTCGGCATGAAAGTTCAGGAGTACACGATGGCGGAGGATTGGTACCGTTAACGCGCGGATGTCCTCGTAGGAAACATGGAATCGCCCGTGCATCAGTGCCCGCGCTTTGCCGGCCAGTACGAGGAACTGCATGGCGCGCACGCTGCCGCCGAAATTGACATACTTCTTCACGAAATCCGGACTATCGCTCACGGAAGAAGGGCGCGTGGCTCTGACAAGATCGACGGCATAGCGGGCCACCGGCTCCGCAATGGGCGTCATGCGCACTAACTCCTGGAATCCGCAGATCTCGTCCCGATTTGTCACTACATCCGGCGTCGCCGAGCTCACCGTCGTCGTCAAATCGACGACCTTTGCTTCGTCTTCAGCAGCCAGGTAATCGAGGACCGTGTTGAACAAAAACCGGTCGAGCTGCGCTTCCGGGAGCGGGTACGTGCCTTCGAGTTCGATCGGGTTTTGCGTGGCGAGCACGAAAAAGGGACGATCCAGGTGATAGATATGACCGCGCACCGTGCAGGAAGCTTCCTGCATGGCTTCGAGTAGCGCGGATTGCGTCTTCGGGGGCGTTCGGTTAATCTCGTCAGCCAGCAGAACGTTCGCGAAAATCGGTCCTGGCACAAATGTCCAGCGCCGATGCCCGGTCGTCGTGTCCTCTTCAATGATGTCCGTACCCGTAATATCCGAAGGCATCAGATCGGGAGTGAACTGAATTCGGCTGAATTTCAGACCCAGCGTTTGAGCCAACGTCCTCACGAGCAGCGTCTTTGCCGTGCCAGGAAGTCCCGTAAGCAAACAATGCCCGCCCACGAAGAGGGCGATCAGAACATTCTCAATTACCTCGTTCTGCCCAACGATGACTTTCCCTATTTCGCGCTTGATCGCGGCGTGTGCGTCGCCAAACCGCTTGAGGCGGGTCTTGAGCTCGGACGAGTCGACAACAGATGTTGTGAGAGTTGACATTATTCCTGGCTGAGTTTCAGAAGTAATTGCTGTGCCGGCTTGTAGCCCGGCGCAGCTTCCAACGCTGTAAGGACCTGATCTTTTGCTTCGTCGTTACGGTGGGCGCTGACCAAGGCCTGGGCGAGATTGAAGTGCGCTTCCGCGGTATCGGCAGGTTTCAAATCTACCACGGCCTGGAACTCGCGAACCGCACCCGTCGGGTCCGCGCCTTCGAGCAAAAGCGCACCCAGTTTGCGGTGTACCCCCTCGTCCTCGGGATACACATAGAGCAGCTTCGTTAACGTCTTTTTCGCCTGATCCTTTTTGCCTGCGTCGGTCTCGAGCTGCGCAAGTTGCTTCAGGGTCTCGACGCCGGTCCCGCCCATTTCGCGGTATTTCTCGAGCTGCGCGATCGCCTCCGGCTTTTTCCCGTCCGACAGATAGGTCTTCGCAATCATTTCATAGGGACTCCCGGCGCCCGTGTATTCCGGATACCAGTCGCGCAGGGTCGCGGCCTGCTTCGTGAGGTCGGAGTTGTTGCCTCCCTCGGTTGCCGACATCGCCGCTCTCATACCCTTTTTCCAGTCTTCGAAGTGTTCGGTCACTCCTGCCGTTTGTCCATTGAGCCAGGCTGTGAACTCGGCGTCAAAGGCCTTTGGCGATTCGTGCAGGTTGTCTTCGATGGCTTGTTCCGTCGTCTTTCGGGCCGCGAAAGAGTGAATGATGCCGAGAAGCGCGTTGTCGCCCCATTTTTTGGAGATGAAGTCACACATCTTACCGGCCTCGAAGTAAGAAACAAGCACCTGATTGGGATACGACGGGCGTACGAAGCCGCGCTCCAGTTCCAGGACGGGCAGCAGTTTCTTGTCCCGAATCGCGCCTACGATCTCGGGCGTCATCCGATCGGCCCAATCGGGCGAGGCGCTGCCTTCTTCATGAACAGCGAGTCCTTCTGTAAACCATCGTGGAACAAGGTGCTTCGTCGCACTCAGCACATAAACGTGACTCAACTCGTGCCACATCGTGCTTGCCCAGTTGAAACCGCCGGCGGGGCGCGCGGACGGGCTGTCCATCGCGACTACAAGGCCGAACGTTACTCCCAGCAGCCCTCCCTGGCCGGGCAGCCCGAGAGTTCGAACAACGAAGTCGTCGTGATTGGGATACACCTCGAGCCTCACCGGCCCGGGTAACCGCATCTGGTACTTCTTTTCGTAGATAGATACGGCTTTCTGCAACTCCGACTGGACGTACGGCCGGAGCAAAGCGCCTTCCTTCTTGTGGAGCATCAGCTCGGTGGTTCCGGTTTTGACGGTCGTGTAATCGCCGAGCGTGTCCAGCAGGCGCAGCGCGTTCACGGTCTGCGGATCCCGGTAATGAGCTTCGTAAGAGCGGTTCAGTTCGGTTTTGGCTTCCTCTTCGGCGCCCAACCGCATCAGGTTTATGCCCAACTGAGAGCGGGCCGCCCACAGAGTCGGGTCGAGCTCGAGCGCTTTACGGTACAGTCGAATGCCTTCTTCGTAGCGCCTGTTAATGACCAGAAAATGCGCACCGGTCGCATAGGCCTGTCCATAATTCGGATTCAGCGCGAGAATCTTGCCGATCCAGGGACTTTCTCCATCCGCCTTCAACCAATCCATGGAGGCGAGCACGGCCATGCCGTCCAGCGCTTCCGCCGAAAGAGCCAAGGCTTGGTGCGCCTCGTCGGCGGCAAGGCTGGAGTTGCTGTCTTCAAGTGCCAGGAAGGCAAGAAATTCATGAGCTTCGACGTATTTCGGATCCTGCCGCAGAGCTTCCTGAGCGAACTCGACCGCCTTCTTTCCGTAACCTTCGGCGGCTACCCGCGCCATTCCCAAGGAGGCGGGCGCGTAAATCGGATCGAGCTTCAAAGCCTCGTTGAACAGATTCGCCGCTTCGCCCGGATTGAAGCGCTCCAGAAACAGAAGTCCCCATTCTGTTCGCACCTCCGCCGATTTTGGTTGGGATTTGTACGCCTGCGCGAACTCGCCCTTGGCTTCTTCGTATTGGTTCAATCCCCAGAACCCTTCGGCCCTGGACATCGGGTCGGACCCGCGAACGAGGCGCTCGAAGCAAGCCTTTGCCTCTGGGCGCTTACCGTGGCGCTGAAGCGAACGGCAGTCCTTCCAGGGCGAAGCCGCATACCCGGAAGCAACGCTGGAAGCGAGCGCGAGTGCCAGATAAACAGAGGTTCGGCTCATCGATCGATTTCCGCCTGAGTGCGCGCTAGTTCAAGCAGCAAGGCACTGAGTTGCTGTTTGTATGCGTCCGGCGGGAGTGCCGCCTTCTGATATTTCAGGCGATCGATCTTAGCTTCGAGATCTTCCTTTCGTGCGACCAGTTTTTGCTTTTCGGGATTTGCGTTCTTTGCCATCACGCTCTGTGGACGAAGTAACGGGAACGCCGCGGCAAGAGCTCCTTCACGGTCTCCGGCCGAGATTGTCCGTAGGCCTTCGGCTCTGCCGCTGTCGGCGATCATCGAGTGTTCGGTCGCCAGCAACTTCTCGGATTCAAAGTACGCCGCCGTCTTCCGTTGAGCATAGGTGAAGGCCTCCAGGGCTGAAACGGTTCCGTTCTTGTCCGCATCCGCCGCCGGATCGCGCAGGGAATCCACCCAGTACCGTGCAAATACGGGCGCGTTCTTTTCGGTTCCGGATTTGGTTGCCGTAATCACAACGCGATCCTTCCGGGAGAGCGCATTGAAGGAAGCGCCGCTGCAACTCGTCATATTGACAACGAGTTGGCGTTTCGCAGTGATCTTGTTGATGAGTTCCGCCAGCTCCTGAGCCGTGATGTCCGGCCCGGGCAAGTTGAATTTGTATTGCTCGCCATCGAACGTTCCATGGCCAATCAGGAAAAGGCCGAACTCATCCTCGGGAGTGAGCTCGCGGCTGAGCCGGGTAAGCGTCTCCGTGACGGCAGCCCGCGTCGACGCCGTCGATCCGAGGGCAATGAGGTGCACATCCGGACCGCCCGCCTCGAGCTGCTTATTAAGGTCCGCCGCCCATTTCGCAAACTGCGTCTCGTACTCTGGAGCACCGCCCAAGCCGACGACCGTTACGAAGTAATTAGCGGCCGAAACCGACAGGGATGCACCGAGCAACATTGCGAGTAGCTTCATACCACTCCCCACCGCCGCCTCAGCAGCCACTCGGTCGACTTCAACGTCAGCACAAATAGCAAAATTGCGGGCATATCCCACAAATCTTTCAATTCCCGCGAAGTGATACCGGCTTCCGAATAAGCAACCTCCGCGGGCAATCGGGAGACATCTTGGGGCTTATAGTACCGGCCCCCGGTTTGGTCGGCAAGACGACGCAGGAGGTCGTGGTTCGCTTCGCGATGGAAATTCTCGGCAACGCCATCCTCTCTCCGGAATGCCCACGTATCCTTCCCCAGTGAATGCACGCCGTCTTTCGCCCTCGCCTCCGCCACGTAAAGCCCAGCCCTCGGCGCGTTCCACTTGGCGGTATAGACACCTTGGGTCAGCGGCTCGGGTCGCAATGGAATGTCTTCTCCAGTTCCGTCGGGGGCGACCATGTGGACTTGAACTTCGGCACTGCTCGTCGGGAGATAAACGTTATCGCGGACTTCGGCGCGGAGCTCCACTTGCCCGTCATCTTCCAGGGTCGCATTCTTTGTTGAGAGCACGACGCGCGAAGGCGTCGCACTGACCGTCCATCGCAGGAGCTGTCGCCAGAACGTTTCCTCGCTGGTATCGCCAACAGGTTGTTGCATGTGCCAGCGCCAGCTTCCTCCCGTAGCGAACACCGCTGTTCGCCCCCTTCCGTAGTTCTCGGTGACGAGCAAAGGGATGTGATTGCCGGCCACGTTGACGCGGGCCAGCACCGTTGCCCCCGGTTTGGGTGTACCCGGATCCTGGTAGTTTGCCAGGTACGGAAGAATGTCCCAATGGGCTATGCTTTTCTCCGCGCTCTCATCAATTCGACAGACCAGACTCCGCTTGCCGGCCTCGGTTAGCTCTGCGGGAACGAAAGTCCGCTGGAACGTGTTCTTTCGATTGGGTAGGTTGACCGGCAGCAGCTCCGCAAACGGCTGGACGTTGTAGCCGCCATCCGCCAGGCACGCCCGGCCGCCCAGGAACAAGGCGCCACCCCCGCGACGATCGACAAAGTCTTTGATAATTTGCTGCTGCCCGGTTGTAAAGAATGCGGCCTCCACGCTTCCGAGAATCAGCCCCTGATAATCGAACAACGCTTCGGGTTTGCTGGGAAAGCCTTCGGCCAGTTCATTCGGGTTTGCAATGCCTTGCCGGTAGATCTTGTTTTGGGTTGTGCGCAGCATCGAGACGACCTGAATAGCTGGATCATCCTCGACGGCTCGTCGCAGAAACTTATAGTCCCAGCGCGGTTCCCCTTCAACGTAAAGAATGCGGCGTCTGCTGTCATCGACGGCAACGGTGCGCGTCTGAGCATTGTTATTCGCGTTCGTTTCGCCCGGGATCGGGTCAATGCGCGCCGTCACACTTTTGACCGCGGCCTTCCCGGCGTGGAACTCAACGCTCTCGTGCTGCTCGGGACCGGATTGCAGCGCAATCTCGCGAGTAGCGAGTACCGTGCCGGCATTGGTGAGCACGAGCTTCGCTTTCTTACCACTGAATCCGTGTTGGCGAATCGTCACTTCCGCCTGCAAACGTGCCCCTGCCAACGTTTTCGTCGGAAGCGAGAAGTCGGTCAGCTCCACATCGTCGGGCACCTGTTCGCTGCCGATTCCCACCGTGCTCACCGGAAGCCGTCTGCGCCGGATCTCGGAAAGAGTATCGCCGTCGAGGCCGCCTGAGTTGTCGGCTCCATCTGTCAGAAGAACCGCAGCCCCAATCGGCAGGGTCGCAGCCTCGTCGGCGACTTGCCGGAGGCTCTTGCCGATTTGCGTGGACGGCTGATTGGCGGAGAGTTGCGCCGTTGAGTTCACGCGTTTGACGCCCGCGCCCATCTGGTACAGACGCACCTGAAAGCGCTTGCCGAGCTGGTTCAGGAGGTTCGAGTCAAGAAGCCTTCGAGCGACGGCGGATCGGGTCTCTGAACCATCCTTCGCCGACATGCTCCGGCTATCGTCGACGATCACCGCGATGATGTTCTGTTGTGGTCTGAGCGATGTGACACTAATCGCCGGCTGCCACAGAAGCAACAATAATGTCGCGAGGAGAGCCGACTGTAGAAGCCACAAGACCGCCGCATGCCAGCCGCGGACCGTACTTGTCAGTCGCGATCTTCCACGCCAAATGAAGAATGCGAGAGTTGCGGCGGCAGCGAGAATCCCGCCCACGAGTATCCATTTGGGCCAGGACCCAAGAAACACAATGGTGCCGCGGGAAAAGGCGCTGGCCGGATACTTGAACAGGAATTCGAACATACCGGAGAGTTAATCAGTGTGTCATGGAGTAGACGAGATAGTTCACTCCAATGCGAAATCCAAGCGCAGAGTACTGCTCCGGGTATTCGGGATTGTCGGCGTGTTCCCAAGAGTCGCCGAGATCCATGTTGTGACAGATAGCCACGACCACTCGACCTTTGTCGTCATAGATGCCGCGCCAGCGGGCCTCGTACCCGTCGTACTCGAAGCTCTGGTGGGAGTAAACGAATTGTTCGCCAGGCACTTGGTACCGGTCGTCGAGATCGTAAACCGAGTGAAAGATAGGATCGCTATCGGGTAGATCAACAATCTGGCGATCGGGAAAGACCTTCTTCATGCTCGAGACGAAGACCGCCCACTCGGCGGTTCCATGAAAGTCGTCACACATGAAGAATCCGCCGCGCAAAAGATAATCGCGCAGCTTGGCTGCTTCGACATCGGTGAGATCCCAGTGCCCGACTTCCACGCCGTAGAGCCATGGCCAATTGTAAATGTCGTCACCGTCCTCCGCAGCTACTGGTTGTTCTACGGACCGTGCGTCCACTCGCGTCAGCCGGCGGACCGCAGCGGCTAAATGGCGATCAGATCGAGGATAATCGATGGTCCAGTTGCTTCGGCTTCGACGGCCCCAGACGACAGGGCGGTACATGAACCGCGCAAAGGTCCATTCGCCAGGAGTAGCGTAATCAGGCGGGAGTGGAAAATCGTAATACTCAACCCCCTGATACTGCCGGAACGGCATGGCGGCCTGAAGCTTTCGGGGTGTGCGCTGGCCGACTGCCGCAGGATCGCCTTCGGTACCGAAAGGCGAGGTCGCGTAGCCCACTCCGATCAGAATCAGCCCGATTGCAGCTCCGAAGAGCAGACCACGCAAACTCATAGGCAGGCTAGACTCCCAAACGTAGCACTTCAGGGGTGAGCGAGGTCGGCCATCCTTCTGCCGGACACCGGTGGGAGAGCACTTCGTGAGATCCCTTTCCGTTTCGATGGTTCACCAATTCTACCCCCTGCGATTGAGACACTTGTGAAAGGACCTTGCACGTCTCGTACTGCGAAGCAATTCGACTTGCAATTCGCTATCCTAAATACTTGAAAGTAAATAAGATTGTGCGTCCGGAAGTGCCTGGGGGCTTTTGCCCTGGATGCGTGATATCCTTGACGGGCAAGGATGCCGAGTCATCCCGCATACCCTCCCTCGCCCTCATTGAAGAGGAGTGAATTGAACCTCGACCGACCTGAAATCGTCGCAGCACTGATTGACCATACGTTACTGAAGCCCGATTCTTCGAGAGCCGATATTGCCCGGCTGTGCGCCGAGGCGCGGAGTTCATCGTTCGCGTCTGTCTGCATCAATCCGTTTTGGGTTCGTTTCGCGAAGGACAAGCTGGAGGGTTCTTCGGTTCCTGTCTGTACTGTGATCGGTTTCCCCCTGGGAGCGAACGAGACCGTGACAAAGGTCGCGGAGGCAAAAAGTGCGCTCGCGCATGGCGCGAAAGAGCTTGACGTCGTCCAGAACATCGGGGCCCTCCGTTCGGGTGAAGTTCAGGTCGTCACGGACGAGTTGAGAGAACTGGCGAACGTTGCCCATTCGAGCGGGGCCATCCTGAAGGTCATTTTGGAGACGGGTCTTCTTTCAATTGAGGAAAAGAGGACCGCTTGCGAGTTGGCTGCCGAAGCGGGGGCCGATTTTGTGAAAACTTCGACGGGATTCGCCGCCGGAGGCGCAACCGTTGAGGACGTAAGTCTCATGAGGAGCATTGTCGGCTCAGCGCTCGGCGTGAAAGCGTCAGGTGGCATCCGAACCTTAGCTGCTCTTCGACAGATGGTGCAGGCCGGAGCCACTCGTATCGGAACGAGTTCCGGAGTCAACATACTAAAGGAAATCGGATCGGCTTCGGATGAACCTTCCGCTGTCGACGCAGGTAGTTATTGATGCCGGTGTCTCGCAAACCCGAATTCCGGGAACGTGCGGAACTGCTCGACTTCCTTCTCGAAGTCAGTACGGTTACTGCGGAAACCCTGGACCTTGATCGCCTGCTCGGGAATGTCGCGGAGATCATCAAAGATGTCGTTCCCTACGAACTCTTCGCGATTCTCCTGTTTAACGACAAAACGCGCACACTGCGGATGCGCTACTCGATCGGCCATCGGGACGAAGTAGCGAAAAGCCTGGTCATTCGCGTTGGTGAAGGAATCACGGGCTCTGCAGCCGGTTCACGCCAACCGATTCTCGTCGAAGACGTCCGGAAGGATCCCCGGTACTTGAACGCTCTTGATGCGGTGCGAGCGGAACTGGCCGTGCCTATGTTGGTCCGGGGCAAGTTGGTCGGGATCATCGATCTCCAAGCGACTCACCTGAACGCCTTCTCTGAACAGGACCAGGCATTGCTCGTGCTGATTGCGAGCCGCGTCGGCATTGCCATCGATAATGCGAGACTCTATCGCCGTGTTGAGCGCCAAAACCGCACGCTCCGCGTTCTCGCCCATGTATCGCAGGAATTTAGCTCGATCCTGGATATCGATGAGTTGCTGACGAAGATAGCCCTGACGATCCGTGCGCTCATCAACTTCGACGCATTCAGTATTTTTCTCGTAGACGACGAGCGTAAGGTTCTTACCTGTCGTTTCAGTCAGCGATATGACCAGAAGACGACGGTGAATAATATTCCGCTCGGGAAGGGCGTTACCGGCGCCGCGTTCGAAACGCGTCAGGTCGTCCGTGTCGCGGACGTTACGCGGGAACCGCGCTATATCGTTTCGCATTCAGACGTGCTCTCGGAGGTGGCGGTCCCGTTGATTCTGCGCGACCGCGTTGTCGGCGTGATGGACCTTGAAAGCGTCCGGCTTGGATTCTTCACTGATGACCACGTACGGGCCTTGAGTCTCCTGGCTCCGCAAATCGCGACCTCCGTGGAGAACGCGCGCCTCTACGAGGAACTGGCCACGCGCGAACAACGGATGGAGCAGGACCTGCGAGCCGCTTTCAAGCTGCAGTCCGTCCTTGCGCCTCGCACGATCTCGGACGTTGTCGGGCTGCAAGTTGCTATCAAGACCCGGCCCGCTCGAGAGATCAGTGGCGATCTATACGATTTCTTCGAACATTCCGACGAATATACTCTCATTGCTTTCGGCGACGTCAGCGGTAAAGGTGCCGCGGCGGCGCTTTACGGGGCCCTGATTTCGGGGTTGCTTCGTACATTAGCCCCAGTCCGGGAGTCGCCCTCGCAATTGATGAAGCATTTGAACGAGGCGCTGCTCGAGCGTCGCGTGGATGCGCAATATGCCACCTTGTCTCTTATCTCGTGGGACTCCAGAGCTCTAAAACTTACGATCACTAGCGCGGGTACTTTGCCCCCGCTGATCTGTCGCGGCGGAAAGATATCCGAGGTTCGCGCGGAGGGAGTGCCGATCGGCTTATTGGACGACCAGCAGTACGATGAAGTCGAGTTCGCCGCCCAACACGACGATCTGATCCTGTTTTACTCCGACGGCGTGGAAGATCAGTTGTCCGACAACGAGGATTACGGTCGTACTCGTGTTGAGACGCTGCTGGGAAAGTATCAGGACAAGTCGCCGCAGTACCTTGTGAATGCAATCTTTGAAGATATCGACCGATTTCGAGGCGCGACTTCCCTCACAGACGATCAAACTCTGATCGCTCTGCGCGTCCTCTGACCCGAACCCTGAATGCTTATTGACGGAGAATTTTTTTACTCAGGCGGAACTCTTGCGTGCGAGGACGTCAGTCTGCGGCAAATCGCCCACGAATACGGGACGCCTAGTTACGTTTACTCGAAAAACGCAATAGTCTCTCGATTCCGCCGTTATTGCCACGCGCTCGAAGGCCTCAGACACAGAGTTTGCTTTGCCGTGAAAGCTAACTCAAATCTGGCGGTATTGGCGACGCTCGCAAAAGAGGGAGCGGGCTTCGACATCGTCTCTGGAGGCGAACTTTACCGTGTTCTGGCCGCCGGAGCCGATGCCGGTTCTGTGGTGTTTTCAGGCGTCGGAAAAACGGAAACCGAAATCCGCTATGCTGTCGAGTCTGGCATTCATAGCTTTAACTGCGAGTCCGAAGCTGAAGTAGCGGAAATTTCGAGAGTCGCTTCCTCCGCCGGCAAGATGGCTTCCGTCGCGCTGCGGGTCAATCCGGACGTTGATGCAGTAACTCACCCATACATCTCGACCGGTCTGCGCGAGCATAAGTTCGGCGTGGCCATGGAAGAAGCGCCCGCGATCTACCGGCGTATTGCTGCTCTTCCAGGTATCGCGCCCGAGGGGGTCAGCTGCCATATCGGATCTCAGTTGCTCGATGCCGGACCTTTGATGGAAGCGGCGCGCAAGATGATCGGGCTCGTCAATCGATTACGTGCCGAAGGACTCGCGATCAGCCATTTGGATCTGGGCGGTGGCATCGGGGTCCCCTATCGTCACAGTGACTCGAGCGTTGACCTCGGGAACGTAGTCAGTCAATTGCGAGCGCTGGTCGAGCCGCTTGGGCTCACCTTGATGCTGGAGCCTGGCCGATCAATCGTAGCCGAGGCCGGCATTCTGCTGTGCCGGGTGACTCTGACCAAGCACAACGGGAAGAAAGCGTTCGTTGTGGTCGACGCCGGCATGAACGATCTGATTCGGCCTGCGCTCTATCAGGCTCACCACGAAATCATTCCCGTTTCGAGCCCGAGCAGAGAGGCGGAAGCGGAGGTCGACGTCGTCGGTCCGGTTTGTGAGACCGGTGATTTTTTCGCGCGCGGCAGAAGTATGCCGGATGTCAAGGCTGGAGACCTGATCGCTATCCAGACTGCGGGAGCTTACGGATTCGTGCTTTCGTCCAATTACAATTCACGGCCTCGTGCATGTGAACTTCTCGTTGATGGGGATCGCGTGTTGGTTGCGAGGCAACGCGAGACGTACGCTGACCTCGTGCGCGGAGAGATTGCTGATATGTAGCCTGTTACAGGCGTGCCAGAGTGGCGGGATCGGGTTCTCCGCTGAAGTACTTCTCCAGTGCGGTTTGAAACACGTCATTATCCTTAGCCACCTTGGAAAACAGCGTCATGGACGAGCGGAATTTCAGATCGTCGGGATAGCCAAAGATTCGTTCGATCGACGCATTTTGAATACCGTTCACAAGCTCGGTACACTCCCGGAGTCTCGGACCCAGAATCGGGTGAGAGAGATACGCTTCTGCCTCCTCGCGAGAGCCAATTCCATATTTCTCGGCCATGGCGCTCGACCCTAAACCCCGCAATTGCGGGAATACAAACCACATCCAGTGACTGTCTTTTCGACCGGCGCGTAATTCAGAGCGGACCTGATCGATGGCAGGCGCTTGCGCCTTAACAAACCGCTCGAGGTTGTACGGATCACTCATCGGGAATAAGAAAACGCCTATAGCGGAGAACCATAGGCGTGAAAAGAGGTTTGGTAGAAGACGAGAAGTACGTCTAATCATAGTATATCGTAGTGCCGTAGTAGGAACTTGTTATGGGCGCGTAGTAGTACGGGCGGGTGCCGTTCAGTGCTGCTGCATATCCAGCGCTTTTTTCTCGGTCAGCTTACTTTCCACAGTACGCGACGATGCTCACCCCGAACTCGGTGTCGTTCAGCAAACACGGGCAAACACGCCCAAACGAGACGTCTTTGAAGTAGGGCCGCAATGCTCGGTCCAGGCTGGATTGGTTGAAGAAGTTTACGTGAGTGCTTTCGAGCAAATGCCACGGCACCAGCCGGTGTCGCGACCCCAGCGCTATAGCGCTCGAGTCCGGCACTGTGATGACGACCCTTTCTGTCGCGATTCTTGCCATGTCTCGGATCGCAGCATCGTACTCAGGGATATGCTCAAGGACTTCCGAGCAAAACACCGTCGCTGCGCTTCCGGATTCGACCGGTGAAGGAAAGCTGCCGTCGTAGAAGGTTACAAGGTGCCGCAGGGACGGGCTGAGAGACGCGCTCGCGGGAGTGCCGGCAAGCTCCAGGCCACGGCACGGTACTCCGGTCGCGCTCAACACTGAAAGAAGGGCACCGCTGCCGCAACCGAAATCGAGGATGGGAGTGGGTTGCGTTTGTGCGACGGCCACGATATCCGGATGGATTTCCGCATTCGGAGGGCCAGCGCTGTAGATCTCTTGACGCCGCAATACAGTTCGCGAGTCGAAGAGCGTACGGTAGTGCGGCTCCGTGAAGCTCAGGTCGATTTCAAACTGAAGCGCAACATACTCCCCGACCGTTAACGACAGAAGGCGAGCCCTGCGGCCGTAGAGCGAGTTCGGAATCAGATATTCACAAACGAGTCCGGCCTGATCGCCCGTGAGCGCTTCAGCGCTTTCGACGTCCGGTCGCGATACCCGGTAAGTTTGGAGCAGCGGAATGTCTAATCCGTCCAACCGGACTCGCGGCAAAGCGTCGAATGCGTTGCCGAGCCGCCGCGACCAGCCGCTTACCCTGATGAGCCCGACAGCATCGATTTCAATACGGTCCAGGAAACTTTCGACGAGCGGCTGATTCACCGCAATCCGCTGAAAGTTCATCAGCTGTTCGAGGTGGCACCGGTTTCGAGAACCACGACCGTGTCCCAAGGATCGCGGCGGTCGAGCGGGATCTTCAGAAGTAAGTTGCCTTCCACCTCTTTCGCCGTCACAGCTTGGCCGGTCGATAGCAGTGTTGCTCGCGATACCGGTTTCGGCAGCTTGGGCAGAAGGAGAGCTTCGTCGGGCCAATCGAGAACGTGCACATAGACTTTCCCGGCCTTAGCAGTAGTCACGCCCCACGGGCGCGGAGTGATCGGACCACCGCGAGTACCATAGATCGACTCCCCGTACTTGGTGGTCCAGCCGCCAATCTCACGCAAGCGGCTGACGAACTCGGGCTGAACAGTTCCGTCTGGTTTCGGGCCAATGTTTAACAGAAAATTTGCGTTGTTTCCCGCAGCGCGCGCGAGGTATCCCACGAGTTGCTTCGGAGATTTGTACTTCGTGTCCTCCGCGTTATAGCCCCACGCGCCGCTAATCGTGTCGCAAGTCTCTAACGGCAAATTCCCGATCTTCGAATCGCCGCTGAAACCCGTTGTATTCTGGCCCGGCAGGTCTTTTTCGAACATCTGGAAATCCTCGCCTTCAAACGGAGGCAAATGATGATTGTTGCCCACCAGGGCCGCAGGTTGAAGCCGGTGAATGAGATCGTACGTGCGTCGGAGCCGCCAGTCGGCATCGGGTTTGTCCCAAATGCCGTCGAACCAAATCCCTGCGACATCTCCGTAGTTGGTGAGTAACTCGGTGAGCTGCGCATCCATATAGTCGAGGTAGCGGTTGAAGTCGCCTCCCGGGGTGCGCCCTGCGGTATGCCCGGTACGTCCCAACGGATAGTAATCGGGATGATGCCAATCGAGGTGGGAGTGATAAAAGAACAGCTTTACTCCTTGGCGGCGGCACTCTTCCGCTAGCGGTTTCAGTACATCCTTTCCATACCGCGTCGAGTCGACGATGTTGTAGTGATTCTGCTTCGTCGCCCACATTGCAAAGCCATCGTGATGTTTGCTTGTGATCGTGATGTACCGCATGCCCGCGGACTTCGCGAGAGATACCCACGCAGCCGGATCGTACTGAACCGGGTTGAACCGAGGCGGGATTTTCGCGTACTCCGTTATCGACATCTTGTCGTTGTTCATCACCCACTCGCCCTTTCCGAGCACGCTGTAAACGCCCCAGTGGATGAACATGCCGAATCTGGCATTTTGAAACCACTCGCGGGCAGCCAAGTTAGCCGCCGTGGGCTGATAAGCCTCAGCGCGAACCTTGCGTGGGAGGGCAGCAGCCGCCGCCGCGAGACTGAGCATCGATCTTCGGGTCATAGCGAACAAACCAGAGTATATCGGGATATGGAACAGCGGGAATCAGGTCCTTACGGCAATGAGCGACTTCGGTATCCCCATAAACCGCTCCCTGATCACGTTAGCTTCGGGAAAAAGCGCCTCCATGTCCGCGGCATCGAGGAGGTTGAGTTCATTCAGAAAGTGGTGTAGATAGTTGCGGCGCTCATCCGGCGTGGGACGTACAACGTGCTCCCAGCCGGTGAAGCGGCTGACAACTGCCCGCTGCCAGTTCTTCGGTAGATAGTGAATCGCAGGCAGCATAACATGGTGCTCAAACGGGAAACGGCGATTAGGAGTTTGTATCCAGTAGTGTTTGCCCACGCGCGACACCTCGCTGGCAAACATCCGCTGATCGTCGCGATTACCTACATGCTCGATAACCGAGTTGCTGAACACAATATCGAAAGCCCCATCGGAGAAGGGAAGCATTCTGCCGTCCGCCGCCACGAGGTTTGCCCCTTGCGAGTGCGGAGCAAGTGCCGAAGGCATATTTAAAATTGTGAGCTGTGGTCTCAGGTTTGAGAACGACCAGATTTCGGGCGACCCGCCGACGTCGAGGATCCGCGTGCGTTCCGAAATGGCAAACGTCCGCTCGAATAATCGCAAGCGCTGAGACCGGAAATGCCGGAAGGCATTCTGAAGCAAGAGAGAGCGATCACGCACAATTCAAAACACCAGCCAGCATATCGGAACAACGTGGAACCGTGCCGTAGGAGAGACTTGTTCCTGTGACAACGTCATCGGCAGCCGCCAAAGCTGCTATTCCCGCAAGCTGGCGGACAGTGGTTCTCTTCATCATTACATTTGCCGTCGTCGGGCTCTCGCTTGCCGTGATGTCCCCTTTCTTTCCGGCCATTACTGGCGCAATCGCCCTGACCGTAGCGGTCCGAAGACCTTACACATGGCTCGAGAAGCGATTGCGGAACCGAACCTTGGCTGCGGCGGTGGGCGTTCTCCTTGTGGTGCTGTTGATTCTGGGCCCGGTGCTTCTGGTTGTGCAAAGCCTTGGTCATCGAGTAGCGGCCGCGGCGGCGGCGATCCAGTCCGGTTCTGCCCAAGATTGGGCCACGGAGACGATCAGCCGTTTTCCGCGATTGAATCGTCTTGTTGACCAGGTGTTAGGTGTCGTGAATTTAAGGCAAGCGGCTCAAGGCACAGCTGGATTTATTGCCAACCGCATCAAAGGTTTGCTTACGGGTTCGGTTGCGACTGTCACGCAAGGCGTGCTGATGCTGTTTACTCTCTTTTTCGTTCTGCGGGATCGTCATCAAGCCGCCGCAATGTTCCGATCGATCCTGCCGTTGAGCGAGGCTCAACGCGACCATCTCACCGAGCGTATGCAGAATACGATCGAAGCAACCATGCAGGGCAGCGTAACCATCGCCGCGATTCAAGGCACTCTCGGCGGCGTGATGTTCTGGATCCTGGGCGTCCCAAGCGCGGCGTTCTGGGCTTTCACAATGGCCATTTTAGCTACTATTCCGTCTTTGGGAACCTTTCTCGTGTGGATGCCTGTCGCGGTCTATCTGGCGGTTTCGGGGCATTGGGTGAAAGGTCTTATTCTGGCTGGATGGGGCGCTTCGGTGATCGGCACGGTTGACAACCTGCTTTACCCCACTCTGGTCGGGAAGAAGATGCAACTCCATACCGTCCCTGTGTTATTTGCGGTTCTCGGGGCGGTTGGCCTGTTTGGCATTAGTGGAATCGTGCTCGGACCTCTGATCCTGACAAGCGGAGTGACGCTGGTTCGATTTTGGAATGAAAGCGCTTTGCGGTCGTCGGACGGCGCGGACGCATAGCCCCTGCTCGAAACGATGAGCATCGCATCATTTGGGGCAAAAATTATTTTGGGGGTCTCGATGAAAGGCTTGCTTCTCAACGGCAGTAAAAGCGACATTCGGATGTCCGTGGGTGATTTGCCGCAACCGTCAGTGCTTCCCGGACATGTACTCATTGAAGTGTGGGCCGCGGGCGTGATTCCTACTGAAATCCACTGGCAGCCCACTTGGCATACCGCAAGCGGAGATCAGCGCATCGACATTGTGCCTGGACACGAGTTCTCCGGTGTCGTAACGGCCGTCGGACCGGGCGTTGGAGGCGTTAAAGCTGGAGACGAAGTTTTCGGTATGAACGACTGGTACGCGAACGGTGCGGTTGCCGAATACTGCCTGGCAAAACCTTCCGAAATCAGCACCAAGCCGCCGCAATTAAGTCATCTGGAAGCCGCCTCCGTTCCCATCAGTGCGCTTACCGCATGGCAGGGACTGTTTGAGCACGCCAGGTTACAAGCAGGCGAAAGTGTGCTGGTCCATGGGGCGGCAGGCAGCGTCGGGGCATTCGTCGTTCAGTTCGCGAACACAGCTAGAGCACGGGTTATAGGCACCGGCTCGGCGCGCGACGAAGAATTCATCCGGAATCTCGGAGCAGACCGTGTGATCGACTACCGCTCCGAGCGGTTTGAACAAGCGGTGAAAGATGTCGACATCGTGGTCGACACCGTCGGCGGCGAAACGCTGGACCGATCGTGGTCTGTCCTCCGTCCGGGAGGAAGGCTTGTTACGGTTGCTTACACCGCTGCCGACGGATCTGGAGACAAGCGCGCTCGAGACGCGGCTTTCATTGTGAAGCCGAGCGGAGCGCAACTCGCCAACATCGCTAACCTCTTCGGGCAGGGCAGTCTCCGAGCGTTTGTTGACAGCGTTGTTCCGCTTGTGGAAGCGGCTGACGTGTATAGCGGCCGTATGCCTAGACAAAGGCCAGGGAAGGTAGTGGTCGCCATTCGAGAGTAGCTGCCAGTTTGCCGGAGTTCTTACTGGCCTGCGCCCAGAATCTGATTCAGCTCAGCAACTCGCGCATCCAGCTCTTTCCGCAGGGCGGCATAACGCTCAACGGCATCCCGGCCGATCTTCTGGTCGGAATTGTTCGTCATGCCATATAAGTACGTGATGTGAGTCTGCAACTCAGGCTTGCTATACCGGATCGAAGGCGTAATCAGGTGTGACGCCAGTTCTTTCAGCTTTGCTTGATCTCCGGACGACTTCGCTTGCGCCTGACGCACACGCGCTACCGTCCGATTCACGTCACTCACCAGATCACGAACGTGCATATTGTGTTCGAACTGTTCGCGGAGATCAGCATCCGTCACGCCTGAATCAACTACCCGTGGGTCCTCTTTGATCGTCAGCGGCTTGGTGCTCGTCCACGAACCCGCTGTTAGGCGTACAGAGTATTGATCCGGGGGCGCCATGGGCCCGTTGGGGCCCTGAGGCCGTGTCTCGCTCATCCAGGGGCCGGGGTATCGTAAATCCCAGATGAAGCGATGCATGCCGGCGGACTTGTCGAGTCGCGTGGGGCCGCTTCGGACCCGTGGCCCTTCGTCGTCGTCAGCCGGGGCTTCTGCCGATGCACTGGCTCGTTCCGCTGCCGCATCCGCCTTGCTCGAGAAAGCTCGCACTACGGTTCCTTTCTTGTCCAGGATGTCGAGGGTGATCTCGCCATCAGGAGCGGCTGGCAAATAGTAATCGATGGCTGCTCCGGGCAACGGGAACTGGAGCAGGGAAGCACTACGCCCCGGATTGCCCGCTACACGGCCGGCGGAGCGGATACCGTCAACGGGAGCAAACAGGATGTTTGCGCTCGAGGTGCTTTCCCCGTTGACTTCCCAAAGCGGCGTCAGTGTGTCCATGATCCAGAAACCACCGCCTTGTGTCGAAAGAATCAGGTCGTTGTGCGCAAGCTTAATATCAGTAACCGGGGTTGCGGGCAGGTTGAGCTGAAAATGCTGCCAGCGCGCCCCATCGTCAAACGAAATGTACATGCCGAATTCTGTTCCGGCATAGAGGAGGTGACGCCGATGTGGATCTTCGCGAACGACACGCGTGGGTTCGTCTGCCGCGATTCCGTTCTTTCCGTCCGTCAGACAAGTCCAGTTCTTGCCGTAATCGTCAGTGCGATAGATATACGGGGCGAAGTCACCAAGCAGGTAACGATACATGGCAGCGTACGCGGTTCCCGGGCGGTGCGGACTGGGTTCTATGTTCTGAACGCGCCCTCCCGGCTGCAACCCTTTCGGGGTGACGTTGTTCCACGTCTTGCCGTCGTCGCGGGTGACCCAGATAAGACCGTCGTTCGACCCTGTCCAGATCAAACCCTTCTGCACAGGCGACTCGCAAATCGAATACAGCGTGCTGTAGACTTCCTCGCCGGTGGCGTCGCGAGTGATTGGTTCTCCGCTCGCACCCTGCGTCCCTTCCGGATGCGCCGTCAAATCAGGACTGATGCGTTCCCAACTGACCCCTCCATCCCGCGTCCGGTGTACGAATTGCGATCCGTAGTACACCGTGCCCGGATCGAAGGGCGACGTTTCCATCGGGGACACACGCTGGAACCGGTAGGTCAGTTCGCTGCCTGGATTACCGTAGAGCGATTGGCCACCGATCCAATATTGCTGCTCGTCGTGGGTGTTCATGTCCAGCTTGCTGAACTGGCCTTTGCAACCGCCATAGACGATTTGTGGATTCTTGAGATTGGGGATGATCGGACCCGTTTCGCAGCCTGGGCCGATCCGGAACGGCTGCCCCGTCGGAAGTGCCAGGCTGGGCGCGATGACGGTCGTGTTGTCCTGCTGTGCGCCGTACACGCGGTACGGATATTGGTTATCGACCGCAACCTGGTAAATCTCTGCTGTTGGTTGATTCGCCTGCGTGCTCCAGGTACGTCCGCCATCGAAAGATACGTTCGCGCCGCCATCGTTTGCCTGGATCATATAATTGGAATTCTTCGGATTGATCCAGAGGTCATGATTGTCGCCATGCGGAACCTGGGCAGAGTGGAAAGACTTGCCTCCATCGGTGCTCTTGAACCAGCCTTCGTTGCCGACATAGACGATGTCCGGGTTATTCGGATCCACGCCCAGCGTGTCGTAGTAGAAGGGCCTCGTCGTCAGGTTGGGCGCTCCGTTCACGAGCGTCCAGCTAGTGCCGCTGTCTTCAGAGCGATAGAGCCCGGAGCCTGGTTTTGCTTCGATCAGCGCATAAACACGATTGGGGTTGGCAGCAGATATCGCGACGTTTGCGCGACCGAAGAGTTCGTGGGGAAGCCCCTCTGAGAGCTTGGACCAGTGGTCGCCTCCATCCGTTGACTTATAAATTCCCCCATCAAGCGAACCACTGATGATCGTCCACGGCTTCCGCAGTCCATGCCACATGGTGGCGAAGATCACATCCGGATGACCAGGTTGCAGTTCGATGTCGGCCGCCCCCAATTCATCAGAAACGTGGAGCACGTTCGACCAGGTCTTGCCACCATCGGCGGTACGGAAAACGCCACGATCCTTGTTCGGCGCGAACGGATTTCCGATAGAAGCGACGTAGACGAGATCGGGATTTGTGGGATGGATGCGAACGGTGGCAATCTGGCCGGTATCCCGCAGTCCGCTGAACGTCCACGTCTTGCCAGCGTCCGTCGACTTGTAAATGCCGCGTCCGATCGACACGTTGCTCCTGATCTTCGAAGAGCCGGTGCCGGCGTAAATCACGCGCGGATCGGACAACGAAACATCGATGGCTCCCATGGAGCCGACCGGCAATTGACCGTCGGACACGTTCAGCCAGTTATGCCCGGCGTCGGTCGTCTTCCAGATGCCTCCTCCCGTCGAACCCATATAGAAGGTCAGCGGATCAGAAGCCACGCCAGTCACGGCGGTGACTCTCCCTCCCCGTTCCGGGCCAATCATGCGATAACGAAGGCCCGACCACAGCGCCGGCTTACTTCCTGGCTGAGAAAATGTGCGGACGCCTGTCGATAGCGCAAGGACGAGAATGAGGGCGCCAAGGGGCGCGCGTTTTCGCGAAAGCATAGTTAAAGGATGTTCCCGCGGACACGGCGAATGAAGTGTTTATCGTAACCTATTTCGTTGTTTATTGAACAAAACGCGCGGTTTTGCCGCAGGGGAAAATACTGGAATCC
Organism: Bryobacteraceae bacterium; assembly: GCA_045807925.1. Taxonomy (GTDB): domain Bacteria; phylum Acidobacteriota; class Terriglobia; order Bryobacterales; family Bryobacteraceae; genus Bog-105. The sequence goes on along the minus strand of JBJMGK010000080.1, from coordinate 33,670 downwards.
TTTGCCCACGGTCCGTCAGAGGTTACAGTAGGCATATTCGGGGTAGTCGCTATTTGTTAATTGGAGCCTTACGATGAATGCCGCCAATGAGAGTTCGCCGGCTCCAAGTCTACGCCGCCTTCCTTTTTTAATTCGTCTCGCCCCGCAATTTGTCAATCATCTGTTCGCTGCTTTGGAGGACAAAGATCGCGCGTCCCTGCGAATCAGTGGTCTCCTCTTTGGACGGATCGAGAATGACTTCGCAGTCGTTCAAGTCTTCCGTTCGTTCTCCTCCTCCGACGTCGACGGACACGACAAAGCGGGTGCGAAGCGTGCAGGGGACGAAGCATTTGACGCGCTCATGGCCCGAGCGAAGGGTGACCGCGATCTTGCCGGTCTGAATCTACTCGGGTGGTTCTCGGCTCGAGAATCCGGCGGTCTGCACGCCGAAGACTTAGCTTTCCATCAGAAACACTTCCGTCAACGCAACGACATCGCCATGATCGTTTGGAGCGAACCGGCGGGCGGATTATCTTTGGAAATCTTTTGCCGCTGCCAGGACGGAACTCTGTTTGCGGAAGGCCATCGCTCAGGTACCGTCCGAATCGCGGATGATTTAGCGCTTGTTTCTCCGGTCGAAGTTCTCATGCGGCCAAAAAACCGGGACGAATTACATCCGCAGTCCTATGAGTTTAGGGAGGGCGCTGAAGAGGACAAGGCGTCTTTACATTGGAAAGGCGCCTTAACATCGAAAACAAAAAGAGCGCTAGAGCTGCTGAAAAAGGTCGCGTCGGAACACGAGGGCGCAAACGCAGTCCACCGCGACCACTTGGCCAGTGATGCACACGTCGCTCACAGCTTGGCGCTTGGCGCTGCGGCAGCTGGAGCAGCTGCCCCTGCCCGCTTGGGAGAAGCGGCGTTCCTCCGAGAAGAGCAGCAGCGTATGGCTGCGGGCGGCCATAGCTTTCCTCTTGCAGCCTCGTCAGTCGCCTCCCCAACGGTATCGAATGCAGCGCCAGTTCCTCGTGACCTGAAGCGAGCACTGCGTGACCGGCGCTGGCTCGCGATGAGCGCTATGTTCGCCGTTGCCGCCGGGGGCACATTCTGGTTGATCTATTTAAAGCCCGCTCACGCCCGTAGCACTCCGGCCGCAGTTGCCCAAGTGATTCCGACGGACCCCGGCCTGAACCTCACCATATCGAGCAACGGAGATCGCGTGCAGCTCAGCTGGAATCGGAATAGTCCTGCTATTCGAAACGCGGATGAGGGAACGCTTAACATCAACGATGGTCCCGATCATCGGCAAGTGCAGTTGGGCTCCGGTGAACTGGCAAACGGCTCGGTGCTTTACTTTCCCAACACGGACGACGTTGTCTTTCAACTGAAGGTCCACGGAACGGGCGGTCAGAATGCGAGCGAGACCTTGCGCGTTCTTGGTAGCACGAAACCCACGGCCCTCAATGTGAGTCAGTCCAAAAACCGGCCGGACGACACGCCCGATCTCAAGCGAACGGCGCTGGTCACCGGAACCGCCGGCGGTAAACCTCAGCTCGCTCGCCAGAACGTTGTCGATGCCTCCCGGTCAGTGCCGATGCAGCCGACACACGAAGCCGCGGAAAACGGGGATTTCCGCGCTACTGACCACGCGACGACCAGTACACGCAAACTGCCCCGCGATTCAGCGGCCCAATCGCCGTCTGGTACTCCTGCGACGAAAACAGCGGCCGACGCAGTTATCCCGTCCAGTTCAGCCACCGCCAATCCGAGCCCGACCAGTCAGATGGCTGAGAATGTGCCCCCGGCGGGCGTTCCTTCCGGGCATCAGACACTTGATTCTTCCGCGAATGTGATCACAAATCATTCTGCTCAGGCGTTGCCTGCGGCCGGATCCGCTGGGCTCGAGAAGAGTACTGCTGGGCAAATTCCAGTGCCCGCTCAGGTGCAGCCGGCTCAGAACAGCTCTCCGGACGCAACCCCGCTGCTTACCTACAGGCCACCGCATCCTTTGAAGCAGGTACTTCCGAAGCTTAGTACTCTACCGCCAGGAGTGGCTGATTCCGCAGGAGAGGTGAGCGTGGCCGTGAAAGTGGATGAGACGGGCCACGTTGTCGAAGCTCGAATTATGGAAGGGAACAAGAAGGTCAGCTCAATCGTGAAGGCCGTATCGTTGAGTGCGGCAAAGCAGTGGGTCTTCCAACCAGCGTCTCTGCATGGCCAGAGCATCGCGAGCGAACACACGATACTCTTCCAGTTCCGCCACTAGCGCCCGGTTATTTCAGCGTTTCCACTTGATGCTGCAGCCGATACTTGGCTTCTGGTCCGTGGGAATCGGACGCCCCGACAAAAGTGAGTCGATGGCGTGCCTGAGATCGCGACCGGACAGAATGACAGGGCTGCCGGGCCGGCTATCATCCAATTGACCGTGATACACCAGGCGGCGATTCTGATCGTACAGATAGAAGTCGGGCGTGCACACTGCGTCGAAGCTTCGGGCTACCTCCTGTGTTTCGTCGAAACAAAACGGGTAGTTGAAACCAAGCTCGGTCGCCATCTCTCTCAGGCTCTCGGGCGCATCGTCCGGATAGGCTGCCGCATCATTCGAAGAGATCGCCATGATTCCGAGCGACTGGCCGGCATAATTGTTTCCTAACCGGGGAAGCTCGAGCTGTATGTGCTTCACGAAGGGACAATGGCGGCAGATGAACATCACAAGCAATCCGTGCATGTCCGCGAACGTATCAAGCGTTATCGTCTGTCCGGAGATCACGTCCGGAAGCGCGAATGAAGGGGCCGGAGTGCCCAATGCGACCGGACTTGATTCAGTGCGTGCCATCTACGACAGAGTAACAAGATTTAGCGGTTCGTCAGTCTCGCAAATACTCGGGTATTCAAAGAGGAGATGCCAATTTGCAACACATGGAACAGCCCCGCTTCGACCCGGGCTTAACTCAGCGGTATGACGGTGTTCTCAAGCGCGCCATCAACCCTGACGGCCGTTTCAACGTACGACGCTCAGGCTCGACGTGGCGCGATGCACATCCTTACCTGTACCTGATCAACGCATCCTGGAGTCGGTTTCTGGTCATCGTTGGTGTCACGTATGTGGCCGTGAATATTGTGTTCGCTTCCGCCTACATGGCGATCGGAATTGAGCACCTCAAGGGCTCTGATGCGCCCACACAGTGGCTGCGGTTTTTGAACGCATTCTTCTTCAGCGCCCACACCCTGACGACAGTTGGCTACGGCAACATGTGGCCGATAGGACCTATCGCTAATACTTTGGCCGGGATCGAAGCTCTGGCGGGACTCATGACTTTCGCGATTGCTACCGGCCTTCTGTTCGGTCGCTTCTCCCGTCCGTCCGCGCGTATCGGATTCAGCCCCAAGATGCTGGTTGCACCTTACGGAGACGGAATGAGCTTGCAACTCCGAGTGGTAAATAGGCGATCCAACAACTTGATCGATGTGGAGGCGCGCCTTTTGCTGATGACGGTGCAGGGAGAGAACGGAAAGCCCCTGCGCCAATTCGATCAGCTTGCACTTGAACGGACACAGATACTCTTTTTCCCTCTGACATGGACGGTTGTCCACCCGATCACCGAAGAAAGTCCGCTGTTCGGCAGAACAAAGGAGGAACTCGAGCGGCTACAAGCAGAGGTCCTGGTAACGATGAAGGCCTTCGATGAGTCTTTCGGCCAGGTAGTTAACTCGCGATTTTCGTATCGGTACGACGACATGGTGTGGGGCGCGAAATTCGTCCAGGCTTTCGAGGTAGAAGAGGACGGTGATTTGCGTCTCGAAGTCGAGCGCGTCGGAGACTATACGGAGGCGGCTTTGCCCTCGCGAGTAGCAAGCACAGGCGACTGAACTACCATATTGAGGGTGGCCGTCGATAATTGCGTTTTCTGCAAGATAGTTGCAGGTAACATTCCTGCAAACGTGGTTTATCAGGACAAGAACGTCATAGCTTTTCTCGACATCGATCCTCTCTTCCCGGGCCATGTTCTTCTGTGCCCGCGTGAACACTACCCGACCTTAACCGACCTTCCCGTTGCACTCGCGGGTCCGCTCATGGAGAACACACAGATCATGGCCTCGGCTGTCGAGAGTGCGCTTGATGCTGAAGGAACGTTCATCGCGGTCAACAACCGCGTGAGCCAGTTAGTTCCGCATCTTCACGTCCATGTAGTTCCCCGCAGGAGAAAAGACGGCCTGCGTGGTTTCTTCTGGCCGCGGCATCAATACAAGGACGAAGCAGCAAGGGAAGCAGTGCGTGACGCTATCGAACGCGAAGTGAACAAGCTGATCAAACACTAAGTGTTCTCAGCTTGTGCTCAGGATCTGTCGCAGATGGTGATCCATATGTGCAAGGTAATCTTCCACGAGAAATCGTAGCGTCACCGGCGAATCCGTTCCAACGCGGCAGGAAACCTCTAACCGCGCCTCCGGTATTCGCCGCACCACTTCTGCTAATAAGCGATTCTGGAAAGCCCAATGTTCGAGTATGCTTTCCCAGGGCATTGATGCGTAGCCGTGGACGTTAACCCAGTCAACCTGTGCATAACCCGGTCCCTCGTAGCTCCCGTCGAGCGTAGCGCGAACAAATCTCTGGTGATTGTTGAGCGCGGAATCGATCAGGTGGCCCAGTATCTCTTTGCGCGACCAGCCGCCTTCTCGAAAGGTGCCCGATGAATGCTCTTCGGAGATTTTCTGTAACGCCTGGTGCGCGGACTCGATGTGATCTCCAAAACGGAGCTGTTCGTAGATGGTCATAACGTTCCGGGAACGACCTCAAAGCGGGATGCCGGCTTTGGCGAATACTTTGCGGGTTGCTTCCAGGCCCATCTGCGCGGCTCGTTCCGGTGTTTCGTCCTTCAAGCGACCGAAGACTTCAACGCTCAAGGCATCCGAGTATCCGATTTTTTCGAGCGCCTGGAGAAAGCCAACCAGATTGATCACTCCTTCACCCGGCAGGAGACGATGATCATCTCTGATTTGGTCGGGCGGTAGATCAGGAGCGTCATTGAAATGAACGTGCACGATGCGTTCGCGGCCGGCCTTGATGATGTCCTCCGTGGTCGCTCCCGCAGTATGCCAATGCCAGGAATCGAGGAGGAGACCAACATTGCTCCCGCACTCTTTCGCGAATGCCAACATGTCGTTCATTCGCCAGATAAACTCGTGAGGTTTTGCCCTTCGAAGATGGAGCGGACCAAGGAACTCCAATCCCAGGCGCACTCCATGCCGATCCATGATTCGCGCGCTCTGAGTGAAACGATCCTTGTAAACAGGAAGAAGTTGCTCCTTCGGAGTGTCGGACGACGGAAGGATGTAGGTGACCATGCGTCGGCAGCCAATCGCAGCGGCAAACTCGGAGGCAGGTTCCAGTTTGGCGAGCGAAGCCTGGAACTTCTCGTCTGTGGAGCGAAAATCCACCGGAAAATCCAGAACCGCCGGTTTGAGATTGAGGCTTTTCAGCAGCTCTACTGTGGCCGGGGCGCCTTCTTTCATTGCCGCGCTGAGATTGACATCGGTTCCCGGAAATCCGACCTTCGCAGCCAGACGTGCGAAATCCGGCCAGGGAACGCGCCCGGAGATCAAAACGCTATTCAGGGACGGAAACATCCCGCTCTGCGCAGCACGCGAGCGGGTTAGGGGTACTGAGCCCGCAAGAACTTTGCAAACACTACGTCGTGTCATCACGGATATTGTTGTAGGTCAGCGGCAATCGCATGTGGAAACGTATCCAGCTGACTTCCTTTGCCTAGAAATGCTATCAAGGCGGGTTCGCACACAAGCGCGGCTGCCCGGGATTTGCTTGGACGCCAATGAGAGATGATGGTAATTGATGAACAAGCCATTCCACTTGATGACTCCTGCCGAACGGACTGCTGCTCGCATCGCCCAGAATCGTGCGATCGAGGAGAAGATAGCGGAAACAAAGCTGCGGAAGCCACCAGCCAAGTCAACAGGTGACTTTGTTCGCGCAACCCCGGAAGAGCGTGCCAGCCTTCGGGGAAGCCTGGTTCGTAAGGTTCAATCGTAAAACCTTGAACCGAACCGCCGAGGCGCTGACGGTGAGGCCCTGTGCAAAAAGCAAGGGCCTCATATACTCAAGAGCATGTTCGGAGCGATCGAAGCGGGCGGCACCAAGTTCGTGTGTGGCATCGGTACGGGCCCAGACGATCTTAAAACAGCAAACTTTCCGACCTCAACTCCGGAAATCACCTTAGCGTCCGTCATTGAGTTTTTCCACGACTCGAATGCCGATCTGGACGCGGTCGGCATCGGTTCCTTCGGCCCGGTCGACCTTAACCCTACCTCTTCCACCTACGGCCAAATCACCTCTACTCCAAAGGTCGGGTGGCAAAACTTCGATCTACGCGGTTCCGTCGAACGCGCACTGAAGGTCCCCGTGGCCTTTGATACCGATGTGAACGGTGCGATTCTGGCTGAGTCCCGGTGGGGGGCAGCCCAAGGCTTGCAAGACGCGATCTACATGACCATCGGCACCGGCATAGGCGGAGGTGCGCTGGTCCATGGCCAGGTAGTTCATGGACTCGTTCATCCGGAGATGGGCCATCTTCATGTTCCGCACGATTGGACGCGCGACCCATTTGCCGGCATCTGTCCTTATCACGGCGACTGCCTGGAAGGGCTCGCTTGCGGTCCGGCCATGCAGGCTCGTTGGAAGCAGCCCGCTTCCACCCTGCGGCCTGAGCATCCCGGCTGGCAGCTGGAGGCCCACTATCTCGCCCTAGGGTTGATGAACCTGACCGTAGCGTTCTCCCCGCAGCGGATCATCATGGGCGGCGGCGTCATGCAGCAGGAACATATGCTGGAGAAGCTCAGGAGCGAGTTCGCGAAGATCATGAACGGCTACATCCGCCATCCAGATGTCAACGATCACCTCGACCGGTTCATTCAGGCGCCGGCGCTTGGCTCTTCGGCTGGCGTCTTGGGGGCACTTGTGTTAGCCGAACAGATTAGCTCGGAAAAGATAATCGAGCAATCAATGAAGATCTCAGAGAGGCACGCGTAAATGACCCTGACTGGATCCTTGGTGAAGAGCACAGTTGTTGCCGCTCTTGGTGGACTACTCTTCGGTTTCGATACGGCTGTGATCGCGGGAACCACAGCCGGACTTACGAAATCGTTTGCACTCACGCCGACTGGTTTAGGACTCACGGTCGCAGTAGCGTTACTCGGGACGGTCGCCGGCGCTATCTTTGCCGGCATACCAGGCGATCGTTATGGAAGACGTGACAGTTTGCGAGTCATGGCCATCCTCTATCTGATCTCGGCACTCGGCTGCGGTATTGCCTGGGACTGGTATTCTCTGCTGGCATTCCGTTTCCTGGGCGGCCTCGGCATTGGAGGTTCTTCGGTGCTTGGGCCGATGTATATCGCCGAGATCGCGCCCGCCAAGTGGCGCGGCCGTCTGGTGGGTTGTTTCCAGATCAACGTAGTCGCCGGAATCCTTCTTGCGTACCTCTCCAATTACCTGGTTGGCCTCGCACATTTAGGCTCGGAGGACTGGCGCTGGATGCTCGGTGTCTCGGGTATTCCTGCAGCGCTCTTTTTCGTCATGCTCTTCACGATTCCGCGAAGTCCCCGGTGGCTTGCCCAAAAGTCACGCCTCGATGAGGCCAGGCAGACGCTCCTGGCCGTGGGCGAAGAAGACGTAGAGGGCGAACTGGAGGAAATTGTACGTTCCATTGACGTCGAGCACGGACACGGAACCGAACCGCTGTTTCAGGCAAAGTACGGCATACCTATCTTTCTGGCGGTTTCCATCGGTATGTTCAACCAGCTATCAGGAATCAACGCGATTCTGTATTACCTGAATGACATCTTTGCCCAGGCAGGCTTCAGTCGGGTCTCCGGGGATATTCAAGCCGTGCTGATCGGGGCCACAAACCTCGCTGCCGTTTTCGTTGCCATGTCCATCATCGACCGGGTGGGACGGAAAACGCTGTTACTCGTTGGTTCCGTCGGATGTGCGGTGTCGCTGGCGGGAGTTGGCACAGTCTTCCTGACATCAAGCCACGGCGAGTTGCTTGTCTGGCTTCTTGTCGGATTTATCGCGTTCTTCTCGTTTTCCCAAGGTGCTGTGATCTGGGTTTACCTGAGCGAGGTTTTTCCCAATCGTGTGCGGGCGAAAGGCCAGAGCCTGGGGAGCTTCACACATTGGTTCATGAACGCACTGATCTCGTTCACGTTTCCCGTTGTCGCTGCCAAGAGCAAAGGCGCACCATTTGTCTTCTTCGCGGCCATGATGGCGCTTCAGTTTTTCGTGGTGCTGTTCTGGTATCCCGAGACCAGCGGCGTCACTCTGGAGCAGATGCAGAAAAAGCTCGGGATCGCGTAGATCCCGAGCTCTTCAGTTGTTCGTAACGTCCAGCGCGAGTTAAAACGCGAAGCGGATCTGGAGATCCATCCGGCGCTGGTTGCTGGCCGTTGCTTCTCCCGCGAACCCGCCCGTTATACCCGTCGCCTGGTAGAAGTAGGGCGACGTAATGGCCCCGTTGAAGGTGTTGAGGTTCTCGTGGTTCAGGATATTTCGCGCGTTGAACGAGAACGTCAAGTTGTATCGATGCTCGCTCGATTCGCCGCCCATGCCTCCCGCAGGTCCGCCGCCGAATCCCCCAAAGCCGCCGCCCCCGCGTCCTCCACCACCGGGCCCCCGTCCGCCGCCGCCGCCGCCCGCTCTTGCACCGCCGGAAGTTCCTTTGAATTTAGTTGGTCCGAAACCCCAGGTCTTGCTGATGCGAAGATTGAGGCCAACAAAGCCGGCACCTGTGCCGGCGTAGCGCTCGATTTGCGGCGTTCCGACGGTCGCATAGGGATAGAGTATTCCGACCGGCGAATCCTTTGAACCGGTAAGTGCACTATCAACAACCGTGGGACGAGCCGTGGGCTGTCCCGTGCCTTGCAGGTACAGATCCGTTCCGGTTGTGATGTTGAACGGCGTGCCTGTATGGGCAACCAGGAACGGAGACAAGCGAATCCCGTACTTCGTTGTTATTGAACCGCCAAGGAACAGGTTGTGAGAGACGTTCAGGCCTGTTCGCCCCCAGTCCGCTTTGAAGTTGTACGGATTCGATGGCATGGTGGCCAGACCGTCCGTATCGCTGTGAGCGTCCGAATAAGAATATCGTGAGAAGATGCTCGCCCATTTGCCGATCGTCGTGTTCAGGTTGACCATAACCTGAGTCTGTTTATAGATACCGTCAGACTGATAGTTGTAGATGTCACCCACGTTGTTGCCATACGGCCTATTGATCGGAGTGACGAAGCCTTGCAGCCCCAACTGGACGCTGGCTGGTGTTCCTGCTGGAAGCACGTTAGGGTTTGTATAGTACGGGGCGTTGATATCGACGGTCCTCAGCTCATGCACTCCGCGAGCATTGGTGAAATTAAAAGAAAGAGTCGTTCGCCCGAATAGCTGCCGCTCAACACCGATAGCCGTTTGCATCAGCATAGGTGCCTGCAGGGAACGATCGATCTGGTAAATCTGAGCTGATGTGCTAGTCAGGCCGGAAGTGATTTGGGTGTTGAATCCCGCTGTAAATGTCGTCGGATTGTTGATCGTGTACGTCTGCAGCGGATCCCCCGATTCGTAGCGGTAGGCGGTCATGACATTGGCCGCCGAGAAACGGTCGTAGAACACACCCCAGCCGCCGCGTATCACGGTCTTGGCTCGTCCACCGCCGGCCTTTGCATCAGGCGACCATGCAAATGCGAATCGCGGCGCCACATCGCTGTGATCGTAGATGTTGGTCTGCGATTCCCAACGCAGTCCCAGGCTCAGCGTCAGGTTTGGACGGAGCTTCCAATCGTCCTGTATGAAGGGGCCAAAATCCATCTGGTAAAAACTCACATACGGATTTCCTGCACTGACCGTGTACTTGGATGGACCGTATCCCAGGAGGCGGACAGCTTGACTCGTCAGATTCCGTGCCAGCAGTCGCTCAGTGATGTTGTACTGCTGGAGTGACGTCAGGCTAGACGTTCCGCCAACGGGCGCCAAGGTGTTGGGGTCGAGAGCCGGGAAGTTGCCGCCTAGAAAGCTATAAATGCCGTTGAAGTTTCTGGGGCTTGAGTTCTCGAGTGCGCTGGCACGTATGCGAACGCCGAACTTGATGGTGTGAGCTCCTTGCGTGACGGACGTGTAGTTCTGCAACTCGTATGCATTTCCGCGATCATAGCTACCCGGGTATCCAGGAGCGCTATAGCCCGAGCCGCCCACGACGAAGGATTGTCCGACATAAAGCTGAGGGGCCTGGCTCTGGCTCGTCCAGGTCTGACTGGAGTGATCGTATTGGAAGTGGGTTTCGTTAACTGCTTTCGCACTGAGAACTGCTGTTTCTACCGCCTGGAGGGTGTGCTCTTCCGTCTTTGTGCCGTAAGCCGAGCTCTCATAATTGAAAGTCCCGATTGGCGTACTCGGCAGGTTGAAGTTGCCGACTCCCGTAACTGGCCGATCATTCCGCAAATAGCTGTAACGGAATGACAACGTGTTATTCGAGTTCAGTTGATAATCAACACGAGGGCTGGCGGTGGTCCTGCGCTGGGGAGTTGGATAGTAGTTCGGTGTCTGCGCTGTCCCGAAGGAAGTGCTGCCAAGGAAATCTGGTGTCGGTACTGTAGCGACGATGATTCCGTTGTCGTCAATCGCGCGCCGCTCCGCGTCGATGAAGAAGCTGGCATGCTTGCCGAGCGGTCCGCTGACATTTCCGCCATACTGCTGGGATCGGAAAGGCGGGTCGACGATCGAGAAGGGGTTCCGCGAATTCCAGACGTTGTCGCTAATGCTGTACATGCCCTGGCCGTGGAATTTGTCCGACCCGGGCTTGGTGAAGATCTGAATACGGCCGAAGCCGAGCTTGTCGAACTCCGCAGAAAAGGGATTCGAGTTGATGCGAATCTCTCGAATCGATTCTTTGGGAGGCAGTCTTCCACCGCTAAAGCCATCGATGAAAATCTGGTTTCCGCCTGGTCCCGCTGAAGGTCCGGCGAGAGCCTGGAGGTCGGCTTCGAGATCATCGGGATCGTCCGGCAGCGCATCCAAATCTTCCTGCCGCAGGACAAGTGCGCCCGCGTTGTTTGCCGGATCGGTGGTGACCGTATTCGTGGCCGTATCTGTCACCGTAACTTCCTGTTTTTGGACCTGCAAGGTCATCGTGATGTTGCCGGTTGCCGCCTGTCCGGGAACTAAGGTGATTGCGGTGGCGCCTTCCTGCTGAAGCCCGCTATAGGAGGCAGAAACACTGTATGATCCGGCCGCAAGGCCGCGAACGGTGTATGTCCCGTCTGGGCCCGACTGGACCGTCTGCACGAGGCCCTTCTCCGTTGAAACCGTGATCGTAGCGCCCGGAATGACTCCACCCGTATCGTCTTTCACTATGCCGGAAATCGTTCCGCTGGCTGTTCGCGTGCCTCGCCTCGCAGGTGGTTGGGGCGAAGATCCTGGTGGAGCAGACGCCTGGCAGAACGCAGAACAAGCGATCAGTATGCCGGCGAAAACCACACGTGGAGTTTGTTTGTTCATTGGACCTCAAAGAGCGTTGTGAGAAGTACAGATCGGATCGGAACTATGGCTGACCGCCAGCCATGTCCATAGCGCCGCCGCCCAGGCTATTGCCCCAGTCACCGAGTGACTGCGCCTGTCGCGGAGAAGCGGATTGAAAAATGGGCTCAACACCAGCGATGACATTGCTAGCTAGAATCGTGGACTTATTGCCGGAGGACGGCGAGCCCGAAACGACCAGAGCATCGCCTGGCTTTAACTCGGAGACATTGATTGTCGGCACGCGTTCGAGCATCTGGCTGAGATCACCGTTCCCACCTCGCATTCCCAGACCTCCGCGAGCTGGCATTCCAGCGCCTGGCGCGCCACTTCCCGGTTCACCACCACCACCCGGCCGATTCCAACCACCTGCACGCGGTCCCGCGTTGTCGGCGCCGGTCTCTGAACCAGCCGGAGTCGGTGTCTCGCCGGGTTTAGTACCCGCACTTGGGGAAGCGCCACGACCCGGAGCGCCAGCACCAGGGCCGTTGCTCCCCGGCTGTCCTTCTGGTGCTTTGAAATCGGGATTGAATCGCCGGGCCAGCATATAGGCCATCATGGGTGGAAGCTTTCGGATTGCGGAATCATCGCTGAGGGTGACCGTGACCGGCTGCTTCGTAGTCAGATCCTTGATCACGATGCTCTTGCCGTCCGGCGCAGCAGAAACCAGCGTTCCAGCCACAGACTTGAAGGTTCCGGAAAAAATCTTCTGAGCCGTGATGGACGAGCCGTCCTCGGTCTTTTGGCCGATGATTTTCACCTGGTCACCTGGTTGAATATCGGTGAAGGCGGATTGCTTGGGTGTCTTCGGCGTTTCGGGCGAGTAGCGCGTGAACTGGGCAGAGGCAGCGTCGACGGTGATGGGCTTAGGACCTTCCGGAGTTCTAGAGGAAACGACAAGCTTCTGGCTTGCGGGGTCGAGCGACGCCACGGTACCGCCCGTGCTTTTCTGCCATGCGCTCGCTTCTGCCTGGTGCACCTGCTGCAAATCCCTACCAGACATCAGAACCACGCTGCGCGCGGCGATGGAGGAGCCGAACTCTCCCTCGGATTTCGAACCGCGAATGTCCACGCGGTCTCCAACCGCTAGATCACTAGCCGTGATGCGCGTGGCGCTCTTCAGATCTTTGGCGCCCGGAGATACTTTGAGCAGAGTCTTTGTGTTTGTCAGGTCGATAACGTGAGTTATCGCACCGCCGTCTTCTTTCACATTGACCATGTGATCGGCTGGCCTGATATCGGTGACTGTGCCGATGACGTGCTCCGTCGGCTTCGCCTGCGCGGCAGCGGTTGCATCCTGGGCGTGCAGAGAGGAACTGAGGGCTACGATGATGAGGGCAGACAGCGGCTTCACAATAAAACTCCTGGTCTTTGGAAACGGCGCAACTCATTGGCCGCGCGTTACATAGGATAAAGCGGCAGGTGTTTCGATTTGTAAAGCGGGCGGACTGAACAGGCTCTGAAAAAGGAAAAGGGGTGCAGCTCTTGGCTACACCCCGTAAAGTCGAAAGAAGTTAGGCGGCGTTGACGAGCATGTCGTCAAACATTTCGTTGCCTTCTTCCTGATTCTTATCGGCCTGCTCCTGGCATTGGATGCAGAACGGAGCCCACGGTACAGCGGCGATGCGCTTCGGGCTGATCTCTTCCTCACAGTGCAAGCAGATTCCAAAAGACCCGTCGTCAATGCGACGAAGCGCGGATCGCACGTTTCGCAACAGATTGGACTCTCTGTCCAGGTTTCGGATCGCAAGTTCACGTTCCGCAGCGTGCTGCACTTCATCCAGTGCATCGGCGCTTTTCTCGATGGTGATTGCGTCGCGGTTGCGAACAATCTGCTCGAGTTCGTCCTGCTTGGTTTCCAGGATCTTTTTGAATTTGTTCATCTCGGTCTTCGTCATTACTATCTCCTTCAAATACCAAACCCAATACTCATCACAAAGGCACGTACAGTCTGCCTAAGCCATACGCTTAGACGCCACTAGCGGTTAAAAGGGTGCAACAACCAAACCGCTAAAAGCCCAAAGATTTGAGGCGGCAGTTTTCCAACGGGCGTAAGAGTTCTGGATCTCCGAAATTGTGTTTCCACACTGATCGACATTCCGCAGGTAGGGAGCTACCAGATCGAGCTCTGGTGCTATCGCCTGGGCCGGTCGGTCCGTTTCGGATCTCCGAATCATAACACAAACTCTTAGCAACTGAACCGCCATTCCTGCCGCGGAAAAAAGTTCAACTTCTCTCCGCCCCATTCCCAATCGGCGAGCAGGCGCGCATTGCCAAGCTTGAGAGCAGCAATGAGAGGAGAAAAACTAGATATTTCAGTAGCATACAGCCTTCTCTCGGCAGTCCTATGCCCGCCGAGGGTGCCGGAACTAATCCCCGCAACGTGCCGGAAGGACGGAGCAGGCCGCTCATGGACCTGTGTCAAATCGGTGTACCTGTCCACCAAAATTGTGCCTACGTGGAGGGTAGGTGTCCGGGGCGGAAAGTTTCTCTCAATCATGCTGGAAAGAATGTCGCAATCCATGTAAAGAGTCGCTTGCCGTGTCGCCATGCCGGGTAAGTCGAGAGCCCCGTAATTAAACGGGACCGCTGCCTCGATCAGCGACGACACGGACTAAACAGCTGTAAAAAGTCGGGCCGCCGCCGATGTCGGTCAGGCGTGGAGAAGTGAGTTGATTCACTCCCGCTCCGCCCTTGCTGAACTTGTTCCACCGCATCGTCCTCGCGGCCACGACTCCGGGCGCAACATCGTCAGAAAGGGCAGCGAAAAAGTAACATCCACCCCGGTCGTTTTCAACCCGAACCGGATCGCCCTCAGAGATACCGAGAGCAGATGCATCGAGTGGATTTACGGAGAGCTTCGATGTCTCAGTTGTGACGTCCTCGCGATGGCCGAACGTCGAGTTCAGGCTATTGCCGTTTTTACTGGAGATCAGCTCGAAGGGAAAGCGGGCTCGCAATTCGGCATCACCACCTCGTGATTCAATTGGTGCCGTGTAGTCCAGCGCTTCGGCTCCGAATTCGAACTTCCCTGAAGACGTTCTGAAGTTACCTTCGGCGAATGGCAGAAACGGTTGGCAAGAACAGGAGAGATTCAGCTTAACCCACTTCTCCGCGTCCAGGCGTTCGAGCGTAATGTTTTGAAGATAGGGAGAACCACTGTTCAAGAGTGCCTGCATCATCTCGTCTTCGGAGTCGTTGAAGCAGGACTCTCCAAAGCCAAGCGCTTGGGCGAGCGACCGGAAGATCGCGACGTTCGAGCGCGTCTCTCCCGGCGCCTCCAGCGCAGGTCGAGCCAATTGCAAGTAGTAATGCCCGTACGCCAGGTATAGATCGGTGTGTTCGAGAAACGTAGTTGCCGGAAGGACCAAATCGGCATAATCGGCCGTGTCGGTCTGGAACTGCTCCAGCACCACCGTAAAAAGGTCGTCGCGGCGCAACCCGGCGAGCACTGCGCTCTGATTCGGTGCGATTGCCGCTGGATTCGAGTTGTACACGAACAGCGCCTTCAACGGCGGTCGATCAAGAATTGTCAGCGCGTCTCCGAGCTGGGACATGTTCACTATGCGCGCCACGCGTCCGAGCGGGGATTTCAATTGCAGATCTGGACGCTCGAGGGCTTCGGAATTCAGCTCGAAGGCGCCGGACGTTGTGAGCTGAAGTCCGCCGCCGGCGAAACGCCAGGAACCCGTGATGACAGGCAGCGCGGAAATGGCGCGTATGGCGCTTCCCCCGCGATCGCTGCGCTGAACGCCATAGTTCACGCGGATCACAGCCGGTGTTGTCCGGGCATACTCCCGGGCGAGAAACTCCAACTCGGACCTGTTGATTCCGGTTAGTTTTTCGACGCGAATCGGATCGTATCCTCGCGCCAGGGTCTGAAGTTTGTCGAACCCGTGGCTATAGCGTGTGACGTAGTCGGCGTCTTCCCACCCTTCGCGCAGAATGATGTGGATGAGACCGAGAGCGAGAGCGAGATCCGAACCGGGATTAATGAACAAATGCCGGTCTGCCAATCGAGCCGTGCGCGTCTTCACCGGGTCGATGACAATGAACTTCGCACCCTTGCGCCGAGCTTCTACGATATAAGGCCAGAGATGGACATTGGTGTCCAGGATATTCGCTCCCCAGGCGATGATGAGTCGGGCGTGCGCGAATTGTTCCGGTTCTGTGCCGAGCCGGATGCCCTGAGATAACTTGAGAGCCGTTCCGCCCGCCGACGCACAAATGGTGCGGTCGAGTCGCGAAGCGCCGAGCCGGTGGAAGAATCGCCGATCCATACCCGCACCATTCAGTAAACCCATGGTTCCGGCGTAGCTGTAGGGAAGGATTGCTTCCGGGCCGTCTTCACGGGAAATGGTCGAAAGCTTCGAGGCGATCTCGCCAATGGCATCGTCCCAGGAGATGCGCTCAAAGCGGCCCTCGCCCTTTGCCCCGATTCTCCGCTGCGGGTAGAGGAGCCGATCAGGGTGATATTCGCGTTCCAGATACCTGGCTACTTTTGCGCAAAGAAAGCCTCTGGTAATCGGGTGAGCGGGATTGCCGCGAAGCTTTGTGCCGCGTCCCTTCTCATTGACCTGTACGAGCAACGAGCACGTATCGGGGCAATCGAGAGCGCAAACCGAGCTGCGTACTTCTGCCATTTCGAAAGAGTAGACGATTCTACTCCAATCAATGGAAGGGAATAGTTAGAGCCGAATCGTTCCCTTGAGAAAAAGCTTTGCGTAGCCGCCTATCTCCACCCGGCCATTTTCAGCCAGGCGGCAGAATAGCTCACCTCCGCGCCGCGAAACCTGCTTTGCATGCAGAGTTGTTTTCCCTAACAAACGTGCCCAATACGGAACAAGACTGGAATGCGCGGAACCGGTGACAGGGTCTTCCGGCACACCTTTGCCCGGAGCAAAAAACCTGGACACAAAGTCGCAATCCGTTCCGGGAGCCGTTACGATGAAACCAAACCGGTCGACCTCTTTGAGAGCCTCCATATTAGGCGTCAAGCTCCGTACCTGGTCGGCAGTTTCATATCGAATCACATAATCCCGCGCGGCAAGAATTTCGACAGGCTTGGTACCGCCGAGAGCAGGGATCAGTCTGGGGTCAGCATTGATCGGCCCGGGGTCGCGGGCGGGGAAGTCCAACACCAGCTTGTCCCCTACTTTCTGAACGGCCAGTTGTCCCGATTTCGTTTCGAAGACGAGGCGCTGCTCGCGTACGTTCAGTTCGTCGAGGAGCACATGTGCAGTCGCGAGCGTCGCATGTCCACAGAGGTCGACTTCGCAGCCCGGCGTAAACCAGCGCAAGCGGCGCGATCCGTTTTCAGTGACAAAAAATGCTGTTTCGGAGAGGTTGTTCTCGGCGGCGATCGCTTGCAGCGTTTCGTCGGGCAGCCACTCCGTCAGTGGACAGACCGCAGCCGGATTACCGGAGAAAGCAGTTTGAGAAAAAGCGTCTATTTGATAGATTGGGAGTTCCAGATCCAAACTAGATGCAGCTGAAATGCTAGTTGATGCGAATTCTGTGCTTTTCTTTCAGGACCAGCTCATCGAAGATAGCCAACACTTTTTTGCGATAGCTGTACATGCGCCGGAGTGAATCGCGGAAATCGCGTTCGTAACGTTGCGGCTGTAACCATTTACTGACCAGCGGACGAGGCACGTCGATATCACGGCGCAGATCGTCAGCAGAATGGCCGCGCAGAAAGAGCCCGTAGAAGATCGCTGCTTCGCGCTGCGGGGCAAGCGGGTCGAGTTCTTCGCGGCCGATCATTGTAGAGACTACCCAGTCCGATTGTGCATCGGATTCCGGTTTTCAAAACTCCCTAAGTCAACAGTCTAACAACGCTGTCAAGTCTCTCAAAACCGTTCGGAGTTATACACAGGCTAACCCTGGAAATCACGAAATTCGCCATGCCACGTTACGACCAGGGCACCGGTACCGAACGCTAACAAAAAGCTCACAACAACTCGATATAATGTGCCCACTAGTAGTGCGGAGATGCTAGGCTCCGAGCAGCCGCCTCCGACTGCCTACGAGATAGGGGTAATCCATGAAGTCATTACGCTTTGTTTGCGCCTTGCTTGCACTCATTCTTAGCTCGAGAGCTATTTCTTTTGCCCAAGCAGTCAGTGGATCGCTGCTGGGAACTGTCAGCGATCAATCCGGGGCGATGGTGGCCAACGCCAAGGTCACCATAACTGAAGTCAACACCGGCCTCTCGCGCAACACCGAGACGAACGCGAGCGGTAACTACACGTTTCCAAACCTGCCGCCCGGGTCCTACGGCCTTACGGTCGAAGAAACCGGATTTAAGCGTGAAACCCGAGCCGCTGTAGATGTCCTGGTAAATTCGGCGGCCCGCGTTGACGTGGTCCTGCAACCTGGAAATCTCAGTGAAACGGTCACCGTGACGGCCGAACCGCCAATGCTGCAGACGGACAGATCGGATACAGGACGAAAGATCGAGACAAAGGCGATCGAGGATCTGCCGTTAGCAACCAATCGAAATTTCCAGGGGCTCCTGAACCTGGTTCCCGGGACAACCCGAGCTTTCAGACCGCATTCACCATTCTTTAACTCACAGGACAGTCTTTCGACTCAGGTGAACGGACAGACTCGGCAGGCGAACGATACGCAGATTGAAGGTGTTGATGACCAGCAGCGGACAGGACTGAATACCGTCTACATCCCGCCCATTGAGGCGCTGCAAACCGTCGACGTGACAACTAGTAACTATGATGCCGAGCTGGGACGCGCCGGCGGGGCAGTCACGAATGTGTTCCTCAAATCCGGAACAAATGAGTTTCACGGGGGCGTGTACTACTTCAACAACGTCAGCAAGCTGGCGGCACGCAACTTCTTCGCCGCGGTAAAACCGGTCAGCACGTACAACTACTTCGGAGGAACCATTGGCGGTCCGGTCATCAAGAACAAGACGTTTTTCTTCTTTGATTTTCTCCGTACGACCGATCACCGCGGCCTCCTCAACCGGTTTCAGTTGCCGACTCTCGACTTCAGAGCGGGCGATTTCAGCCGCGCCCTCACGAATCCATCCTCCATCAGCTCCAGTTATAGAGGGCCGGTCGTTGTTTACGATCCACTCAGTGGACGTCCGGACGGTTCGGGCCGCGTTCCATTCGTCGGCAATCTCATACCCGAGAGCCGCATATCCCCGATTGCCAGAAGAATCCTGGCCCTGATTCCCTCCCCGAACCTTGCTGGATACGGGACGAATTTCACCCAGAACGGATCTTTAATCCGCGAATCCAATTCCCTGGACATCAAGATCGACCACAATGCATCCGAGAAGGACCGCTTGGCCGTGCGATACAGCGAGCAGCGGCCAGAGTTGACGGCGGCACCGA
Organism: Bryobacteraceae bacterium; assembly: GCA_045807925.1. Classification (GTDB taxonomy): domain Bacteria; phylum Acidobacteriota; class Terriglobia; order Bryobacterales; family Bryobacteraceae; genus Bog-105. The sequence continues at coordinate 14,758 of JBJMGK010000080.1, read as the reverse complement.
TTTTCGGAGTGAGAGCGGGTGGCCCGGAGGATCCGGGCGGTGGAGCAGGTTTTCAAGGTACGGGGAAAACGGTCACGCAGATGGGAGCTGTGAACTATAACCACATCTTCTCCCCAAGTCTTATCACGGAAGTGCGGTTTGGCTTGATGCACTATCGGAATGAGGCTCGCAACGCCGACTACGGTACGACCACTGCGAGAGACCTGGGCATCAACGGTGTTAACATCGACCCTTGGACCAGCGGCATATCATCTATCGAGATCAACAATGCGGGCTACTCGAACCCGCTCGTCGGTTATGCCGGCAGTCTGCCCTGGATCCGGGGCGAAACGCATTTTGATTGGGTGAACGTCTGGACAAAAACGCTTGGTAACCACACAGTGAAATGGGGCGGGGACATCCGCCGGGTTCGTGAGGAACTACTGCAGACGCAGACGTTCGGCTCCCGCGGCGTCTTCCGCTACCAGGACACGATCACAAGCTGCAATACGCGTGGGACCGGAGGCTGCTCAAACGGTGCGCCTGCCGGCGTCGTGGAGTCTTTTGCCAGTTTCCTTCTCGATATGCCGTATCAGATCGGGCGTGACATTGCCGTCCAATTTCCCACGTATCGTCAAACTCAGATGTTCTTCTTCCTGCAGGACACGTGGCAGGTGAATAAGAAGCTCACTCTGAACTACGGCTTGCGCTGGGAGTTCTACAAGCCGGCGACATCCCGTTTCCCGGGCGGTTTCTCTAACTACAATTTCACCAACAACACTCTGGAACTGGCAGGGATTGGCAATGTCCCGCGGGATCTCGGTTTCAATGCGAATTACAAAGATTTCGCACCGAGGCTGGGTCTCGCTTATCGCTTGACGGAAAAAACGGTGATCAGGGCCGGTTACGGGATCAGCTATAGCCCGTTCCCGGATAACCGGTATGCGTATGACAACTACCCCGTGAAACAGAATTTCAACTTCAACAACAATGCCAATGTATACTTCCCAGCTACGTTGTCGCCGATCGGGCCATACGCCGGACTAGCCAGCGGCTTCCCGGCACCGCAGTTTGCTCCTATTCCAGCAAACGGGATCATCAGTCCTGCACCACTGCAGAACTATAACGTCGTTAACTTGAACTTCAAAGAAGGATACACCCAGGCGTGGAATTTCGCGATTCAGCAATCCTTACCTAAGAACTTCGTGGCAGAAGTAGCTTATGTCGGAAATCACGGCACGCGATTCCCCATTCAATACAATTTGAACGCTGGCCTGGTACAAGGCCGTGGCGCCGAAGGGCAGCCATTGGCGCGCTTTGGACGCACACAAGACACAATTCTCTTCTTCAATGGTTTCGATTCCCATTACCATTCGCTCCAAACGAAGCTGGATCGGAGATTCTCAAACGGATTCTCAATGACCACCGCCTATACGTTCGGGAAGGCACTCGCGCCCATCAGCGGGGCTGATGCGGTAAGTGGATTGCAGTATTACATCAACCCAAGGCGCAATTACTCACGCACCGATTTCGACCGAAGACACACGTTCGTCCAGAGCTACATGTACGAACTGCCATTCGGCAAAGGCAAGCCTTTCCTCACGGACGGAATCGCATCACATTTGCTCGGCGGCTGGCAGCTATCCGGCGTTCTGAGCATTATGAGCGGGCCGCCCATCAACTTTGTAACCAGCACAGGTGCCCTGAATACACCAGGCACTTTGAACAATTCACCCAATATCAACGGTCCGGTCACAGTTCTGCACGGAATAGATCGCGCTCCGTGGTTTGACACCTCAAACTTCTCGGCGCCTGCGCCGGGCCAATTCGGCAATATGGGCAGGTATACTACCGACGGCCCAGGGTTCTTTAATCTGGATGCCTCGCTTTCCCGTCGTTTCCGCCTGACGGAACGATTCAATCTTGAATTCCGTGCGGAAGGATATAGCATTACCAATACTCCGCAATTCGATAGACCGAACGCCACGTTCGGAGACGCCAACTTCGGACGCGTTACCAGTACGCTCGCCGTCGGCGGTGCTGGCTCCACCGGTGGGAATCGAAGTTACCAATTCGGCGCCAAGCTGAATTTCTGATTCGCACTGTGGCGATGCTGAGGGACGATTCTTTTCATCTTCCCTCAGCACTCGCTTGAAGTTCTCGTCCGATAACCGGGCTAACCATCAGTCTTCTTTCAGCCGCTGCTCCAGCGGAGCTTGCACGCCGCAAAAGCCGATAAGAAGGCGTTTCATGCTCGCGCCGATCTGACGCTCTTTGCCGAGTCGCGGAATCGCTGCCGGAGTGCCTTCCCGGTACAATGCGGTGGTAAATGCTTCGCAAGTGTTGTGTTCTTCTGATTTGTGCCCTTCCGCTTTTCGCGGCGAAGAGGCCGCTTGGGCCGGGAGATTATGACGCCTGGCTACACATTCAGAATCAACAGCTATCTGACGACGGAAGATTTCTGGCGTATGCAGTGTTCCCACAGCAGGGAGATGGGGAAGTAGTCGTCCGCGATCTGAAGTCGGGCAAGGAGATTCGCCAGGCCGCCGGTGAATTACCGCCGCCTCCGCCGCCGAATAATGCTAATTTGCCCGCGGAGGAGGGGCCGCCGCCCGCCCCAGGAATCTCAATCAAGTTTTCGTTCGATAACCGTGAAGCGGTCTTCCTCGGCTTCGCTTCTCATGCGGAGGTGGAACGCGCGAAACGTGAAAAACGCAAACCTGCCGACATGCCGAAAGGAGACTTGGTAGTCGTCCACCTGGAAACGGGAGCGGTGGATCGTGTGCCGCGAGTCGCGAGTTTCCAACTCACAACGCGAAACGCCGATGCGCTCGCTTACCTCCAGGTCCCGGACAAGACGACGTCCCCGGAAAACAGTGATGCACCGGCAAGAGCACGGAGACCTGTATCGGGCGATCTGACTTTGCGGAATTTGAAAAGCACGTCCGCCCGTAAGTTCGAAGATGTCACCGAGTATTTGCTGAAGAATGACGGCAGCCGGGCCGTTTACGTCGTGGATTCGAAGGGTTCAGAAGACAGCGGTGTGTACGCGGTAACCACCACGGCCGTGTCTGAACCTCTTCGCTTGCTGAAAGGAAAAGGTCGTTACGAAAAGCTGGCCGCCGACGAGAACCAGAACGCCGTGGCTCTCCTCAGCAACAAGACCGAGACCGCATCGCCGCACCCGGCGTTTAAGGTGTATTGGTGGGACGGTAAAGGCCCGTCGGCTGTCGAGTTGGTATCCAGTCACACGGCAGGATTCCGACCGGATTGGGTGATCTCGGAACGAGGGTCGCTCAGCGTGTCGAAGGGCGGCAAGCGCGTCTTCTTCGGGACACTCCCCAGAGCACATCAGCAGGACAGGCCGGAAAAAGACGACACCCCTGCCGACGAGAAAGTCTCAATGGATCTCTGGAGCTGGAAGGACGACTATATCCAGCCAATGCAAAAGGTACGGGCTGCGGTCGAGCGGTCGCGCTCCTATCGAGCCACTTACGACGTCGACACAAAAAGTTTTGTGCAATTAGCCGATTCCACACTCCGCGACATCGTACCGAATGAGAGCGGGAGTTTCGCGCTCGGCAGCGATGATCGCAGCTACCGCAGGATGCAAGAGTACGACGAGCGTTTCCAAGACACTTACGTCGTCAATACCGATACCGGCGCGCGTAAGCTGGTGGCAGAAAAGCATTCCGGCCGTTCGCAGTGGGCGCCCGATGGTCAACACGCAATTTACTTCAATGGCAAAGATTGGATTCTGATCGCGGCGACTGATGGCAGCACGCGGAATCTGACAAAGAACCTCGGCGTATCATTTGGCCGCGCAGAGCACGACATGTTAGGTAATCCGCCTTCCGCAGGGCCGCCGGTGTGGACCAGAGACGGCAAATACGTGCTGCTGTACGACCAGTTCGATATCTGGCGCGTCGCAACCGGCGACGGGTCTGCCGTTAATCTCACCAAGTCCGCGGGCTGCAGAGAGAACACAGCGTTTCGAATCGTACGTTTTGAACGGTCGGGTGGACCAGACAGGGGTATCGATCCGGCGAAACCGCTTCTCCTGCGTGCCGAGAACCAAGGGACCAGGGACACTGGTTTCTATCGCACGGCGCTGGACGCGAACGCACCTCCGACGAAACTCCTTATGGAAGCGAAGAACTTCGCGCCGCCGATCAAGGCGAAAGACGCCGACGTGTATGTAACCGCCACCTCGACCTTCAACGAATTTCCCGATCTGCTTGTCAGCGACGGAAGCTTTCACAACCCTCAGAAGGTGACAGACCTGGGTTCTCAGATAAAGCCGTTTGCCTGGGGCACCTCTGAGTTGGTCCATTTCACGAGCACGGATGGGGTGCCCCTGCAGGCCACCCTATACAAGCCGGAGAATTTCGATCCGAAGAAAAAGTATCCGCTTCTCGTTTACATTTACGAGCGGCTCACTCAGAACGTTCATCTGTTCGTGGAGCCCAAGCCCATGGACTCCATCAACGTGAGTCTCTACGTCAGCAATGGCTATCTCGTTCTCGAACCAGACATCACGTACAAAATCGGCTATCCAGGGCAGAGTGCGCTGAACTGCGTGTTGCCGGCCGTTCAGGAGGTGGTCGACAAGGGTTTCGTCAATGAGAAGGCAATTGGTATCCAGGGCCATAGCTGGGGCGGCTACCAAGTGGCTTATATGGTCACCAGAACAAACCGGTTTCGAGCAGCAGAAGCAGGAGCGCCGGTCGCAGATATGATCAGCGCGTATGACGGGATTCGTTGGGGCCCGGGGCTTCCACGCCAGTTTCAGTACGAGCGCACCCAAAGCAGGATTGGCGGCAGCATCTGGGACTACCCGTTACGCTTCATCGAGAATTCTCCCATCTTCATGGCGGATCGCATCACCACGCCATTGTTGATGATTCATAACGACGCCGACGATGCGGTGCCCTGGTATCAGGGGATCGAGTTCTACCTGGCTCTGCGGCGGCTCGGCAAAGAAGCGTACATGTTTACTTACAACGGAGAGCCTCACCATGTGCGCCGGCGCGCGAATCAGAAGGATTATGCGATCCGCATGAAGGAGTACTTCGATTTTTACTTAAAAGGAGAAGGGAAGCCGGACTGGATGGAACACGGCATTCCTTATGTCGATCGCGTCGGCTCTCCTGCCGAAGCAATAACTCCGGATCAGCCGTAGAGTGCCTGGCGGGTGCTCGGTTAGCTGCAGGGCTGATTTACTGACTATCTTCCAAGGAGCAACCGATTGCCTGCGTTCGCCCCTCCCGTGGCATCTTGCCTGCAAGTAGGGCCGTAATCGCTGCTTCCAGATCATGAACCGTTGCTTGCGGTCGCGATTTCCCGAAGCTGATCCAGCGGTCGTCGATGCGTCCGAGATACACCATGTGCCCAGCCCGATCAAATACCGCTGCTTCCGGAGCCACAGTGGCGTGCGCACGTCTTGCTAAAGCACGCCCGGGGTCCAATATTGCTGTTCCCGGAAACCGATACTGTCGAAGATGATCCTCCACCGCGGTTGTGGTTTCGACACTGGCGGAATACACCAGCGAGAAAGCGACCGGTGAGTGCGCAAACTGGCTCGCTATTCGTTGTAGCTCTGGTGCGTACCGATTTGTGATCGGACAGTCTGTTCTGAGAAACAGCAGAACTTGGACTGTCCCGTGATGAGATAGCGGATCGGCGGGATTGCCCTGGAGGTCAGTGACTTGTGCGGCGTATGCTTCGAGCAGAACGAGCGGCAACAGAAGCATCCGGCAGGCGAGAGCCCGGGACATGAACGTGCGCCTAGAAGATGAAGTTCAAGCCGCCGCGGATCGAGCGCGGCGCCTGGACCACTAGCATTTGGCCTTCCGCGCCCGATGCAATGGGCAGATACCCTTGCGCGAGCAGGTTGCGCAGGTCCGCCGTGAGTTCAATTCGGCCGGGTAGGCCGGGAAAGGACGGGAGGGGTTGCCGAAGATAGACGTTAAACCCGGGCGAAACGCGGTTGTACTGGGTTGTGAACAGATGCTGTGGAACGACTGTACCGCTGTCCACCCACGCATAGCCACCCTGCAGTTGTGTTCCGATCACGGGAATAGAGGCTCTTACCTCCGCCGCGGCAATGTTAACTGTCCTTTGATCTACGAAGCTGCCAACCGGCAGAGAACCGAAGCGATTGGCGTTCGCCGCGAATCCGCCCATGCGGCCGTAAGCGACTGTCAGATCAACATGGTCGCCGGCCTTTTGAACTGCCGAGGCGAGATATCCTTTTCTGTTATATCGTCCGATGTTATAGCTGGATGTCGTCGCGTAACCATCCGTCAACAGATCTTCCGACCGGATCGCGGAAAGATCGCCAGCCATATTAATCCTGCCGTGCGAAACGTCTTCGGAGAATGCACTGAGGGCATAAACGCGCGATCCCGAGACCTTGTTCCACCCGATCTCGATGCTCCGCGTGCGCTGCATCGCTAAGCGCCCGTTCTGGCGCGACAATTGGGGTAGTTTCGCTAAAGATCCCGCAGACACGAAATCACGAGAACTCCGGCCGTCCAGATCGCTTTCCGAGTTTCTGCTATGTCGCAGAAGTGCGTCTGGTTGGCCTCCGTCGCTGTATGACGCGATCCATTGCCCCATCCTGCCAGTATCCACCGTAAGCCGCGCAAATGGGCTGATCCGGCTATTCTGCTGCAGATAGTCGACTGATTCGGCCAGGGCGCCGTATTCCAAATGAACGTTGTCGACCGGATCTGCGGTCTCGTACATCCCGAGAGACATGGCGCGTAGCGGAGAAGAAGCGGAGAGTGCCGATCCCGATGATGCATTTTGTCCCGCTGCAAGCGGTGCACCAATGACGCCCACCTGCGACATCATGACCGTCACTTCCGGCGGTCGCCCAAAGTATCCCTCTTCGTGCGGGCTGTAGATGGCGCAGATCGTAACCGAAGGCGGACCGACCGTGGGCACTTCTCCATAGGATCCGCTCACCTTCAGTTCATTGTGGCCAAGTACGGTGGTCGAAACTGAGAACCCAGTTCCCCAATCGCCAAGAGATGCCGCAGCATCGGGCGTGCCTCCGTCTCCTCCAGAGAGGGACAGCATGGCATGCGTCTGCGTGAAGACGCGCGGCTTCGGACCCGAATCCTCCGTCTCAAGCAGCCGCGAAATGGGGCGTGTGGCAGGCGAGGATCGTAAGACCCATTTCCATTCATCTGCCATTGCGCTCGTCGGCACCACGTAATTCAACTCAATACTGCTGAACAGCGTGGCCAGGTGAACTTGAAGCACGCTACTGGCGCCGGCTTTTACCGATATGCGGTCTTTCGCGGCCGGCAGAAAGCTTGCAAGCGTCGCGTGGAGCGAATACAAGTCCGCCGGTATGGAGATGAACGCGAACCGGCCTTCCGCGTCGCTAGCGGTTTTCGCGACCAGCTGTTGGTACTTGTTGAAAAGCTGTACGGAGGCGCCGCGTTGAGGAACGCCGGCGCTATCTACGATCGAGCCGACCACATTTCCAGAGGACGGCAGGGACAAATCGGAGGCAGGAACCGGGGCCGCAAGGAAAAACAGCCCCGCTAAAACTGTCCCGAATTGTACACTCGCAAATCCTGAGTTCAAAATGGGTTCGGGTCACCCGAACGGAAACGGGTACGTCTACGATACTACCGTAAATTGCGCAGACGGAGTAAGACTCTTGTTCTTGAGCTTGTCCGTAACAGTCAACTTCAGCGTGTACTTGCCCGGGGCAAGGCTCGCAAGAGGCAGTTTCTTCTCGACGGTGACAAGAAAAGCCGAGGCATTCGGTATGGATGCCAGATTCTCCGTTTGCGTCATGACGGTTTTATTGCTGGAATCCACGACGTCGTAAGTGATCGTTCCGTCTGGCTTTTTGGTTTTCTCATCCATCCCGAAGTTATAGAACTCGGTATAGATGCCCATGGTCTCCTCTTTTTTAAAGCTCTCGCCTACTCGCGGACGAACTTTCGAGCTGCGGATGACAAAGGGCCCGCCACCGATACTCTTCGTGGGCACGCGCTCCAGCTGATCAGCCAGAATGACGCTGCTGGCGCCCAACTGTTCCTCTTCATAATGAGGAACATTCAAGGCCATTTCGAAGGTATTCATGGTGTTGCCCACCAGATCCTTCGCGACGATGTTGAGACGATATGTCCCCGGCGCGAGTGGAACCGTCTTCGAGTAGATCTGGGACCCCTTCATTGCCTGCTGCAGCATTTCGGCAGGCACCTCGGAACTCACCGTATCTTCGAACCAGTTCACCGGTTTGCGCGTAAGGGATGTGATCCGGCCATACATGTTGACCGTCGCCTTTGCGACTTTATCCTTTGTCGCATAGTTCAGGTCGTTGTTCTTAAATAGAACGGTCAAGCTCGTCAGAACCGTAGAGTCCGTGATGCGGATAAAATCAGCCCGGACCTGCATTGGCAGCGTGTTATACCGAACCGTGGAGTTCACAGCCGCTTCCAGATCCTTGAACTTGATCGTGGGCGCCTTCTGGAGCTTGGCGAATTGTTCCAGGCGAGTGAACTCGTTCATGCTCTCGGGTAGCGGCTGGTTTCCAGTTCCCAGGTGGGTTCCGTCCGAGCGAGTGAAGCGCTGGGTCTTGTCAGCCATGCCCATCTGTTCCGCCATCGTAAGGCCGGCGCCGGGAACGTATAACAACGCGTCCTTTTCCGACGGGTCCATGGTCATGTGATACTCGCCGCTCATGGTCGTGTCTACAAACTCGATGTTGACGTTCGTACCGATCCCGTCGATGTAGCGATACCGCCAGTCTTCAAACGGATATGTCGATGTCTGCCCGCCGCCTTCTTCATAAGGGCGTTGATAGCTTCCGCCAGACGGATGGGAATCAATCTCATCAGGCGGACCATATTTGATGTAGATCATGCCCCGGTCTGTTTTCCAGCCCGGGATACCTGACGCGTAATGGTCATTGGCGTAAGCGATGCGGCGATAGTGCTCTTCTTTGTACTCGTTCTCCTCAGTGTCGGGAGTCGGGTCCCGCCGAAGCCAGAAATTCTCTACGAAGGTCTGTTTCTCCTCGTCCGTCTTAAAGCGTTTGAAGGCCTGCTTCTCTTCATCTGTGATGATGTAGACAACGTCCTCGTTCATCCACTTCTTCCAAGGTCCGGAGAGCTCTTTCTCGAGTTGCTTCTGCTTTTGAGCTAATTGCTTCTTGGTGAGCGGCTTGGCGACCGTTTCAGCGGAACTAGTGCTGCTATCGGAACTTTTCTTGGACTGAGAGTACAGCGAACCTGCAAAGAGCAGAGCCGCCGCCGAGATGCCCACCGTAGGGTACGCGCGGAAGGCAGGGGAAAACTTCATAGAATCAATGACCTCTAATGGCGCCGGGTACTCCTCCAGTCTACGGGGGAATCCGGTGACCGTCAACGCCCCGGACGCTTGGCCGCTGGATTTGGTTTCACAATGGCAACAGAAGACCCGCGATCTATGGGTTTTCGTAGAAACCGATCCAAAAATGAAACTCTGTGGGGACGAAAACGCTGCCGCTTGGTGACAGGGTCAATTCTAATTGCTTCTTTTCAATGGAATAGCGATAATCTCGAATTGGTTGCCAACGTGCAAAAAGGGTACCCAGTCACAATTGTGGGGCTTAGAAGTGAATAAGAGCTTCAACGGTGAATCTTGAGCCAACCCCGAAATCAGTTGGCAGGAACGATCCTGCTTATCGGCACTGTTGCGGCCGTTATCTCGGCAGTTTTAAGCTTCCAACATCTGCGTAGCTACCCGTTGCACGATGACGGTGTCAGCTGGGTAGATCGGAAGGCTGCGTCCGGAGCCAACCAGGTCATTGCGGCCCATGTCACCGCGGGTAGTCCCGGCGACTACGCGGGAATCAAGGTTGGAGATCAACTGCTTAGCGTGCGGTCCTATCCCATACACAATTCTCTGGATGTTCCGGAGGCATTGTGGCGCATTCCGCTGCTTGGGCAGACGAAGTACACTCTTCGCCGCAACAATATTGAGTTCCAGAAGGACAACATCTTCATCCAGGCGGCGCCACGGGACTCGGCGCTCTATTATCAATACGTCGTCGGCGCCGCTTATCTGGCCATCGGACTTTTCGTTTATTACAGAAGAACCAGCGCCGCTAAGTCATTCCATTTCTTCGTTCTTTGCCTCGTTTCCTTCGTCGGGACGACGTTCCATTACTCGGGAAAACTGAACACGTTTGACGAGGCGATGTACTGGGGCAACCTCTTCGCGAATCTGTTCGCTCCGGCGATATTCCTCCATTTCTGCCTGACCTTCCACGTCCGGCCGAAGTTTCTCAGCTCGCGACGGGCAGAGGTGCTGCTATACGTGCCGTCCGCCCTGATTTTCCTCTTCTTCGTAGGGGTGGCGGAAGGGATTTTGAAGTTCTCGGCAACGCTGCTCGAGGTGCGTTGGTTCCTCGACCGGCTCAGCCTTGGCTTCTCGATATTGCTGTACTTTGCGGGCGCGGCGGTCCTCGCGTATGACTACACGCATTCGCAGGACCCCGTCATGCGCCGGCAGCTGAAGTACCTCCGGAACGGTGCTTTCGTCGGGCTCTTACCATTTGCCTTGCTGTACGCGATCCCGTATGCATTCGGAGCTGTTCCGTCCCATGTCATGAACCTGAGTGTTCTGTCCATGGGTCTTATTCCGCTGACCTGGGCGTACGCCATCACTCGGTACCGCCTGATGGACGTGGACATCATCTTCCAGCAAGGGTATGTATACACCCTCGCGACGCTAGCGGTGATTGGCACTTTTTACGCCTTGATCTTCCTCGTATTTAGTACTCCGAGCATCCCTCCGCCGGCCTTTGTCGTCCTAATCTCGTTCGCGACGTTCGTGTTTCAGCCAATCAGGCGCTGGATCCAGGAGCAGCTTGACCGCTGGGTGTTCTACCGCGATCGCTACGACGCTCGCCTCACGATGATTGAGTTCGCTCGTGAACTCAGCTCCGAAACGGACCAGGAAGCGATGCTGGCCAAGGTCTCGGATCGAATCAAACGTACCCTCTCGATTCAGAGGATCGGGTTCTTTCTTCTTGACGAGACTTCGGGGCAGTACCGTGTTCATTCGCTCAGCGCGATGCCTCAAAAGTCCAGGGCACTCGGTCAGGATCTCGACTTGTCCTTTCTACGCGAGACAGAAGGCAAGCCCTACCTGTTCTTCGAACGTCCGAAGCATCTCCGCGACATCGTATCCGAACGCTGGCCTCAGACCGTCCGGGACACGATCGGCGAACTCGATTTCACTTACTACGTGAGTTGCCGAACCCGCGGGAAGACGATCGCCTTTTTTGCGGTCAGCCGGACGACGGAAGGAGACTTCCTGTCGAGCGACGATATTGATCTGTTAATTACGCTTTCGAATTACGTCGCCATCGCTATCGAGAACTCGACATTGTACACATCCCTTCAACAAAAGGCAGATGAGTATGAACGCCTGAAGGAATTCAGCGAAAACATTGTCGAATCGATCAATGTTGGGGTGCTTGCCATTGATCTCGAGGATCGGGTAGAAAGCTGGAACGGTCAAATCGAGAAGCTAACAGGCATTTCGCGCCGCAAGGCGATCGGTCGGCGATTGTCGGATCTGTTTGCAGCTGACTTGATCGGTAAATTCGATGAACTGCGAGGGCGCCCCGGTATCCACAACATCTATAAATTTGTTCTCCAGCCGCGTGACGGAGACAGGGAAGCCGATGCTTCGGTGCAGAGCATCCGGTCTGATGGACTGGAGATGACCTCCAAGCCGAAACTAGCGCGGGAGTCCATCGTTAATCTGGCTATCGCCCCTCTGGTTGCGAAGGATTTCCAGGAGATTGGCCGCCTCATCATCTTCGATGACATCACCGATCGCGACGATCTCGAACGCAGACTCGTGCAAGCGGACAAGCTCAGTTCCATCGGGCTTCTTGCCGCGGGCGTTGCCCACGAAGTGAATACGCCGCTGGCCGTCATCTCTACGTACGCGCAGATGCTGACGAAGCAGGTCTCGGGCGATGAGCAGAAGTCGAAGCTGCTGGAGAAGATTGCAAAGCAGACCTTCCGGGCGAGCGAAATTGTCAATTCTCTTCTCAATTTCTCCCGAACTTCGCCGACGGAGTTTATCGAACTCGACCTGAATCGCGTCGTTCGCGAAACGGCAAACCTCGTCGAACATCAGTTTGAAAAGGCCGGCGTGGTTACGGAATTGACGCTCGCCGATAACCTGCTCCCGATTTGGGGAAATCCCGGCAAATTGCAGCAGGTTTTCTTGAACCTGTTCATCAACGCGCGGGATGCCATGCAGGGCGGCGGGGCATTGCGAGTCCGCTCCTGGACGGAGGATACGCTGGCGCACATCGAAATTGCCGACTCGGGGCAGGGAATTGCGCCTGAAAATCTCTCGCGTATCTATGATCCCTTCTTCACGACCAAAGGCGCCAAGAAGGGCACTGGCCTTGGATTGTCGATCACCTACGGTATTGTGCAGGAGCACAACGGAGTGATTGAAGTTGAGAGTGAACCCAATCGCGGAACCCGCTTCCATCTGGAATTTCCGTCCCTGGCTTCGCGGCCGGGACGCCACGCCGATTTGCGCCGAAAAGAGGCGCTTTCCGCGTAAGGCCTACGGTACGATCTGACCGGCAAAGGCCTGATCGAGCAAAGAGACGAAATCCCGAGTCTTATGGCTAACCGATTGCTTCAGCTCGCTCAACTCCCGTTCCACGGTTTTCAAGCGATCTGCGAGGTGCAGACACGCAAGCACGGCTGTGCGGGTCGTGTCTAAATTGCCAGCCCGCCTGGCGATGGCTGCCATCAGCTCGTCGATCTCGCGAGCCAGATCTTCCACCTCCTGCACGTTGGCGGAGGCCGAAATGGCGTAGGTCTGGTTGAAGATGTTAACCCGGACGATCTGCTTGGCTGTGCCCGGCGTATCCATGCGGTTCAATGTCAGCTGGCGCTGAGGAGGTCGAGCTGACCGAGAAGCTTCTCAATCCGATGCTTCACCTGTTTTCGTTCGCCGCGAAGAGTCTCGAGTTCTTCTGTCAGATTGACGATCTTGGCCTCGAGAGCAGTGTTTTCGCGCTGAAACTCCTCCGAAAAGGAGTGTGCCTCATCTCGCTCACCCTGCAGCGTGGTGATGTCTTCGCTGGCTTTCTTCAGCTTAGTTTGAAGCTGATCGTTGTCCGCACGTAACTGACTGATAATCTGGACCGCGCGATTGATGCGTTCTTCCAGATTTGCAAGTGTATCGACGCCTTCGCTGACGTCTTCAGTCGTGTTAGCCGCCATGATGGCTATTATGGCTTATTGGACTTGGGCTTGATGAGCTTCTTTTGCCCGGGTGGCTAACGCCGCAAAACCTGCCGCATCGTTTACGGCAATGTCTGCCAGAACCTTACGGTTCAGCTCAATTCCGGCACGCTTCAGGCCGTTGATGAACTTGCTGTAGCTGATTCCTACTTCGCGGCAACCGGCATTGATGCGAACAATCCAAAGAGAGCGGAAATTTCGCTTCTTGAGCCGGCGGCCAACGTATCCGTAGCGGAGCGCCTTCTCAACAGCCTCTTGTGCTGCCCGGTTCAGCTTCGACTTCGTAAGAAAGAAACCCTTCGCACGGCGGAGGGTCTTACGGCGATAATCTCGCCGGTTGGTACCTCTTTTTACTCTTGGCACGTTTTCTCCTTTTCAGTATTGGGAAGAATTACTTCCCGGAGAGGAGTCAGGCACGTGCAGCGCGCTGCTCCCACTCTTGAATTTTTCTGGCCGCTTCGTTAGTAGGGAAGCATTTCCTTCAATTTGGCCTGATCCGCCTCGTCGGCGACGACCCCTTGGCCGAGTTTGCGCTTCCGAGAACGCGTTTTCGACGTTAAGATGTGGCGGGCATTGGCGTGACGGCGGGTGACCTTACCCGTGCCCGTTTTCTTGAAACGCTTCGCAGCTCCCTTATGGGTTTTTAACTTAGGCATAGCCTTCCTGGCTCAACAGAATGGGTGTGGACGAGGGTTCGTCCTAAGAACCGCAAAGCCTCAGCAACCGAGGACAGCGCGACTACTTTCGCTAGGATAGCACGACCGTTAGGGTCGATAGTAACTCGTATGAGCTCGGCAGCCCAGTCTTCGCCGATGTCGCTAGAAGAATTCCTCGCGCGTCCGCAGCGCGGGGATGGAAACCATGAAGAGCTGATCGAGGGTGAAATCTACGTGTCGCCGGATGAAAAGCCCAGACACGCTGAAATTGTGAGGCGAATTGGAAGATCGCTGCAGCCTCTTGAAGACCAGGGCTTTATCGTTCTCGGGGAGGTCGCGTGCCGGGTTACGGATTCATCGTTGCCCAACACCGACGTTGCGGTCGTATCTCCTGAGCGTCGGGAGGCGACGGGTTGGGATAACTTCCTGCGCGAGTCTCCAGCACTGGTGGTCGAGGTCGCCTCTCCGAACCAAAACCAGAAACTTCTGAGAAAGGCCCCTTTATATCTCGAGCACGGAGCGGAGCAAGTCTGGATCGCCTATCCCCACAAGAGAGTCGTCCGGGTAACGTGTTGCCTCAATAAGGAATGTTACCGAAGTGTTAGTTGTCCATTTTAGCGTCGGTTGACCTGCGACGCGAATGGGCCAAAGCTTGGCCTTGAAGACGATTCAGGCGGTTTTCCGGCATACCGAAATGCATCCCCGACGCCTGACGATCGCGTATAGCTCGTTCTAAACGCAAATTTGTTCTGCTTGAGTTTAAGATGATCGAATCCGCTACACTGATCTCGACTTCAGCAGGGATAGAGCAACGCAGGGATG